>JBPCXV010000153.1:0-5176 GCA_051008235.1 Pseudohongiellaceae bacterium | reverse complement strand
CGTCGTTACGCTGACCCCGGCCTCCTTCGCCAGCGTCACGCTTCGCTACGACACATCGGACGCCACCCCCGCCTCGGCCACCGCAGGCACCGACTACACCGCCGCCGTGATGGGCATGCTTACCTTTAACCCGGGCGATTCCGTGATGACCATCTCGGTGACCGTCACCAATGACACGGATGCTGGTGAAGGAGCGGAAACCATGAGCATGGTGCTGACCGAGCCAATGCCACCCGATGTCTTCGGCGCAGGCAACACCAGCCTGACTGCCACCGGCACCATCAACGATGACGATATCATCATGGTCATCCAGCCGGTTGTGAGCATCGCCGCAGATGGTGGTGTAACGGAAGTAAAGGAAGCCGATGACACCTACGCCACCTTCGTCATCACCGCCGCCCCCGCGCCGAGCGGCAGCGACCTGTCAGTGAGCGTGACTGTGGATGACGGTGCGGGCGATTACATCACCGCCCCCGCGCCGAGCGCAGTGACTATTAGTGACGGCGAAACCACCACCACCTTCAGCGTGCAGATAGTCAACGACAAGACAGATGAAGCAAACGGCAGCGTCACCGCCGACATTGTTATGTCGCCCGACGACCAATACCTCCTCAGCATGGCCGCCGGCGCCACCACCGCCACCGTCAATGTCATCGACGATGATATCCCGGTAGTCAACATCGCCGACGCCAGCGCCAATGAAGGTGATGATTTGCTGTTCATCGTGACCTGGCCGGAGCAAGCCTCTCGGGGTGATGTGTTTATGGTTAGACCCGGCTTTGGCACCAATGCATCGGCGGAGGACCTTATAGCAGCCCACCGCGTCTCACGCGATATAAATGTGGCGGCCGGCACGACGAGCCTCACCGTCACCGTAACCACTCTGGTTGACACCGAGACCGAGGGTGCCGAAACCTTTACCTTGCTGATTGATTCCGGCAATGAGATGGCGGAACTCGGCACGGCCACCGGCACCATCAACGCCAACACGGCAATGCCCACCACGCCGACGCCGACCATCGCGCTGGACGATGGCACAAATGGCGGCGTCACCACCGACAACATCACCAATGTTGGCAGACCGATATTCAACCTCGGCAACCTTGTGACTGGTGCGAGTGTCACTATTCTGGCCGTTGGTCCCGCTCCCGACAACGTGATTCACATGAGAAAAACGATAACGGCAAACGCCGCTACCGCTTCTGTGAAATATGGCGCAGACCAGGACGGAGACCCCCCTTCAGGTTTAGACGGCAGTTGCGAATTCAGGGGCGAATTCAGCGCCAACTTTGACGGGGAGAGTGACTGCTATTTCAGTAATCCTGAAGACCTCTTTGACGGCGACTGGGAAATCACTGCCTTTCAGGTAGCGGCCGGCGTAACATCCAGCACCGTCTCACTGATGATAACTATGGACATCGTGCCACCAACCGTTACGCTTGCAAGTGGCACCACCAACCTTATGCACGGCAATGATACCCTCATCACCGTCACTGCCTCCGAGCCCAGCACTCTTCTGGCCGTGGATGACTTCACTGTTACCAACGGCACTCTGAGCAACTTCATGCCGGTTATGGGTTCCGACACCGAATACACGGCTTACTTCAAGGCCATCAATACCACCACCAACCCCATTACCGCCACCATCCTGGTGGGCACGAGCACCTTCACCGACATAGCGGGCAATGACAACGACGAGGTAAGCAACACGCTGAGCATCACTGTTACGCCCGCTACCGTGCCGATTATCTTCATCGCCGATGCCAGTGTTACCGAGGCAGCGATGTCGGGTGAACTCAGCTATCTGGAGTTTGCGGTAACGCTGGCCCCGACATCCGCCGACGAAGTCTCCTTTAGCTATGCGTCTGCGGACGGCACTGCCGAGGCAGGCACCGACTACAACGCCACCAGCGGTAGCCTGACCTTTGCGGCCAACGCGTCTATGCTGACTATTACTGTAACTGTTGAAGGCGACAACATTATTGAGAGTGACGAGACGATGTCGCTGGTGCTGTCCAGCCCCGTCCCGACCACCGCCCTCCCCACCAGTGCAATCCCCGCCATCGGCACCATCATGGATAATGAAAACTACAAGGTAACTCTCAGCGGGCCGGTGAGCGTGAAGGAGGGCGAGCGGATTACCTGGAGGGTTAGCGCCGACAGGCCGGTAACCGGTGGCGATTTGCATGTGCGCATAGGCCGGGACAAAGGCGTAACAGTGCCGGCCTTCCAACTGGAGACCGGCGGCGGCACAGTGCCGGAGCAAGTGCCTGGCACCCCGGGCGACTACGAGGGCACGCTCACCTCAAGACGGGTAACCATTGGCGAGAACAACATTTCGGCCACTTATGTACTTACCCTCCACGACCTGGGCGGGCTCCACAACAACAGCAACGCCCTTGTGGAGATTGTTGACCCGAACACGGCTATGAACGACAGCACCAACTACGACTATGACGACGGCAACGCCAACAGCGAATCCATAGTCGTCATTGAATCCGACCCGTTCAGCCTCAGCATCGCCGCCGGTACCCCAACCATTGACGAAGGCGAAGACGCCGTATTCACCATCACCGCCTCCCGCGCCCCGCGCCGCGAAGATGTAATCGTTCAGGCACCAACCACCGAAAGCGGCAGCTTCATAGACGGCACCGCCCCAACCACAGCAACCCTGCCGGTAAACATGAGCAGCGTGAACTACACGGTAGCCACTGACGATGACGACACAATCGAGGCCAGCGGCAGCATCACTGCGGCACTGATGGCGTGGACACCCGGCGGCAGCAACACGCTCACCGGCTACAGCCTCGGCTCCCCCACCAACGCTACTATTACTGTTAATGACAATGATGTAGCCGTGCCAGCCATCACCATCGTCGCTGACCAGTCCGACCCCATTGACGAGGGCACCACCGCCACCTACACCCTCACCGCCACCCCGGCCCCGAGCGGCGCCGATCTGGTGGTGAATGTGGCTGTCTCCGGCGCTACCAACTTCCTGATGGGCGGCGTGTCGCCCAGCGCGGTAACCATCGCCGATGGTGCGGCCACCGCCATCCTGAGCGTCGTGACCGAGGATGACACTACGGCGGAGGCCAACGGCTATCTTGTCGCCACAGTGAGCGCAGGCACCGGCTACACCCTGGGCATGCCGAGCGCCGCCTCTGTCATAGTGCTTAGCGAGGATTCCTCTGCAAGCAACCCCCTAATCAGCCTCAGCACAACCATCCCCACCTCGGTAACCGAAGGCGATATGCTGAACATCGTCATTGTTGCGTCCCCCAGTCAACCCGCTACCTTTGCTTCCGAGGTGGCGGTATCCCAGACGCGCGACTTTATCACTATTGATTCGGATAATCTTGGTCGTATAACCTTCAATGACAATCCGAACACTTCCACCATGATAACCGTCACCGTCACCCTTGATGACGACGGGGTGGCTGGCACAGGCGGCGGCACCATAGTGCTGACTGTTCCTCCCATTTCTATCCTCAGCGGCGATACCTGGGCGGTCGGCACCCCCAGCAGCATCACCATCACTGTCGCCGACGCGGGTGTGCCCACGCCTCAGACCGTAGTGCCGACCATAACGCTGGCCGATGCGTCCAATGGCGGCGTCACCACCGACCTGATCACCAATGACGGCACCCCGACATTTGACCTCAGCGATCTGGTGACGGATGCCACTGTCGTTGTTACAGCCGTTGGTACAGGCATTCTTGATTACAGAATAACGCTGACGGCAACCGGCGCTACCGACTCCGTGACATTTATGGATGGGGCTACAGGCTGCGAAAGCGTAATCAAAGCCTCCGGCATGGCTTTCCCAGGCACGACCTGCGGCTTAGGCGATGCCTTTGCCGCCGGCGGCATAACCACATGGGACATCTCCGCCACCCAGCAGTCACCCGGCGAGACGATATCCGATACCACCGATCTGGGCACCGTGACTATAGATTTAGGCGCACCGACTATTACATTAACAGGCGCCACCGCCGAACTTGCGGTTGATGCCACTACCACCATCACCATCACCGTCAGCGAGGCCAGCACCCTGGCCGCAGATGACTTCACTGTTACCGGCGGCGCCCTCAGCAGCTTCACGCAAACCACAGGTTCCGACACCGAATACACGGCCACCTTCACCGCTGCCAATTCCACCACCACCGCCATCACCGCCAACATCTCGGTAGCCGCCAGCACCTTCACCGACACAGCAGGCAACGACAATGAAGCCAGCGCCGCACTGGAAATCCCTGTGGCGGCGGGCGAGGAGCCCCCGACCGGGCCCACCGTCTCCGTCACCATTGAGGATGGCACCGGCAACGCAGTAACCTCGGTGGACGAGGGCGATCCGATCCTTGTCGTGCTCAGTCTTTCGTCGCCCATTACCGACTATTTCTTTGCCACTCATAGCTTCGTGGGAGCACAGACCAAGGACTATGTGGTTGAGGCAACATGGGTCGGCACGCAGACAGCAGCCAGCCTGCCTGCCGGTAGTTTTTCCAGCGGCGGAACCAAGATAACAGTAACAATCCCCACCTTCGCTAATGGTGTGGAGGACTCTGCAACAGGCAACGGCACCTATAGCTACACGGTTGTCAGCGTTAGCGATGGCGCTTCAGATCTTGATCCTGCTAACACTGATACAGTTTGGACCGCCACCGCGCCCACCAGCGCCTCGGTTACCATCCGCGATACGGATGTGGCCGCCGCAGATCCGGTCATGTCCATTGCGGCTGACGGCGGAATCACCAGCATTGCCGAGAACGGGTCTCCCGCCTTCAGGATTACCTCCACGCCGAGGCCTGCAGTTGGCACTACTATTGCTGTCAATGTGCAACTCACCGGCACAGGCAACTTCTTTAGCGAAACCCTGCCGACCACGATAACGGCGTTCATTGAAACCGGTGGCCGCACCCTGACCCTGACGGACATTCTGGCTAACGACATCGTTGACGAACCCGATGGCAGCCTCACCGCCACCATCCAGACGGGCGACGGCTACACCATTGCCGACGCACCCGGCAACAGCGTCACTTTCACCATCACCGATGAGGATGTGGCGCCCCGGTTGCGCCTCGTCGGGCCGACCGCCGCTGCCGACGAGGATGGCGGCGACACGCTTGAATTCACGGTGCGGATAGAAAGAGGCGACGGAAGCTTGCACACCTCC
>JBPCXV010000152.1:0-5194 GCA_051008235.1 Pseudohongiellaceae bacterium | reverse complement strand
TGTATTGAGTGCATCAAGGGACACCTGGCAATGCCTCCGGCTGCATGGGCTGATTGCCCGCACGCTCCTGGCGTGCTGGATCATCCTGTTGGGTGAGCCATGCGATCGGGCCGATCGAGTTGAGTTGGCGCTGGGTGCCCTCGCCCACGGTTTTGCGCCAGGCCTTCCACAAGCCGGATCGGCGCAGCATGATATCCGCCTCGCGCACACGGTTTTCCATGGCCAGGTTGATCGCGCGCTCGAATTCGCGGGAGGCCATGAGCTTTTCCGCGGCCTTGGCTTTGTCGCCGAGTTCCTTGCCCATCGTTTTCGCAGCTTTCGCACCGGCGGCGAGCCACCTGGTGGGGCCGGGCATAAACGTCATACGGCCCAGCACGGTGTCGGTTGTTTTGTCCAGCATCCGGGAGGCCATGCCACCCGTTTGCAGCGCCTCGAGGATATCGCGCGCCGTGCGGCTGGTGTTCTCGAGTGCCTTGGCCCGATAGATTCCCTGGCTCACTTTTCCGATCGCTTCGAATCGGGTGCGCGTGGATTCGGGCAGGTACTTGAAAAGCTCCGCTTTCGCGCCTGGGTTGCGATCGAGCGCATCATAGGATCGGGCAAAGCCCTGGCCAATGGATCCGCCGCGGCCGCGTTGGCCCATCACAAACAGATCATTGAGTAACGTGGCAGCCGCTCGCGTGCGCTGGCCTTCCGGCAATGCACGCATGAGATTCTGGAATTGTTTGGTGTCGCCCTTGGTCAGGCCGGTGGCCGCCTGGGTGAGTTTGGGCAGGATCGATTTGTTGAGCTCTTTGCCCAGGAGCTTGATCGCATTGTTTTCCAGCGCCTTGCGGGTTTGGACCATCTTGCGGCCAGCTTTGAATTGATTACCCACGCCAAACGCATCGGCCACGCCTTGCTGGTCGCGAATGAGCGCTTTATAAACGCCGTCCAGGTTGCCGCTCACCTCATCCTTGAACACGCCCTGGCGCTTGTAGCCGGCGCCCACGTCGCGGCGCAGCTGATCGAGCCGGGCATAGGTGGGTGGCTTATCTGATTGAAATACCTGGTAAAGCGCGCGCTCGGGTGCCGTGAGGCCCGAAACATCGCCGCCGAGCTCGTTGAGCCTTGTCTCGAGGTAGGCGCGGGATCCGCGGGCCGTCACCTTGGTGGCCGGTGGGATCTTATCGTTTACGCGCTTATAGAGTTTTTCGGCCGAGTCGCCCAGCTGGTCGATCGTGCCGCGCATTTCGCCACCCACGGCATCGTCCAGGATGCTGCGGTCGATATCGCCGCCGGTTTCCTTGATGAGCTCATCCGCGCGCTTGCCGAGTTGGGTGATGGCTTCCGCCTCACGGGCTGCGAGTTTGCTTTGTGGCTGGGATTTGATGGCCTGCTCCACCCGGATGAATGCCTCGTTGGTGCTGTAGTGCCCAGGGTTGAGCTCAACGCCCAATTCCTCGGCCGCACGGAAAATTTCCTCGTCGGGTAGCACCTGCTCGGCCACCGCCTTTTTATCATCGAGGCGCAGCTTTTCGGTGATCTGCTCATAACTCATTTCCTCCGGCATCGTCATTTCGTCGGCGATATCGGCGGAATCCATGTTCGGGGTAACACGCACCCGCTCCTGGGCGTCCACGGCCGCGTCGGCAGCTTTGGAGCTTTTCTTGAGTATGCCCAGGCCCAGCGCCTCGAGGGCCGCCGTGGGCACGGTGTGCGCAGCTGTGGCGAGCTCCGGGCTGCCGGTGAGCTCGAGCACGGTTTCACCCATGCCGGTTTCGGCGTCGGTCAATGCCTCGCCCACGGGCTCGAGGAAACTGCCAACGTCGCCCAGGTATTCCTGGCCGGCCTCACCGCGGGGTTGGTAGGTCATGGCGTCCTGGACGCCCTCCACCCATTCCGCGCCTTGTCCTGCCTCACCAGGTAGCACAGCGCCGGCAATCCCTGCCAGGCCGCTCACGGGCTCCGCAACAATGGCGGATCCAATGGTGGCCGCCGTTTCCGCGGTGCCGCTTATGATCTCGCCCAGCGATCGTTTGGACCATATGCCCGGTGCGATCTGGCGTTCCTCGCGTTCCTCCACGGGCGCCTCCGGTTGCGAAAACCGGGATTCTGTTGGGAGGGTTTCCTCCACTACTGGCACGCCGCCGAATCTACTCATGGTTTTTTATACCGCTTGCCATCCTCGGAATCGATATACACCGCACCCGATGGCAACGCATCAAATTCGGCCTGGGTGTTAATGCTCGGCACTTCACCGGCAGCCGCTTCCGCGGCGGTGTCCTCATCATCCTGCACCTCGCCGGTTTCGATCTCGTAATCAGATAAACCCAAATCCTCGGCAGCACGCTGCAGGCGTTGGATCTCAAACTGCCGGCCACCGTCGCGTGCATCCTGCAGGCCGCGCAGGATCTTGCGCTCGGTTCGCCCGCGCAGGTTTTCGAGCAGCCGGATGTTGGTGGCTGTCGATCGCGTGGTGTCCGAGCTCATGGATCTGAGCAGCTTCATGTCCGATTCGGACAATACGCCGGTCATGAGGCTGAATTTGTCGATGAGATCGTTGGCCAGTAGCGTTTGGAGTTCGCCCAGGTCGGCCACTTCCATGGAGTTGTCGCCGAAATACTGCCGGATCATGTTGATGTGGGTATCCAGGCCGCCGGTGCTCGTGGTGTTCAGGAGCTCCATGGCGCGGTCGAGATCGGGCAGGCCGCTGGCAGCATCGAGCGCCAGGTCCACGTTTTCCTGCAGGCGTTCCTCTTTCGTTTTTTCGCGGGTTTCGGTCTGCTTGATATCGCCGCGACGTTCCACATCCCAGCCGGTGATCGCACGCTCCGCACCGAGCGGCACGCTGGCCACGTCCCTGGTGCTGGGGTTTACGAATTTCTGCACATAGGTGGGCTGGCCGTTGATTTCCTCGAGCACCGGGCCGCCGGAGCGCTCCCAATCCTCGCCGGTCACTACCTTGTGGAGCTCACGAAATTGCTCATAGGCCTCGGGCGTGAGCTCCTGGATGGGCACGTTGCCCTCGCCCATGATGTTTTCCAGCTGCATGAATTGCTCGTCGGCGTATCCCTTCGCGAGCTCGAAATCATCAAAGGCGCCAATCTGTGCACCCAGGTTTTGCATTAGGTCGCGGTTTTCCGTGGCGAATTTGCGCCGGTTGGCTTCCATGGCGGCCTCGTGCTGCTCGCCCTGGCGTTCGCGTTGCTGGCGCTGCATGGCCTGATCCTCCACCTGCATCGCGAGCTCCGGGTTGGCCTGCGCGAGCTCCTGCAGCGCTTCGGGGTTGCCCATGTAGGCATCGGCCGCGAGTTTGTTTTCGCGTTTCTCGCGTTGAGCACCGAAAACCGTTTCGCCAAACGAGCCCATGGCATCACCGAATCCGGTGGTGGCTTGGGGTAATACCTGGCCCATTCTCGCCATGGTTATTTCCTATTGCTGAGCCACGCACCACCAAGGTCGACAACGCCGCCAATGGCGTCACCCATGGCCTGGTTGCTCGCGTTGGTGCTGGCGATGTTTAAGTTGTTCACCGATCGCGTGGCGTCCTGCAGGATCGCGCCGGTGTCTTTGCCGATGCCCATTTCCAGGCTGGCCAGGTTTGTGGTGGAGCTCGGGCTCGCCAGCTGTCCCAGCATTTGCATGTAGTTGTTGTAGTAGCTTTGCTCCTGGGCCCGGCCTCCGGCCACCTCGCTGCCCATACGGCCGAGGCTTGCCTCGCGCTCGTTGAGTCTGCGGCCGAGCTCGGCGCCATAGGTTTGTCGACGGTCTGCCATCATGCCCGCGCGTCGGTTCATGGCGTCCATGTAGTAGTTTTGCTCCACATTCTGGCCCACATCGCGCAGCGCCTCACCTCGAGCGCCGGAGTACAGCGATCCGGTGCCTGCAGCGCCCTGGTTCACGGCCTCGATGCCTTGATCACGGGCTGCCTGGTAGGCGCCGGTTTGCTGGTATTCGTTTCCTACCTGCAGCGATTCAGGCGTGAGGCCCATATAATTCTGGTACTCGTCGCTCGCAAACTCGCCCATGCCCAGGTCGATCGGATCGCGCGCGGCCATCAAATCCTCGTAGTAGGCCTCCCGGATCTCGGGTGGCAATCCTTCCACGCCGGCCATGCCCATGATATCGCCGGCCGTCATTGCGCCGCCTGGTCCGGTGCCGGTGCCACCAGCACCGCCGCCCATCATGCCCTCGCCCTCGGCTGCTACTTCGCGCCCCCAATTACCGGCCTCACCGCCTGGGTAATAGCGTTCGGCCACCGCGTTGTAATCGTCGGCGCCATAATTCTCGTGCCGCTTGCCGCCGGCCACGTCCGATCTGCGCAGCGCTTTGTGGCCACCTGCAGCCTGCACGGCCGTCCATCCGTAATCTTGCAGCGCACCGAGCTCGGGGATCTCAAAATCGCCAGGGATCACGCCCTGGTCTTTCATGCTTTGCAGTTGTTTGCGTGCGCGGCGTGCGCCTTCGGCCACGGCCTTTTCGCCATGCTTGCCCTCGTAGCCCGCGCGGCCGGATATGGCCACCTGCTCCGAAAGTAATTGCTCGAGGAATCGTTCGCGGCTCTCATCGGTTTGCCCGGCGCCCAGGTTATCGGGATCGGTGTATCCCCATCCGCCGCCACCGCCGCCGCCTCCACCACCACCCAGGCCCATCTGCGCCATGAGTTGGTTACTGGCTGCAGATTCCTGCCGCACGTATGGGTTGAGCAGCTGTTGCGCGTTTCCGTAGGCTTCCTCCTGGCGCTCGATGGCGCGCTCGGCAGCTGCCTGCTCGCGATCGGCTGCCTTGCCGGCCGCCTTTTTGTTTTTGCTGCTTGCGTAAAGCGAACCGCCCACGCTGATCGCTGCAGCTGCTACACCCCAGGGCATTAGGTTTTTCTCCGAGTGCAAACAATCATCGTAATCCGTTCCTCGTCGCTTTCGTTAGTCACCCAATGCAGGCGTGAATTATCAAACCAATAAACCTCACCCGGTTCCGCCGATAAACTGGCATCCTCAAAGTGAAACGCCTGGTGCTCGTTGCCGCGCAGTTGCACCGCGTATTTATCCCTATAGTAGCTTGCGTGCCATCCATGATCTACATGGGGTTTTACCTCGCCACCTGGTGGAATCCTGGTTATGAGCACACCACCGAGCTCCACCGCCGGCAGGTTTCCTAATAGATCGTTGACCACCATGCGGATTTGCGGGAGCTCATAAACCACGGGATACCA
>JBPCXV010000151.1:0-5276 GCA_051008235.1 Pseudohongiellaceae bacterium | reverse complement strand
GCCGACCAGCGCCACTATTACTGTGCGCGATACCGACTCCGCCACAGTCAGCATCGGGGCAGGCACTACTGTGCGCGAAAGCGGTTCGGCCACCTTCACCATCAGCACCGGTGGCATAGAGCAGGGCCAACCTTTGGTTGTGCAGCTGGCCGTGGACGAAACAGCCGGGTCTTATCTGGACGGCACCCCGCCGAACCGCATCACCGTCGCCGCGGGCGACAACAGCGTCATCCTCTCGGTGGCACTTGACGATGACGGGGTGGTGGAAACCGCCGGCAGGATTACCGCCCGCATTGTGCTCAGTGGCGGCACTACGACCAGCGACGGCTACACCCTGGCAGCTGGTGCAAGCACCGCTGTGGTTACCGTGCTGGACAACGATGTCGCCATCACCGCAGATGCGGCGCGGGTGGTGGAAGATGCCAGCGGTCTCAGATTCGCTATTGCCCGCGGCAATCTCCGCCCGACTGAAACCTTTGGCATTACCGTTTCCCAGACGGGTAACTTCATTGACATGGTTGGCTCGGGCGGCAACGCTGTGCCAGTCGCCGCTGATGGCAGCGTGGAATACCAGGTAGTGCTCGGCAACGGCATAGCAGTCGTGCGCCTGCCGATTACCCTTGTTGATGACAATGATGCCGAAGCGAACGGCCGCATCACCGCCACCGTGACCACAGTTCCCGCAGTCTATGCCCTGGGCGTGGGCACCAGCAGCGCCAGCGCGATTGTTGTGGACGACGATAGCCCAACCCCGATCCTGACGCTGGCGGATGCCTCGGCGCAGGAAGGCCAGCAGCTGGAATTCGTGGTGAGCCTGTCGCCGCCGTCGTTGCAGCCGGTCAGCTTTGAGTATGACACTGCCGAAGGCAACGCCACCGAGAATGACGACTATTTCCCCTTCCGTTCTGTCAGGCGCGCGACCATCCCGGCGGGGCAGAGTACATTAACCCTGAGGGTGCAAACCAACACCGACAACCTGGACGAGCCGAACGAGTTCATGCGGCTGCTCATTCTCAAGGCCAGTGTCGTCAATGCCATCTTCGGGCCCGGCAGTGGCATCAACGACAACTTCGCCACCGGCACCATCATTGACATCAACGCGCCGGTGCTGCTGATTGCCGCCGGTACCACCAGCGCCATTACCGAAGGCGCGCCGGCACCCTTCGTGGTCAGCCTGTCCACCAACAGCGTCAGGGTTGGCGTGGCGCTGGACTTTGAGGTAAGGGTGAACAACTCCGGCAACGATGACAACCGGCGCAGCAACTACATCACCCCCGACCCGCTGACGCTGACCGGCAGGCTGGAGCCGGGCGCTACCCGCGTAACTGTCAATGCGCCCACCGATGACGACGATCAGGATGAGGTGAACGGCAGCATCAGCGCCTTCCTGCCGATGCCGACGGACGGCAGCTACGCCGTCATCCGTAGCAACTTCGCGCGGATCAGCGTCAATGACAATGATGCAACCGGCGTCACCATTGCCGGCGGCGCGGCGGTGGGTGAGGGCTTTGATGCCGAGTTCTTCATCACTCCGGTAACCACACCGACCGCAGAACTGAGCGTCGTCGTGCAGGTGGACAACGGCACAGGCGACTTCCTGCCCGGCACGCCGCCGCTGACCCGCACCGTGACTGTCCCGGCCGGCACCACCACCGATGTTTCCTTCTCCGTCCCCACCGATGACGACCTCGCCGACGAACCGGACGGCAGCATCATCGCCAGCATTCAGTCTGACAGCAGCTACTCACGCAACCGGCCATTCACCGCCACCGTTGCCGTAAGCGACAATGATGAGATTAGCCTGACGCTTGGTGCCGCCAGTGCAATGGAGTCCGGCAACTTGGTGTTTGCACTGCAACTGTCTGATGCCCGCGGCCCCGATCTCCTCACCTCTCCCCAGCCCATCACCTTGCAGGCCAGCACTGCTGATGGCAGCGCCGGCGCCCGCGGCGGTATAGCAACAGCCCCGGCGGACTACACCGCCCTGACCGACCAGTCAATCACCATAGCCGCAGGCGAGAGCGTCGCCACAATCACCGTAACCCTTATAGATGACAGCGATGACGAGCCAAACGAAACCCTGACCCTGACCGTAACCGGCACCATCAACGGCGAGGCCGTCAGTGCCAGCGCCAGAGGCACTATTGAAGACGATGACGATGCCGTCATCAGCATCAGCGCGGCCAACTCGTCCATCACCGAGGCCGACACCGCCGTGTTCATCGTCTCCAACGGCGGCATTGCACAGGAAGCAGCCCTGCCAGTCAGCATAAGCATAGACAACGGCACGGGTGATGACTTCCTACCCGGCACACCGCCGCTGACCCTGAGCGTAACCATCGCCAGAGGCAGCAACACCGCCACCCTGAATGTCGCCCTTGACGATGACAGCACCGACGAACCAAACGGCAGCATCACCGCCACTGTTACGGCCGGCACCGGCTACACCCCGGCCACCGGCGGCGCCGAGACGACCACTATTACTGTCGCCGACAACGATGTGCCGACTGTCACCATCGCCGCTAACACCAGCAGCGTCACCGAAGGCGACACCGTTACCTTCACCGTCACCGCCGGTGCCGAGCAGTCAGACGATGTGAATGTGCCTGCGGTAGTGTTCGGCGGCAGCTTCCTGCGCAACCAGCCGTCAATCGTTACCTTCACCATCACTACGGGCAACAGCACCGCCAGCCGCGACATCGTCACCGATGACGACAGGCTGGAAGAGCCGAACGGCGAGATAGCGCTGCGCCTCCTCAGACCCGGCGTCCCCGCTGCCTATCAACTCGGCGACCCGTCCCAGGCAACCGTCAGTGTCAGCGACAACGAAGAGCCGCCGATGCCCGGCCTGAGCCTGCGCAATGCCTCCGCCACCGAGGGCAACGCAGGCGACAGCAACACGCTGGACTTCACCCTGAACCTGTCCAGACAGGCATCGGTTGCAATCACCGTCTATGTCAGCACCCGCGACGGCAACAGCGCCATCAACGACAGCACCATCACCGCCACCGCCCCGGCGGACTACACCGCACTAACCATGCAACAAGTGGTGTTCAACATCGGTGACAGCATGGCAACAGTCAGCGTACCCCTTGTCGGCGACACCACAGACGAGCGCAACGAACAGTTCACCCTGGTAGTCAGCGATGATGCCGCCGGCACCACCACGCTGCTTGAAGCCCTGGGCACCATCCTTGACGATGACGACACCTCCGTCAGCATCACCACCAGCACCCCCACCATCAACGAAGGCCAGGATGCACTCTTCATCCTCACCGCCACCGCCCCGCAAGATGCCGACCTCACCGTCAATGTCTCCGTAACCGAAACCGGCGGCGAACATGCACTCGGCCTCGGCGACCGCGAGATAGTCATAGGGCAGGGCCGCAACACCGCCAGCTTCCGTGTGCAAACCGAAGACGACCGCTTCGTAGATGCCACCGGCACCATACAAGCCGCCCTGCAAACCGGCAACGGCTACACCCCGGACGCCGCCAACGACAGCGTTGATGTAACAGTCAACGACAACGAGGCCGCCACACCCGCCGTGACCATCGTCGCCGTCAGCGCAGGCGCGGTTACCGAAGGCGCTCCGGTGGTCTTCGCCATCACTTCATCCACATCCATGAGCAGCGCACTGGCAGTGAATCTGCTGCTAAGCCAGCAAGGCGACTTCATTGACGGCAGCGCCGCGGGTCTGACCGCTGTCGGCGACAACTTCACCACGCAAGCAACCATCGCCGCCAGCAACAGCACCGCCACTCTCACGGTAGCCACAGTGATGGATATGAACTTTGAAGCCGACGGCGCAATTATCGCCAGCGTGCAGACTGATGCCGCTTACAGAATTGCTTCACCCTCTGTCGCCTCGGTGATAGTGGCAGATGACGGCACGGAGCTACCGGAGGTGAGCATCAGTGATGACAATGAAATGATGACCCAAAACTTCACCGCCGAAGAGGGCACACCCTTCTTCTTCAGGGTTACCCTGTCGGCGGCCACGGGCAGGGTCACCACGCTCTTCTACGAGACCAGCGACGGCACCGCCGACAGCAACGAATACGGCGGCCCGCCGGCCCCGTCTCGCATACACTTTGGCCCGGCTGACACTGTCCGCACCATCCGCATCGGCCAGCGCAACGACCAGATTGACGAGCCGAATGAAACCTTCACCCTGCGCCTGTTCAGCACAGTCATGCCGCAAGAGGTTGAGTTCGCCGACGGCACCGCCGAGGCCACCGTAACCGCCACCATTCTGGACAACGACGTCAACATCAGCATCAGCGCGGACAACACCAGCGTGGAAGAGGGCGACCCGGTGGTCTTCACCCTCACCGCCGACACCACCGCCGGCACCGCCCACAGCAGCGCGGACATTCCGGTGCTGGTCTATCTGCTGGAAAGCCGACGCAACAACAGGGCGATTGGCATCCTTGATGCGGCGGCCAGCAACCCGGCCCTGACGGCAGTTGACCCGACCAACCCCGCCACGCTGATAGGCAGCGAATACACCCTGGAGATAAACCTGCCCGCAGGCGAGACAACCGTGATGTTCACGATCGCGCTGAGTGAAAACATGCTGCAAGAAATGGACACCAGCTTCAGCGCAACTGTTCAGCGTGTGCTGGATGGCAGAAACTATTTACCCGCCGCCGCGCCGAACAACAGTGTTGAGGTGCAGGTAGCGAATGATGACTTGCCTGTGGTGAGTATTAGTGCAGGGAATACCAATACCACCATACTGGAAGGCAATGATATGGTTTATGTGTTTGAGGTTTCGCCTGTGCAGTCGACGGCGTTAACCGTGAATGTGCTGCTGACGAGGGACACCGGGGTTCCTGCGTTCCCGGCCCTTGCGCGCACAAACCCTGAATCTATCCTTGGCATAAGTCCCGATGCTGGTGCAACCTACAATGGCATGGTGCCCATCCCCGCAGGCCAGGCCTCGGTGGTGGTGACTATTGAAACGGGCACCAACACCAGCATCATCAACCAGAATGCATCCGCTGCTGTCAGCATCAGCATGAACGCCGCCTACGCCATAGATGCCGCCGCCAGCACCGTTACCTTCACCGCAGAAGATGCGCCGCAACTAGTCGGCACCGACCCAGCCGCCGTCTCCGAGGGCGCCGGCACCATAGAGTTCGAGTTGGCTCTGGACAGAGTGCCCACCCTGCCTGTGTCGGTGAACTACGCCACCAGAGGCCGCACCTTGCCCCTTAACCCGAGCGATCCCCCGCTGGCAATCAGCGAGCAGGATTTTGTCGCCACCGCAG
>JBPCXV010000150.1:0-2880 GCA_051008235.1 Pseudohongiellaceae bacterium | reverse complement strand
GTTCCAAAATGCTGCGCGAGCGCCTCGGCAATCATTTCGTCAATTTATACGCCGCATGCAAGCGCACCGAGATGCAAAGTTACCAGCATGTCGTAACCTCCTGGGAACGCCGCTACCTGCTGGACATTTAACCTCCCCGTCATTCCCGCCCCCGAGTGGGAATCCATTGCCGCGATAGCGGCAGCATTATGAACAAACTGTCGCCAGCGGATTCTTTGCATCGTTTTTTATGCGACAAGAAACAAAGCGACGACGGCGAGTGTCAATTTTGCAATCTCTACCGCGATACGAGCCCATTCCAGCCAATTGATAGGGGGTTTGTTTTTGTTTGATGGTGGCATTTTTGCTCCTTTCTTTTTTGTTGTGTTTTGTCCTGCGGCAAATGCCACAAATTCCGGTTTGTTCAAATAGAATGGCTATGGTACGACAAAAACACCAAAAACAACCAAACTTTTCTGTCACCTCTGTCGGCAAGCCATCGTTGGCGGTTTTGCGCGACCGGTAAGGCGATTTTTTGGTACAATTGCGACATCAGCGCGGAATGTGCCGTGCCGATGACGAAAATGATGCAGACAAGCCGACAACAACACAGGAGTCAACCATGCTGAGCGCGATGATGTTCAAGCGAAAGATAATGAGTCACAACAGGAAGCATCTGGAGGTTTTCTTTGACGGGAAGCCCATCGGTGTTATTCTTGCGACCGAAAACGGCTCTTCCGCCCCGATATCCGAAGTTCGGATGGTTGACGGTGTGAAAATCAGGGAGTTCTACAAACCGGAAGAAAACCACTTTGAAGCGGTGGCGGTATTGTGCATGAAATCCATCCTCCCCGAATTTGACATGCATCATAAGGATGCCTCCGCGGACACATTTATCGGGCACAGTTGGGACCTGACTCACCGTCGGCTCTCCATCAAAGTAGTGACGGAACAACAATTGGCGGTGCTGGAAAAGGAAAATGTCAAGGCAGTGCTTAAGGGCTATTAGATATTTACAGCCCTTGTCCAAGCGAAAGCGGGCGATATTGCTTGTCGCGGATTTTCCGCGGGGCTACTGATGAAACCACTTCCCTGACCGCACGGCGGCGGCTTGGTCGGCATCGCCGATTGCCTCGTATAAATCCGCCAAACTACCGCGCATAAATTCGGTCTGCGGATTATTTTTGCCCAATACGGACTCGCATATCGTCAGCGCCCGACGAGCCGGCGGTAGTGCCGCCTCATTGTCGCCCCGCTCATGATGAAGCTCTGCCGACCTGTGCAACGCAATGGCAACATGCGGATTATTTTTCCCCAGCGTTGATTCCAATATCTCCAATGCCCGCCAGTTAAGTGCCAAAGCCTTATCATAATTGCCCATGCCTCCAAGCACCGCCGACAGATTGTCCAGCGTAATCGCCACGCTCGGATGATTTTCCCCAAACAGCGACAATTGTATCTCCAACGCCTTGTGGTATAACGCTTGCGCCTTGTCATAATCCCCCGCCTTTTGACAAACCTCCGCCAGATTAGCCAGCGAGGATGCCATATTCGGATGCTTCATTCCCAATGTCGCTTCCATGATTTGCAACGACCGGATAAGCAAAGGTGTCGCCGATTCATAATCGTCCCGGGCTTTATACAATTCCGCCAAATTGTTCAGCGAAGATGCCACGCTCGGATGCTCCTTGCCCAGTGCCGCTTCTTGTATCGCTATCGCCCGAAAATAAAGCGGCAACGCCGCATCATAATTGCCTTGTCGTTTGTGTATCCCCCCAATATTGTTCAGCGAAATCGCCACATCGGGGTGGTCTTTGCCCAGCGACGATTCCCTTATTGCCAATGACCGCTGATGCAGCGGCATCGCCGCGGCATAATCGCCCAACTCCCGATACGACTGCGCCAGATTGTTTAGCAACACCGCCAAATCCGAAAGGTTTTCCTCCGGCGCGGATTCTTGTATCACCAGCGCACGGCGATACAGCGGAATCGCCGCCGCATGGTTGTTTTGTTGCGCAAATGACCACGCCAGAATGGTTAGCGCTTTTGCCGTTTTCGGGTGGTTTGGTCCATGTTGTTCCTCGGTGAGAGCCAGTGCCTTTTCTCCCGCTTTGGTTGCTTCGTCATATTCGCCGCACTTGACATGCGCCGCCACCTTTTTAAGAATATCCCACCCACTATCGTCCGCCGTCATCGCGCCATTATAACCGAAAACGGCGAAAGATAATCGTCCGTTTGTTCTTCGGGGGTAATCACGGGGTTTTATCTATTCCGCACAAAAAAGTGTCCCCCCCGGGTGCGCGACAAATGCTAAGCGTGGGAGGGAATGTTGTCGGCAGTATAACACAAATTTTACCGTTTTGTGCCAACTTTTAATATTTTTTTATCGCAGTCATCCAAAGCACACCCCGCCGTCAGTTTGCAGGTTGTAAGTGGCGGCGGGCGTGTTTTTCGGTTTGGCGGACTATTAGGATGATGGCGGCGCTTAGTAGCATGTATAGAAGTATCGCCAGCAGGTATGATTCGCTGAAATGAAAAGTGCCGCGCGCCGCTACTCTTGCCGCGCCGGTCAAATCCAGCAAAGTGACAATGCTCGCCACCGACGAGCCGTGCATCAAAAATATCATCTCGTTGCCGTAAGCCGGCAAAGCCCGCCGCCATGCCGCCGGGATGACAACGCGCGTCAATCTTTTGCGCGGCAAAAAGCCGTAAGCCAGCGCCGCTTCCCATTCCCCGCGGTCGGTTTGTTCCATCGCGCCGTGAAATATGCGCGCCGAATAGGCGGCGGTGTTGAGCGAAAAAACCAGCAAAGCGCACCAGTAAGGTTCTTTCAACAACCGCCAAAAAATACTCTCCCGCACCGCATCAAACTGCGCCAGCCCGTAATACACCAAAAACAAC
>JBPCXV010000149.1:0-2615 GCA_051008235.1 Pseudohongiellaceae bacterium | reverse complement strand
ACCTTGGTGGATGGCGCCGATCTAATTTTGAATGGTAACTTTGTAATGGACGATGCGGGCACAGATAACATATGGCTAGTTTCAGATGGTGCCGATTGGGTAGAGCTGGATAGAAGGGGAACCGCATAATGGCGAACGATATTATTAACCCGTGGCAAACCTTTCGTGATGATAAGGGTGTGCCGCTTGCGGCCGGTGGCATTCGTGTTCGCCAGAATCTAACCAGCACGTTAGGCACGGCTTTCAGTGATAGCGCCTTGCAAACCCCGCAATCAGTAAACCCCTACCGACTCGATCTATATGGCCGCGTGCAAGCTGATCTTAGATGGTCAGGCAAGCGCACCATTGATGTGTACAACGATCAAGACGAATTCATACGGCGGCTGAATAACGTTGTCACCGCGGTGGATACTTCAACCTTTGCCATCAACTTCGCATCGGTTGCAGCGATGGCCGCGGATACCACGTTGGTGGCTGGCGATATCGCAGAAACGCAAAGCTACAATGCCGATCAAGATCAAGGTGGCGCGCGCTACATCATCGAAGCGGATACCGCGACGGTGGACAATTATTTGGTGATCGATCTGGCGCCCGCGGGACTGCAAGCCAAGCTTCTAGATATCGAAGAAAACAACAGCCCGTTCAATGCTGGCGCTGTGGGTAATGGCGTTGCGACTGATTCCACCGCGGTGCAAGCGTTGCTCACCGTGGGTGGTGATATCGATTTGAGCGGCGGCACTTTCTTGGTGGATGCGCTCACCGCGGCGATAGCTTTCCGCATGTCAGGCAACGGCACGTTGCTGCATTCGGCCTTCACCACAACGGACATGCTCACCTTGTCCGGTAACAATCTGGTGATCACCTTCGATGGCATTACCATTGATGGCAATAGCGGCAACCAAAGCACCAACGCCACACACGCATCAATCGATTCAACCGTGGACGCCACCGCGGGCAACCTATCGTTGGTTTCGTTCAATGGTGTGACGTTCCAAAACGGCGCCGAAAACGATGTGCGTGCCGATGCGACAGATGCCGCGGCCACCATTCTTTTTGGCTTCCATGAATGCGATTTCATCGGCGGCTTAGAAGCGTTGGTAACTGGCCCCTTCTTGCCTTCATCCATTCATCTATCGGATGGCATAAGCGGCCTAGTAGAAGATTGCTATTTCGATCTAAACACCACGCCCGCGGTTGTAGGCGGCCGCACAGGCGTGCGAACCAGCGCCAGCGGCGCACTAACCAACCCCGGTTATCTATCGGTGGTGGGCAACACGTTCAACCGCATGGGATCTAATGCCGATACCACCAACATCTTTGGCGCGGTGCATGCGCAAGATGTAACGCAATTGATCGTTGGTGAAAACCGATTCCTAAGCCCGCAAAGCGCGGCCGTTGTCTTTGGCGCCGAAGTGGATGTGGTTGAAGTGGTTGGCAACATGGCCGATGGCTTGAGCGGCACCAATGTGCGTGCAGCGATCACCGGGCTTGTGACTGCGCGAGCGGCACCCGGCAACCATTGGCGGATCGATGCCAACACGCTGGAAGGTATCGCGGGTGTGGCCATCAATATCGATGGGGCAAGCGCTGGATCTGATGCCAGCAACGTCACCATTGATGACAACATAATTGATTCGCCCACAGCGCAAGCCATCTTGGTTGAGAACATCACCGATCTTTCAATAAGTGGTAACGATATCAACTTGGCCAATGCGGTTGGCATCAACGCCATGCAAGTGGATGCCGATGGCTTAAGTGGTGTTGTCGATATCAAAAACAACATCATCATCAATGTGGATGGCACGGCGATCCTTGCCACCGCATCCGCATCGGGCGCGATCTACACGGTGGATGGCAACACGATTGAAAGCATCGACACCGCAATCAATGTGCAGAATGGCACCAGCGCATTCATCAAAAATAACACCATGGTGGATGCATCCGTTGGGGTGATCGACGTGGGCACGCTGACGAACGCCTACCTAAGCGGGAACAGCTACACCGGCACAGTGCCGACAAACTACGCGCGCGACTTGGGATCGATTACCAATTTGCTTGTGACAAACAACCAATGGCCAGATGTTGACGATAGTATAAAAAACGTCACGGGTGCGGCGCTGCCGGTAACGGCTGACTATCACGAATTGACTGCCACCGCGGTGACTAGCTTCACCTTTGCGGCGGATGTGGTTGGCTTTCGGGTGATCATTCGGGCAACGGCTTCGGTGAGCATTACGGAAGGCACGGGAATCAATCTATCTGCCAGCCCCTACGCGATGACAGACACCGACACGCTAACAGCGGTTTGGGATGGCACTACCTTCCAAGAAGTGGCTAGAAGCGTTAACTAGGTGGTTTCTGTCCGATTGGGCGCCCATAGGTTTGGGCATCAAAGTTTTTGCCATCTTCGGACCAATTCACGCGGGTGGTGCTCACTCGCATACCGGCTTCTTTGTAGATCCGTTGAACAAATTCGCGCGTGATTTCACGCACCAATTCTTCATCTATCCGATCATGCCAAGGAATATACCCTTTGTTGTTCTTACGTTCGTCATCACTCACCCGCGGCTTCCCCAAGTAGCGCAATCGTTTCTTGTATTGCTTGTTCATCAACT
>JBPCXV010000148.1:0-3096 GCA_051008235.1 Pseudohongiellaceae bacterium | reverse complement strand
TGTCGGCGCGTCTTTCGCCATCGGCACTATCAACAATGACGATGTGGCGTTCATCTCGGTTGACAATGCCAGCGCAGATGAAAATGAAAATCTGGAGTTCACTGTGACACTGGCGCCTGTTTCGTATCTGACAGTGGTAGTCAGCTACGCAACGACGGATGGCACGGCGGAAGAGGGCAAGGACTACACTCGTATCAGCAACGGCATGCTGACCTTTATGCCTGATGCATCTAGCGGAACGATAACGGTGTTTATAACTGACGACCTGATAACCGAAGGCAGCGAAGACCTAACGCTGACACTGTCCGGCGCGACCCACGCAAGCATAGTCTCTGGTTCAACTTCAGTAACGGGCACCATCAACGACAACGAGATGCCGACTCTGTCCATCAGCGCCTCGGCCGGCTCGGTAACCGAAGGCGCCGATGCCGTCTTCATCATCACTTCCACCCACAGGCCGATGAGCGACACGACCATCGGCGTGATGGGCTCCCAGACCGGCACTTTCGTTGCCAATGCGCTACCCACCATGGTAACGCTCGTCGCCGATGAAACCTCTGCAACCCTGAGCATTGCCACCACAGAAGATGACATTGATGAAGCAGACGGCAGCCTCACCCTGCAGTTTGACTCAACCAAGATACCAGGCAGCTACACGGTGACCAGCCTTTCCGTCGCGACAGTCACTATAGAAGACGACGATGGGCCGGAAATTTCGGCGGCTGATGTCACGGCTGATGAAAGCGCCGAGCGGCTGGTCTTCACCGTCGCTTTGAACGCCACGCCGACAGAACAAACCGAAGTGATGTGGGAGACCGCCAACGACACGACAGGTACCAGTCCGGCGACAGCAGGCACAGACTACACCGCCGCCAGAGGCAAACTGACCTTCGCCGCCGACACCACCACGCTTGACCTGAATGTCACAGTGAGCATCACAAATGACGACGAAGTGGAACCGCTTGAGACCCTCCTGCTGACGCTCTCTGCGCCAACCAATGAAGCAACCTTTGCCGCTGGCGCATCTTCAGTCACCGTCACCGGCACCATCACCAGCGACGATGTGACCTTCGTATCGGTTGACAATGCCGACGCAAATGAAAACGAAAATCTGGTTTTCCCTGTAACTCTGTCGCCCATCTCGTATCAGACAGTTGTAGTCAGCTACAGCACTACGGATGGCACGGCGAAAGAGGGCAGCGACTACGCCATCAGCAACGGCATGCTGACCTTTATGCCTGGCGCGAATAGCGGGACGATCATAGTGACCGTTATCAATGACGACATAACCGAAGACAGCGAAGATCTGACGCTGACACTGTCCGATGCGACCCACGCAACCATATTCGCTGGTTCAACTTCGGTCACCGGCACCATCAACGATGATGAGATGCCGGAACTTTCTATTCGTGCATCGGCCAGTTCGGTAACCGAAGGCGCCGATGCCGTCTTCATCATCGCCTCCGGCAACAGCCCGATGGACGACACTGTTATCGGCGTGGCGACAACCGATACGGGCGGCTTCGCCGCCAGCAACACCTTGCCGGCCTCGGTGACACTCATCGCCGGCCAAACCACCGCCACCCTGAGCATCGCCACGACAGGTGACAGAGTCGACGAGCCGGACGGCAGCCTCGCCATGCAACTTAACATTAGCGACAGACTGCCCAACTACAGAGTAGATAGCGCCGCCGCTTCTGCCACTGTCACTATAAAAGACGACGATGGGCCGGCAATCTTGGTGGCGGATGCCGGCGCCGACGAGCAGGATGGCCAACTGGTCTTCACGGTTGCCTTGGACCTTATGCCGGTTGAAGAAACCGAGGTGGATTGGACTACCGCCGACGACACGACAGGGATCAGTCCGGCGACAGCAGGCACAGACTACACCGTCGCCGGCGGCAAACTGACCTTCGCCGCCGGCACCACGACCCTGAGTCTGAGCGTCACTATTAACATAGCGGATGATGGCGATGTGGAACCTGACGAAACCTTCCTGCTAACGCTCTCTGCGCCAACCAATGAAGCGACCTTTGCCGCTGGTGCATCTTCAGTCACCGTCACCGGCACCATTACCAGCGACGATGTGACCTTCGTATCGGTTGACAATGACAGCGCAGATGAAAACGAAAATCTGGAGTTCACTGTGACACTGGCGCCTGTTTCGTATCTAACGGTTGTAGTCACTTACGCAACGATGGATGGCACGGCGAAAGAGGGCAGCGACTACGCCATCAGCGACGGCATGCTGACTTTTATGCCTGATGCGTCTAGCAGAACGATAACGGTGTTTGTCACTGACGACCTGATAACCGAAGACGACGAAGATCTAACGCTGACACTGTCCGACGCGGTCAACGCAACCATAGTATCCGGGACAACCTCGGTAACGGGCACCATCACCGACAACGAGATGCCGGGGCTGTCTATTCGCGCCTCGGCAAGCACCGTAACCGAAGGAACGCCTGCCGTATTCTTCATCACCTCCACCCGCAGGCCGATGAGCGACACGACCATCGGCGTGATGGGCTCCCAGACCGACGCTTTCATTGCCAATGCGCTGCCCACCACCGTTACACTCGCCGCCAGAGAGACCACCGCTACCCTGACCGTTGCAACCGACGACGACATGACCGACGAAGCAGACGGCAGCCTCACCCTGCAGTTTGATTCAACCAACATACCAGCCAGCTACACGGTGACCAGCCTTTCCGTCGCGACAGTCACTATAGAAGACGACGATGGCCCGGAAATTTCGGTAGCTGATGTCACGGCTGATGAAAGCGCCGAGCGGTTGGTATTCACCGTCGAATTGAACGCCACGCCGACAGAACAAACCGAAGTGAGTTGGGCTACCGCCGACGATGCCACTTTGGGCGCCATGCAAGCCACGGCCGGCGCCGACCCGCCCGTACCCGGCACTGACACTGACTACATTGCGAACAGCGGCACCCTGACTTTCACTGCCGGCACCGCCATGCTTGATATGAGCGTCACAGTCAATATCGTTGATGACGATAAGGTTGAACCCGCCGAGACATTCTTGCTGACGCTCTCCGCTCCAACCAATGAAGCGACCTTTGCCGCTGGTGCATC
>JBPCXV010000147.1:0-2558 GCA_051008235.1 Pseudohongiellaceae bacterium | reverse complement strand
CCGAGTATGCGAGTGACTTTAGCACTGTGATTATCCGTTGCCCGACAATCATGGACGAAGGCCGCCTGGGGTTGCTGGCGATACTGTTTGAGTTTATTGATGAGGGCAGAAAGGTCTGGGTTGTGGGCGGGGGCGACAATGTCTATCAATTCATCTATGCCCAGGATTTGATAGCAGCTTGCAAACTTGCGCTGGACTATCACCAGTCCGATATATTCAACATAGGTTCGGATGATGTAAAGCCGTTCCGGGATGTGTATAACTTCGTCATTGAAAAAGCCGCAACAGGGGCACGGGTAGCATCCTTGCCGAAGCGACCGGCTCTTCTGGCAATGAAGTTGGCTTACTGGCTCAAGCTGTCGCCTTTGGGACCGTATCAATACAAGATGATAGCGGAAGACTTTGTATTTGATACCAGCAAAATTAAGCGTGCCCCGAACTGGAAGCCAACCTACACCAATGAGGAAATGCTCTACAAAGCGTATGACTATTACCACAAACACAGCGCCGACATAAGAAACCGCAAAGATGTTTCCGCACACAAGCAGGCCACCGAGATGGGGGTGATTCGGGTATTGAAATGGTTCTCGTAATACCCTTACCCCCCCACCAAAAAAGAACGGTAGTATCACAACCCATGAGCAAGAAAAACAGAAGAAATCGGGCGCGACACAACTCTACCCCCCCCCCGCAAGAACACTAAGCACGGCACTTTTGCAAGCAAGGTTGAAGCCTACGAGAAGACCAGATCTGTTCACCCCGCTAGTTTGTGGTTGTTGTTTGCAGTTGTGTTGCTTTTGCCGCATTTTTTCGGAGTGAAAGCGGGCGGCTACGACCCCAGGAATTCTCTGTGGGACAATATCGGCTATGCCACCGTCTGGGGCGGGGACGAGCCCCACTATATGACTATGGCTTCCAGCATCATCAACGATGGTGATATGGACCTCAAAAATAACTACGCATCATCTCTCCGCAACGGCTTTGATTCCGGTATTCGGTTTAGGCCAGTCAACGGAATGCTAATAGATCACCATACATTCTTTGATATACCAGAAGGCTATAGAATATGGGACCTGCTGGTCAAAAAAGATGAGGCAGGAAATTATCTGTGGCTTACCAATGCCGCAGGTGACCGCTACACATTCAGTTACGAAGCAGGATACGAACACCTTGCAGACCTGCCCGAATACAGTTGGCACCCGCCGTTTCTTGCAGTGATTGGCTATCCGTTCCTGCGGTGGTTTAAAAATAGCCCACTACTTGAACCGGCAACACTGTTTTTGAGTTATCTGGCGACCTTGCTTGCGGCGGCCTTTGCTTATTGGGCGTTAGGTAGTATTACGCAATCCGTATTGGTGCGGTTCACTGCCATAGCGGTGATTTTTCTGGCATCACCGGTTTGGCATTACAGCAGAACAATATTTACCGAGCCGTTCATTGCCGCATTTTTTATATGCGCTTATGCGTGTTACTGGCGCGGCAAGTCTGTCAATACCAAACATCTGGCTACATCCCTGTTTATTGGTCTTGCTATGTTGATGAAGCCGTTCGCGGGCATTGTCATGTTGCCAATGTTTTATTTGGCTTTGCGTGATAAAAATTGGCGGGGAATGATGGCCTTGTGTGTTGGCCCGGCACTTGGCGCATGTGCGGTGCTTTACTGGCACTATTTGATAACAGGCAACCCGTTCAGCACACCGGGCACCGCTATTTCAAGTGTCGGCTTCAGTTTGTCAGTGGTGTTGCCCAACATACGCGATATTTTTATTTCAGATCATCGCGGTATTCTGCTTTATTGCCCAGCACTTATTCCAGCGGCTTACGGCTGGTGGCAGTTGTTCAAGGAGCATGGCAAACAAGCCAGCGTTGCGCTGTTCATGGCACTGCCTTACATGATGTTTTTCGCTACATTCACTGGCCATGTCGCCTACGCCTACGGCCCACGCTATATGACAGTGATTCTGCCGCTGTTGCTGGTAGGCATCATCGGCTTTCTTGCTTATGCAAGGTTGCCGCGTATTCTTCGTTTAGGTATGTGGGGCTTGCTAGCGGCATCTTTTCTTATCAATGCAAGTGCGGCGATTGGTAGCTGGAAGTTCTGGGTGCATCATCCTGTGCAGGCACTGTTGCTATAATTTCCCTTTTTGTTTGCTAGCTTTGCTCCATGATATAAGCCATAAAACCGTGGTTGTCCGCCATAGCCGGGGGCGAAAGGGTTGACGGCGATGTCTGTCATCTTGTCGTCTCCCCGTCAGGGCACATTTGCATAACCCGTAACTTACACTAAAAACCCCTGATGTGCTACCCTGCGTCGGCAGCACAGGTTTTTCGCAAATCATCAGGAGGCAGTTCTATGGGCACGACACGCAAAACGATCACCCTGACAGACCAACAAGCCAGTCAAGACGATATTGAGGCGATCCGCGCCGCGTTGATCGAGGGCGAGGAAAGCGGGGAGCCTCAGCCATTTGATGTGAATCTATTCAAACAAGAAATGATTGCAAAGCATGGCGAGCGCAAAAGCTGAATATCGGCTAGTGCCGAAAGCTATAGAAGAT
>JBPCXV010000146.1:0-8121 GCA_051008235.1 Pseudohongiellaceae bacterium | reverse complement strand
CGGCGATGGTGTGGATTTGGTAGCCGCGGTAGTCAATTGAGATGTAACGTCCGTCCAGTGTTTGGTAGTTGGCGAGGTCTGCTTCGGTAATATAGCCGCCGTTGGCTGCCATGTCCGCTGCTATTTTTGTGGCTATCTCACCCTGATAAAACGCTGCCGCGCCTTGCTCGGCAATTTTGTTCAGGGTTGCGGCGAGTTGGGGTTGTATCAGAGTTTCGCCGGCGTCGTGTGTGGTGATGTTTGTTGTAGTGTTTATTGCGTCGCCTGTTGTGGTGTTTGTTGCGGAGCCCGTTGTAGCGTCTGTTGCACCGCCCGTTTTCAGAACGGCCTGGCGGAAGCCGGGGTTATCTTGAATGTTTTCCAGTGCGCGGAGGTGGCGGGCGGCTTCGCCCGGCAGCACGGTGAAGCCGTTCGCGGCATATTCAATTGCTGGTGCGAGCAATCGTGCCCAGGGCAGGCTGCCGTGTTCTTCGTGTAGCCGTGCCAGAGCGGAGACTACGCCGGGGGTGGCAATTACACTATAGCCATCGCGGGCGGGGTCTTGCGGGCGCACATAGCTTGCCGGAATTTCGGTCATGCCGTTGTAGGCGAAAAAGTTTCCGTCAGAGTTTTCGCCGGGGTTTCCGCCAGAGTTTCCGTCAGGATTTCCTCCGGGGGTTTCATTAGAGTTATTAGCGCGCGCAGCGGGGTTGTGCACCAGTATCTGACTGCGCCCGCCGATGCTGTTCATGGTTTGTTCCACCACGGCGATGGTGAAGCCGGCTGCCACCGCCGCATCTGCCGCATTGCCGCCGGCTTCCAGCACATCGCGGGCTGCTTCCGCTGCCAGCGGCTGCGCTGCCACGGCCATGCCTTGTGTTGAGCTTGCGGTTTTGGGCCCGGGCAGGGATTGGCAGCCTGCGAGCAGGCATAACGAAATAACTGGGATTCGCACACTTGTTCGGAACATTTTTGCTACCTCGGTGATTGGTAGTAATAGTTATACCGAATTGGTGCATATAAGGCAAAGGGATATTCCCTGCAAGACTCTTGTCACCGAGGCCAGCAAGCCGGGAGTGCAGGAAGCCTGAAGCTATGGCGCAAACTCAGGAATGGGCAGTCGCGTAAGGTTCTCCTGTTCAAAGGGGACTTCGTTGAACAGCAGTGGGTAGTATGCTTTCCGAATTCTGGCGTGATAATCTCGTATCCTGTCTTCAAACGCGAGACTGGCGCGCAGGTCTGTGTGGGCCAGCTTCTGGAATTGACGCTGTATCGCAACGGCCGGTGATATCCAGGCGACACGCGAGGTGAGTCGATCTCGTTCCAGCATGACTTGGCGATACTGACCAGCCAGTTCGGCGGCAGTTTCATCCCCGACCTGTTGAAAAGCGTAATACCACTTCCAGTGGAATGGTTGAGTTATTGGTTCCGTGTTTGACCACTCAGGGTGCGTGGCGAAAAACTTGTCCATCGTGTCCTTTTTGGGGATGTCCCAGGCATCATTGACCGTTTCCCGTTGCAACAATGCAACCTCAAAACCTTGTGTACCCGTAACAGTGTTCTCAATGTACACCTTGCTCACTATTGGTATGAGCAAGGTTAACAGCAACCACATCCCGACCGTTAGTGAAGCAATCGCATCTGATTTTAGCCACGGTCGCATCGCTATGGCCAGCACCAATGCCGACCAAATCACTACCTGAAACAGAATTGACAGACTTGCCTGAAAGAACACTGCGACAGAAACCTGTTCCAGAACCATGCCAGCCCACAGGGGGATTATTACCGCGAGGAACAGGCCGATTCCTCTAAATATGATTCTAGGTGCCCAAAACCTGATTGATCTCCCTGCTGTTACTGCCAACAGGCCCAAACGTCCGCTTTCCCGTTCTGATGAAACGACATCGTAAAGCACGAAGATTATGAAAAGCGGGAGCAGGTAGGCAACAACGAATGAATAATCAAAGCGCCCCGCAAGTGCAATTTCAGGATTGGCGCTGTCTGTCTCATAAATCTGGCCCTCCAGTGCCAGAGCGCGAATCCGCAGCATGGTTGGATTAAGGTCTCTTTGCCCGATTGCTGCGAACGCAAGCGGGGAAGGTGGATTCCAGACTGCATAAAAACTTTCGTAGGCGGCACCCCCATAGTCAATCGCCTGGGACCGCTGGTATTGTCGCTCCTGCTGGTCCAGTTCAATCAGGTTGGCAATGGAATTGCGCTCCTTGCTGACATAGGCGACTCCCAGGCCTACACTCAAACCGGATAACAGGAACAACAGCAACAGGGAAAGGAGAATCGCGTAACTCTTCCTCAAGAATTGAAACTCCTGCTGTAATCTAAATCCCAGGCTCATCGGTCCACCCGCCTGCTCACCCGTCTTGACGCCAGCACAAGACACACAATGGCGGTTATTGCCCAGAAGGCGAGATTGAATGCCGCCGGCAATGCCGCCTGCCAACGCTCTCCATGAGATGTCGGCACATATTCAAAAGCGGGCATGTCCGCCCAATTCCTTGAACTGATGCGGGCATTCTGCTCTGCCATGTCACTGACACTCCGTGCAATATCATCGGCGTATCGCAACTCGTTCATGTGCAGCCTATTGAAGGTTTGCACCATGTTGTATCGGTAGGCTTCGGCGGTTTGAAGAAATTGATGATAGGCCTCCAGCCCGGTGCCCGCCATAGCCATTGAAAACGCACGCATCGCTATTGAAGGGGAAAGGAAGCCGAATCTGTCAGCCAGCATTTTCTGCTGCCTTTCCTGTTCCATTCTTGAGTGCGATTGCTCGTTCAGCGCTCTCGTTTCCGTTTCCTCGCTACGAAGCGCAACCAATCCGCGATAGTTGAAGGGCAGGTCCTCCACCCGCTCCACATCGTGTTCGGCCAAAGCCTGAGATAGCAGATCATTAAATGCCGGGTCATTGGCATTGTGGCCGTCACCCGCAGTTCGCAAAGCCTGCGCTGTGTACAAGCCGGTTTCAGTGTTACCCGCAGCGGGTGCTGCAACGCTTGCCACTTCGCTCGCCAAACGAGGCATCAGAACGACGGTGACCATCCACAACCCCAGCAAACTGGACAAGGCCAGCGAAGATGTTTTTACCCACGCCGACACACTGACTATCAACGCAGCCCAAATCATCAAATAGATCAGGTAGCCAAAGGCCATAACCCACAGTGACTGGTAAGACTCCCAGGCACCGCCTGTCGCGACATAACCCAGCACGACCATAGGCACAAGCGCGAGAACCCCGGCAATCAACAGTGCCAGCCCCTTGCCGAGGAGCAGAATGCCCCCCGTGACCCCCTGCCCCAACAGTTGATAAAGCGAGTTGTTCTCCCGCTCGCGAGTGACGGCGGCAAAGCCGCAAATAATCAGTAGCAGGGGCACAATCACCTGCATCACGAATGCGGGCGATAGCGCGCCGAAACGGGCGAGCAGCCCGGTTTCTCTGGCTGTGGCGAATGTTGTTGTGTTCTGTCGGTGCCCTTCCAGAAAAATTGAAGTACCCACTATTGAATCAATGCCGGAATCAACCGCTGCCAATGGCGACGGCGTTCTATACACATAGTGACCATAGTGCACCATGCGATGGGGATGACGGTCCGGTTGAGCCAGAAAGATGGCATTCGCTTCAGCCTGCTGCTGCCGTCTTGCTTCGTCACGCTGAGAAAGCTCTGCGCTGGAAACAATCGCAGATGAGATGGAAACCAGAGCCAATGCCAGCAACATACACCAGGCCAGCCGAGACCTTTGCCAGTAGCGCAATTCATTTTTGCTGATGAGCCATATTCTGCGCATTACGCTGCCTCCTTTCCGGCCAGCAGACTACGCACGGCCAGAATGTCAATGGGTCCGTCGGGTTCGGCATCAATGCCGCCCACGAGTTTGCCAGCCTTCAATAATCCAATCCTGTCCGCAACCTGACAAGCACCGTGCAAATCATGGGTGACCATGAAGGTCGTCACTCCCTGTGACGACAAATGCTCCAGAATGCGGTGGAAATCCTCAACTGCAATCGGGTCCAATCCTGAAGTGGGCTCATCCAGCAGTAGCACCGGAGTCTTCCGTAGCAGAGCCAGTGCAATCGCAACTTTCTGTCGCATGCCTTTTGAGTAGGAGCTGAGCGGTTGTGCCCGGGCCTCGGCCGGAAGGCTCACAGTATCCAGCACATCATCAAGCGCGGCACGGGACGGGCGGGAACCTTTCGGCGACGGGTCCAGCGACATGAAGTACTCAAGATTTTCCCAACCCGTGAGATGGTCATAGAGTGCTGCGCTCTCGGGCAAGAAAGCGATTTCCTTGCGCACGGAAACAGGGTCATCCGATGATGAGACACCGAATACCAGCGCCTCGCCGGAGCGAGGCCTGAGCAAACCCATGAAGGTCAACAGTGTCGTGGATTTCCCCGCACCGTTGCCCCCCAGTAACACAAAGACCTCGCCTTTGGGAATGTCAAATGAGATACCCGCAAGCACGGTCTTGGCACCACGCTTCACTTCAAGGTTCTTCGCTGATAATGCTACAGTTGTCATTTTTTCTGGCTCCCGACCTCTCAAAGGTCCAAAGTAAGCGACGTTAGAACGAATAAACCGTAGAGAAACGCCACCTGCGCGGCATACCCGGGCCAACCCAAACGTCTGCAAAAGAGTTGGTATAAAACTCTTCATCAAACGCATTATTCAGATCAAGCCTCAGCGCAAGACGCTCAGTTGGTTTTAGCTGCGCAAAGAACCTTGCGATTGTGTAATCGGGTAGTTTGAAGTCAGATGTAACAAAACCAGCGCGTTCGTCCGTGTACTGAAGCCCGGCACCCGCTTGCGCTGACATTCCAGCAACTTCAAAACTTTGGCTGATTTGCAGGTTTAGCTGATGTTCCGGTGAGTTGATGAGCGGATCGCCTTTTTCAATTGTCCCAAACCCGTCCGCATCCGGATTGCTGTTGCTGTATTCAGCATCAGTGTAAGCGTATGAGAACCAGAGGTTGAGGCCGCTTTCAAAGGCCAGATCCGCATCAATCTCAATCCCGCGACCCTCCGCTTCTCCCGCGTCAATGGAGAAAAACCCCGTAACAAAGTCCCGGTCGTCGTTCACCAGAATATTGCTTTGTTTGATATCGAACAGGGCCACATTCACTGAACCGGACACACCATCGTTGAAGTGTCCCAGATCTAACTTGAATCCAATCTCGGCAGATTCCGTGATGTTGGGGTCAAATTGATTGCCCTGGAAGTCAGATCCGGTTTGCTGACGGAAACCTTCACCATAAGACCCATACAAGCTGAAGCCGTCATTGGCCTTGTAAACGACGCCAAGTTGCGGTGAGAGACGATCATCGGAGGACTTGGTCGTGCTGATCGGGACCGCGCGATTGTTGGTCAGATCCTGCTCAAAGTCATCCCATCGGAGGCCCAGACGAACCTGCAGCTTGCCACTCAAATCAATTTGGTCCTGGATGTAGAAACCAAACCCATCCAGGTTTTCTTCCCTATCTGTATTTGCCCCGGGCACAGGTAGTGGATACTGACCATAAATCGGGTTGAACACATCGAGCAGCAGATAGGTAGCTGGATCGATTGAACTGACATCCTTGACACCGCCAGGAGGTCGAAAACGCAAGATAAACAAGCTATTTTCAAAACGGTCATAGTCGGCCCCGATCAACAGTCGATGGCGAACCGAACCGGTTTCAAACTGACCAGCCACTTCCGCACGCGCGACAAAGTAATCCGATTCGAAATCTCGATAGCGAAAGAAACGCGATAGCGTGCGACCATCCAGGAAATAGGTTTGGCGACTACCGAAATTGGGTTCAGAGGCGTTGCCCTTGAACTCTGTGCCGCGGTAACCCAGACCTGCAAGCAGACTCCAACTATCTGAGATGTTGTGTTGCAATTCAAACTGGTGACCCACTACCTCAGTCTCGATAGGGCCATCACCAGGTTCACCAGCAAAGGTTGCACGAGGGGAAAAGCCAAACCTGTCCGAATAGACAACCCCGCGATCGAATGGGAGCTCCTGCTCGGTGTATTCCAGTTCATAGTTGATGCTGGTGGATTCCGAGACATCCCATGTGATTGACGGGTAGAAGCCCCTCTTTTCTGTTTCAACGGTGTCTCGGAAGCTTTCAGCGTCTTCATAGAAACCAACGAGACGTATACCCACCTCCTCATTAGAACCGGCAACAGTTTGGAAGTCGCCTTCAAACCGCATTTGATCCCAGCGTCCAAAAGTTGCACTTACTTCACCGCCCTTCTTGAATTGGGGCCGCTTGGTAATTAGGTTCACAGTGCCACCAGGTTCACCACGCCCAAAAAGCGCTGAGCGCGGACCTTTGAGTACTTCCACCGATTCGATGCCGATTATGTCCCGTGGGCCTGCAAAACCCCGGCCCGCATTAAATCCATTTACCAGAAAACCACTGGGTAAGTTAATGTCTCCGGAAAACCCCCTAACAGAGAAGCTATTCCAGAGACCACCAAAGTTGTTTTGACGCGCAACAGCAGCGGATAGATCCAGTGCATCATCCAAGCTGATGACACCCGCTTCGCGAAGCAGGTCTTCACTGATGGTTTGGTCCGCAGCAGGGTTTTCTAAATTATCAAAGTTGCCTTGGTAGGCACGACGTTTACCGAGCACAAATACTTCTTCAATTCCTGCATCATCAGCGTCGTTGTTGGTCGTTTGTGCTGCGATAGGCAGCGCAATTGACATACTTACAGCAGCACTCAGCGCGAGTGCGGCCAGCTTAATGTTGTTCATAATCTTCTCTCTCTCAAAACTTTCTATTACAACCCGCCGGCCTCAAGAAAGCTGGCGGAACGAATCAACGTAGCAGGCAACTGGCGAGAGCCGCCAAAAGGAGCCTGCGCCGTTGATATTGACAATCTGCTGTAATTAGACGAGAGGAGGAGAGCGGTTATTTGGGGAGGGAGTAACCAGGAATGGTATGGTCGGAGCCAGATTGGCTACCAGACCGGAGAACTTGATTGGAGATTGTGGCGTGTTTACATCCACAGGCAAAAAGTCAGATTCATGACTCTGCTTGACACAGATAACACAGTCAACAAAATGGGTCAGTTCGCCTTCGTGGTGGTGTTGTGAGGCGATTGTTTGCGAGGCTGGCAACACCAGCAAAAGGGTCAGGATTCCAACCGCTCTGCTATGCAAGCGGAAAATCTTCCATGCCCGTTTTTGAAAGGCAATGAGTGCTTCGGGAATAATCATAGGGATGATTCTCATTTCACTGTCTGGTCTCGCTACTTGTAGCCGGGTGCAGTCTAGCACAGTTCAGCACAGCTTAACACAGTATTGGGATGCCTGACGATGTCCTACTCTCGCATGGGGAAGCCCCACACTACCATCGGCGCTGAGCGCTTTCACTTCTGAGTTCGGGATGGAATCAGGTGGTTCACACTCGCTATGGTCATCAGGCAATTCGGTTGTGCGGCACGAAGTGCGTGCGCGCACGAGTTCTTGACAATCGGATGAATAACGTTGCTGTTTAACAAGTTACCAAGCTTGCATTTTCTGTAGAAGTCTTTGGGTTGCTGTTTTCCATACTTTCATGTTCATAAACCTCATGTTCATAAAGCTCATGATTATATGGTCAAGCCTCACGTGCAATTAGTACTGGTTAGCTCAACGCTTCACAGCGCTTACACACCCAGCCTATCAACGTCGTCGTCTTCAACGGCACTTTAGCAGGATCAAGTCCTGGGGGAGATCTCGTCTTGAGGGGGGCTTCCCGCTTAGATGCTTTCAGCGGTTATCCTGTCCGGATTTAGCTACCCAGCGGTGCGGCTGGCGCCACAACTGGTACACCAGAGATCCGTCCACCCCGGTCCTCTCGTACTAGGGGCAGCTCCTCTCAAGTCTCATACACCCACGGCAGATAGGGACCGAACTGTCTCACGACGTTCTAAACCCAGCTCACGTACCACTTTAATTGGCGAACAGCCAAACCCTTGGGACCTGCTCCAGCCCCAGGATGTGATGAGCCGACATCGAGGTGCCAAACCTCCCCGTCGATGTGGACTCTTGGGGGAGATCAGCCTGTTATCCCCGGCGTACCTTTTATCCGTTGAGCGATGGCCCTTCCACGCGGGACCACCGGATCACTATGACCGACTTTCGTCTCTG
>JBPCXV010000145.1:0-3092 GCA_051008235.1 Pseudohongiellaceae bacterium | reverse complement strand
CCTCGAATCGGAGCACGCCGGCCGTGGCCGTGGATCCGGTGATGCCGTCATTGATGGCCGCCTGGAATAGGGTGGCGATCTGCGCAGCGCTAAGCACATCGCCGTCGAATATGAACACCTCGGAAAGCCGCCCGGTGAGTTGGGTGGGAAACGTCGAGCTCGCCAGCGCACCCAGCGCGTTGCGCGTAGCGGCAAACGCATCGAACCAATCGCCATCGGATCCGGTGCCCACCTCGGTGATGGTGAGAATCTGCACTTTACCATCCACATAAAGCTGGATGTTGGTGCCATCCGAGGTGGCTGTGATCAGGTGGAAATCGCGATCGAAAAGTTGCGAGTTCCCCACCACCGTCACGCTGTTGCCCGCGGAGGTTTGCACCACGAGCTCCACCAGGTTGTCGGAATTCAAACCAAGCCGCCAGAATGCCGTGCCGGCATCGTTGGCCTGGGAATAGATAATGTTGTCCGATTGGGAATTCGCTGCGAGAAAGCCGCCCACGGTGCCGGTGCTCACATCCACGAGTTGGCCGCTTATACCATCCACACCCATTTCGAAATAATCGCCCAGGCCGTCGAAATAGATGGCGCCCGCGGTCACGTCCGCGGGTAGCGGGCCGCCCACCTCGAAAGTCGGATCGCCGCCCGTGAGGATGCTGTCCGATTCGATCGGCGTGGGCGTGCGCAGCTGGGCGATGCCAGAATCCTGCAATGGCGCCGCCTCATCATTCATTCGCCAATACCAATCTGGCCCTGGTCCGTTCGGATCGTCACCGTTGCCGGTGTTGGTGAGCGTGTCATTAAACCCAGCCGGCGGCGGTGCTGGTGGAACCGGGAATATGCCGAGCCATGTTTGATATAACTGCGTTACCTGTTCGCCCGTGAGCACTTTGCGCGTTTCCAGCACCATCGCCAGGCCATTCGGCTCGAGCGAATCGATCGTCGCGCTACCCTGCTCGCCACCTATGCGCAGGTTGGAGGCGCTCGAGTAATCTGCGCACCAGATATCCGGGTTTGTGCTAATAGTGACAAGGCCGGTGCGGTTGGATCCGTTGACATAAATCTGCGGCCCACCGCCATCGGCTGGCTGCACGATCGTGACAAACAAAAGATCATCGGAGGGCGCGACCGAAAAATCGCTTAGGAAATCGCTGAATACGGTATATGTCACCACCGCCGATTCCCGCGCGATTAAGCGCACCCGAAAGGTGGGTGGCGCTGCCGTGCTTACGAGATCCACCTCGATGCCGTTGCTCGCGCTTGTGCCATAGGCCCAGAACACTCTCGAATCAAGGCCGGCCTGGTTGATCTTGAGCGCCGCCGTGACGCTGCCCACCGTGTCGGAAGTTTCCCAGCCCGTGTTTGATCCAATGGAAAAAACCGTGACGTTGCCGGCAGCATCGCCAGCATCATAAATATATTGGTAGGATTCAAAGGGCGAAATCTTTGAGGTTTCGGCCGCGTTCATGTTGGCCGGCGTGTTCGCGCCGATGCCGGATGTTTGCAGGCCATCGCCAACCGGCGCGCCCGGACCAATATCTACTTGCTGCCCAGGTCCAGCCGGCGATGGTGTTCCCCACACCGGCAAAAGGCGAATCAGATCATTCTGCACCTCGGTTTCATTGTGCAGGCCCAGGATGATCCATTCGAGGGTATCGGTGAAATTGTTGGTGTTGTCATTTGCCGAGGCGTGCAGGAGTGCAATTTGCGCATCGCTGATTGTCGAGTTGATCCAGATCGATGGCTGCGCAACGATCGCGGGCTCGATATCACCAGGGCCGCCCGATGATCCGCGGCCATTGATTGCGATATCGGTGGCCACACCCAGGTTGATCACATCATTGGCCCAGCTGTCCAGGGTGATGCCGGTGCCGTTGAATGAATTGGTGGTAGCAATAGGCGCGCCGTTGACATACAGCTGCGGGCCATTGCCATCCCCACGTTGCACCACCGTGAGCATGTGCGGACGCCCTTCGGTAATCACACCGGCCGCCGTTGAGCTCGCGTTATTTTGCCGGGTGCCAACAAATCGGCATTGGAATCGCAGCACGCCATTGGTGTCGATCTGGAAATACAGGCCCACATCGGGGTTATTCAACCAGAACACGCCCAGCGTGTAGGTGATCGAGCTCATATCCATCGGCGTGATCCACACGTTGAAAACGCCGGTGGTCCAGCTCACATCGGTGGGGCCGCTTTCGCGATAAGGGCCGCCGCCTATATTCCGCCCTACCCATGATCCATAAACTGCGGGCGTCCCGCGTATCCCTACCGAGGGAAAACCGCGCGGCGCTTCCTGGCCGCTGGCCGTCACATTCAGATCAAAGCCGCCCGTATCGCCGGTGTCCGCATAGGTGACGCCGCGCGTGAGTTCATCCAGGCGCCACGTGTGATCCGGGAGTAATGAGTCGAGGGTTGCCTGGTAGGTGTTCGCCATTATGCTGCCGCGATGCGCCACCCAACGGTGGCGTTAGTGTTGATGGTGTTGGGCTGGTTGCAGTCCAGGGTCACGCCGCGGAAATATACATCGGTCACGGCCACGCTGGTGATCTGCAGGAAGTCGCCCGCCGCGCCCGTGCGCTGGATCATCGAGCCACCACCAACGAATGCGATGTTGTGCGGGATCGTGAGGTTGTTGGCCACAAACTCGAAACCGTTGGGCACATAAACCTCGCCAGGATCCGAATCGATCACGGCCTGCATGGCCTGCTCATCATCGGTTCCACCGTCGCCTCGAGCGCCGGCCACCAGGAAATTGCGGTTGTTCTCGAGATCCAGGAGCTCGGCCTGCAGCCCATTGCCGAGTTGGATGTATAAATAGCCGTCCGGTGTGCCGGTGCCAGCTGGGCGGATTTGATAACGCGCACCACCGAAACGGTTAGGCTCGAAATAGCCCTGGGTTTCCACCAGGTTGCCGGCGGCCAGGGTCAGGTCCGCGATCATGGCGGCCACGCTTACGCGCTGTTGTGCGATCGCATCCTCGTCGCCGGTGCTCGAGCTCAGCACCAGGTCCATCTGGCGATCCTCGAATCCATCGGAGTCGAACAACACCAGGGTGGCCGTGCCGCTGAATTTCACATCGCCGCGGATCCGCC
>JBPCXV010000144.1:0-69585 GCA_051008235.1 Pseudohongiellaceae bacterium | reverse complement strand
TCCAGGGCATCGTCTTCTCCTATTGAAAAGCCGATATCCTAACTTTGTAAACCATGTGCCCGGTCTCATGTGTAAACCATGTGCCCGGTCTTTACCGCCTTCTGCGACTCCCCCTCAAGGGGGGAGTTATACAACGCCCTTGCATTAGCGATTGGACGGGAGTATATTAGCGATTGGACGCTGTCTCATTAGCGATTAGACGGCACTTCATTAGCGATTGGACGCTATTTTAATGTACCCAAGGCACGCTACTCAGAGCATTAGAACCGCACTGGCTGATACGCCGGTGGTGTTTGTTATGGGCCCGCGTCAGGTGGGCAAGACTACTTTGGTGAAGGCTCTTATAGCGGAGATGGGGGAGCAGGACTGGACTTATATTACACTGGATGATCAGGCTCAGTTTGAGGTTGCCCGGGCGGACCCTGCGGGTTTCATTCGTAACTTGCCCGCCACCCGGATTGCCCTGGATGAAGTGCAGCGCCTGCCGGAGTTGTTTGTTTCTATCAAGCAGGTTGTTGACGAGCAGCGTACGCCCGGTCGCTTCCTTCTGACGGGTTCCGCCAACGCACTGTTGCTGCCCAGATTGTCAGACTCTCTCGCTGGTCGTATGGAAATAGTGCGCCTGATGCCGTTGTCGGAGTGCGAGATAATCGGGAACAAATCCAGTTTCCTGAGTAAGTTGATGAATCAGGAAGTGCCGGTAACAAAAAATGTTCGGATAAGAAACCATTTGCTTGAACGAGTTGTTGCGGGATGCTTTCCCGAACCTTTGCAGCGGGACAGCGAAGAGCGTATGAGTGCGTGGTACAAACAGTATCTGGACACTCTGGTTCAGCGAGATGTTCGCGATTTGTCTCACATAGATTATCCTGAGCGGATGATTAAGTTGTTGAAAGTTGCTGCGCTTCATACTGGTAATCTGGTCAATTTTACTGAACTGGCAAGCAGACTGGAAATCAACAGAGAGACGGCAAAGAAATATCTGGCATTGCTGGAACAGTTGTTTTTGCTGGAGCGGTTGCCAGCCTGGCATTCCAATGAGCACAAGCGTTTGGTGCGAGCCTCTAAACTGCATCTGGTTGACACCGGCCTGACCTGCGCCTTGCGTGAACTGAGTAGCAAGCGCCTGCTGAAGCAACCAGCCGAGTTTGGTTTGCTGCTGGAGTCTTTTGTGTTTAATGAATTGCGCAAGCAGTCAATGTGGCTTGAGCATCGCCCGCATTTCTATCATTACAGGGATAAGGACAAGGCGGAGGTTGACATAGTTATTGAAACTCCCATGCGCGAGTGCTTCGCAGTGGAGGTAAAGGCTGCGGCAACATTGAACAAGCAGGACTTCACTGGCTTGAAGCGGCTGCAGCAAACAGCCGGGAGTCATTTCAAAATCGGTGTGCTGCTGTATGACGGGGATGACACCATTCCTTTCGGGAAAAACCTGTATGCGGTGCCGCATGGGGCGTTGTGGGAATAAATCTTGTATAATGACATTTAACAAATAGCGGGAAACTAATCATCTTGTGTCTCCTATCATACGGCTGAATAAGCTGCTCAGTGTTGTTGCCAGATACCGTTTGACGCGGTTTCTTGCCGGTTGGGGCATTTCGCCGTGGCGGGGTGTGCGGTGGGCGGTGCTTTATTGTTTGTTGTTGCCTTATCGTTTGCGGTGGTTGTTTAGTGGTGTGCGGCATGATAGTCGTCATCGTTGCTTGCGTTTGGCGTTGGAGGAGATGGGGCCTATTTATATCAAGTTTGGTCAGTTGCTTTCGACGCGGCGGGATTTTCTTGATGTTGAACTGGCTGATGAGTTGCAATCATTGCAGGATGATGTGCCGCCGTTTACTTCTCCCGCTGTTACTGAAATTATTGAGCAGGCGCTTGGTGCTCCGGCGCACAAGTTGTTTGCGAAGTTGGAGGATGAGCCTTTTGCTTCTGCTTCGGTGGCTCAGGTTTACAAGGCCGAGTTGCCGGATGGTAGCAAGGTGGTGGTGAAGGTGTTGCGGCCTGGTATTGAAAAAATTGTGGCTGCTGATATTGAGTTGCTTAAGTGGCTGGCTGAGCTGTTGCATGACCATACCAGTATCGGCAAGCGGCTGCGGCCAATGGAAGTGGTGGCGGATTATGAAAAAATAATTTTTGATGAATTGAATTTGTGTACTGAGGGAGCTAATACTGCGCAGCTTGGGCGTAACTTTCCGGATTCCGATATTTTGTATGTGCCGAAAGTGTATTGGGATTACACTCGGCGGAATATATTGGTGCTGGAACGTATTTATGGGATAGCGGTAACTGACATCAAGTCGCTTGAGGCGCACAATATTAATTTGAAAGCGTTGGCGGAAACTGGGGTTCGTATATTTTTTACGCAAGTGCTTGAACATAATTTTTTTCATGCGGATATGCACCCCGGCAATATCTTTGTGTCGCGGGATAAGCAGGATAAGCCGCAATACATTGCGGTTGACTGTGCCATCATTGGTTCGCTGAGTCAGGGTGATCAGGAATATCTTGCCCTTAACCTGTTGGCTATATTCAAGCAGGACTATCGCAGGGTGGCTGAGCTGCACATCGCTTGTGGTTGGGTGCCGCCGCATACCAGGGCGGCTGAACTGGAATCGGCGATACGTAGTGTGTGTGAGCCTATCTTTGAGAAGCCGTTGGGGGAAATATCTTTTGGTCAGATACTTGTGCAGTTGTTTCGCACTGCCGGGCGTTTTGATATGGAGGTGCAGCCATCGCTGGTGTTGTTGCAGAAGACGCTGCTTAACATTGAGGGGTTGGGGCGGCAGTTATATCCGCAACTGGATTTGTGGGAGAATGCCCTGCCCTATCTGGAAGATTGGAATCGCAAGCGTTTGAGTCCCTTGTCGTTGCTGGCGAGATTGGCGGAGAACATTCCTGAATGGCTTGATAAGCTGCCCGAGTTGCCGCAGGCGCTTGCGGGAGGGGGTGGTCATAGCCGGATGTTGGAACAGCGTGTTGCTGAACTCAGTGCTGAATTGGCAGCCCGGCGTGAACAAACACGACGGACGCAACGGCGTAGCCGGATAGGTGGTGTGTTATTACTAACATTGTCCCTCGGCAGCTTTTATGCTCCGGTGGCAAGCTGGCTTAATCAAATCTCAACCGCACTTGCTCCGACTACGACGCTTGCTTCAGTCATAACGCTTACGCTTGCGCTGGGTGGGCTCTACTTTTTATTTTTCCGCCGCTAGGCTATCGCCTCTCTCGCTCCCCCCACCGCATCAGGCTTCGCCTTCTGCGACTCCCCCTCAAGGGGGGAGTAAGTAACTTCTCGCTACCCGCCTTTGTGTTTTCATTACCAACATACTAGAATAAAGCCGCTTATGACCTCATATCTGGATAAGGTTAACTGGAATGAAGCCGGGTTGGTGCCGGTAGTCGCTCAGGATGCGGCCAGCAGGCGGGTGCTTACGCTTGCCTGGGCTAATCGGGAGGCGCTGGAGGCGGCCGTGGCGGAGCGGCGGGCGGTGTATTGGTCCAGGTCGCGGCAGCGGATATGGCGCAAGGGTGAGCAATCCGGCAATGTGCAAAAACTTGTTGATGTGTATCTGGATTGTGATAGTGATACCCTCTGTTATATGGTTGAACAAATTGGGGGTGTGGCTTGTCATACGGGTAGGGAAAGTTGTTTTCATCAGAAATTGGAAGATGGCGAGTGGCGTATTAGTGAACCGGTGCTGCAAGATCCGCAGGAACTGTATCAAGACGGGAAACGATGAGTGATATATTGCAACAGTTGGCGGAGACGCTGGAACAACGGAAATCTGCGTCAGGCAAGGAGTCTTATGTTGCCAGTCTGCATGAACAGGGCTTGAGCAGGATTTTGGAGAAAGTGGCTGAGGAGGCCACCGAGACCATACAGGCGGCCAGAAATAGTGGGAACAAGGAAGCGGTGATTCAGGAAACTGCCGACTTGTGGTTTCATACGCTGGTCATGCTAAGCCATCTTGAACTTGGCCCGGATGAGGTGTTGGCTGAATTGGAAAAACGCTTTAATATATCCGGTCTGGCAGAGAAAGCATCACGACAGAAGTCAGGTCGCTTGCAAACTAACTCTCGGTAGTGTAAACAGTACACATAGATAACCGAACTGGAGGTACACAATGGGATTTGGCGGAATAGGACCATGGTCATTAATTATCATACTGGCTATCGTCATCATGATTTTCGGCACCAGAAAGTTGCGTAATATGGGTTCCGACCTGGGTAGCGCGCTGAAAGGTTTCCGGTCGGCCATGCGCGACGATGAGTCTGCAGATGACGCTGAGGACGAGCCGGGTGCAATTGATGACGCAACTGACACAACCAACTCAGCTGACACAACCACCGCAGCCCGCACCGCCGCGACTGACGCGACTAGCGAAAAGGCACAGCCGGAGGACAAATAGGAGATGACATCATGACTAATCTGAGAATAGGCGACGAAGCTCCCGACTTTGAAGCGCAAACTACCGAAGGGGCAATCAAGTTTCACCAATGGCTTGGGGATTCGTGGGGCGTGTTGTTCTCGCATCCGAAAGATTTTACGCCGGTTTGCACAACCGAGCTTGGCTATATGGCCAGCATCAATGGGGAGTTTGAGAAACGCAATGTCAAAATTATTGGCTTGAGCGTGGACCCGGTTGAAAACCATACCAAGTGGGCGGTGGATATTGAGGAAACGCAAGGCTCCAAACCGAACTATCCGATGATTGGCGATACTGAGTTGAAGGTGGCCAAGCTTTATGGGATGTTACCGGCGGAGGCCGGGGACAGTTCCGAAGGGCGCACGGCGGTTGACAATCAAACTGTTCGCACCGTCTTCGTGGTTGGTCCGGACAAGAAAATCAAGCTGATGATTTCCTATCCGATGAGCACAGGCCGTAACTTTGATGAGGTGTTGCGCGTGATTGATTCAATGCAGCTTACCGCAAAACATAAAGTTGCAACGCCGGTGAACTGGAAACATGGCGAGGATGTGATAATCGTTCCGGCTGTCTCGGATGATGAGGCGAAAGAGAAGTTTCCGGAGGGCTGGAAAACATTGAAGCCGTATTTACGTGTTGTGCCGCAGCCAAAATAATTGCCAGCGTAACGGATGATGCCGCAGTTGCCCTGGGCGGGCGTGTCGGCAACAACAGAATTGGAACCGGCTGCCTGCCGGATGTTGCCGTATGTTAAACATTCACTCCACTGAGTTGTTGCTGGTTTTAATCGTGGCCTTGCTTGTTATTGGCCCCGAGCGTTTGCCGGCGGCTGTGCGCACGATGAGCCTGTGGGTGGGGCGTCTGCGGCGGAGTTTCTATAAGGTGAAGGCGGAGATTGAACGGGAGATTGATGCTGACGAAATTCGCCGACAACTGCATAATGAAAGCGTGCTGGCCGACATTGAAGCCGCCAAATCAGAAGTGGGCGAGACGGCGCAGTTGACCAAAGATTCTGTTAACAATATCGTAAGTTCTCATAATTTAGACCCCGGCGCGTCCAAGCATTCGCAGCAGCCACCGAACAACACCACAGGTGAGAAAACAAAAAATGGAAACACCTGAAAATCAAAAAGAGTTGTCGCTGGTTGACCACTTGATTGAACTCAGAGGCCGCCTCATCAAGTGCATCCTCTCCATCGTAGTGTTGTTTATCGCACTGTTTTATTTTGCCAACGATGTTTACACTTATGTCGCCGAACCCATCCTCGCCGCGCTGCCGGAAGGTTCCACCATGGTGGCGGTTGATCCCACATCACCCCTGTTCGCCCCGCTCAAGCTGGCTCTTTACACCTCGTTCCTGCTGGCCGCGCCTTACATCCTCTATCAAATCTGGTCATTCATCGCGCCGGGGTTATACAAAAACGAAAAGGCCGTCGCCATTCCACTGTTCATTTCCAGCGTAACGCTGTTTTATGGCGGCGTTGCCTTCGCCCGCTATGTGGTGTTCCCCATTATATTCCCCTTCTTCTTTTCAGTGGGACCGGAGTTCGCCCGCATCACACCGGACATCAGCAGCGTGCTGAGTTTCGCCCTTACTCTGTTCTTCGCATTCGGCATAGCCTTTGAAACTCCAATCGCAGTGTTCCTGTGTATCTGGGCGGGAATGGCCGACCCGGATTCCCTGTCCAGAAACCGTCCTTATGTTGTGGTGGGTTGTCTCATCGCCGCCATGTTGCTTACCCCGCCCGACCCGTTCACCATGATTATGCTGGGCGTGCCCATGTGGGGATTGTTTGAGCTGGGTATTCTGGCCGGCCGCATCATTCGCAAGCGGCAGGCGGATGCGGAAGAACAGGAAGAAGCTGTTAATTAACAGCACGCGTAACAACACGCGTAACAACACGGAAAACAATTCACGCGGCGCGCAACAAAAAAGTAACCGGGCCATCATTCTCCAAAGTTATTTTCATATCGGCGGCAAACAAACCACTGGCTATGGAAGCGTGTTTGGCGCGTGCCACTGTTACCAGTTCCTCATACAGGGCTTGTGCCGGCTCCGGTGCCATACCGCGCGAGAAGCCGGGGCGCAAGCCGCTACTGGTATCGGCCACCAGCGTGAACTGGGAGGCCAGCAACAATTCGCCGCCCACATCAATCAGACTGCGGTTCATTCTGCCCTTGTCATCAGCAAACATTCGGTAGGCGAGTATCCTGTCCAGCAATTTTGACCCCAGCGCCGCAGTATCTCCGGCCTCCAGCCCGATAAGCGCAAGTATCCCCTTGCCGATGGCGGCATGGGTTTCATTATCAATAACAATCGCGGCATGGTTCACACGTTGTAACAGGGCAATCATGAGCGGCCACCCGCCAGCACACTCACATTACTAAAACCCTGGTCACGCAAATGAGCGGCGTGCAAGCGACTCATCATCCCCCGGTCGCAATACAACAAATACTGTTTAGCCGGATCAAGCTTGGCAAAATCCGTACGCAACGCATAAAAAGGAATATTCAATACTTCCAACCCACCCTTCGCAATATTCAACGACAAAGGTTTCAGTTCCACCTCGACGGGATGTCGCAAATCAATAACAGTACCCCCCGCCACCGGTTCATCCAACACCGGCACCTCAACAACCTCACCACCAGCATCATACCCACCCGCAAAAGCCTCGCCAATTTCAGTAATCACCTGTTCATGAGCCGCCGCCACCGCCCGTTCCAGCACCGCGAAGTCAAAGCATTCCTCCTGCTGCGCTATTCTTTCCGGGCGGGCTTTGGTGGTGGGCTTGTCGGAGATAACCGCGCAATATTCGGGGATGTTGCGGGAAAATTGTTCCGTGCCAATTTCTCTGGCAATATCAATGATTTGCTGCTTGTCAACCGTGCTGAGCGGGCGCAACACCAGGGTTTCGCAAACGCTGTCAATCACTGCCAGATTGGCAAGCGTCTGGCTGGATACCTGCGCCACACTTTCGCCGGTGGCAAGGGCGGATACATCCAGCTGCCTGGCAATCTGGTCGGCGGCGCGCAACATCATGCGCTTGAGCACCACACCCATCTGCGAACTTTCAACCTTGTCAAGAATTTCCTTCACCACCCCCTCAAACGGCACAGTGATAAACTTCACCCGATGCGTGCTGTGATATTTCAGCCACAAATACAAGGCCAGTTCCTTAACCGCCAACTCATGCTCACTGCCACCAAGATTAAAGAAACAATAATGTGTGCGCAGGCCGCGCCGAATGCACATATAACTGGACACCGCCGAATCAAAGCCACCGGAGATTAGCGACAGCACACTATCCTGACAGCCCAGCGGATAACCGCCCATACCAACATGGCGAGCAGTAACGATATAAAAATCCTCATGGCGAATTTCCAGCACAACTTTCAGTTCAGGGTTATCAAGATTCACCCCGACAGCCCCGGTTTGCTGACACAGGCCGGCACCCACATGCCGCTCCACATCAACAGAACGAAACGAATGTTTGCCGGAACGCCTGCAACGCACGGCAAAAGTCTTGCCCTCAAGCGCCGCGCCATAATGCGCCAGCGCCAGCTGCAACATCCCGTCAAGGCTCGGCAAGGGATGCTGCTCAACCTCAAACACCGCCGCAATGCCCGGCGTGCAAATCAACCGCTCCAGCAACTGCGCCCTCAACCCGTCATCATCCTCGGCGGAAATCACCTCAATAATATCCCACTGCCCACACACCCGAACCGCCGGATCCAGATGCTTCAACGCCGCCCTGATATTCCTGCGCAACTGCCGCACAAACCGATGCCTCACCGGCCTGCTCTTGATGGTGATTTCCGGGAATAACTTAACGAGAAACCGCATTTGCATTAGTTTATCTCCTGCTTTGTAAATCATACAAAAGTTAGACGGCGAATGATACCGCTAACGCAAGGCCATTAAATCCATGGGGGAATTGGCGCTCCATAGTTCATTAATGTATTATCAATAGCGAGACAAACCATTACTGTGATGTGGAAGACTGTGAAGCTTGGTGATGTATGCAACATCGGACGCGAAACAACCATTACAAAAAGGGCATGCGGATTATAGTCAACGATGCCTATCAGAAAAACTATGTTTATACGCTTGCCAGTAATCCGGGTGAGGACTTTCACCCTGAGTTCACGCCGTATTTAACGCCGCAGCAAATGCTGGAGCATGGTGTTTTTGAAGGGAAATACATTAACGACAGCAGAGATGAGTTTCCTGCGCAGTGGTATGTCAAAGCCCGCTTGTCGGATGTGCCGGATGTGGGCAAGAATTATTTCAAGGTGAAGTCCAGGCAGCCGCTTAGTGTATGGCGGGAGCGGGGCTGGATTATTGGTGATGACCCGCGGGGCTGGTTTCAGTGGTATTGCCGGTATTATCTTGGCAGGCGGGATTCGGCGGTGGATGAGAAACAGATTAAACGATGGAAGGCGTTCAGGCGTCATGCGGGGCAGATTATTGCCAACTGCAAAGAGCGCGACCTGACCTGTCGGCCACGGCAGAGGCAGGCACTCTTGCAGTGGGCATACGACCCTTTCATATAGGGCGCGTCAGGGTCTTTGTTTGTCGCGTTGCCTCATAATAAAAGGTAACTTTCGACCCGTAAAATAATTCACCCCAATTCCCCAATTTTCCAAATCCCTGCCTATACTTGTTGACACAAGCCCCCGATTTGGTAGATTATGCCCCTGATGGGCAAGCATCCATGCGGGCTTCGTGCGTAATTCACATAAATCGTAACGAAGGAGTATCAAAATGGAACAGTCCCAACAGCCCCACAAAGGCAAGAACGAAACCAGACACAACGAAGGATTCAAGGCCGCCCGTAATCTGGAATCGACAGGAATACCGAGAGACCAGGCGGAGGCCATCGTCAAAACAGCCACCAGCGAGGCAATCCTGATTGTGAACACTCACGCTCTGTCAAAAGAAGATTTCGGGCAGGAAATGAAAGGCTTCAGGCAGGAACTGAATCTGAAATTTGAAGATTTCAGGCAGGAAATGAATCTGAAATTTGAAGATTTCAGGCAGGAACTGGACAAGCGTGACTATGTCACCCGGGACCAACTTGTGGCGCAGACTGCACAGATAGACACCAAGTTTGCGAATCTGGAAACCCAAATGGCACAGATGGAAACCAGAATGGGGCAGAGAATGGCAAAATTTGCCACCTGGTCCGTAGGATTAATCGGGTCACTCATCGCATTTCTTGGGCTAATGCTGCGATTCACGTAGTTCAATAACTCAAGTTCTAACCCAAGCCCCCCTGACTGCTAGCCACCAATATGACACTGAATGTTACACGGCTATTGCATAATCGTTACACAACTATGACACAACCACGGAGACTACAGAAAAATGAAATCCAAACTTGAATATATCTGGCTTGATGGCCATGTGCCAACTCAGGGCCTGCGTAGCAAGACCATGGTTAAGGAAGATTTCAGCGGCAAGCTGGAGGATTGTCCTCAATGGTCATTTGATGGCAGTTCAACCGAGCAGGCGACTGGCGACAATTCCGATTGTTTGTTGCAGCCTGTTGCCATATATCCGGACCCCGACCGTATTAACGGTTATCTGGTTATGACCGAGGTGTTGAATGCCGATGGTTCGCCTCATCTTTCCAATGGCCGCGCCACGATTGAGGATGATGATGAAGACTTCTGGTTTGGGTTTGAGCAGGAGTACTTTCTCTGGGATATGAAAACCAATCTGCCGCCGGGCTTCCCGCCGGGTGGTTATCCCGGGCCGCAGGGGCCTTACTATTGCTCGGTTGGGGCGCGCAATGCCCACGGGCGTGATTGCATTGAGAAGCATTTGAACCTGTGTCTGGATGCCGGCATTAATATGGAGGGCATCAATGCCGAGGTGGCCGCGGGGCAGTGGGAGTTTCAGGTGTTTGCCAAGGGTGCCAAGCGTGCCGGGGATGAAACCTGGATATCTCGCTATTTGCTGGAGCGCACCGCTGAGCGTTATGGCTACACCATTAACTGGGAGCCCAAGCCGCTGGGCAGGGATTTGGACTGGAACGGTTCGGGCATGCACGCCAACTTCTCAAACGAGGCCATGCGTACTGAGGGTGATGAAGGCATATTCGTCAAAATTTGTGAGAATTTTGGCAAGAATATTGACCGGCACATTCGCGTGTATGGCGAGAATAATGACCAGCGCCTTACCGGCAAGCATGAGACGCAGGCTATTGATACTTTCAGTTATGGCTTGTCGGACCGCGGGGCTTCTATCCGCATTCCGGTGGGCACGGTTCAGGATGGCTGGAAAGGACGGCTGGAAGACCGCCGCACCGCATCCAATGCTGACCCGTATAAGGTGGCGGCTGCCATTATCAAGAGCACCAAGGAAGCGTTGGCTGAGTGAGTTCAGGCGGCGGCGTTTGCGGCGTGATGCAGAGTGGCATTCGCCGGCGGCGGCCATTCACGCCCGGCTTATTTCGTAGGTGATGCCGTCTTGGCTGCGGCCGGTGATGCCGCGCTGGGAACTGAAGTAGAGGCGCTGGTGGGTGGGGTCAAAGGCGGCGCCGGTGATTTCGGAGTTGGTGTGGCCGGGGATTTCCAGTAGGGGGATGAGTGCCTGGTCGGGGGTTATTACTACAATTTGCATATCGCCGCCGTCTTCGCAGACCAGCACATCGCCGGCGGGGGTTAGCACCACATTATCAACTCCCGACAGGATGGGGGCGGCGGAGGCAGCCGAAGCGATAGCATGGTCGTAAATAATTTCCAGCTCGCTACTCTCAATATCATAACGCCAAACCCGGTTATCACCCGTGGTTGTGAAATACACCGCCCCCTCATGGTAGGCGATGCCTTCGCCGCGGTTGAACGGGGCGTATTCGGGCACCTGATAGCGGGTGGGCGTGGTGGCGGCGCTCGGGTCGGATACTGCAACCCAGTTCAGATAAACCCGCCCTGCCCTGTTCTCCCGCACGGCAACCTCCAGCACGCCCTGTCCAAGATAGGGAAGCCCGACGTGCACGATATAAAGCATATTGGGATCTGGCTTGGGGGCACGGAACCTGTAGAGCGCCCCGTCATCCACATCTTCGGTGAGATAGAGGCAGTGGTTGGGCATATCCACCGCCACCGCCTCATGCTGAAATTTGCCCAGCGTGGGCCTGACCTTGGCCTGCCCCTTGCCCATCGGGTCGCATTCATACACCTGGCCGAGAGCATGTTCTTCGCAGGATAGCCAGGTGCCCCAGGGGGTTGCTCCTCCGGCGCAGTTGACCGTGGTGTTTTCCAGGATGGGATAGGCCTGCACCACCTCCCCTGCGGCGTTGAAGCGCAGGGCGCCGACACCGCCTTCGTTTAGCCCCATCTCACTGTTTGAAACATAAATCCAGCCGTCATCACCGCCGGTGTTCTCTCCGTCATTAAACGGGCTCTGTGCCCGAATCCCATCCCAATTGCCGGGAATTGCAAAGCAGGCTCCGCCATCGGGAGCCGGATGCCAGTTATAGCTCCCGCCCGCCACCGGCGGCTGGCCGGAACGCGCCACCACGCGGGATTTGAAGCCGGCGGGCAGCATTATCCCGTTGGCATCGGGCGGCTGAAGCTCGCCGATGCCGGAGAGGCTGCGAAATGCGGCATCCGCCGACACGCCGCCCGCCGCGCCCTGCTGGGCGGCCACCGTAGCGAATTTGCCGCCCAGCAGCCCACCGGCCGCGAACAGGCCAAAGCCCCGAACGCCCATGCTCAGGAACTGGCGGCGCCTGAATTGCAACTTATCTGAATTATTCATAAAAAAATCTCACAAATTTCACAAAAGTCATATTTTTTGACTATAACTAGTGGCGCGGAACAATGCAACCTGACAAACCAACAGATGGAGGACAACGTTATGACGCAGCCTACACAAGCAAGCGAAGCAAAAGAACCACTCTACCGCCCCGAGGCACTGGCCTATCTCGGCACGCGTTCATTTGGCCAGATAAGCATCAGGCAGCCCCTGTCGCTGCGCCTGCTGACTGTGGGCTTTGTGCTCATTATGCTGGTTATGGTGTTGTTTGTAATCAGCAACGAGTATGCCCGCAAGGAGACTGTGCTGGGTTATCTGCGCCCGGAGCCGGCGCTGATTCGGGTTACCACTCCGGCGCAGGGGCTGGTGGAGCGGATTTTTACAGTGGCCGGTAGTCCGGTGGCGGTAGGTGATGCGCTGCTTGAAATCAGCAATGAGCGCAGTATGAGTAGTGGGGAAAATGCTGGCAGTGTGATGCTTGCTGAGCTGGAGGCTCAGCGGCGGCGGTTGCAGCAGGAACTGGCCAATATTAACCGGCAGGCCACGCTGGAACAGGAGCGCAATGATAACCGGCACACGCTGTTGCAGGCCTCGATGGAGCAGATTGACCGGGAACGGGAACTGGGGGAATCGCGGCTGCAACTTGCCGAGGAGGAACTTGCCGCCGCCGCCACTTTGGTGGCGAATAATTACATCACCGAGTCCGGCCTGCGGCAGTTGCAGGAGCAGGTGCTGAGTGCCGCCACTGCGCTGAATAATGTTGAGCAGCGCGGTCAATCGCTGCGTATTGATTTGGATGAAGTGCGTTATCTCATTGATAACACGCCGCTGGCGCGGGAAGGTCAGGCCAATCGTTTGCGTAATGAGTTGTCTGAGCTGGCGCGGCGGATTACGGATATTGAGAGCGTGGCAACGCTGCTGATTCGGGCGCCGGTGGCGGGCACGATTACGGCACTGAATACCAGCGTGGGCGATGCGGTGTCCGGTGGGCGGCAACTGCTCACTATTATTCCCGACGGGGCGGTGCTTGAGGCGCGGCTGATGATACCCAGCCGTGCCGCCGGGTTTGTGGATGTGGGGCAGCCGGTGCGGTTGATGTATGACAGTTTTCCCTATCAGAAATTTGGCACTTATCCGGGCACGGTTACTGCCATTAGCGAGGCGGCGCTGGCGCCGAATACGCTGAGTAGCCCTATCAATCCGCAGGAGCCGGTGTTTGTTGCCAGCGTTAGCATTGATGAAACGACTGTTGCCGCCTTTGGCAGCGAGCGGCCTTTGCAGGCGGATATGTTGCTCACGGCGGACATCGTGCTGGCGCGCCGTTCGCTGCTGGATTGGATGTTGGAACCTTTTTATACACTACGCGGAAGAGGAGAATAAGCATGGCTGATTTATTTGGAAGGAAAAGATTGCCGGTCTATTTGCAGGCGGAATCGGCGGAGTGCGGGCTTGCTTGTCTGGCGATGATTGCTTCATCGCACGGGCATGAGTGTTCGGTGTTTTCGCTGAGGGAACGGTTTGGCAGTTCGGCGCATGGGGCGAATTTGCAGAAGTTGATGAACCAGGCTGACCAGCTGGAGTTATCGGCGCGGCCATTGCGGGCGGAGGTGGAGGAGCTTAATGAGCTGCGCTTGCCTGCGATTTTGCACTGGAACTTTAATCATTTTGTGGTGCTGAAGAAGATTGTTGGTGGGAAGGCTGTTATTCATGATCCGGCGGTTGGTGCGCGTAACTATACCTTGCGCGAGTTGGGGCGACACTTTACTGGCATTGTGCTGGAGCTTGGGCCAAGGCTGAAGTTTGAAACTGGGAAATTGAAGCGGTTGTTGTCCATTCAGGATTTCTTTAAAGGGTTGCGCGGGTTGACCGGAATGTTGGTGCAGTTGTTTGTGTTATCGCTGCTTATTCAGGTTATTGCGCTGGTGTCGCCTTTTTATATGCAGCTGGTTGTGGACGAAGTGGTTGGCAAGGTTGACCGCGATTTGTTGCTGGTGCTGGCGCTGGGGTTTTTGGGGCTTAGTGTGTTTTCGGTGTTTATGCAATATGCGCGCGGGTTATGTGCTATTTATCTGACCAGTCAGCTTAGTTATCACACTGGCAACAGTATTATGCATCACCTGATGCGTTTGCCTATGACATTTTTTAGCAGGCGCCATCTGGGTGATGTTATTTCCCGCTTTGAATCGTTCTCGCCGATACAGGGGTTTATTTCCAGCAGCACGGTGGCTATCGTGCTGGATGGTTTGCTGGCAATTACTACGCTGGTGATGATGTTGATTTATTCAACTTCGCTTACTATGGTGGTTGTGGTGTCGTCTTTGTTATACACCGTGTTTCGTGCTTGTCAGTATCATCCCTTGCGGGCGCAAAATCTTGAGAGTGTTGCCGCGCGCGCTACGCTGGATAGCCACTTTATTGAATCAATAAGGGCGTTGCGCAGTATCAAGCTGGCGGGCAAGGAGCAGGAACGGCAGTCGCGGTGGAAGCAGAAGTATGCCGACAGTGTGGGGGCGGAGTCGCGCATTGGCCGCCTGACGGTGAGTTATGAGGCGATTGCTTCGTTGCTGGTGGGGGTGGAGCAGGTGCTGGTGGTGTTTCTCGGTGCGCGTCAGGTGCTGGACGGGGTGCTTACCATTGGTATGGTGTATGCGTTTATGGCGTATCGTGGCAGTTTTTCCAATGCGATTACTTCCATCATTAATCAGGTGTTTGCTTACAAGATGCTTAGTTTGCATTTGGAGCGTTTGTCGGATATTACCGGCACTGAGCAGGAGGCGGGGTTGCAGGATAGTCATGTTGTGCGCTTTCCGCTGCGGGGGGAGCTCACATTGAAGGCGGGCGGGTTTGCTTATGAAAAAGATGGACCGATGGTGTTTGAGAATCTTGACTTGCATCTGCCGGAGGGGGGGTGGTGTGCTATTTTTGGTCCTTCGGGTATTGGCAAGAGTACTTTGCTGAATGTGCTGATGGGGTTGGAGAAACCTACTACTGGTGAGTTGCTGGTGGATGGCCGGGTGTTGAATGCGAGTAATCAGGCCAGTTATAGGCAGGCGATTGCCGGGGTTACGCAGGCGGATAGTTTGTTGTCCGGGTCTATTCTGGACAATATCAGTTTCTTTGAGTTGACGCCGGATATGGCCAGGGTGCGGCAGGCGGCGGAACTTACGCGCATTCATGGGGATATAACGGCGTTGCCGATGCAGTATGATTCGCTCATTGGTGATATGGGCACGGCGCTTTCGCAGGGGCAGTTGCAGCGTATTATGTTGGCGCGTGCCTTGTATCGCCAGCCGCGGTTATTGTTTCTTGATGAGGGGACGGCGTTTTTGGACCATGATACTGAGTCGCAGGTGTTTCATAACATCAGGCAGCTGGATATGAGTTGTGTGTTTGTTACGCACAATCCGGCGCTGTTGAAGTTTGCTGACCGGGTAATTAAATGGCATCCGATTGAGGGAATACAGATGGAGAAAAAGGGCGGAGCGAAATCGCATTCCAGACCGATGCCAAGCCAGCAACCTCGCGGTTCAACAAACAGGTGAATGATGCTGCTACTTACTGTACAACACAACGAAGCGGCTGGTGGCGCGTCTGATGGATTCGTCAAATACGCCGATGTTGAGCGGGTCTTCTGCGTTCTCGTGCATGGCGGAACTGCGTAGCACGGTGAGACCGGCTCCCTCGGCCAATTCCTGAATCAAGTCTTCGCGGATGCGATGCAGGGTGCCGCCCACTTCCGGGCCGCTATCGGCGGCGGCGTGGTGGTCAACTGCGAGGAATACTCCGCCGGGTTTGAGAATGCGGGCGATTTCCTGAAAGGTGGTTTCCGGGTCGCCGAGGTTGACATTGCCACCGGGCATAAACCACAACTCATGGGGACCCAAAATCCAGGTAACCATATCCATGGAGCCATCGCTGGCATCCAGCGCGTCAAAGTTGGTGCTGCTGACACGGATGTTGGACAAACGGGCGGAACGTGTTGCCGGTGCATCGCCGACAAAGCTGTCAAAGGATGGCGGGTTTTGCATTACCACCGAGCCTTCCGGGCCTACTGCGCGGGCGATGATTTCGGTGTAATAACCACCGCCGGCTTCCATTTCAAATACATCCATACCGGCTTGCAATCCGGCAAACTCCAGCACTTCCTGTGGCTTGCGGGCTGCATCATCAGTAGCGTCTTCGCTGGGTCGATCTGCATGTTCCAGGGCGGCGGCAACGATTGATTCTTCGGGTGTGCAGGCTGTTGTTGTTACTAACAAGAGCAACAGTGCCAACGGGGCGAACAGTCTCGGCAGCCACGCCGCACCCAGCACGCCGGTCATGCCCATGCCTCGTCTGTCCTTGCCCGTGCCTCGCATGCTTATGCTGCTGGCAAGGATCTTTGATGCTTGCAGGTTAACTCTTGTTGACTTTCTCATCGCTCCTCTCCTGTGTGTTGTGTGTTGCAGGGTTGTTTCATATCCAAATGGGATTCGGTGGAATGTTTTAGCCACACTTTAACCACACATCGTTGCATTAAGTGCAGGCCATCCGTTTACTAACTCAGCACGCTACGGAATACTCTAATCGCAACTTCCATCTCTTCACGGCTACCAAGAGAAATTCGGCTGTGGGTATCTTGCAGAGGCGGGAAGTCGCGCCCCACTGCCACCTTGTGCTCCAGGCAGGCATCGCGGAACTCTTTTGCCGGGCGGCGCAGGTTGGGGAAGATGTGGTTGGTTTGGGAATCGGGCACCTTGAAACCCAGTTCCTGAAACATGCCCACCACGCGGTTGCGAATCTCGGTGTTTTCTTCACGCTCCCAGGCCATGTGTTCGGTGTCTTCAAACGAGGTTAGCGCGGCGATGGCGCCGAGCATATTCACATCGCCCATACCCCAGGCTGCGCCCAGGGACTGAAGCGTGTCTGTGTGACCCATGGCATAACCCACGCGCAGCCCGGCCATGCCGTGAGCCTTGGAGAAGGTGCGGGCTATGAATACATTGGGGAACTCCAGCGCCAGTGGCAACGCGGTGCGCATGGCGGACGGGTCGGCGTAGTCAATGTAGGCTTCGTCAATGAGGATGCGGGTGTTGGGGGATTCTTTCATTACGCGGCGCACTATGGTTTCAATGGCCTGGGGCGAATGAACGGTGCCGGTGGGATTGTTGGGGTTGCACAGATAGAGCAAGCCCGGCTGCGATTTTTGGGCGGCATCGGCCATGCCATTCAGGTCAAGGCGCAGGTCGGCATCCAGCGGGATGCGTTCTATGGGAACGCCACGGGCGCGGGCGGCGACTTCGCTGGTGGAGAAGGTGGGGGCTGCGGTGAGTAGCGGCTTGTCCGGTGTGCAGAATGCGTGGGCGCCGGCTTGCAGGTGGGGGGTGGAGCCGGTGGAGAGCATTATCTGGCTGGTATCAAGGTTGAAGCGTTCGGCGATGGCATCGCGCAGTTCATTTACATAGTCCGGTGCGTAACCTCGGCCAACGCGTTTGCTGGTGTGTTCTCTTATGGCTTCCAGCGTTTTGGCGCCGGGGCCTCGTGCGCTTTCGTTCTGGTTGAGCTGGATGATGCCGTTGTCAAACAGCCCGGCTATGCGGGCGTGACGGGTTTGGGCGCGGGCGGTGGTGGTGAGCAGTGAGGCTCCGGACAACACGCCGAGGGCGGTGCCGAAACCGACAGTTTTGACGAATGTGCGGCGGGTGGTTTTCATGATGTGTTCCTCTCGTTGGCTTGTGGGTGATTACACCTTCCCAATCGCAGTGGCCATGCTTTCCAGTGCTTCTCTTAACATGCGGCGGGAAGAGGCAACATTCACGCGCATATTTCCTGCGCCGCCGGTGCCGTAACTGGAACCTGCATTCAGATAGGCTCCGGATTCATGCACCAGCCAATCCTGAAAATACTCTTCTGCTGTATCCTTGCCTTCCGCTTTGGCTCGCCCCTCGGCATCAACGGCTTCCATCACCCTGCTGAAATCCAGAAAGTTCATGAAGGTGCCTTCGTTGCGGGTGTATTCCACCATCGGCATGTTGTTGCGAACATAGTTCTCCATGAAACTGTGGTTGCCATCAATGTAGGTGTTGGCCTGGTCAAACCAGTCTGCACCCTCGTTGTAGGCGGCCTCGTTGGCCACCACACCCAGCGTGCTCAGTTCGGCGCGATGGAACTGGTTCACCCGCGCCAGCAACACCGGGCTTCTGGAATAGTAGTAAGCGTTCTTCATACCGGCCAGATTGAAGGTCTTGCTGATGGAGTTGAAGGTGAGGCTGTTGTTGACCACCGCCTCATCGGGCAGACTGGAAAACGGCACATAGCGATGGCCGGGGCGCACGAAGTCGCAGTGAATTTCATCGGAGAGCACCACGATGTTGTGCTCCAGACACAGCCGCCCGATGCGCAGCAGCTCGTCTTCCGTCCACACATTGCCGGTGGGGTTTTGCGGGTTGCAGACAATCATTGCCCGCACATCAGGTGTCATTTTCGCTTCCAGGTCTTCCCAGTCAATTTCATAACGGCCATTGCGCCGCACCAGCGGGCTGTCAACAGTTTGCACATGGGCGGCGCGCGCCATGGAGTAGAAGCCGGTGTACACCGGCGTGTTCAGCAGCACCTTGCTGTGCGCCGGTATGAATGCGCGCATGGCGGCAATCATGCCGGGGTAGATGCCGTCGGACAGGGTGATTATTTCGGGGTCAATATCCTGGCCGTGGCGCTGGCCGACCCATTGCACGATGCTGTCGCGCAGGGAATCGGTGGTGCTCATATAGCCCCAGCTGTGGTGCCCAACCCGCTCGCTGAGGGCTTCGGTTATGCAGGGGGCACACTCAAAGTCCATGGTGGCCACGCCCAGGCCATAGCGGAATTCCCCGCCGGGATAGCGGGAGGCGGGGGTGCACCAGCGGGCGCAGTTGCTGCCCATGCGGTTGTAGGGGGTGTCAAAGTCATACTTGCCACCGGGCGGGGTGGTGTGAGAGGCAGGCTCCGCGGCATCCGCCGAACCACTGCCGATGGCCGCGGCACCAGCCAGAGCGGCGGCCCCCGCACCCTTGATGAAAGTTCTCCGGTCCACGCCGCTGTTGCTTATCAGGCTGTTCAGGCTATTCAGGTGGTTTGCGCTGTCAATGGTGGTCATAATCTGCCTCACTTGTGTAGTGGTTGTATTGGGCTTTACCGCCTAATAACGCCGCAATCTGCGGCTATCAGGGGCAGCATATAACTTCTGGACAGCCCGTGCGAGAGACACTACCACCCTGCGGGGCGATATGCCAGTGAAAAATTTGGACGGATATTGCATCGGAAACCCTAATGGCTTACTATCAACAGTCGGCAAATGAGGGCAAATCAACAATGACTGTGAAAGTTAGCGTTCTCGGCTATACGGAGGATGACTGCTGGGTGGCTCACGCACTTGAGATGGATGTGATAGGCGTGGGCGATACCTGGACAGCGGCATTGTCCGAACTCAAGGAAAATGTTCGGGCACAAGTGTCTTTCGCCGTATATCGGGGTGATGAGTCGCTGATTTTCCACCCCGCACCTCCCCGCTTGTTCAAGCGGTTCAAGCAGGTTCGGGAAGCTGAGTTGCGAGCACTGGTCAAGCAGCCGCGGAGCAGTTCACTGAGTCATATTCGGTCTGATGCCTTGAGCATTCGGCGCAACAAACCCGAAGGCAAGTTTGCGGTGGCATGAAGTCACTTACCTTTCGCAAGCTCAAAAAAATTCTTACCAGCCATGACCCTCGGTTCAAGTTCTTCAAGAGCAAGGGCAAAGGTAGCCACAGAGCTATTGAACATCCCAGCATTTCCGGCAAGCCAGTGGCTTTCACCATTCCGGTACACGGCGAAGGTCAGGATATCAAGACGCCATATCTGACCACCATGAAAAGAAGGTTCCAACTGCCGCCAGATATATTTGATTAAACTGGCATCATCTGACAGTCGTTCCAACTTACTGTTCTGCGCTGGCTCGTTGTTCTTCGGCGCGGGCACCGCGGAGGATGTTGGTCATGCCATAGTTGCCTTCGTGGCAAGCGTATTCGTATAACAGGCCGGCTACTTTGGTCATGGGGACGATGGCGGTGAAGTGGTCGGTGAAGGTGGTTGGGTCGTTGATGGTGAACTGGTAGTTGACTGTGTCATAGGATATGCGGGTGAAGCGTTCGGTAAGTATTTTGTCGCGGGAGGTGCCTGCTCTGCCGAAGCTTGTGGCCAGGCCGTTGAAGTTGCGGGTTATTACTACCAGAGTGTCGCCGTCCCAGTAGCCTTTTGAGTCGCCGGTCCACAGGCGGATGTCGTCGTCAATTGCGGGTAGTTGCTCTGCTGATTCGTATAGGGACACGATGCGGGCGTCGTGAATCATTTCGGTCATTAGCACTACTGTGTCCCGGCTCTGGAATATTTGCACGTTGTTGTTGTAGAGGCTGGGTATGAACGGTGGGCCGGCGTTGAAGCCAATGAGGCAACGCTCGGACAAGCCCCGGTCTTCTGGCCCGTCGGTGCCGATACCGCCGGCGGATATGCGTACCGGGCGGGATTCTCCGGTGTCGCCGCCGCCATACACACCTTGTGCGGCGATTGCTCCCTCGGCTAGCGATGGTAACTGCCCGTTGGTGGGATAGATGATGTGCGAGGTGCGTACGATGTCGCCGATTCCGGCGTTCTCTATCCAGAAGTCATTGTAAGACTCATCCACCCCCGGGATATTCAATGCGGAATCCGATGCTTCGTCTGCCGCCACCTGCCGTGCTCGCAACTCGGCGATTTCTTCAGTACTAAGAAACTCCCGCTCACCATACTCAGCCGGGCGCTGCATGGGCACATCGGAGGAGAAGTTCCATACGCCCTGCAAGTCAGGCTGGCCCCATTCAGTGCGCGGCATAACCGCATCAGCGGCATACGTAGCGAGCCCTAGCATAGTCAGCAAAGCCAGAAGAATCATAGTCTTACAGGCTAACATCAACTTGTAGCGGGCTGGTATCAGCATTGTTTCCATAGTGCCAAGTATTACAAAGAGTAGCCTATGTTTCAAACACTTCAACAGATGAAAAATGCCGCTATTTTGCATGAGGGCGGGGGCGAGATAGAGACGGGGCTTATTAGGCCTGTTACAGTTCACCAAACTGTTATTTAACAAAACCAAATTAATCGGATTCTAGGAGTTGGGCCTTTACCTCCTCGTAGGACGTGCGGAGAAGCATACCGATGGTGTCATGGCAGTGCCAACCTGGAAACAACTCGTTTTGTTGCCCATCTTCTAGAATCAGCCGAGCCCTCTCCGATGGTGGAAACGGGAGTACTCCTTTGATGGCAGCACTGTTGATAAGCATTTCGTCGCCATCTTTATTGATTACTGTTATAAATTTACTCATTTCTGTATCGTCCTGACGGGGACAAAAGTGTGTCTCTCGCATTTGGGGCACTTTATGGCCCCGCGCCCATCATCTATCTTCTCCTCTGAGTGTTGACAGTTGCCACATCTGTATTCTGATACTTTCATGGTCTGCCTCCTAGCTGGTTGTGGTTGAAAGAAGCATGCTGCCCTAGGCCAGCATGAGTGTCAACAACGGAAAATACAAAATCAAGTGTTGACAACCCGTATCATTCTAATGTGGCGGATCATTAACACTGGAGACACAAACGGCAAAGGGTATCGCCCCCCGCCGACTCAAATAGCCTTGTCTTGACCCGCTACATGGGATTGAAAACACCCGCTGAAATGGGCATGATGCTGACCAGATCTGCCTGAGGTAAATGTCTCAAATGTACTGGTTCGCTATAGACACTGGTCACGAACCAAGGCAGTATTACCATCCCAACCACACCACCACGGAGAAATGCTGTGATTATAGAGTTCTTAGAAATTTTATGGATTTCTGTGTCAATGTTTGTTGTTTTTCTTATTGTGCCGCTTTTCCTTCCTAAGTACACGGGCCTGTTTCAAGTATTATCAGGAGTTCTGCCGATTTTCATGATGTGGGGAGAGGCTCATTATGAATGGAGTTGGAATGGCTGGCTGGCTTTGTTGTTTGCTTTAGCCACCATACTTCCTACTTTGTTCCTCACCATGCTGCTTCTTGAACTTGCGGGGGTGTTCATCGCCGGATTGTTTGGCAAATCTTTTTCCTTTCTGCAGTTTTTATCGGAAGGACACGAATACTCAAAACAACGCGGCGAAGAGATAAGGGAACAGGAAGCCTGCGAAGCGGCAGTAGCCCCCAAAGAGAAGAAAGGTGGGTTGATGAACACGGCACTGAAAATCGGGGCGGGTTACGGCATAGCCAAACTCACCGAAAAGAAGACTTATGCTTACAGTTGCCGCGAGTGTGGTCATTATGAAGAACGGACGGGGAATACGTCTGGTGGTAAATGCCCAGGATGTGGGAAATTCTCATTGCATAGCAAGAGTATTTAAGTTTTCTTGGTTGCTAGTGAGGCCAAAACCTGTCCCCATTGCGATGAACTTTATCCGGCCAAAGCGTCAACATCAGCCTGTAAAGAAGCCAATTCAGAGCAAATAGCGGAGAGTGAGTAGTCGCAAGAGCTTCAGCCAATCTTGTCAACTAATCAATATAATTCCCCAAAAAAGCTACCATCCACCATTTGTTATTTTAATTCCTAATTAACGGATACATAAGGCCGAAACTGTATCTAACAGGTATGAATCCTAACTTGAGGATATTGAGATGACTTCCATCAACACAATTCTGAACAATGGTTGGCGCATGCTGTCGCAAAATGGCCGCCATTTTGGGGCTGCGCTGGTGCATGGTCTTGTTCTGCTCTGGCTGTACAAGTCTCTGGAGAACGAGTATTGGCCCTACGGCGACCCCATCGCCACTTACACGCTGATTACCGCGCTGGTGGCGGCACCGATAATTGGCCTGCTGGTTCTGCCAAGCCGCGAGGCCTTGCGCCGGGTGTTGCTGGGGCTGGGGATAACGGCGGTGGTGCTGGCGCTGATGGGTGCGTGGATAGGTAGCCAGTTGCGGCCTTATGAGTTGTTTCGTGATGCGGAGATTATGGGGGTGCTGTTTGGCTTCACTACGCTGATATTCTGCTTTAATGCCACGCTATGTTTGCAGGTGGTCGGCGGTGAGGTGCGGGCGGTTTATGCCGAGTTAATTCGCCAGATTTTGCATAACACGCTGGCGCTGGTGCTGGCATGGTTTTTTACCGTAACGCTCTGGCTCATCCTGACACTCTGGGGAGAGTTGTTCGCAAGAATAGGCGTGGAGTTCTTCCGTGATACTTTTACCTCCAGCTGGTTTTATGTGCCCATGCTGGTAACAGCGTTTGGCAGTGCGCTCTCGTTGACAAAACATCACGAATTAATTGACAGGTTTGGCCGCAATCTGGATTTGCTGATACGTTTTCTGTTGTTGCTGGTCAGCCTTGTTTATGTGTTGTTCCTTGTCAGCTTGATATTCACCGGCATACAGGCACTGTGGGAAAATGTGGGCAGCGGCTTGCTGATGCTTTGGCAGGCCATCATCCTGTTTTTTATCAACATCGTGTATCGTGGTAGCGGTGCCACCTCCCTGCCCTGGCCGCGCTGGTTGCACTGGGCGATTTCCGGCTGCGTGGCGTTGTTGCCGGTGGCCAGCTTGATTACCGCCTGGGGTTTGTATCTGCGTATTGAGCAATACGGCTGGACGGTGAGTCGCTGCTGGGCGGTGCTGGTCTGGATGTTGTTGGCGGTGCTGTCTTTTAGTTATCTGTTCACCATCATCCGCCAGCGAGACAACTGGGATTATACGCTGGGCCGTCTCAAAATTGGTTTGGGATTGTTGATTATGGTGCTTATGGTGGCGGTTAACAGCCCGGTGCTGGACTTCCGCAGCATCAGTGCGGCCAGTCAGTTCCAACGTTTGGCGGATGAACCGGAACTGGTGAATGAAACAGATTTTTATCGCTATGTGCGGCACGAGTTGGGGCGCCCCGGCTGGTTGCGGATGCAACAGTTGCAAGAACAAATTGCCGCGGACGATCCGGAGCGTGCCGCACTCATAGAGCGCCGGTACAGAACCGCTTCTTTGGGCAGAAGCAATCAAGCTCAGGCGGGGGCTGATTCGCGGTGGACAGGATATTGGGAGACGATGCAGCCCAACATATTATTTTGGCCTGCCAACGCTGAGATGGACATTGAGGCGAACATGCCGTTGCGGAGAGCGTTACAACGTTGGCTGGTGTCTCACTACGGCATCCGCTCTCTGCCTCTGGATCCGACCGGCCACCGCCTGGCCCTGATTGCTTTGGACTCTTCGCTGGGTTCAGCTGAAGATGGCGTGGAGCATATTCTTATGATGCATCATGATATGAGTGAGACCGACGATGAACAATCCTATCGTTTACAACTGATAAGTCGCAATGAAGGTGAGTGGCAGGAAACGCTAAGATTTCGCAGCACTTCGGATGCGGCACTGTTTGAGTCACTGGCTACCGGTGATGTGGAATTATCGCCCCTGATGGCAGCATGGCTGCAACAGGTTCGCATTGGCGACGCTGTGTTGTTGCCTTGCATCCGCGACTCCGGTGTGGATGATTGTATGCCGCCGTTACCGGTAACTGATTAAGGGGCAATCCCGGTTTCAAATACTTTCTGTTTACATACGGGTAAACAAGGCCGACACTGTATTCAAGTGGCTACATGGAATAGAGGGGATATTGAGATGGCTTCATCCGGTACAGTTGTAAACAACAATCGACGGCTCCTGTCACAAAATGGCCGCCATTACGCGGCTGCTCTGGTGCATGGTGTTGTTCTGCTCTGGCTGTACCAGCTTCTGCAGAACGAGTATTGGCCCTACGGCAACCCTATCGTCACTTACGCGCTGATTACCGTGCTGATAGCGGCACCGATAATCGGCCAGCTGGTTCTGCCAAGCCGCAAGGCCTCGGACCGGGTGCTGCTCGGGCTGGGGATAATAGCAGTGGTGCTGGCGCTGATGGGCGCCTGGCTGGGCAACCAGTTGCGGCCTTACGAGTTGTTTGACGGTGTGGAATTCCTGTTGCTGGTGCTATCCGTGCTCAGCCTCACCACGTTGATATTCTGCCTCATGGCCACACTCTGTTTGCAGGTGGTCGGCGGCGAGGTGCGGGCAGTTTATGCCGAGTTAACCCGCCAGCTTTTGCACAACACGCTGGCGCTGGTGCTGGCATTGCTGTTCGCAGTGATTCTCTTTTTCATCCTGCAACTTTGGGGAGCGTTGTTTGCAAGAATAGGCGTGGAGTTCTTCCGTGATATTTTCACCTCCAGTTGGTTTAATGTGCCCATGCTGGTAGCAGCGTTTGGCAGTGCGCTCTCGTTAACAAAACATCACGAACTGATTGACAGGTTTGGCCGCAATCTGAATTTGCTGATACGTTTTCTGTTGTTGCTGGTTAGCCTTTCTTATGTGTTGTTCCTTGTTAATCTGTTATTCACCGGCACACAAGCACTGTGGGAAAATGTGGGCAGCGGCATGCTGATGCTTTGGCAGGCCACCATCCTGTTTTTTGTCAGCATCGTGTATCGCAGCAGCGGTGCCGCCTCCCTGCCCTTGTCGCGCTGGTTGCACTGGGTGATTTCCGGCAGCGTGGCGTTGCTGCCGGTGGCCAGCCTGATTACGGCCTGGGGTTTGTATCTGCGTATTGAGCAATATGGCTGGACGGTGAGTCGTTGCTGGGCGGTGCTGGTTTGGGTGCTGTTGGCGCTGCTGTCTTTTAGTTATCTGTTCGCCATCATTCGCTGGCGAGACGGTTGGGACGATGCGCTGGGCCGTCTCAAAATTGGTTGGGGGTTGCTGGTTATGGTGCTTATGGTGGCTGTTAATAGCCCGGTGCTGGATTTTCGTAGTATCAGTGCGGCCAGTCAGATACAGCGTTTGGCGGATGAAGCGGGGTTGCTGAATGACACGAATTTTTATCGCCATATGCGCTACTCTTTGGCGCGCCCCGGCTGGTTGCGGATGCAACAGTTGCAGGAACAAATTGCCGCGGACGACCCGGAGCGTGCTGCACGCATAGAGCGCCGGTATCTATCCCACTCTTCCATAAGAGAGGAGCAGGAGCAGGTTCAGGCTGTGCCTGATTCGCCGTGGGTGGAGTATTGGGAAGTGATGCAACCCGGGGTGTTATTTTTGCCTTCCGACATTGAGGTGAGCATTGAGGAGGACACATCGTTGCGGGAAGCACTGCAAACATGGCTGATTGATTATTATGGTATCGGATCTCTTCCCCTGAATCCGAACAATCACCGTTTGGCCTTGATTGCTCTGGACTCTTTTCCAAGCCCAGTTGAAGACTCTTCGCCAGGCTCAGCTGGAGATGGTGTGGAGTATCTTCTTATGGTTCATGATGTGAGTGAGACCAGCAATGGAGAGCCTTATCGTTTACAACTGATAAGACGCAGTGGGGGCGAATGGCAGGAAACGCTGGAATTTCGCGGCACTTTGGATGAGGCACTGTTTGAGTCATTGGTTGCCGGTGATGTGGAGTTATCGCCTCTGGCGGCACCATGGTTCCAGCAGATTCGCACTGGTGATGAGCTGCTGTTGCCCTGTGTCCGCGACCCTGTTACGGATACTTGTATGCCGCTGCGGTTACCGGCACCTGATTAAGGTGCAGATAATCATGTAACTGATGCGGAGCCTGACACGAAACTTATACGCAACTAACGCGCAGTTAATGCACAGGCTGTCTCGCATCTGGTGCGCAACTAACTTGCAGACTATCGCGCAGACCAGGGCGGATTAATCAGTAGCGCAGGGTCGGCATCGGGCTTAGGCACAAATTTTTGGGTGCGCCCATATTGGTTATCGCCGCCATACAAATTGCCGGCGGAATCCACCGAGAAAGTGTGCACCTCAATATAACCGTTTGGCAGTTCCCGCGGCACCAGCCAGGTGTAGCGATAGTTGCCTTCAAAATCTATATTTATAAAGCGCAGGGGACCAAGGTCGGTAAGCCATACGCTGTCTTCATTAACGATGATATCCAGCGGTATGGTGAAGCCATCCCACACATCAACGAAGTCCATTACCGCCGGGTCATCGGTGGTGCGAAATACATTGACCCGGCCGCCGGAACGGTCAAGGGCAAAAATTAAACCATCGGGGCCGACGCCGAGCGCGTGTACCCCGTTAAATTGCCCCGGTTCATCGCCCTGGCCGCCGAACTCGCCAAGGTAGTTGGCATCGGCATCCAGTATCATAACCCGGTGGTTGTCCAAGCCGTCGGCTATCAAAATTCTGCCATCGGGCAGGAAGGCAACATCTTGCGGGCGGGCAAAATGAGTTTCGTCATCGCCGGGCACAAGTTTCTCGCCAAGTGTCATTAGCAACTCGCTGCCGTCGTTGGAGAACACATAAATCTGGTGAAAGGTTTCATTCACCAGCCAAAGCTTGCGCTCGGGGTCATAGGGGCTGATGCGAATGCGGTGCGGGCCCGGCCCGTCGGAATCGGCGCAAAGAAAATCCCACTGGTCCCAAAGTTCGCTGACTTCACCATTGGCATCCAGCGTATAAAGGCAGTTTTGCCAGGTGCGCAGTTCAGTCTGAAGCAACACATTGATGCCGATAGAGCCGGCAAAGTAGGTGAACTCTTCGGGGATGGGATAGGGCAGCAACGTTTCGCCGCGCATGGCGATGAAAATACGCTCCGGTGATTCGGCGAATACCCCGGAGTTGCCGCCAAAGGCGAAGCCCTGCTTGGCAAAGGGTTTGTGCCAGTTCTCCACCACATTGTATGGGCTGTCGCCGATTGGTCCGCGGGCGTTGCCCATATCCTGAGCATCGCAGCCCAGAACTACCAACAGCAACAAGCTTGCAAGCAATGGGCGCAATGTAAGACTTCTGCCGCTCGTAACTCTTGCAATGGCCGCAGCGCTGGTAAAGCCGCTACCAAGGTTCCGCATATCACTCTGACTCTGATGTGGTTGTGTATAGAGTTGCATAGTTATTTCCTCACTGGTTGGTTGCGGGCTCGTTTGCGCCGCGGCGTTTGTAGAGTACGACTGGATTGAAACTCATTACCAGTTCATCGTTCTGGTTATAAACCTTGTTTTCCATGAATACGCTGCCGATGTCGGAGCGTGAACGGGATTCCCGTTTGTTTACCACGGTGCTTTTTACGCGCAGGGTGTCGCCCGGGAATACGGGTTTGGTCCAGCGTAGTTCATCAACGCCGGGGGAGCCGAGGGAGCCGGGTATGCCCTGGGCTTGCATGTTATCTATTGTCATGCGCATGACCATGCTGCAAGTGTGCCAGCCGGAGGCGCAGAGGCCGCCGAATATCATCGCCTTGCCGCCCTCTTCCGACAGGTGGAACGGCTGCGGGTCATATTTGGAGGCGAACTCAATAATCTCCTCGGCAGTTACTTCGTAGTGGCCGAACTCCTGGCTGGCGCCGATTTCTATGTCTTCAAAATATACTTTCATGTTTTGCCTTTGGGCTGCTGGTCGGATATAGTGCCTTAAACTTTCATCAACTGCAAAAGGAAAATCCCATGTTCAATCACATCATGCTGGGCTCCAACGACCTGGACAAAGCCAAAACATTTTACGATGCCACCTTCGCTACGCTCGGCCAGCGTGCTGGCATGATAGATGAGAAAGGCAGGCTGTTCTACTTCGCCAAAACTGGCACCTTTGCTCTTACCAAACCCATAGATGGCGAATCTGCCACTGCGGCCAACGGTGGCACCATCGGCTTCCTGGCCGAAAGTGAAGAAGCGGTTCACGCTTGGCATGAAGCCGGTTTGGCTAGCGGCGGCACTGCCATAGAGAATCCGCCGGGCGTGCGTCAGGGTGCAAAGTTCAAACTTTATATCGCTTACTTGCGCGACCCTGATGGTAACAAGGTTTGTGCTGTGTATCGTATGACCTAGTTTGTTACGGTCTGCCGTATTTTGAGGGAGTGCGGGTGCGGTACGGCAGTGCGGTGCACGCCACGAGTACATCCTTGTAGGCTCGGCATCGGCCATCCCTGGCCGATGACGGCACCGCACCGCCGCACCGCACCCGCCCAGACTGAAATGGCACCGGTTTCATTTTAAAAACAACGGCTACCACTAATGCGGATTGGGGCGCATGTTGGTTCAGCGTGGATCCAGACGCATGAAGCGGCGTGGGGGGAAGCCAGTGCGGAAACGGAAGTTGAAACCGAAGCGATAGATTTCACTTACCTGTTCCAACTCAGCGCCTTCCAGTGGCACTGCTGTGTAGGGTGCGAACTCGTTTGTGCCGGGCATTTTTACTTCCACCTCAGGGTTGTCCAGTGCTTGGTTGTACCAGGCGCGCGGCCAGTGGTTGGCGGCGATGTAGTTTTTGCCGTCTATTTGTTCCAGCCGCAGCACTCGTTCATGGCGGTCGCCGTCGTTGAAGGTGGCGATTGTCATTGAAGTGCGGCTCTGGGGTTGTCGATAGCCGAGCCGCGCCTCGTAATAAACGATCCATCCCACATATATCAGGAGTAGTGCGACCAGGCCGATGAGAGGCCACTTGATGAATTTGTTGCTCATTGCTTGTTTCCTCTTGCCGTTATTACTGCTGTTTTACTGCTATTGCGTGCTTTTGCCGTGTGTGGCTGATTGTAGCACCGTTGGTATCTTCTGTGTTGTTTTGTGGCGGACCAGTGCATTTGAGACTTTTAGATGGAAAATCGGGGAGCATGGCATCGCTCCCTTCAGTCGGTGATGACAACCTCTATAACTACGGTTCCTTTGGATACTACCAACCAAATGTCTTGGGTGTTTTTAATGTCAAGTAGCGGGTCGTCGCCCAGTAGCACCAAGTCTGCCTGTTTGCCTACATCGATAGAACCCAATGTGTCGTCAATCCCAAACCATTTGGCCGGTGTCAGGGTGGCTGCTTCCAGTGCATCCATTTCTGACAGGCCAGCCCGCACCAGCATTTCCAGTTCCTCGTGCAGGCTGTAACCGGGGATGGCAAGATTAATCGGGGTATCGGTGCCGGCGGCTACGGGTACGCCTGCTGTGTGCATGCGGCCGGTGAGGAACAGGCTCCAGTCGGCAAAGCGGGTGTCGGTTGGGGGTTGTTCGGTTCGGGCTATGCTTTGTGCTGTCCAGTCCTCCTGGACTATTGGGGGAGTGCCGCGCAGGGCAGCTTGCCAGTTGTTATTTGAATTGTAGGCGGGAAGCAGGGCGAAAGAATTGAGACGGAGGGTGGGCACCATAACGGTGTTGCTGAGGGCGGCGATGACTGTGTCGCATTCGGCTTCGGCGTAATTTTGTATGGCGGGGATTCTTTGCAGGGTGTGTAGTGAGGCGCGCAGGTCGGCGCCGGAGAGATTGTTTGGATTGGCCAGGTGTTCAAGGCGTGTGTTGTGTAGTTGCTCTGCGTTGTTGGCGCAATCCATTTCTATGTTGCGCAGATGTTCAATGGATTGCACTTGCGGGCCGGCTGTTCTTGCTCGCATGGATAATGGCACATGGGAATCAACAGGCAGGCCGGCGGCGGTGGCGGTTTGTACCAGTGTTGTGAAGGTTTCCGGGGTGAGCATTTCGTAAACTTTGATGAAGTCAACGCCCTGCTCCGCCAGTTCGGCTACGATACGGCGGGCATCTTCCGGGGTGGGGACTGGTACTCCTATCTCCGGTCGTCCAACGCCGTTGTACACCACATGTTCGCCATCCAGTAGCGGGCCGGCGAAAAATACTCGCGGTGCGGTGGCATCTTCGGCGCGCATGGTGCGCACCACTGGTAGCATGTTTTCCATCAGGCCGCCCGTATCACGCACACTGGTGATGCCCCAGGTTAGAAATATATCCGCCATGGCTGCCGTGAGACGTTCGTCATAGCTGAGGTGGACATGGAAATCCCAGAGGCCGGGGATTAGGTATTTGCCGGTGCCATCGTAGGTGTTGGCGGCGTTGACTTCGGCGGAGGCCGGTTGCACGGCGGTGATGACATCGTTTTCAAAAATCACAGTTTGATTGGGGCGGACGCCATTGATGGCATCAATCAGCGTTACATTTGTTATCGCTGTGCCGGTTGGTTCTTGTTCCGAGCAGGCCAGGGTGAGGGTTGCCAGCAGGGGCATGAGAAGTAACGAACGAATCTTTGGCATGGGGGATTCCTGTTGGTGGGGTTCAGGGTTGGCGCGGGCTCAGGGTCAGGGTCAGAGGGGTATCTTATTAGATTATCGTGCTATTATCAGCCTTAATTTTCAGGCCGCTTTATTTTGACCGAGGAGCGCTATGATGCACTGTTCAAGCCCGCCAGACCAATCCGCCTTGCCCCGGTTCAGGAATGCCGCAGTGTGTCAATCAGACCGGCCCGCCCTGTTCCTGTTACTCCCTGTCATGCTGCTGGGTTTGTTGCTGTCGGCTCCGTTGCGGGCGCAGATTGAGCCGGAGGAGTTGACGGTTGAGACTATGTCGCCGCCGGGTAGCAACTGGTTTATTGCCAAGACGGGTAACGGCGGTTATATCTGGGATGGCGAGACGGGGGAGATGCAGGGGCTGGTGTCGTTGTCGCGGCGTACTCCGGCGGTGGTGTCTTATGCGCCGCGGCGGGAGTTTTATGCGGCGGAGTCTTATATGTCTCGTGCGGTGCATGGTGAGCGCACCGACATTGTGGCGGTGTATGACTTTGAGAATTTAAGCCCGGTGGCGGAGGTGGTGCTTCCCAATCGTATGGCGCGGCTGGGTGTGCGCAATCATTTGGGCTTGTTGAACAGTGGGCGTTATCTGGTGTTGCTGAATATGAATCCGGGGCAATCGGTGTCTGTGGTGGATGTGGAGGACCGGGTGTTTGTTGGTGAGATATCCACGCCCGGTTGCGCGATATTGATGCCGGTGGCGGAGAATGATTTTCTTATGACTTGTGGCGATGGCACTTTGCAGCTGATTCAACTGGGTGATGATGGTAGTGAACAAAATCGGGAACGTAGCGCAGTGTTTTTTGATGTGCAGGAAGATGCGATATTTGACCGCACGGCTCGCACGGCGGATGGCTGGTTGCTGATAAGCCATGACGGGGTGGTGTATGAAGTCAGCACCGATGATGATGACATTGTGATAAGCGAGGGCTGGAGCATTGTGCCTGAGGAAGATGACGGTTGGCGCCCCGGCGGTGGTGAGTTTGTTAGTGTGCATCAGGCCACTGGTTTGCTTTATGTTGCCATGCACGAAGGACCGGAGGATACTCACCACAAGGCGGGTACGGAGGTTTGGGTGGTTAATCTGAACACACAGCGGCGGGTGGCGCGTATTGAGATGGAGGAGGCGGTTAGAAGTCTGATGGTAACTCAGGAGGATAATCCCCTTCTTGTAGTGGCTACTACGGAAGGCAGCACCGAAATACACGATGCTTTTACTTTCCGTCACCAGCGTTCACTGGATGCGCCGGGTGCGAGTATGTTTGAGGACTTCTGAGGACTTCTGAGGACTGTTGGGAATTACTGGGACTTGTTGGAAATTACCGAGACTGTTGGGAATCGCTGAGAGTCCCTGAGGATTACTGATGACATTGGACCCTACTATTGCCGTTGCGTTGCGAGTCGGATTCGCGTTGTTGTTTTTCAGTGCGGCGGTTAGCAAACTGGATGCGGCGCGGTTTCGTGCTGTGCTTGAGGCATATCGGTTGCTGCCCGCCTCTCTGTCAGGTGTAACTGCGCGTCTTTTGCTGGCACTGGAACTTAGCCTTGCTCTGGGCTGGGCGTTGGCGGCGTTGGCGGCGTTGGCGGCTTCAATGCCTGGGCTTCCGCAAGAGTTACCACAAGAGTTGTCATACGGATTACTACAAGAGTTGCCACAGCTAACAGCATTGGCAACCGTGTTGTTGCTGGCGCTTTATACTGCGGCCATCGTCATCAACCTGTGGCGCGGGCGGCGGCAGATTGATTGTGGTTGTGGCTTCGCCCGTAGTGGTCAGCAACTGTCATGGGGTTTGGTGTTACGTAATCTGGTGCTGATGATTATCGCGTTCAGTGGCAGTTTGAATCTAATGGCAAGAAGCCTGGGGTTATTTGATTATTTCATCGTGTTGCTGGCAGTGTTTGTCGGCGCTTTTCTGTTTGCCGCTCTTAACCAGTTGCTGGTGAATCATAACGAAATGGCTATCTGGCGCACGGGTAGCACGGAGGCGAGGTTATGAACGAAGCACTGCTCGTCTCCAACCTGATACTTTGGCTGGTAATCATTGTGCTGGCCGTGCTGGTGTTCGCCCTGAGCAGGCAGGTGGGCATTCTGCATGAACGGGTAATGCCCGCCGGTGCCTTGCAACCCACCAGCGGCCCCAAGGTGGGCGAACTCACCGCCCCGCTTGAAATCACCGCACTACAAGGACAGGCGGAAACCATAGGCGGCGCCAGTGCGGAGGGTTTACATACTTTTGTTTTGTTTATCTCCCCCAGTTGTCCGGTGTGTAAATCGCTGGTTCCCACTGCTGTCTCACTCATTGCTTCAGAGAAGGGACGCATGCGTTTGGTCTTTGCCAGCGATGGTGCCGACAGCGAACAAGAGTTGGCCGCGCACCGCGATTACATAACGCGGCTTGGCATCACAAAATATCCTTACTTGATTTCCCAGCAGCTTGGTATGACTTATCAGGTAAGCCAACTGCCCTTCGCCGTGCTGCTGGGGTCGGATGGCGTATTGCGAAGCAAGGGGCTGGTAAATACTCGGGAACATCTGGAAAGCCTGATAGAGTCCATGGATTCCGGCATTCCCACATTACAGGACTATGTTAAAAGCCACACCGCACAACATCACACCGAAAGCGAGCAGCCGGTTCAACAGCATGAACCGCAACGTGCTAAGCAACATAAACTGCAGCACGAACCACAACACGAACTACAGCACGAACCACAGCACGAACCACAGCACGAACCACAGCACGAACTACGACGTGAACCACAAGCGATGGGGCAGACATCATGAATCCGCAACGCATCATTGACAGTAGCTGTTACTGGATAGACGCACAAGCCCGGCGTACCACGCTGGCATTGGCGCGCAAATTATCGCGGCGTAATTTCTTGTCGCGCCTTGGCGTGATGTTGGCGGGGGTGGCGAGTCTGCCGTTGTTGCCGGTGGCTCGTTCCTTTGCCCAGAATTCCGTTCAGGAAATGGGCGACCCGCAAAGCTGTGATTACTGGCGCTACTGCGCCATGAGCGGCACCCTTTGCGCCTGTTGCGGCGGTTCATCCAGTTCCTGCCCGCCCGGTGCCCAGCCTTCGCCTATCACCTGGGTGGGCACTTGCCGCAACCCGGTGGATGGCCGTGACTATCTGATGTCTTATAACGATTGCTGCGGCAAGGCCGTTTGTGCCCGTTGTGGCTGTCATAACACCGAGGGCGACAAGCCTGTGTACTTTAGCAGCAACAGCAATTCCGTGCTGTGGTGCTTTGGCGTGGAAGACACCAGCTACCACTGCACCGTGTCTGCGGTGGTGGGGCTGGCTAATGAATGAGAAAAAGTTAGTTGCAGTTGGCCTGGCTGGCCTAATTAGTCTGAGTGTTTTGCTGGCAAGCACAACAAGCTTCGCGGCCAGCCCGCGCACTAACTATTTGCGTTATTGCAGCGGTTGTCATTTGCCCGATGCCCAGGGTGCTCCGCCGAATGTGCCAAGCCTGCATAATGAACTGGGGCGGATGATGCAGGTGTCGCAGATGCGCGCCTATCTGGTGCAAGTGCCCGGTTCCGCGCAAGCGCCGATTAGTGATGGGGAGCTGGCAGCCGTGGTGAACTGGTTGCTAAGTGAATACAACAGCAGCACTTTGCCCGCGGATTTTAAACCGCTCACAGCCGAGGAAGTCGGCATCGCGCGGCAACACATCCTTGCGGACCCGTTGCAACATCGTATCCGTTATTGGAAAGATTATGATTTTTAAAGTGAGCTAGTGTGAAATGCGGCGAACTAGAATAAAAGGAAGTAACTCAAGGTTACAGGAAGGTTAGATAATGACATTGAAATTGGCACGCCCGGAGAGATTCGAACTCCCGACCAACTGGTTCGAAGCCAGTTACTCTATCCAGCTGAGCTACGGGCGCGTGGTTTAATCTGTAACCCAAACTACATACGCGATTATACACACTCGCAGCAGGCAGGTCATCAAGTGTCCACTAACGCAAATGCCCCTTTCCCACATCCCGCAATCAGGGTAGTATCCTGCGTTAACCCATAAATCAGGAGGGCTTCCAGCGTGTTACATAATTCAATGACTTCCCCTTGTTTTGTACTCTCGCCTCTGCCGCGCTTGTCGCGCCTATCGTGTCTGTCACACCTGCCGCTGCTGGTCGGGCTTGGGCTGGTGATTTTTAGCCCGCAGGCTGCCGCCCAGCAGGCTGATGTTGAGCGTGGGCGGGTGATTTTCGCCGCCGAGTGTGCCCGCTGCCATATCCCCATTGAGATGGATGGGCGGCTTCGCGCGCGCTGGATTGGGCGTAGCGGTGAGGCCTTGTTTGAGCAGATTCGCAACACTATGCCGGCGGAGACGCCGGGCTCGCTTAGTGACGGGCAATATTATGACCTTACTGCTTTTATTCTGCAGTCCGGCAATGTGCCCATTGGGGGCGGCAGCATTAGCGTGGCCGGGTTGAATGGCATTAATATCAATCCGATTGCGGTGCTTGCTGCGGAGGATGGCGGGGATGAGGGAGACTCGGTGCCGTGGACTCATTACAACGGTGACGAACATTCCATCCGCTATTCCCCGCTGGAGCAAATCAATGCCGACAATGTGGAAGAACTGGAAATCGCCTGGCAGTTTGATACTGGCGCGTTTGGTCCGCGTCCGGAAACTTACAGTGTCTCCACGCCGCTGATGGTGAATGGCACTCTGTATGCGGCGGTGGGTGCCACGCGTAATGTGGTGGCGCTGGATGCCGCCAGTGGTCAGTTGCTGTGGCTGTGGCGGCCGCAGGAAGGCGAGCGTTTTAATACGGCGCCGCGCAAAGGTTCCGGCAAGGGGCTGGCGTATTACAACGGCGGTAACGGCCAGGAAATAATTTTTACCATGACTCCCGGTTATTATCTGGTGGCGTTGAATGCACACACCGGCACACCGGTTGAAACTTTCGCCGCGGGTGGCTTTATTGATTTGAAGGCCGGGCTGCGGCTTGGCCCCGGCCGTGATGATATTGATATTGGCATTTCCTTCCCGCCGTTGGTGGCCGGTGATGTGGTGGTGGCGGGCGCGGCTCATCTGGTGGGTATGCGGCCGATTTCCGCCAGCAATGTGAAGGGGGATATTCGTGGCTTTGATGCCCGTAGTGGCGAGTTGTTGTGGACATTTAAAACTATTCCCGAGGCGGGTGAACTCGGTTATGAAACCTGGCTTGATGATTCGGCTTCCTACACCGGCAATGCCGGGGTGTGGGCGCCGATGTCGGCTGATGTGGAGCGGGGGCATGTGTATCTGCCGGTGGAATCTGCTACCGGCGATCGTTACGGTGCTGACCGTCTGGGTAATAATCTATTTTCCAGTTCCACTGTGGCGCTGGATTTGCAAAGTGGCGAGATGGAATGGTATTTCCAAACCACTCACCACGACATCTGGGATTGGGATACCCCCAGCGCGCCGCTGGTGATAACGCTGCCTGATGGGCGCGATGCGGTGGTGCAAACATTAAAACAATCGCACCTGTTTATGTTTGATGCTGATAATGGCGAGCCGTTGTTCCCGGTGGAGGAGCGTCCGGTGCCGCTTAGTGATACGCCGGAAGAGGTGGCGGCGGCCACACAACCTTATCCGGTGAAACCTGCGCCTTATGACCGGCAGGGTTTCCAGGAAGATGACCTGGTGGATTTCACGCCGGAGATTCTGGCGCGCGCCAAAGAGGTGGCGGCTGACTATCGCTTTAGCGAACTTTATACACCGCCTTCCCTGCATGAGCATCCGGTGGATGGCACTCTGGGTACCTTGCATCTGCCATCATCAACCGGCGGTTCCAACTGGGAGGGTTCCGCTTATGATCCGGAAACCGGCATCATATACATCTCATCGCGCACTGCCACCAGCGTGATGTCGCTGGTGAATGATCCGGATGCTTCATCCGTTCGCTACATCCAGGGCGGTGGCCGCGCGCCCACGGTGGATGGCATCCCGCTGGTGAAGCCACCTTACGGGCGTATTACCGCCATTGACCTGGTGTCCGGCGAGCATGTCTGGCAAATCGTCAACGGCGATACGCCGGATAACATCAAAGACCATGAACTGCTGGAAGGCATTGACATCCCCCCCACCGGCAAACCCACCCGCGCCGGCATGGTGCTCACCAAAGCGTTGCTGTTCTTCGGTGAAGGCCCGCGCGGCGATAACATTCTGCACGCGGTGGACAAAGCCACCGGCGAAACCATCGCCCTGATAGACCTGCCCGCCTCAATTACCGGCGTGCCCATCACTTATATGCACGATGGCAAACAATACATCGTGGCAGCCGTTAGCGATTTTGAGGCAACGGCAAAAATTATTGCTCTGGCGTTGCCATAATGCGGCTTACGCGGCCCTCCACCAAGCCTGTCTTATTGAAATATTTGAGGTTTTGGCAACCTCGGCAGAATTTCAATAATCAGGCCGATAAATAAAAAAAGGCTTGCAATCGTCCCTGTATGAATATACAGTAGTTAACAGTCATAATCTATACGAGGACTTGAAGGTATGAGCGTCGCCTTGGATCAGTTCTACACGAGACCGGAATTGGCGGATGCGTATGTTGCGCAGGTGCTTGAACGGTGGAGCGACCCCGACGTGCTGTTCGTCGAACCGTCTGCCGGAACCGGCGCTTTCGTGCGCCCACTATTGAATGCTGGGAAAACGGTCTGTGCGCTTGACATAGACCCGCAGGATCCCCGGATTATCAAATCTGATTTCCTACAATTTGATCTGGGTGCATACAAGCATGTGCATTCCGCAATCGTGGTTGTCGGCAATCCGCCGTTTGGCAAGAACGCTTGCACGGCGGTTCGGTTTTTCAACCGTGCCGCACGTCATGCTGACGAAATAGCCTTCATTGTGCCGCGCACGTTTCGCAAGATGAGCCTTCAAAAACGCCTTCATGGAATGTTCCATCTGTCAGAAGATGGAGATGTTGCCGACCGGGCATTCATTCGCTTCGGAAATCCGCACGATGTTCCGTGCGCTTGGCAGGTGTGGACAAAGCGCGACGTGGAACGGCCAATGCCGGTGCCACCACCAGTTGATCACCTGATCGGCTACACGACGCCACGGAAGGCAGACTTCGCGATGCGTCGAGTCGGCTTCTATGCAGGGCGAATTGTCACGGCAAATATCAGATCGCTTTCACAGACGACGCACTACTTCATACAGGAAATGGCAGACGGAGTCATTGATTCCTTGCGCAAGGTGAACTGGTCAGAGTTGGCTTCACAAACCGCCGGGGTGCGGTCAATTTCCAAGACGGAGATTGCATTCAAGCTGAACGAGGTTTACCATGTCTGAACATTCCACCAGCCAGATGCACGGCAAGAGCTTCGAGAACATGATAAAGGCAGCTAACGGCATATTCACCTTGGCCGTCGCTGATCGAAAGCGTTCCCCGAATAACATGTTCGACATTGATGCAGGCGACGACCGCGTCCACCAGTTGCCTACTTCGATTAAGTCCACCAATGACGATACATTGAGTCTGGCTGACGCTCGGCGTTTTTGGGAGTCATTCGACTTTATGCCATACCGAATGCTTGTCGGGTCATACAAGCAAGAGGAACAGATCAAGATATTCAACACGATTCACGAAATCATCTTGTCGGACTGTTATAAATCAGACCTGTTGGGTGAAATCACGGCAGAGGAAATCAGCGACTTTCATGACGGAATCAAGTCGTTCGGCTTCGGCAAGCACAAGGAAGCCCGCGCATGGGCGCAGGAACGTAAGCGGGAACTGCAACCCAAGTGTGGACTAGTCACTCTGAACCCCAAGATTGACTCGAAGAAGCAACGCCGCCTTCAGTGTAGCGTCCAATTGCCAAATCTGATTGAGATATTGGACGATTGCGACCAGAAACTTCACAAGAAAGGCTTCGGCAAACTGTTGCTGCCGATTCGTATTGTTAGCGGTACACGAAAATTCGGAAGGGAACCATAACCAAGAAGCGCTGTCCAGATATAAATCCGACCCCGGACACCCAGACTACCAGTCGGGCAAGGAGGAACTGGAAAAGCCGAAATGACTGAGTAAGACAACCTAAAAAATAACCGATTAAGATTATGACACAAGAACACAAATCACGTTGCTGGTGGCCGGGTGAAGACTCACTCTATTTGCATTATCACGACACTGAATGGGGTGTGCCGGTGTATGATGATGTTAAGCATTTTGAGTTTCTTTGTCTGGAGGGGCAGCAGGCCGGGTTGAGTTGGATAACGGTGTTGCGCAAGCGGGAGAATTATCGCAGGAGTTTCAAGGGCTTTGACCCTGTTAGGGTGGCTCGTATGAGGGATGCTACGCTGGAGAAGATGTTGCAGGATACCGGCCTGATTCGGAATCGGGCGAAGATTTTTGGGGTGCGTACCAATGCCCGGGCGTTTTTGGAGGTGCAGAAGGAGTTCGGCAGTTTTACCAATTACATCTGGTCGTTTGTTGGTGGCAAGCCTATTGATGGCAAGCGCAAATCACGGGATGGTGTGCCTTCTACTTCGGTGGAGAGTGACGCGCTGTCGGCTGATTTAAAAAAGCGGGGGTTCAAGTTTGTGGGTAGCACTATTTGCTATGCTCACTTGCAGGCGGCTGGTTTGATAAACGACCATGTGAGCACTTGCTTTCGTTATCAGGAAGTAAAGCGTCTGGCTAAACCAGTGGGGCCAAAACAGAACAGAAGTACCTGAAAGAAATTAACACTAACGCATATTAACCGCGAGGAGGTATAGCATGATTGGATATGTCACACTTGGAACCAATGACCTAGAAAAATCAGCGGCGTTCTACGATGCCCTGCTGGCAGAAATAGGAGGCAAGCGCTTTATGGAAATGGATACCTTTATCGCCTGGGCAACCAACCCGTCGGCTCCCGGACTGTCGGTTACCAAGCCGTTTGACGGCAACCCGGCTAGCGTTGGCAACGGCATGATGGTGGCACTGGTGGTGCAAAAGCCGGAGCAGGTGGATGCCCTTCACGCCAAGGCGATGGAGTTGGGTGCCACTGACGAAGGTGCGCCGGGGAAACGTAGCGACAATTTTTATGCCGGTTATTTCCGTGATTTGGATGGCAACAAACTGTGCTTCTTCTGCACGCCGTAGTAACTGGCCTGCTTGATTATTGGCTGTCCGACTAGCTGTCGCGGAACACCACATTGGCGGCGGCTGGTTCGCGGGTGGTGCGGGTGGCGTTGGCGGCGACTTTGGGGTCTTCGTAGCCGAAGCTGATGCCGAAGAGGATTTTGGTGTTGTCTTGTATGTGGAAGGCTTCGCGTACCAGATCGGGGTAATCGCGCATGGTGCCCATGGGGCAGCTGTGCAGGCCGAAGGCTGCCATTGTTAGCATCAGGGTTTGGGCGTACATGCCCACATCAATGGCTACTGTGGTGCCGAACTCGGGGTTCATGCCGACGAAAGCGATGTATGGTGCATCAAAGAACTCAAAGTTGCGTAGCACGGCGCGGCGGCGGCCAGCCATGTCGTCGCGGCCGATGCCCATTTTTGAATACAGGGCGATGGCGCATTCCACTTGTCGCTTGCGGTATTCGTCTTTGAAGTCTCCGCGGTAATCGTAGTCCGGGTTGGATGACACGCCGTTCTTTACTCGCTCTACCATCTGTTGTCGCAATTTGTCTTTTAGTGCGCCGGAGGCAACATAGACTTTCCAGGGTTGCACATTGCAGTTGGAGGGGGCTTGTTGCGCTATCTCAAAAATTTGCTGTAGCACATCCGTTGGCACTTCCTTGTTCAGATAGCCGCGTACCGAGCGTCGGGTATTAATTGCATCAACCAGGCTCATGTTTGAAGTTATGGTTGTTTTCAATACAGGTTCTGTCATAGCACCATCTCTTTACCAGATTATTTTAATAAAACTCAATAAGACTCAATCACAGATTCGTACCGGGTGTTGTTACTTGCAACACAATCTTCGCACACCATTAACTCAGAATACGTCCGCCGTCCACATCAACAGTGGTGCCGGTAACAAACTGGTTGCCCATAACGAATATAATTGCCTCGGCTACTTCTTGCGGCTGCCCTGCCCGTTTAATCAGATGGCTTGTGGTCATGTCCTTGAGATTTTTTGCCTTGTCCTTGCCCATTGAGTCAAACATGGCGGTGTCTATGGTGCCGGGGGATACTACATTAACTCGTATCGGTGCCATTTCCACGGCCAAACAGCGCACCAGATTTTCTACCGAGGCGCCCACGCAACTTAATGCCGATTGGGCTGGGCGGATGGTGCGCGCAGGTGAACCGCTGACCAGGGTGATGGAACCCTCTTTGGCGAGATAAGGTGTGCCGGTGCGAACCACCGTGGCATAACCCCACAGTTTGCCATAGGCCGCCTGGAACTGTTCTGCGGTTTGTTCTAGAAACGGTTTGAGTGTGCGCTCGCCACCAATTGCCGCTGAGACTAGATGGTCAATGGTGCCGACTTCCTTGAAAATCGCTTCCAGTGCGGCCGGGTCGTGGGTGTCGGCCTGTCGCACTTCAAATGCGCCGTTGGCCGCCGCCGTTGCCGACTTGATATGCGCCTCGGTACGCCCCGCCGCCCACACCCGGGCACCGGCTGCGGCCGCCAATGTGGCGGCGGCTAAACCAATGCCAGCCGTGCCGCCGATAATGACGACTTTCTTTCCTTTAAGGTTCTCGCTCATCTTATATTCTCCGGTATTATCTGCTACTCAAAATAGTTGCAATTGGCCGAGATAGTAGCATAATCGCACTTTACTCAGTAACACAACAGGAGCAATACTATGCGAATTATCTCAACCGTGTTTTGTACACTTGTTTTATTGATGGCGGCACCGGTGGCGTTGGCGAAGGATCCGGTTTATACCGGCATTTTCAACAATCTGGCGGTTAGCGGCTATGACACAGTGGCCTATTTCACCGAGGGCGAGCCGGTGAGGGGCTCGCGGCGATATGAGGTGGAATGGAATGGCGCCACCTGGCGTTTTTCATCTGCTGAGAACAAGGCCTTGTTTGAGGCGGAGCCGGAGCGTTATGCGCCGCAATATGGTGGCTATTGTGCCTGGGCGGTTTCCGAGGGCAATACCGCCTCGTCTGAGCCGGATCTCTGGCGTATTGTTGATGGCAAGCTTTATCTGAACTACAGCAATTCCATACAGAGGCGTTGGGAAGAGGATATTCCCGGCAATATCAGCAAGGCCGATGACAACTGGCCTGCTGTGCTAGACTAGGCGGCGTACGCGTATGGAAAAAATTCTACTTGCAGTTTCTGATGCCTTTGCCGAAGCACCCAATGTGGTGCTGCGGTTTCGGCTGTGGGTGCTTGTTGGCCTGTTGCTGGTTACGGTGTTTATGGGCTGGGGAATTTATACCCGCACTAGCATAGATATGTCGCCGGACAGTTTTCTTGACCAGTCTGATCCGGCGATTGCGGCGCTTGACAAGTTCCGCAGTCAATTCGGCAGCGATGATTCCATGTTTCTGGTGTATCGGGCGAAAGATGGCAATGTGTTCTCCCGCGAATCGCTCACTGCCATAGCGCAACTCACTGATGAACTTCGTTACTGGCAAAATTTGAACCCGGCGGACTTCCCGGCGGAACTGGATGGCCAGCCGGTGGACCTGAATGAGTTGGGCCACATCCGCCGCGTGCAATCAATCGCCAATCTGCGTTTGCAGGAAAGTGTGGACGACAGTCTGCTGTCGCAACGGCTGGTGCCATCGCCATTACCCGAGTCAGAGGCGGAGCTAGCGGCTGTGCGCGAGCGGGCGCTGGCGCAGGATGATTATTTGCTGGCTTTTTACTCAGCGGATGCCAGTTATGGCGGGGTGCTGTTGCAAACAGATTTCGGCGCGCGACCGGTGGAAGATTACACCCCGGCGGTGGACGCCAGCGGCATCACGCTGGATGACAGCTTCCTTGATTTTAATGATACGGAAGTGTTTAACCCGAGCTTTGATGAAACCGCCACCGTGCAGGAAGTGGAGTTTCAGGATGTGGATATGTTCGGCTATGCCAGTTTCTCCGTCGCCGCGCGCGCACTTTACAGCCGTTATGATGAGCAGTTTGAGTTTTATCCGGCGGGCAATCCGCCGATGATGGAATTTATGATGGATGTGTTTGAGGAAATGATGCTGTTGTTTATTCTGATGGTGCTTATTTTTATTTTGATGTTGTGGATTCTGTTTCGTTCTTTCAGCGCCGTGCTTTGGCCTATGATTGCCGTTGCCATGAGCATGTGTTGGTCATGGGGGATTATTGTTTGGCTGGGGGTGCCAATTACCTCAATGGTGTCGTTGACGGTGATGTTGGTGTTCGCGGTGGGCATTGCCGACTGTGTGCATATCATGAGTGCCTATTTCAGTTTCCGCCGTAGCGGGCTGGAACATTACACGGCGTTGTCCAAATCTTATGGTAAAACCGGGCTGGCTATTCTGGTTACTACTATTACCACCTGCGCCGGTGTGCTGGCACTGACCACTTCGGAACTTGTGCCGATACAGGTGTTCGCTGTGATGTCGGCTCTGGGTGTGGCGCTGGCTTTGGTGTTCTGTGTGTTGTTGCTGCCGATTCTGCTGGATGTATGGCATCCGGGTAATCCCGACCAGGACGCCAGCTTTGCCGACCGGCTGGGCAAACGCTGGACTGCCGTTGCGCCGCGCTACAAATGGATTATTGCCGCGGGATATGCGCTGGTGGTGTTTGGTTTGCTGGGCATGGCGATAGGCGGTTATGTGTTGCTGATTTCGCTGCTCACTTATGTGGTGGTGAACTGGCAGGATGAAATTCTCGCCCGTGTGCCGCACATCGTGGCGGCACAACCCTGGCTCTGGCTGTCGCTGTTTGCGGTGTTGTTTGTGGTGTGCGCTTATGGCACAAGCCGGGTGCGTATTGACAGCAACATGGCGGAACTGTTTCGCGAAGGTTCAGTGTTGCGTATTGTTTATGAGGTGGTGGATAACAATATGGCGGGTGCCCAAAATATGGAAATTATGATTGATACCGGAGCCACCGACGGCTTGCTTGACCCGGATGTGTTGCAAGCGGTTGACACCCTGCAACAACGCATTGAAACGCGTTATCCGCAACAGGTGTCGCGCACCAACTCGCTGGCAAACATCGTTAAAGATACTTATCAGGTTATGAATAATGACGACCCGGCTTATTACCGCATACCGGATTCGCGGCAGATGGTGTCGCAACTGCTTTATCTGTTTAACAGTGCCAATCCTGAAGACCGCCGCAGTCTGGTGTCGGATGATTACAGCCGTTCTCACATCAGCGTGAATGCTTATAACGCCGGTTCCTATCAATATCAGCAGCTGTTCACCGAGCTCAGCGTGGATGTTGATGAATTGTTCGGCGGCCTGCGTCAGAGATTTCCCGAAATGGATGTGCAACTCACCGGCACCATGGCGCTGCTGATGCGTATGTCCGACGAGATGGCTCATTCCCAGTTCAACAGTTTCGCGCTGGCTATTGGCCTTATAAGCCTCATCATGATTATTACGCTGGGTTCATTACAAGGCGGCCTGATGGCGATGATTCCCAACCTCATCCCCGCCCTGCTCGGCTTTGGCCTGATGGGTTTGCTGGGTGTTCCGCTGGACACCGACACCTTGCTAATGGCGCCACTCATCATGGGCATAGCGGTGGATGATACGGTGCACTTCATGACCCACTACCGGGTGGAACTGGCGCGCACCGGCAGCATCAGCGAAGCGCTGGGCAGCGCCATCCGCGAAGTGGGACAGGCGGTGATGTTCACCACCATGATACTCGGCCTCGGTTTCGCCTTGCTGAGTTTCTCCGGCTATCTGGGCATGGCCAAGATGGGCTTCTTCGGCTCCGCTGCTATTTTTGTGGCGTTGCTGTGTGACCTGTTTTTGATACCGGCTATGGTGATAATTTTTAAACCGACCTTTGGTGTGCGTGATGCTGACAAGCGCATTATCTTTCGGGAGAGTCCGGCGTGAATGTGATAGTGCAAAATCATAAGCCATCGCGGAATGTGGCGCGGGGCATTGTGCTGGCTTTCGTGCTGAGTCTGCCGTTTATGCTGCCATCAGTACAGCCAGTGCTATTGGCTCAGGAAGCGAACGGGCGCAACATCATGCAGCAGGTTGACGACAACCAGCGTGCCAGTTCGGACTCTGCGTTTAATCGCATGCAGTTATCCACCTGCCGCTTCGGTGTGAGTGACGGACGAATTACCTGCGCCGAACGTGCTCGTGTCAAGTTACTGGAGTCGGTGGGCAAAAACTACGGGCTGAACCTGAAAGACAGCAAAGGCGTAACTCTCATTCTGGAACCGGCTGATGAACGGGGCATCGGTATGCTCAGCTACACCTACGACGACCCGCAACGGGATAATGAAACCTGGTTATATCTTTCCGCACTGGGCCGTGTGAAACGCATCGCCAGTGGCAACTCCGATGACAACACCGAACCGGCCTCACTGTTCGGTTCCGAGTTCACCACCGAGGACACCGACACCGGCAAACTAGATGAATATGCAATAACTATTTTGCAAGAAAGCAACGAAGCCGGCCGTGAGGTGTGGCTAATAGAGATGGTTCCAAACGCGGAGCGGGCGCGCAAAACCCGCTATGCGCGCACCGTGAACTATGTGGACAAGGAGCGGTTTGTGGTCATCCGTGCCGATATGTATGACAGGAATGACAATGAAGTGAAACGTATGCTGGCATCCAGAGTGGAGCAGGTGAACGGGATATGGCTCGCCCGTTCAATTACCATGATGAATCTGGTGAGCAATCGCCTGTCCAATATGGCGTTTCTGGAAATCAATACTGGCGTTGCCGTGTCGGATGAGTTCCTCACCCAGCGCACACTCACCGATGTGGCTTTCCGTGAAACCGAACTGGAAAAATTACGGGCGCAGGTACAATAATCTGAGATAGCCGGGCCTAATCATGAAACATCACCGGTTACTCCAACCAGCCTTTCTATTAATTATCGCACTCGGCCTCGTTCAGCAAGGTAGCGCAACTACCCCCGATGCTGACCTGATATTTGATGACAGTCTGTTCGCGGAGCCGTTTCCGTTTGACGAGCAGGAAGACGCTGACTCATGGCTGGATGGCTTTACTATAAAAATCAGCCAGCAGTTTTTCGGTCAGGTGAATCATCACGGCGTAACATTGGAACCTGGGCTTTCTTTTGAGCGCGAGCCGGAACTGGAAAACAGCCGTCTCGGTATCAATGTGCGTTACCAAAATCCGTTCGCGCCCGGCTGGTTGTTGCAAGCTAGCGCTCAATCACGTTTCTATTGGCCGGGTGATTATGAATACGAAGCCGCCGGGGACAAGCTTGATACCGAGTTTCGGGGCAATGAGTTGTTTGTGCAACGCAGCTTTGGTCAGCACAGCATCAAGTTTGGCCGTCAGACTGTGGTGTGGGGCGAGACCGTGGGCAACTCGGTGCTGGATGTGATAAACACCAGCGAGTTCCGCGACCTGACTATTATTGACATTGAAGACGCACGGCTTAATCAGTGGCTGCTGGTGTGGGATTACTTTGCCACTAATGCTGATTCTTCCAATAGTTTTTCCAGTAGCTTTTCCACCTTTATAAACCTTTACCCGGACTTTAATCCGACACCGGTGCGGGGCAGCCCGTTCTTTTTTGAGGTGCCGCACAATTTGGTGGATTACCGGCGAGGCGGTGAACTGTTGTTTGAAGCCGGCAGCCAGTGGCGCAGGTCTGTTGCAGGTAGCGACATTGCTGTGATGGCTGCCTACCTGTATGAGAACCAGTTGCGCTATGACGCACCGCGCAGTGGTGGAAGTGGCGGGGGTGATGGGGGTGACGAGAGTGGCGCAGGTGATGCGGTGCCGGTAAAGAATGACTACCTGTTGCTGGGCTTTAGCGCCAACCGGGCTCTGGGCCGGGTGTTGTTGAATCTTGATCTGGCGTTCAGCCACGGTGTGCTGGACAACAGGCTGGACTTCTCCGGTAGCAGTTTTTCCAGCAACAGCCCTAACAACAATCCCGTCAATACCTCCAACAACAATCCGCCTTCACCACTCCGCCAGAAGAAAGACCGCATCGGCGCCTCATTTGGTTTTGAATGGGCTATTGATAACGAACAAAACATGAGCCTAGGCATTCAGGCACAGAAAGTGCTGGATGAAAGGGGCGGTCTGGCGTCCGACCAGATGCTGGTGAATGAAGGTGTTTATGGCGGTTGGCTGGTGCGCTACAGCAACAGCTTGCGCAACGGCGACCTGCTGTTGTCATCAACCCTGCAAGGCAACCTTGAAACCGATTATGTGTTGATGCTGTTGGGAATGGATTACACGCTGGATGATAACTGGTCAATAAGCGGGCAGATTATCACCATCCACGCCAACAGCGATTCCCAACTGCTGTTTCTGGACGAAGATGTGCGGTTTGGCGCAACGCTCACTTATGCTTTCTAGGTGCAACGGCCTGAACAGGCAGTTGCTCTCTCACTCCCCCGCTCTCCCGTTCTCCCGTTCTCCCGTTCCCTCACTCCCCCGCTCTCTCCCCAGCCCCATGAACCTCAGGTTCAACCGGAGATGAAGATATAAGTTTCACAGGCCGATTGAATATATCGCGGTCAAACTCGTCTTCCCAGTTGGCCACCGTGGTTGATACGGACAAATCGCCGGTTACATTGACTACCGTACGCGTCATATCCAGCGGGCGGTCAACTGCGAATACGAATCCTACCGTAAGTGCAATCTGTTCAGGCGACATGCCAATGGCTTGCATCACCGCGGCTATCAGAAATAGTGAAGCACTTGGCACCGCCGCCGTGCCGATTGATACCAGTGTGGTGATGCCTGCCATCAGGAAATAGTCGGTAAGCGTTAAATCAATACCAAAAACCTGAGCGGCGAACACCGACACGATGCCAACATACAACGCCGTGCCATCCATATTGATAGTGGCGCCGAGCGGCAACACAGTGGAGGCTACAACAGGCTTCACGCCCAGGTTCTCTTCCGCCACTGATATGGACACCGGCAAGGTGGCCGCGCTGGAGGAAGTGGAAAACGCCACCAGCATGGCATCGCGCGCGCCGCGAAAAAAATTCAGCGGCGATAGCTTGAGCATAAGCCGCATAATGACGAACCCGTGCATAATCACCAGATGCAGGATGCAGGCCGACAGCACGGTGATGGCAAGCACCACGGCAGGCACCAGACCTCCAATCCCGAGTTCGCCAACGACCCGGGCAATCAGGGCAAGCACACCGAACGGCGCAATTTCCATAATCCAGTGGGTGATACGCAACATTATTGCGCTGCCCACATCCATAAAATCCGAAACCGGCCTGCCCTTCTCGCCCAGCATAAGCAGGGCCACGCCAATCAATAGTGCGAAGAAAATTATGGGCAGAATGTTGTTATCGGAAAGGGCGGCGATGAGATTGGTTGACACGATTGATACCAAACGTTCGGACAGGGCCACTTGCTCTTGCAGAGCGGTGGGTACGGCACGGCTCATGTCCACTCCCGCGCCGGGTTGTAGCACCGCCGCCAGGCTTAAACCAATGGTGATGGCTACCAGGGTGGTTAGCATATAGAGGGCAAGTGTTTTGACGCCCAGTGAACCCAGTTTGGAAGGGTCGCCCATGGCTGTTACGCCGGATACCAGAGTGACAAACACCAGCAGCGGCACAATTGCGCGAATCAGGCCGATGAAGGCATCGCCCAGCCAGGCGATATTTGTGGCACCCTCCCCCCACAACATACCGACGATGACACCGATAATCATTCCGGCCAGAACACGGATCCACAGGGCAATTTCAAACCAGACTTTTAACATGGTGCCTCCAATTCAATGGGTATATAGGGTGCTGCGCCGTTGCCATTGCTATGATGAGCATCTTGCAGGCTTTGGATTCAGGGCATAGGGGGGGAGCATATCGTATATCTATATGCGATACAATTAGCACCGAAGGCTCTCGTTAAAGGCGATATGTGATGAAGTGGATTGAAGGCAGTGTTGCGGAAAATATCAGTTGGACAGAAAACCTGTTCTCGCTGAAGGTGGATGCGCCCCTTGATAAGTTTACTGCTGGCCAGTTCACCAGTTTGGGGCTGGATATTGATGGTGAGCGGGTTGCCCGCCCGTATTCTTTTCTTAGTTCGCCGGGGCAAAAGCCGCTTGAGTTTTTTCTTTATACTGCCATTGGCGGGAAGTTGTCCAATGCTTTGATTAAACTTGCTCCCGGCGATCGGGTGTGGGTGAGGGATCGGGCTAACGGGTTTTTTGTACTGGATGAAGTGCCGGACGCCCGTGATTTGTGGATGCTGGGTAGTGGTACGGGTGTGGCGCCGTTTCTTTCTATTCTTAATACTGCTGAGGCGTGGGAGCGTTTTACCAATATCGTGCTGGTGTATGCGGTGCGTCATGCTTGTGACTTGCGCTATCAGGAAGTTATTGAGGCGCTGGGGGAGAAATATGGTGAGCGGTTTCGGTTTCAGCGGTTTGTTAGCCGGGAGCAGGTGCCGGACACCATGCACGGGCGGATACCGGCGACTATTGAGAATGGCAGTTTGGAACAGGCGGTGCGGCTTGAGCTTGAGCCTGCTCATTCGCAGATAATGTTGTGCGGTAACCCGGATATGGTTAAGGATGTTACCACTGTGTTGCAAACACGCGGCTTTGAGAAAAACCGCCGCCGCACGCCGGGGCATATCACGGTGGAGAATTACTGGTAGCCATCCGGCAAGCGGCGGGCTCGAAAACCGCCATCGTACTCCGGGCATATCACGATGAATAATTATTGATAGCCATCAGGTAAGCGGCGGGCTTGGTTCAGGCGTTCGTAAGCGGCGGCTATATCTATCAAATCCTGTTCGCGGAATGAAGGGGCGATTAGTGTTAGCCCCATCGGGCGCCCTTCTTCGGTGTAGCCCATGGGGATGGTGAGGGCGGGGTAATTGGCCAGCGCGGCAATGGCGGCGTTGAAGTTGTTGATGGACAGCAGCACATCCAACTGGTGAGTGACGAATAAATCATTCAGCGCGGCGCTGGCCGCACTCTGCAAACGTTCGGCGATGGCTTGCAACTCTGCGTCTGATAATTCCAGCTCGGCCATCATATCTATTAGTGCCTGTCCGTAAGGCGCTCGCAACTCTTGTAACTCTCGCAACAACTCCTCTGACTCTCGCAAGCCCGACTCGGCAGCGTTGAAGCGTTGAATATCCTGAATTGAAGCCACAGTAACTTCGTCCGCAGCCCAGCTACTGAGGTAGGCGGCCAAGTCGCGCACCATGTCGCCGCCAAGCAGTTGCACAAAGTCATCAGTGTCAATGTCGGGCAGTTCCAGTTCTATGGCAAGGGCACCGGCGCTGCTGAGTTGGCTGAGTGCGGCGGTGAAGAGCGGGTTGTCCAGATAGGCCAGCGGGGTGCCGAGTCGTTTGTCTTGCAAATCAATTTGTCGGTATTGCAGGCGGAAGTCTTCGGCGAGCAGTGGCATGGCCGTGTCGGTCTCGTCGTAGCCGGCCATGGCGTTGAACAGTGCCACCACATCGGCCACCGAGTGTCCCATTGGACCGGCGGTGTCCAGCCTGGCGGAGATGGGCACGATGCCGCTGCGGCTGAGGCTGCCGGTGGTGGGTTTCAGGCCGACCAGTGAGTTGGCGCTGGCGGGCGAGAGAATGGAGCCGGAGGTTTCCGAGCCAACACCGATGGTGGCATAGTTGGCCGCTATGGCCGCGCCGGTGCCGGAACTGGAACCGCCGGTGCCGAACTGGAAGCGGCCATAAGGGTTGAGAGTCTGGCCGCCCATGGCGCTGTAACCGCTGGGGCACTCTCCGCAGAAGAAGTAGGCCCATTCGCTGAGATTGGTTTTGCCGAGAATGATGGCGTTGCCCTGGCGCAAACGTTCAACGATGAAAGCATCCGCTGTGGTGTTGTCAGCCAGTGCCAGGGCGCCGGCGGTGGTTGGTAAATCGGCGAAGCCGATGTTGTCTTTCAGCAGCACGGGGATGCCGTGGATTGAGGTTGCGCCGTTGCTGGCAATGCGGCGTTGGTCCAGTGCGCGGGCTTCGGCAATGGCGTTTGGATTGAGTGCGATGATGCCGTTCAGATAATTGTCGCGGTCGGTTTCAATGGCACGGATGCGGTAAAGATAAAACTTCGTGAGTTCCTCGTAGCTGAACTGCCCCGCCGCTACGCTGTTTTGAATGGCCGCGATGTTTGCGTCCAGCAGTTGGGGTTTGAGTTCTTCGTAACGGGAAGCGAAGCCGGCGAGATCATCGGTGAATGGCTGCCACAAACTGTTCTTGTCCAGCACCTTTGAATTGAGCAACATGAAACGCATGCGTTCAGTTTCATGTTCGGCGAGTGATGCCAGTTCGGCGCTTTCATCGTAAGGTTGCCAGCGGGGAGCCGGGGCTTCCGCAGCCAGCACAAACAGCGGCAGACAAAGCAGCAAGGCGATGGTGGAAGATGCGGTGATTGGCCTAGACCAGGTCATAACTTTCCTGCAGGGCTTTGATGCGTTTTTCCAGTGGCGGGTGGCTCATGAACAGGGTGGCGAGGACGGAGCTTTTGCCGTTGATGCCGAAGGCGGTGAGTTGTCCTTCCAGTTGGCTTTCCACCTGGTCGCCGCGCAGGCGTTGCAGGGCGGCAATCATCTTTTGTCGTCCGGCGAGGCTGGCACCGCCGTGGTCGGCGCGGTATTCGCGGTATCTGGAAAAGGCCATGACGATGATGCTGGCGAACATACCGAATACGGCCTGGCATGCCATGACAGTCATGTAGTAGGCGAAGAAGCGGTTGTTGCCGCGATTGATTGCGTTGGCGATGAGGTAGGCGAAGAAATAAACGAAAGTGTTAAGTACGCCCTGGATGAGGGTGAGGGTTACCATATCGCCGTTGGCAACGTGGCTTACTTCGTGGCCGAGAACGGCTTCGGCTTCATCGGCGGTCATCTGGCGTAGCAGGCCGGTGCTTACGGCAACCAGCGCGTTGTTGCGGCTGGCGCCGGTGGCGAAGGCGTTAATCTCCGGGGAGTCGTAGATTGCGACTTCCGGCATGCCTATGCCGGCTTTTTGTGCCTGTCGGCGCACGGTGTCAAGGAGCCAGGTTTCCTGTTGTGACTGGGGGGTTTCAATTATGTATGCGCCGACGCTGCGCTTGGCGATGAATTTGGAGATGGCCAGCGAAAGGAAGGAGCCGCCCATGCCAAATACGGCGCACATAAGGAGTAGTGCCAGGTTGTTGCCGGTTAGGGTTATGCCGAGCAGTGGCAGGACGATGTAGAGTACAGCGCCTACTACCAGCAGGATAGCGAAGTTGGTGGAGATGAATAATAGTGCTCGGTTCATGGTCGGGCCTCGGTTTTGCATTCAGTGTTGCGTGTGTTGTCGTATGTCGTTACGAGTGAAACAACTCACTCATGTTCGTAGCGCACCTCGATCGGCATCAAAGAAGCGCGAATGATTGAGCCCCAAATTAGATTGCCCATGGTGTTCAAGTGCAGATTATCATCCACAAAGATGTCGGTCATCACTTTGCCATTCGCCTGTAAGAAGGGAGTGGCGGAATCCACAAAATAAACTTGCGGGTCGCGTTCTGCTATGGCGCTGAGTCCGGCATTGACCTGTTGCGCCAGTGGCCATACTTCCACCCGGCTGACACTGGGCTTGACTGCCATGACATAGATGCGCGTGTCCGGCAATGTTTCGTGTATCTTGTCCACTATTTGCCGGAACTGGTCAAGGACAGTGGCGACGGGTACGCCTCTTGCGGTGTCGTTGTCCCCTTCGTAGATGAGGATGGCGCGCGGTCTGTATTGCAAGGCCACCGTGTCAAGATGATGCAGCACATCGCCCATAACGCTACCGCCGAAACCGCGGGGGATGACAGTGAGTGGTGCCAGTGCAGCGGCGGCCTCATCGTTCCAGCGGGCGATGCTGGAACTGCCGGTTAGCAGGATTGCGCCTTGTGGCGGCGGGTTCAGTTTATCCTTCTCGGCGAATGCTGCCATGGCATCGTTCCATCGGGTGGGGTCCAGATTGGCTTGTGCGGTTACTTCGGTGGTGAGCAACAACAGTGGTAACACAACTGGCAATAATCGTAGTGGCAGTCGTAATGGTAGTCGCAGCAGTTGTGATAGTCGCAACTGTCGTAACTGTCGCAAGAGCCATAACGGCCGCCACGATAAAAACAGTGCCAATGTTGATTTGGTAGCGCGAGAGATATTTTTCATAATGTTCACCTTTTCGTTTGTCTGAAACTTACAAGTTAATCTTTATATCAGTTTGAATCATTGGCCTGATACACCAATCTAGGCCATCAACACCTGGCGGCCAATTACTTTTCCGGCTTCAAGGTCGGCCAGTGCGGCTTCGGCTTCGGCCAGCGGGCGTTGGTGAATTTGTATGGGTGCCAGTTTGCCGGAGCGCACCAGGGTCATCAACTCATCCATTTCCGCAAGGCTGCCCACATAGCTGCCGTGGATGATGCGGGCGTTCATTGAGATGAAGGGTATGGGCATGGTTAGCATACCACCATACAGACCAACGATGACTAGTGTGCCGCCTTTGCGCAGGCAATTCAATCCATAATTTACCGAGGCCTCGGCGCCGACAAAATCAATGGCGGCGCAGGCACCGCCGGTGAGTTTGCGGATGGCTTTGGCGGTTTGCGGGTCGCTGGAATTGAAAGTGTGGTTGACTCCGAGGGTGTTCAGGGCGGCGAGTTTGGCATCGTCTATATCAACGGCGATGGGGTTGATGCCCTGGGCGAGCGCAATCTGCACGGCCATCATGCCAACGCCGCCGGTGCCGATGATTACCAGCGCGTTATCGTTAGATTCTGCGTTAGATTTCGCGGCGGCGTCGATGGCGGCGGTGGCTTTTTTTAGTGCGCTGAACGCGGTCAGGCCGGAGCAGGCGTAGGTGGCGGCGAGGCTATCGGCCACTTCGCCTTTGGCAAACAGGTAGCGGCTGTGAGGCACCATAACATGGTCGGCGAAACCGCCGGCCTTGATGATGCCCAGCGCCTGACCTGGGGTGCACAGATGTTCCTCGCCGCGGGCGCAGGCTGGACAATCGCCACAGCCAATCCAGGGATAGACTACCCGGTGTTCGCCAATTTTTGCGGCGGGGCTGTTATCGTTAGCGCCAGGGTTGTAATCGATGGCATCGGGACCGAGTGCCACTACTTCGCCGCAGATTTCATGGCCCAGCACCAAACCTTCGCGGGCTACATCCAGCTGCTTGCCGCCGCCAAGGTCAAAAGCACCGTGGTGCAAATGAACATCGGAATGGCATACGCCGCAGGCTACGGTTCGCAACAGAACTTCGCTACCCTCGGGCTGCGGAGTGGTGCTCTCCACAAGCTGTAACGCTGCGCCGGGTGATGTTGTTTGATAACTAATCATATTGATTGAATGTCAGGTTACTTATTGTTGCTGTCCCACTCAGCGAAGCTACCACCCTTGTTAGCCAGAGTTTCAAGTAGCGGTGCCGGTTGCCAATGCTCCTCGCCGGAGTTGTTGCGGAACTCGCAGAGGCGGTCGTATATTTTTTTCAGGCCAATCTGATCGGCGTAGAACATGGGACCGCCTTTGGCGGGTGGGAAGGCGTAGCCATAGACATACACCACATCAATATCACTGGCGCGCTGGGCAATGCCCTCTTCCAAAATTTTTGCACCTTCGTTAATGAGTGGGTAGAGGCAACGTTCAATAATTTCTTCGGCGGTGAATTGCCGTTGTTCTATTCCCAGCTTGGCGGCTTCCTCCTTGATGAGTGCTTCAATTTCAGGGTCGGCTTGGCGCGCGCGGGTTTTGGCATCGTATTTGTAGAAGCCGGCGCCGGTTTTCTGGCCATGACGACCTATCTCCACCAGCACCGTGCCCATGCGATAACGCACCGGGTCGCCGGACAAGTCGCCGCGGGACTCGCGCGCCTTGTAGCCCACATCCAGGCCAGCCAGGTCGCTCATGGCGAGTGGGCCCATTGCCATGCCGAAGCCTTCCAGGGCGGCGTCCACCTGGGTTGGTGTGCAGCCGTCCAGCAGCAGTTTGTGGGCTTCGCGGCCATAGCCGCCGAGCATTCGGTTGCCGATGAAGCCATCGCAAACACGCGCCAGGGCGCAAACCTTGCCGATTTTTTTGCCGATGTGCATGGCGGTGGCGAGGGCATCGTCGGCGGTCTTGTCGCCGCGCACTACTTCCAGCAGGCGCATCACATTGGCCGGTGAGAAGAAGTGCATGCCCAACACATCCTGCGGCCGGGCGGTGGCTTCGGCGATGGCGTTCACATCCTGATACGAAGTGTTGGTGGCGATAATGCAGCCGGGCTTGCACACCGCATCCAGTTTGGCGAATATTTCTTTTTTCAGTTGCAGGTTTTCAAACACGGCTTCTATTACCATGTCGGCATCGCCAATGTCGGCGTAGTCGGTGGTGCCGCTGATTAAAGTCATGCGCTGCTTGACTTGCGGTTCCGTCAGTTTGCCTTTTTGTTGGGTGATGGCGTAGTTCTTGCGGATGATGTTCATGCCGCGTTCCAGTGCCTCGGCGGAAATTTCCAGCAACACCACCGGAATGCCCACATTGGCGAAGCACATGGCGATGCCGCCGCCCATGGTGCCGCCGCCGATGATGGCGACTTTGGCGATGGGGCGGGTGGGCGTGTCTTTGGGCAGGTCTCTGATTTTGGCGGCGAGACGTTCGGCGAAAAAAATATGTCGCATGGCGGCGGACTCGGGGGAGTGCATCAGTTCCATGAACAGTTTGCGTTCCACTTGCAGGCCTTCGTCAATGGGTTTGCTAACTGCTGCTTCAATGCAGGTGATGATGCGGTCAAAGGCAATCTGACCGCGGGCGCGGCGGGCGAGTTGGGCGCGGTATTTGTCAAACAGGCCTGGCTCTGCGGAGGCGGGGTCAATGTTGATGTCGCGGATGCGTTTGAGTGGAGCGCCGGCTAGGCCTTTGGCGTATTGCATGGCGGCGGCTTGCAGGTCATCGCCCTTTAGTACTTCATCAACCAGTCCCAGCGTTTGCGCTTGCGGGGCGGGAACCGGTTTGCCGCTGGTGATGATGTCCAGTGCCGCTTGCACACCGGCGAGGCGGGGCACGCGCTGGGTGCCGCCAGCGCCGGGTAGCAGGCCGAGGTGTACTTCGGGCAGGCCCACTTTGGCTGAGGGGATGGCGCAACGATAGTGGCAGGCCAAGGCCAGTTCAAAGCCGCCGCCGAGTGCGGTGCCGTGAATGGCGGCGATGACTGGCTTGGTGGAGTTTTCGATGGCGGCGATGATGTCTTGCAAGGCGGGGGCTTTGGGTGGCTTGCCGAATTCGGTGATGTCGGCACCGGCGATGAAGGTGCGGCCTTCACAACAGAGTAGTACTGCTTCGCTGGCGTCGCCCTGGGCTTGTTCTACGGCTTTGGCAATGCCCGCTCGAACCGGATGGGACAAGGCATTTACCGGTGGGCTGTTGACGCTGATGATGCCGATGTTATCGGCGAGGGTGTAGCTGACTGGTTCTGACATAAGTTTTACTCTCTTGCTAACTTTGAATTTTAAAAGACCGGGAAGCGTATCACGAATGAGGTAATAGTTTCGCCGGTGTTGTTACGCAACCTGTTACGCAACGCATTATGCAACCTGTCACTCCATCCGTTCTAGGATAGCGGCTATGCCCTGCCCTATGCCGATGCACAGGCTGATGGCGGCGTATCTGGCTTTGCTGCGTTCCATTTGGCGCATGGTGGTGAGGGCGATGCGGGCGCCGGAGGCACCGAGCGGGTGGCCGATGGCGATGGCGCCGCCGTTGGGGTTGACGCGGGAATCGTTAAAATCTATTTCCAGTAATTTCAGGCAGCCCAGCACCTGGGTGGCGAAGGCTTCGTTGATTTCTATGATGTCCATGTCGTTAAGGGTTAAGCTGGCTCGTTGCAGGGCTTTGCGAATGGCGAAGACCGGGCCCAGGCCCATGACTCTGGGTTCTACGCCTGCTACTGCGCCGGTGAGGATGCGCACTCTCGGTTGCACGCCGTGCTTCTCGCCTGCTTCGCGGTTGCCGACTATGAGGGCGGCGGCGCCGTCGTTGATGCCGGAGGCGTTGCCTGGGGTAACTATGCCGCTCTCGGCACCTCCGCCACTCCCATTTGCCTTGCTTGCTCCGCCGCCAAACAGCGGGCGCAGGGCGGCCAGAGTTTCGGGGGTGGATTGGGGGCGCGGGTGTTCATCGGCATCTACGGTGCGTGGAGGATGTTTGCGGCCTTGTTGCACTTCAACGGGGATAATTTCTTGCTGGAAAAATCCGGCGGCTCTGGCGGCTTCGTATTTGGCCTGGGAGGCGGCGGCGAAGTGGTCGCTGTCGGCGCGGGAGATGTTCAGGTCTTTGCCGATGTTGTCGGCGGTTTCCGGCATGCTGTCGTTGCCGTAGGTTTCGGTGTAAGCGGGATTGGAGAAGCGGGCGCCGAGTGTGCTGTCGGCAATTTGCTGGCTGCGGTCGTATGCGCTGCGGGCTTTGGACATTACCAGCGGGGCGCGGCTCATGGATTCCACGCCGCCGGCCAGCACCAAATCGCCCTCGCCTGATTTGACCATGCGGGCGGCATCAAGGGTGGCGGCTAAACCGGAGCCGCACAGGCGGTTGACGGTGATGCCGCCCACGCTGGTCGGAAGTCCGGCACAGAGCGCGGCGAAGCGGGCCACATTGCGGCAATCTTCCCCGGCCTGGTTGGTGTTGCCTATTACCACATCTTCGTAGGCATCGGCGGGAAAGTCGCTGTCGGCCACCACTTGTTTGATGACATGAGCCAGCAAGTCATCCGGGCGCACTGCGGCCAGTGCACCGGCATGACGGCCAAAGGCGGAACGCCCGCCAGCGTAGATAAAGGCTTCTTGTGAGCTTGTAGCAGACATGTTTAACTCCGGCGGCAACGGGCACTTCTGACACTCATGGCAAAACCCGAGCCGGGCGCGGATAGTAGCACAAACCCGATGTTTGAGTGCCCTAGGCGGGCTTGGGCTTGATAATCAGCGTGTCGGTTTTGATGTAGTCCAGGGTGCGCTCGGCGGTGCTGCCTATTACTGCCTCGCTGAAACGGGAGCGGGAGATGGCGCCCATTACTATCACATTGGCGTGGAGTTTTTCGCTGTATTCTATCAGTGCATGCAACGGGGTTTCGTCAATGAGATGCTGGTGTTGTTCCGGGATATCAAACTCTTGCAGCAGTTCGTTGAACGCATCGGCGTGCGCTTTTTCCAGTTTGCCCTCTGCCGCGAACGGGCGGGCGGTTTCGTTATAGGCATGCACCACATGGAAGCTGCCGCCGGTTTGCTCACTGGCGCGGTCGGCTGCCATGATGAGCCGCTTGTCCAGTTGCAAGGGTTTGTTGTGGCTGTGCAAGGGGTCCACGGCCGCCATGAATACGGGTGCTTCCGGCCAGGGGCTGTCCTTTACCAGCAGCAGGGGTGTCTGGCAATAGCGCACCAGTTGCCAGCTTTCATTGGTGAGCAGGAAGTGTTCAATCTTGGCGTGGGCGCGTACGTGATGCACTACCATATCGGCGTTAAACTCGGTGGCTTGTTTAACGATGGTTTCGTAACGGGGATGTGACCAGACTACTTCTGAACTAACCTGATAACCTTCATCCTTGAGGCGGGTGGCAAGGCCTGCCACACATTCTCTCATGCGCTTGAGATATTCCTTGCGCATGAGAGTGTATTCATAGCCGATGCTGTAGAAACTGTGGTGCAGGTACTTTTCGTAACCTACGCTGAACAGCTTGAGTTCCACGCCGGCCTTGTCGCGGACGAAGTGCAGGGCTTTGCGTATCTCCACCGGCAGGCCGTCGGGGCTTGTGGAAAAATCTTCTTCCGCGTCTATGATTATCAGAATTTTCTTGATGGCATTCATGTGTTGCTCCTTGTTTGCTTCGTTTGGCAGTGTTGGCACAGATGCAGTGTGCGTGTTCCTCTATTATGACAAGGCTACAACAAAGTGGCAACATATTCCGTTTTGCAGATTTGGGCGGGGTGTGGGAATATTTGAGCGATATGCAGTATTTTAGCGATAACTTGACTCTGGCTATTGGCCTTGCCGTGTTGCTTGGTTTTGTTGGGCTGTATGCGGCGCAGCATGCCTTGTTGTCAAAGCGGGACCCCCGGTCGGCGTTGGCGTGGGTGGTGGTTTGTATTGCCTTGCCGCTGGTGGGGTCGGTGACTTATCTTATTTTTGGTATTAACCGTATTCATGCCCGTGCCCGTAGTGATTATGGGGGCGAGAGAACGAAGGTGAGGGCTACGGCTGATTTTATCTTCAGGGTTAATCGTCCCCGTCATGATGAGCAGAACGAGAGAACGCAGGAGCGTGCGGAATATCTTTGTGAGCCGCCGGGTACATCGCTGAGGCCGTTGTCGCAGGTGGGTGAGGCGTTGACCGGGCGGGGTTTGGTGTCGGCGGATGGTATTGATATTTTGTATAACGGGGAGGATTTTTATCCGGCGTTGCTGGCCGATATTGGGGAGGCGCGGGAATCGGTGTATTGTTCCACTTATATTTTTCGGCGTGATGATACTGGTAAAAGTTTGGTGGCGGCGCTGGTGGCGGCGCGTGAGCGGGGGGTGGATGTGCGTATTATTGTGGATGGGCTGGGGGAGCTGGTTTATGGGCCGCGGATAGGCGGGTTGCTTGAGCGGCGGGGGCTGAACTTTCGCCGCTATAACCCTATTAACTTCTCTCCGCTTTCGTTGCGGTTGAATATGCGGAATCATCGCAAGTTGCTGGTGATTGATAACGAGACGGCTTATACCGGGGGGCAGAATCTGAGTGACAATCATCTTGCTGGGCGGCTGGATAATTCGGCGCGTACGCTGGATTTGCATTTTCGTTTTACCGGCAAGATTGTGGATGATATGCAGCGGGCGTTTCTTAATGACTGGGATCATTGCGGCGGGGAAATGGGGGGTGAGCCGGAATCACAGGTGGCGTTGAATGAATCTGCGGCTAATTGGACGCGGCTGATTCTGGATGGGCCGAGTGAGAATATGGACAAGTTGAATGATTTGTTGCTGGGGGTTTTTTCTTCGGCGCGGCGGCGGATATGGTTGATGACGCCCTACTTTCTGCCTGCGCCTGAATTGATGGGGGCGCTTATTGGTGCTCATTTGCGGGGGGTGGATGTGAAGATTATTTTGCCGGCGCGTACTAATATCCATCTGGCGCATTATGCTGCGCAGCATGATTTGCAGTATGTGCTGGCGCGGAAGTTGGCGGTGTATTTGCAGCCGGCGCCGTTTGTTCATACCAAGGCGACATTGATAGATGAGCAGTATGCTTTGATTGGTTCGGCTAATATGGACCCGCGTAGTTTGCGGCTTAACTTTGAGCTTGGGGTGGAGGTGTTTAGTGCGGCTTTTAATGCTAGCCTGTCGCGGCACTTTGAGGAGCGTCTGGCGCTTGGGACGAGACTGGATACCAGCCATCTGACTGCGCGGCCTTACTGGATACGCATTCGTGATGCGGTGGCGTGGTTGTTCAGCCCTTATTTGTGATATTTGGGCTTGCTGTTTATATGAATTTGGATACATAATGGGGCGTTTAAAATAAAGGAGACAGGTTATGTATAAGAAAGTTTTGGTGGCAGTTGATTTATCAAAAGATTCCCGCCGGGTTATTGATGTGGCCATGCGGGCGGCGAATAATGACAAGGAGCGGCTGCATCTGGTGCATGTGGTGGAGCCGGTGGCGGCGGCGTATAGTATGGATGTCTATGCGGTGAATATCAGCGAATTGCAGCAGGAGGCAATTAATATGGCTGAGCAGCGGCTGGCGGGGGTGGGCAAGGAGTTGGGGCTGGCGGAGAATCAGGTTCACACTGTGCTTGGCCCGCCCGCTCCGGAGATTCGCAAGTTGGTGGGTGAGGTTGGTGCTGATGCTATTGTTATCGGTAGCCATGGTCATTCCGGCTGGAAGATTCTGCTCGGCTCCACCGCGATAAAAGTATTGCACGGTGCTACCTGCGATGTGCTAACTGTGCATGTGGGCGAGGAGTAAGCGCTTGTCCACTCCATTAACCAACTCTGCTGGCGCGCCCTACCCTCGCCTGTTTGAACCGCTTGATTTGGGTTTTACTGTTATCAGGAACCGTATCTTGATGGGTTCCATGCACACCGGCCTGGAAGATATTCCCGACAGCCACCGGCGCATGGCGGCCTTTTATGGTGAGCGGGCGCAGGGCGGAGTTGGGTTGATTGTTACTGGCGGCTTCATGCCCAGCGAATATTGTTTGCCATCTGGGATGTTGCCTGTGTACAAGCAGGATGGCGAAGTGGAGAAGCATCGTCTTATTACCGATGCGGTGCATGCCCACGACAGCAAAATCTGTTTGCAAATTTTGCACACTGGCAGATATGCCAAGCAGGAAAACCTTATTGCTCCGTCGGCCATCAAGGCGCCGATTAACCGCTTCACACCACACGCCGCCACCGAGGAAGAGATTGAGGGGGAAATTCAGGCTTTCGCCGATTTCGCCGCCTTCTGTCAGGACGCAGGTTATGACGGGGTTGAGATTATGGGCTCGGAGGGCTACTTCATCAACGAGTTCATCACCACCCGCACCAATCAACGCAAAGACAAATGGGGGGGCGACTACGCCAACCGCATCCGCCTGCCGCTGGAAGTGGTTAGTCGGGTGCGGGCGCGGGTAGGGCAAAAGTTCATCATCATCTTCCGTCTGTCCATGCTGGATTTGGTGGAGGGCGGTAGCAGCTTTGAAGAGGTGGTGTTGCTTGGCCGCGCGCTGGCGGAGGCGGGAGTGACTATCATCAATACCGGAATTGGCTGGCATGAGGCAACTATTCCAACCATTGCCACCAAGGTGCCGCGGGCGGCGTTCAGTTGGGTAACTGCGAAGTATCGCCCCGAGTTGCCGGTGCCGGTGATTACTTCCAATCGCATTAACACGCCCGAGGTGGCGGAGGAAATTCTGGCGCGTGGCGATGCCGACATGGTATCCATGGCGCGCCCGTTGCTGGCCGATGCGGAGTTTGCGGTGAAGTCGCAAGAGAATCGGGCGGATGAGATTAACACTTGCATCGCCTGTAATCAGGCTTGTCTTGACCAGATATTTAATGGGCAGCTTACCAGTTGTCTGGTGAACCCGCGCGCCTGTCATGAACAGGAGTTGCAAATTACTCCGGCTGAAAAACAGAAGCGGATAGCCGTGGTGGGTGCCGGGCCGGCCGGGCTGGCGGCGGCGATAACGGCGGCTGAGCGGGGGCATAAGGTTACCCTGTTTGACAAGGCTGATTGCGTTGGCGGGCAATTTAATCTGGCGCGGCGTATTCCCGGCAAGGAAGAGTTTGAGGAAACCTTGCGTTATTACCGGCGGCAGCTTGAACTGGGCAAGGTTGAGTTGCAGCTGGGCGCGGAGGTAACGGTGGCGCAGCTTAATGGCAGTGATTTTGATGAAGTGATTATTGCTACCGGCGTCATGCCGCGGCAGCCGGAGATTGATGGTATTAACCATGCTTCGGTGGTGGGTTACAGTGATGTTATTAACGGTGTGAAAGAAGTGGGTAAGCGGGTGGCTATTATTGGTGCCGGTGGTATTGGGTTTGATGTGGCGGAGTTTTTATCTCATTCGGCTAATGGTGAGGGGAAGAGTAGTCTTGACAGGGGTCGCTTTATGGCGGAGTGGGGAGTGGATATGAATCTGGACGCGCGGGGTGGTGTGGAGGGTATGCAGGAAGCGGTGCCGCCTTCGCCGCGCACTATTTATCTGTTGCAGCGCAAGGTTGAAGGCTTGGGCAAGGGGCTGGGTAAGACTACTGGCTGGATACATCGCCTCGGTCTGGTTAAGCGCGGGGTGAAGATGATTCCCGGTTGTCAGTATCAGCGCATTGATGATGCCGGATTGCATCTGAGTATAGATGGCAAGCCTAATCTGCTGGAAGTGGATAATGTTGTTATTTGTGCGGGGCAGGAACCGCTCAAGACGCTCGCGGAAGGACTGAGTAAACCCGGCCACATAATCGGCGGTGCTGATGTTGCAGTGGAACTGGATGCCAAACGTGCTATAGATCAAGGCACTCGTCTTGCCGCCACACTTTAACCTGTGTCCGGCACTAAAACTCTATCGTCGTCACACTCAACGGTTATCGCGCAACAGGTTGGCCGGAGAATATTGGTCGGTGAGCACGCGGCGGCTCATGTCCCAATCTACGCGGGTTGAGAGGCGGGAGGGATAGCGTTGAATGGGCACATCGTATTTATCAAGTCGGTCGGCGAAGTTTCTGGCGCGGCTAACCAGTTCGCCGCGGGGTGGCAACGCTTGCAGGCGGGTGATGATGATGCGGTTGCCGGAGCCGGGCATTCTGAAATTGAAGAACTCACCAAACACATGTTGATAGGTAACTGACTCATGGTCGTAGAAGCGGCTGGTGGAGAAAGTGTTGGCTACCAGCACGGCATCGGGGCTCATGATTTGTTGCACTTCCCGCAGGAACTCGCGGGTGAGCAGGTGTTCGGGAATGTAGTCGCCGGTAAAAGCGTCCAGCACAATGTAGTCATATTGCTCGCCGTTTAGTCCTCGGCGTTTGATGAAGTCGCGGGCATCGGCCACGGTAACGCGCATATTGTCGGTTTCTTCAAAGAAGAAAAATTCTTTTGCCACATTTACTACGGCCTGGTCTATTTCCACCACATCAATGATGGCTTCGGGGAAGAGGTCGCTCAGGGTGAGCGGTATGGAACCGCCGCCGAGGCCAGCCACCAGAATGCGCTCCGGGTCGGGATGCAGTAACAGGCCGGCGAAGCTCATGCGGGTGTAGCTGAATACCAGCTTGTCACGGTCGTTCATGTCAAGGCAGGTTTGATTGCGGTCGCCGCGATGCACATTGAATACCAGACAGCGACGCGGACCGTTCTGTTCCACCACAATGTCGCGGTAGAGGGAACGTTCCTGATGAATGGTCTCGGCTTGGGCGACTGCTGTGATGCTTGCCAGTAGCAGGCATCCGCAGAGGGTGGTGTAGCCTGTCAAGTTTTTCATTTCATATACCTTGAATAGTCAAGCCTCTGCGCAAGAAGATGTGGTTTGCGAGGTTTCTCATTTCATGTGCCTCGGCGCGTCAGGCCTCCGCACAGGAGGATGATACAGCCTGCGGCGAACAGGGCGGCGGTGGAGCACCATAGTATCTGATTTATTTCCAGCCATAGTACGAAATAGAAACTGGTGCCCAGTGTGCCGGCGGCGCTGCCGATGGTGGAGACGAAGAATAGCAGGCCGGCCATGGAGCCGCTGTGGTCCTGGTGTTGCACCATCAGCCTTACTGAATAGGGTGAAATCATACCTAAAATACAGGTTGGCACAAAGTACATGATGACTGAGGCTACCAGGGAGCCGTAGCGGGGGTCTTCAATGACGAGAAAGATGGGGCGCATGATGCTGTCGGCCAGCAGGATGATGGGTAAACAGAACAGGGCGGCGGCGATAAAGAACAAGGCGTAGGTGAGCGGGTTGGGGTTGCGTGTGGACAGGCGTCCGCCGAACAGATAGCCAAGTGCCAGTGCCAGCATGAAGACGGTGATTATGCTGCCCCACACATACTGGCTGCCGCCGAACCAGGGCGACATGATGCGGGCGCCCAGCATCTCCACGGTCATAATGCAGAAGCCGCTGATGAATGCCATGCTTACCACCAGGGCGCGGGGTAATTTTGGGGTTTGTGTGTGTTTCATTGTGTTGTCTGTGTGTCAGAGTTTGATTTTGCCGTGCATGATTAGTTCGCACATTTCTTGTAACACGCCGGCTTTGGCGACCATGGCTTTGAAGCGATGGTCTTTGGTGAGGCCTTTGTAGTAGCGGTAATAAATTTGCTGGCCGATTACGGCGAGGCGGAACAGGCCGAAGCAGAAATAAAACGGGAAATGTGTTACTTCCAGGCCGGTGCGTTGCTGAAAGCGGGCGATGATTTCGCGGCGGGTTGGGGCGCCGTCCACATCGCTGGGCATGTTGCGGTGGGCGCGGAAGAACTCCGGGTCGCCCTGCTCTACCCAGTAGCCGAGGGTGCAGCCGAGGTCCATGAGTGGGTCGCCGACGGTGGCCATTTCCCAATCCAGTACGCCGATGACTTGCAAGGGGTCTTGCAGTGAGAAAATGACATTATCCATTTTATAGTCATTGTGAATCACGCTGGCTTTGCCGCTTTCCGGTGGCATGTTGTCGTGTAGCCATTGCATGGTGTTGTCGCAGTTGCAGGTGTCGGGGGTGGTGGCATCTACCCAGCGTCGGCACCAGCCGTCAACCTGGCGTTGCACGTAGCCCTTTGGTTTGCCGAAGTTATCCAGTCCGGCGGCTTGTAAATCTACTGAGTGCAAATCGCCCAGCACATCAAAAAAATTACACAGTTGTTGGTGGGTTTGGGTGGGGGTGAGTTTTAGTTGTGGCGGATATTCGCGGCGGATGACCATGCCGCGAATGTAATTCATCAGGTAAAAGTCGCAGCCTATTACATCGTGGTCGGTGCAGAAGTGGATGGGTTTGGGGCCATAAGGGAACACGCCCTGCAAGGCGGAAAGGATTTTATATTCCCGCGACATATCATGTGCCGATTTAACTTTGGAACCAAAGGGGGGGCGGCGTAGCACCCAGCTGTTTGCTTCGCTGCCTTCGCTGGCACTGCCCTGCTCGCCCCCGGCGCTGTCTTGTACGTCGCCTTCGCTGGCGCTGCTCTGCTTGCCGCTTTCGCTGGCACTGCCTTGCTCGCCGCCTTTGCTACCGCTGTCCTGTTCGCCATCGGCGCAGGAAAGCAGATAGGTAAGATTGGAAAACCCGCCCGGAAATTGCCTGATGCGGAGATTGCTCACCTTGCTACCCAACACGGGCTCAAGATGCTGCTTCAGATTATCAAGGTTTAATTCCTCGCCTTCCCTGATGGCACCGACCTTGTCCAGCAATGCTTCGTTGCCTGTCATGCCAACTCCTTACTCATGGTGGCGAATCTTTATTCAGTGATGGTGGTGCTGTGATGGTGGCAGCAGAGGGATAGACAGGTCGTTACTAATCATCACGCCGAAAAAGAAGCGAAGCGGCGAGTATGGTGGTCGGCATCACCGAACAACAGGGCCAGGGCAGTAACGCTCTTGAACAAGTGCCCCACATCAAGTTCATCGGTAACGCCGATGCCCCCGTGAATCTGCACAGCCTCCTGTCCTACTTTCTCAATGGCTTTGCCAACACGGCTTTTGGCGGCAGATATGGCTTTGGCTTTTTCTTCCGGTGCGGCGTTGCCGTCCTGGGTTGTGGCAGCCATGATAACTATGGAACGCGCCAGCTGGCATTCGGTGAACATATCTACCATACGATGTTGCAAGGCTTGGAAGGCACCAATGGGCATACCAAATTGCTTGCGGGTCTTGCTGTATTCAACGGTCTTTTGCAACAAGGAGTCCATAGCCCCCACAGCTTGGGCGCACACCGCCAGTGTCGCCACATCAATAACAGCCACGAGTGCAGGCAAGGCCTTGCCGCCCTCACCAAGCCGTTCACTTGCTGCCACCCGCACATCATTTAACTCAATCTCAGCGGCCTTGCGGCCATCCACGGTGGTGTAATCGTGTCGCACCAGGCCTTTGCTTTGTGGCGACACCAGAAATACTGAAATGCCTTCGTTATCATTTTCAGCACCAGACTCCCTGGCTACAACTAATATACTGTCAGCGGCCGGCGCATTAAGCACTACGGCCTTGCTGCCGTTTAGCACTACATTATCGCCATCAACTTTAGCCGTGACGGAGACATGGGCGGGATTGTAACGACTGCCAGCCTCCGCATGAGCCAAAGCAAGTTGCAGTTCGCCCTGCATAAGCCGGGGCAACAGTTCACCTTTCTGCTTGGCACTACCCAAAGCAGCAACCACACCACCGGCGAGAACAGCAGTTGGCAAAAACGGTTCCACCAGCATCGCCTTGCCAAAATCCTCCATCAACACCATCAAGTCCACCGCCCTGCCACCGAAGCCGCCATCTTCTTCACTAAACGGCACCGTAAGCCAACCCAACTCGGCAAACAATTTCCAGTGCTCATCACTGAAACCCTTTTCAGATTCAATAATCTTGCCACGCGCATCAAAGTCATAACTCTTCTGCACAAACTTCTGCACGCTTTCCTGAAGCATCTGCTGTTCTTCTGTATAGGAAAAATCCATGGGTGTTCCTTATAGCCCTAACACGGCTTTGCTGATTATGTTGCGCTGGATTTCGTTGGTGCCGCCGAAGATGGATAGTTTGCGGTTGTTGAAATAGGTTAGGGCTGTTAGGGCGGAGGTGCCGGAGCCTATGGGGGTGCCTTTGAAGCCTTCTTCAAATTGTTCGGGGATGAATGGGAGGCTGTGGTAGGCGGCCAGTTCCATGAATAGTTCGTCCATTTCCTGGGCTAGTTCGGTGCCTACTATTTTCAGGATGGAGGATTCGGGGCCGGGGGCTTTGCCGGTGCTTACGGCGGCGAGGGTTCTTAGTTCGGCGTATTCCAGGGCTTTTAGTTCTATTTCTATTTTGGCGAGTTTGTGGATGAAGACCGGGTCTTTGAGCATGGTGTTGCCGAAGCCGTCGGGGGTTTCGGCGGCGATGCGGCGCAGGGAGCGGAGGCGGCGTTTGCCGCGGGGGACGCCGGCGATGCCGGTGCGTTCGTGGGTGAGTAGCATTTTGGCGTAGGTCCAGCCCTTGTTTTCTTCGCCTATCAGGTTGTTGGCGGGGACGCGGACGTTGTCGAGGAATATTTCGTTGACTTCGGGGTGGCCGTCAAGGAGGACTATGGGTTTGAGGGAGAGGCCGGGGGTTTTCATATCAATCAGGATGAAGCTGATGCCTTCCTGTCTTTTGGCGGCGGTGTTGTCGGTGCGTACCAGGCAGAACATCCAGTCGGCGTATTGGCCGTAGGTGTTCCAGGTTTTGGCGCCGTTGACGATGTAATCGTCGCCATCGCGGATGGCGGTGGTTTTGAGGGAGGCCAGGTCGGAGCCGGCGTTGGGTTCGGAGTAGCCCTGGCACCACCATACGTTGCTGGCTAGGATGTCGGGGAGGAAGCGTTGTTTTTGTTCGTCGGTGCCGTAGGCCATGAGTACGGGGGCGACCATCTTGAGGCCGAAGGGGATGGGTTCGGGGGCGCCGATGAGGCCCATTTCGGTGGCGAAGATGTATTTTTGGGTGGGTGTCCAGCCGGGGCCGCCGTGCTCTTTGGGCCAGTTGGGGGCGGCCCAGCCCTTTTTGTAGAGGGTTTTTTGCCAGCGCACATAATCATCCCGGGTGAAGCGGATGTCGTTATCTACCTTGGCGCGTAGTTCGGGGGGGAACTCTTGCTTCAGGAATTGGCGTACTTCCTTTTGGAACTCCAGTTCTTCGGGGGTGAATTCGGCGTTCAATTGGGGGCTCCTGTGGCGGTGTCGGTTCAGTGCCACAGGGCGCGACGGGGCGCGGTGGCGGGGCGATAGGGTCAAGAGGGGGTATTTTGCCGCCTTGGGGCGGATTGTCAAGCGTTCGGGGTGGAAAATTTGCTGTTTCTGTGGCAATCTCCGGATAGGTGCGCTATGCTCCCGCCTCACACGTGCGGGTGTAGGCACGTATAAACCCCCAAGAAATAATCTCCAGATATTGAGGAGTTGACATGAAGGTTACTATGAAGATTGATCAATTGTTTCGCATTACTTTGTTGCTGCTGATTTTGCTTGGAGTCGCTGCTTGTGAATCCAGTGAGTCCAGTGAGGCTGGCAGTGGTGACGAGTCGTCCTCTGCCGGTGGAGCGGATGGTTCCGATTCTGTCGGTTTGGATGGCGCGCCGGTGGCGCCCGGTAGCCCGGCTGAACAGCGCCTGATTCGGGAAGCTCTGGGTGTTACTGTGTTCTTCTTTGATTTTGATGTGGCTGAGTTTCGCACTAGTGACAGGGCTACGCTGACTTATCATGCGCGGGATTTGGCGGCTAACCCGGACAAGCGTATTCGGCTTGAAGGGCATGCGGATGAGCGTGGGACGCGGGAGTATAATTTGGCGCTTGGTGAGAGGCGGGCTGAGGGCATTGAGAATTATATGATTGTGAATGGTGCTTCGCGGTCTCAGATTGAGGTGGTTAGTTATGGCGAGGAGAGGCCTACTAATCGGGGGACTAATGAGGGGGCGTATCAGCAGAATCGGCGGGTAGAGGTTGTTACTCAATAAGAAGCGGTATCGGTGCGTTCTTAGTCCTTTTTAAGGTCCGGGCGGGGGTGAGGCGCAGGCAGGGCGAGGCGGGGTAGCGCAGTTCCGCACACGCCATGAATACATCCCTGTAGTCTCGGCAGTGGCTGTCCTGCCACTGCACGGTGCTGAAC
>JBPCXV010000143.1:0-13597 GCA_051008235.1 Pseudohongiellaceae bacterium | reverse complement strand
CCGCCACGGCCACGATAACCACCGGCACGGCCCAGGGCGATTTGATAGTGACGCTCGCCGCCGCCACCGGCTACGCGGTCAGCGCCAGCAACGCCAGTGTCACTGTTGATGTGGATGCGGCGGCCCTCGCTGCGTCGCCAACGCTGGACCCGGTGGATTTGACCACCGACTCCCGTGCCGCTTCCGATTTCCAAACCCGCGGACATCCCTCCACCACCACTGACAATGTCACCAACGACCCTACGCCGGACTTCAGGGCCGGCCCTAATTTCAGAACCGATGCCGAGGTGGTGTTCACGGCAACCAGCAGCAGCCAGACCCCGGTAAGCGTTACCGTCAGCGTGACTGGGGCGGCCTCCGGCACCAACCTCGCCAGCGTCACCTTCCCCGAGCTGGCCGATGGCGTCTGGAATGTCGTCGCCGTGCAGACCGTGTCCGGCATGGCCACCTCCGCCCCCCCCGCCGCCCTGGCGGTAACCATTGACGCCACCCTGCCGGTCGTCACCCTGGGCCTGAACCCGGACCACGCCACCCCGGCAGCGTCAAAGAGCTACTCGGCTACAGTAGATGCCGGCGGCAGCCCGGTCACCATGTTCTGGAGGGGTCAGGCCGGCAACAGTTGCCCCGGCACCTCGACCGGCATCGCTGCCTACACTTCGGGGGAGGCGCTTGTTCGCAACATGTCGACCGATGGCGGCTATATCTGTTTTTACGCCGTTGATCTGGCCGGGAACCGTGGCGACATTGTGGTGACCAACCAGATTGGCAACATTGATCCCTCTCTGGGCGGCGGCACCACCCTGCCCACAGTCACCATAGATGGCGACAGCACCACTGTGGAGGAAGGCGCAGACGCCGTCTTCACCATCACCACCGACACGGCGCCGAGTGGTGCGACGCTGGTAGTTAATGTAGGCACCTCGCAAGACGGCACCTTCTTCAGCGGCACCCCGCCCACCGCGGTAACCATCGCCGATGGCGCCACCACCGCCAAGCTGACCATCGCCACCGATGATGACTCAAACGACGAGTCAGACGGCAGCATCACCGCCACCATCACCGCCAACGCTGCCTACACCGTCGGCACCGACGCCAGCGACACCATTGCGGTAACCGACAATGACGGCGCCGCCGCCGTCCTGCCCGAAGTCAGCCTTGACTTCATCGGCCTCGCCAGCCAAAGCAAAACCTGCGAAGCGGCAGCGACAACAAGAGCCGCCAACGAGGGTGGCAAGGACGGCATCTGCGAGGGCGATGCCATCGTCTATATCCTCACCTCTGATACGGCCGCACCCGCCGGCGGTCTGGCTGTCAAACTGGGCACGCTGGAAGCAGGGCGGCCACAAAGCAGCGCCCTCGTTTACGGCCTGACCAGCCCCTACAACGGATATGTGAGTGGCGCTGACGAAAACCGCGTACCCACCTTAACCATCCCGGTGGGCGAAACAGAGATCAGATACACAATAGCGACCGCCAATCAGTATGGCGACGAAAACATCGGCGCCATGTATGTTGAAATCGTCTGCGTCACCGGCGACACCTGCGTGGCAGACGGCACCGGCGACTACACTTACAGCAGAGCAGACCGAGGCCAGACCGCCGCCCCCGCTGCAGCCGGCAACACCTCCAACTGTAGCCCCAACAGGCAGGCGATGTCAGACGGCAATGAAGACGGCGAATGTCTGGTGGACATCCACCCGGTCCTCGCGCCCGTTATGACCGTTGCCGCCGATGTCAGCACGGTGGCCACAAGCGGCGTGGTCACCTTCACCATCACCGCCGACAAGATGTCTAACAACTACAACGCCGACAGAACGGCCCGCGCCCCGCTGACGATAAACATCGCCGTCAGTGAGCGCAGTGGCCAGACCCCCGTTGCGCTGGCCGGTGCGCCCACCATAGCGACCATGGGTGCCAGCGACACCACCGCTACGATAATGGTAACCGCAGGTGCGGCCGACTCCGATCTGGTGCTGGCGCTTGCCGCCGGCACCGGCTACTCGGTAACCACGACTGAGGCCGACGCCAGCGCCACTGTCACGGTGGGCACGGGCGCTCCCCCCCCCGTCCTGCCCAATGTCAGCATTAGCTACGCCGGCAAGGCCGACGGTTCCAGATTCTGCGTGGATTCGTCGCTGGCCACCAAGGCGGGCGTTTGCGAGGGCGATGCCATCATCTACACCATCAGCGCCGACCCGGCGCCCACCAGCAATATGGCTGTGCAGCTGGGGCAGCTGGCGACCAATGCGGCAACCAATACAGACCACCTGGATTATGGCCTGGCCGACCCCAACCACAACTATGTGATAGCGCCCAACCACAACATGCCCGCGACCGTGACCATCCCGGCCAACGCCGCATCCATCACCCATGAAGTCAGGCTCGGCAATGGCTACGGCACCGAGCCCCATGGCGGCCATTATATTGAAGTGATTTGCGTTGACACCTCCGGCGGCAACACCGGCTGCCTGACAGACGACACCATTGACACCGAATACACCTTCGCTGCGACCACCCGCGGTGGCGCCGACGGCACGGCGCTCACCCCCGTACAGAGCAACTGCACCGTCGGCGCAGGCGGCAGTGGCGATGAATCCAGCGAGTGCTTTGTGCACATCCACCCGGTAACCGCGCCGGAGATATCCGTTGTCGCCGCCGATGCGTCGGTGCCGGAGGGCACGAATGCCCTGTTCAGCGTCATCGCCAACAAGGCGCCGAACAACTACAACAGCGGCCGAACCGCCCGCATTGCACAGGCCATTAGCTTTGCAGTGACCACGGCAGGCGATTCGCTTTCAGCCCCGCCGCCCACCTCAATAGACCTGCCGGCGAATGGCGACGATGTAACAGTGTCGCTGGGCACCCAGGCGGGCGACTCGGGCGCAGGCAGCGTGACCCTGACGCTGAGCGCTAGCGGCAACAGATACTCTATCAACACCGATGATGATGCCGCCACTATCTCAGTGACGGTCGCGGCGGCCAACCCGTCGCCAGTGCCGACTGTGGATTTGCATATGGATTCTGATTCCAGGCCGAGCACTTTCTACGGGGGTACGGGCGTCGGCACCAGTAACGACAACATCACCAGAGAATCCGCCTGGATGATCGTGGTTGGCGGCCTTGATGCTGCCGGCGGCGATGTCAGGGTCATGGCGACCCACGCCACCAGGGATCCCATCAGCATGACCGGCACGGCCACCTCCACCAACATCACCGTTGCCCTGCCGGCGCATGCGGAGGACGGCACGGACGATGGCCTGTGGAATGTCGTCGCCACCTATACCCAGAGCGGCATGGACCCCACCGACTCGGCCCCGCTGATGGTGACCTACGACCGCACCCCGCCGACCCTTACTATCGTCGCGCCTGACACCAGCCTGGCCCTGTTCAAGGTTGCCAGCGCCACCAGCATTGATGGCCCCGGCAGCAGGACGCGGATGTTTTTTCGGAGCCAGATGGGCGGTGCCGCCTGCGATATTATCTTCAACTTCTCCGGGCGCCAAGCCTATACGGCAGGAACAGATCTCGTCTTTTCGGATACGGACGAAAATGGCATCCGGGCCTGCTTCCACGCAGTTGACCCGGCGGGCAACATCGTCGGGCATGGGGCGGAAGGGGAAACAGGGGTAGGCCCCGTCATCATGGGCATTACGACTGCGTCGCCCGGGCTGGACGTTGTGGATTTGACCACCGACTCCCAGGCCGCTTTCCAGTTTAAAAACGCAGGTCATCCCTCCAGCGATAATGACAATGTCACCAACGACAATACGCCGGACTTCAGGGTTGGCCCTAATTTCAGAACCGATGCCGAGGTGGTGTTCACGGCAACCAGCAGCGGCCAGGCCCCGGTAAGCGCTACCGTCAGCGTGACTGCGGCGGCCTCCGGCACCAACCTCGCCATCGTCACCTTCCCCGAGCTGGCCGATGGCGACTGGGATGTCGTCGCCGTGCAGACCGTGGCCGGCATGCTCGCCTCCGTCCCGCCCGCCCCCTTGAGGGTAACCATTGACACCACCCGGCCGATCATCACCCTGGTTGATAACCCGGACGCCGCCACCCCGGCAGTGTCAAAGACCTACTCGGCCACAGCCAGCACCGGCGGCAGCCCGGTGCAGATGTGGTTCAGGGGTCAGAACGATGCCAACTGCCCGACCACCCCCAATAACCAGGGCGGCGGCGTCGCCCCCTACACTTCGGGGGAGGGACTTGTGCGCACTGCGAATGCTGGCTATATCTGTTTTATCGCCGTTGATCTGGCCGGGAATGCCGCCGAATTCCAGGTAACCAACCAGATAATCAACATTGACCCCACCCTCACGGCCGCAGAGGTCACCATCGCCGCCGACAGCCCCAGTGTGGTGGAAGGCGCCGATGCCATCTTCACCATCACCACTGACACGCCGCCGAGCGGCGCGACGCTGGTAGTCAATGTAGGCACCTCGGAAGACGGCACCTTTATAGACGGCACCCCGCCCAGCTCGGTCACCATCGCCGATGGCGAAACCACCGCCAAGCTGACAGTCGCCACCGATGATGACGGCAACGAAGAGCCAGCCGGCAGCATCACCGCCACGGTAAACGCCGGCAACGGCTACACCCCGGGCAGCGCCAGCAGCGCCAGCATTGCGGTAACCGATAATGATGGCACCTCCGTGCCCACAGTCACCCTTGACTTTGAGGGCCTGGCCAGCGGCACCAAGACCTGCGAGGCATCGGCAAGAACCGACAAGCGCGGCATCTGCGAGGGCGATGCCATCGTCTTCATCCTTACCGCCGACTCGGCGCCCAGCGCCAATCTGGTGGTTGGTATCGGGCGGCTGGAAGCAGGGGATTCCGGCAGCGGCGCCGGCAGGCTTGACTACGGCCTGCCCGTCGACTCCTACAATGAATACGTAGATCCTGACGAAGATGCTGGCCCCGGCCACACCATAACCATCCTCGCCGGTGAGGCAACCGCCCGCTATACAATCACGACCACCAACCGCTACGGCAACGACAATGTCGGCGGCATGTATTATGAGTTGGTAGGCACCCCCACCGACTATCAATTCAACAGCGAGGACCGGGGCCAGTTCAACGCCCCCACTGCATCCGGCGCCAACCCGACCAACTGCCCCACCGATGCAGATGCGATGTCAGACAACAATGAGGACAGCGAATGTCTGGTGGTTATCCACCCGGTCGCCGCGCCCGAGCTGTCCGTTTCCACCACTACCACCTCAGCGGAATTTGGCGACATGGTCACCTTCACCATTACCGGCGACGAGGAGCCGAACAACTACAACGCCGACAGAACCGCCCGCGCCGCACTGCCGGTCACCATTGCCATCACTCAGGGCGGCAGCACACTGGCCGGCGCGGTCACCACAGTGGATATGGGCGCCAGCGCCACCACCACCACGGTAGAGGTAACCGCCGGTGCGATGGCCATCGGCTCACCGCTGAACCTGGCGGTTGTCGCCAGCACTGCCACGCCCCCGCCTTACTCGGTCAGCAGCACCAACCCCAGCGCCGCTGTTGCACTGACTGCGGACGCGAACGCCTCAACACCGCCCACCGTGGATTTGGCGACGGCTTCCGATACCCACAACACCACTGTCTCCCTGGGTGCCCCGGGCACCGACAGCGACGACATCACCAAAAACCGTACGCCGACCATCACGGTGACCAATGTCGTGAACGGCGGTGAGGTGGTGGTGATGGCAACCCACGCCAGCGCCACTGCCGTCAGCGTTACCGGCACTGCCGCAGGCGTCAGCATAGACCTTGCCTTGCCGACACTGGTCGATGGCGTCTGGATGGTCACCGCCACGCATGAAGAGAGCGGCAAGAGCGCCGCCACCTCCGCCGCCTTGCCGATAACCATTGACCGCACCGACCCGGTGGTCACAATCGTTGACCCCGGCACCGCCCCGGCCATGTCAAAGACCTTTGTCGCTACGGATGACAAGGCGGCCGGCTACACCGTGATGAAGCTCCGCAGCCAGAACACTGACGCCTGCCCCACCTTCCCGCCCACCGGCGGCACCGCTGACTATGTGGAGGGGGCTGATCATGTAGTAACCAGCGAGGGCGAGAACGGCAACTATGTCTGCTTCTACTCAACCGACCTCGCAGACAACCGAAGTCGCAGGGCGATCCTGGTCGGCGGCATTGACACCACCGCCCCGACCGTCAGCTTCACGCCCGACCCGGCCTTTGTGGATACCGGCGCCACCGTTGTCATCACCGTCACCACCAACGAGGCCACCACCGATCTGATAGCCGCCGACATCACCACCAGCCTCGGCACTTTGGCCGGCTTCACGGCCAACAGCAGCACCGAATATGTAGTCACCCTGACCGCCCCGGCCGCCGCCGGCATGGCGACCCTAACCATAGCCGCCGACGCCTTCACCGACGCCGCCGGCAATGGCAACACCGCCGCCACCCACACCGTCACCGTGCAGGCGGCAGGCGACCCGCAGATCAGCATAGTCAATGCCGCGCAGGTGGACGAGGGCAGCGATGCCGTGTTCACCATTTCCTCCAACAAGGCGGCCGCCGCCGAACTGGTGATAGGGCTGGCGGTGACCAACGTCTCGGGCATGTTCCTTGACATGAGCAGCCTGCCCACCGCGGTGACAATACCGGCAGGCGGAAGCATGGCGATGCTCACCATACCCACTCTGGTTGTGGCGACCACCGCCCTTGCCGATGGCACCATTGCCGTCACCCTTAACACCGGCACGGGTTACGATCTGGTTCCCAGCCTGAACATCGGCCTGGTAACCGTGAGGGACCTGCCGCTCATCACCCTTAGCTACGCCAGCAAGGCCGACGGCGGCCGGACCTGCGATGCGTCGGGGGAAACCAACAAGGACGGGGTTTGCGAGGGCGACATCATCGTCTATACCATCACCGCCACCCCGACCCCCACCAGCAATTTGCCGGTGCGACTGGGGCGGCTTGAGGCGGGCAACTTCAGTATCAACTACGGCCTGACCAGCCCCGGCGACTATGTGGCGAACAACAACGACCGCACCAACGAGACCGTGACCATTCTGGCCAACACCCCGTCCATCACCCATGAAATCCAGACCAATAATCTATACGACACCATGGACCAGAGCGGCTATTTTGTTGAAGTGGTCTGCGTCAACCAGAACCCGCAGCAACCCAGCACTGAGTGCCTGACAAACGATGCCCTGGCCAAGGACTACATCTTTGAAGCGGCCACCCGTGGCAACCAGAGCGGGCAACTCACCCCCGCACAGGCCAACTGCGACGGCGGCTCCGGCGGCGATGGCGATGAATCCAGCGAGTGCTTTGTGCATATCCACCCGGTCACCCCGCCGGCCATCAGCATCACCGCCGTCAGCAGCTCGGTGACCGCAGGTGCCGTTGCCAGCTTCGCCCTCGCCGGCACGGTTGAGCCCAACTACTATTCCGGCGGCATCCGCGCCGCGGTGCCGGTCTCCGTCACCATTATGCAAGGCGGCACCTCGCTGGCCAACGCGCCCGCCACCCTGTCCATGGGCGCCAGCGACACCACGGCCAATGTCTTCATCGTCAGCGGTGCGGACGCCGGCCAGCTGGAAGTGACCATCACCAATGCCAATGGCTACTCGGTGGGCACCCCCGCCTCCGCTTCCGTTGCGGTGACGGCCGCGCCTGCGGATGCCGCAGATGCGCCGGATCCTGTGGATCTGGTGGATGCTTCTGACAGCCTGGCCGACGCCGTTATTGGCGTTGGCACCAATTCGGACAATATCACCAACGACAATACGCCGGAATTCACGGTTAGCGGCGTCACCGGTGGCGCGTCGGTTGTAGTTACGGCAACCCATGCCACGGCGGCTGCCGTCAGCGCGACCGGCATGGTCGGCTCGGGTGATGCCAGCGTTGACATCACCTTGCCTATGCTGGCCGACGGCGTCTGGTCGGTTACTGCCACGCAGACCGGGGCCGGGAGCATCTCCCCCGCCTCCACTGCCTTGCCGGTGACCATTGACGCCTCTGTGCCGGTCATCACCCTCGGCCTGAACCCGAGCGCCGCGGCGGAACAACTGACATACTCTGCCACGGCCACCGGCGGCGACGCGGGCGGCACGGCGCTCACCATGCATTACAGGCTCCGCGCCGACAACGCCTGCGACTATGGTGCGCCGGGGGCAAACGCCTACACTGCTTACACGCCGGGGAGCAATCTCGTTATCAACTCGGTGACCGATGATACCGACTTTATCTGTTTTTACGCCACTGATGAGGCAGGCAGCAGCGTCTTTGCGGTAACCAATCAGGTGATGATTCAGGCAGACCTGCCGACAGTCAGCCTTGACTTTGTAGCCCTCGCCAACGGCGACAAAACCTGCGCCGCGTCGGCGGAAGCCAACAAGGCGGGCGTCTGCGAGGGCGATGCCATTGTCTTCATCATCAGTTCTGACGAGATGGCACCTGCCGGCGGTCTGGAAGTCATTCTGAGGGCGTTAGAGGCGGGCAGGCTAAACAACCTGGATTACGGCCTGACCAACCCCGGCGATTACCTGGCCAGTGACTCCGTCCCCAATCAAACCATCGCCGCGGGTCAAACAGAGGTCAGATACACCCTGGATACCAGAAACCACTATGGCACCCGAACCATAGGCGCCATGTATCTTGAAATACAGGCTTCCAGCGCTTACGACCGCAACGCACTGGACCGAGGCCATGACTCGGGCAACTCGGCCCACCAACCCACTGCCATCGGCCTCACCAGCAACTGCGGCAGAGCCGCGCTGTCAGACGGCAATGAAGACAGCGAATGTCTGGTGGGCATCCACCCGGTAGCCGCGCCCACCATATCCGTTGCCGCCGGTGTCACCACGGCGCTGGCCGGCGTCCCCGTCACCTTCACCCTCACCGGCACCCGCGCGCCGAACAACTACAACGCCGACAGAACGGCCCGCGCCGCACTGCCGATAAACATCACCGTCACCCAAGGCGGCACTGCGCTGACCGGCGTAACACCGCCCGCCACAGTGGATTTCCCTGTCAACGGCGACCCGGTGGATGTCATCATCGCCACGGATGACACAATCGGCGATCTGGTATTGGCGCTGGCCACCGGCACCGGCTACTCGGTAACCACAACGGCGGCTGACGCCAGCGCCACCGTGCCGCTGACCGGCGACACCCGGCCGCTGGTCACCATCAGCTATGCCGGCCAGGCCAGTGGCAATCAAATGTGCGCCGCATCAACAGCGACCAACAAGGGCGGCGTTTGCGAGGGCGATGGCATCGTCTTCACCATCACCTCCTCCGCACCGGCACCCTCCGGCGGTCTGGAAGTCCGGCTGGGACGGCTGCCAGCAGGGCAGCTTAATGTCCCCGCCCTGGGCGACTTTGACTATGAATTGCCGCTCAGCGCCCCCGCAAACGACCCGGCAGCCACCCCCGCACGCCCCTACGCTGATTACGTAAGCGGCACTCTGGGTGCAGGGCGGGGTGCGGCGGCAGTACTCACCATCCCCGCCGGCCAAATGTCCGCCAGTTACACAGTCCCGACCGACAACCAATATGGCGCCCAGACATCCGGTGCCTATTACAATGAAATCATCTGCCGCAACAATGTCGCCCCGGGCGCCGCCGCCAATGCCTGCGTAACAGACGGCATAGGCGAATACAGGTTCAACGGCATTGACCGGAGCCAGTTTGAAGCGTCCAACCTGCCCAACACCTCCAACTGCGGCACAAGGGCGGCCGGGTCAGACGGCAACGAGAACAGCGAATGTCTGGTGGACATCCACTCGATCGCGCTGCCCGCTTTGTCCGTTGCCGTTGCCGGCGATGTGACCACAGTCGCCCCGGAAGGCACGGTCAGCTTCGTCATCACCGGCACCTCGGTGCCCAATCGCTATGATGACGCCACCGCCGGCCCCGCTATGCCCATCACCTTCGGTGTCACGCAGGCCGGCGTCCCGCTGAGCCCTCTGCCCACAGTGACGATGGGCACAGGCGAGACCACAGCCACGGCCACGATAACCACAGGCACGGCCGCCGGTAACCTGGTGCTGACGCTGACCGCCGCCACCGGCTACTCGGTTGACACCGCCAGCGCCAGTGTTTTCGTGGGCACCGCGGGTGCGCCGAGGATAGACTTGCAGGCAGCCTCGGATACGGGCAACGATATGGACAATAGCACCACCATCAACACCCCGACCTTTGACATCACCGGCCTTACAAACGGGGCATCTGCCGAAGTGACAGCAAGTTTTGGTGGCAACGTAATCCAGTTTCAGAAGCTATTCACTGCCACCGGTGCATCGGAAACGGTGGGCTTTGGCAACCCGGGCGCCGGCCCCAGCACCTGCCGCATCATTGAAGGCGGCACTATCACCGGCTCTGCTGAGGCTCTCTGCACCCTGGAGCGCACCCCCGGCGGCGGCGACAGCGAAGGCACATGGGTTATCACTGCCTCCCAAACGCCGCCTGGTGGGTCATCTGTTGCAGCCGACCCGCTGAATCTCATCATTGACACCACCGCCCCGACAGTCGCGCTGACCTCTGAGGATAGCAGTGTTATCACCGGTGAGACCACTACCATCACCATCACCGTCACTGATGCTTCACCCACCGACTTTGAGCTGGCCGACATCACCATCAGCGACAGCAGCACCCTGTCCAACCTTGAGCTGATACCGGGCACCAACGACTTCACGGTGACCTTCACCGCCGGCAGCACCGGCACCTCTGAGCTCTCCGTCGCCGCCGGTGCCTTCACCGACGGGGCAGGCAATGCCAGCACCGCTGCAAGCGCTACGCTGGCACTCACCATTGATCCGGTCGAACTCACCAGCCTGCCTGTCGTCTCGGTTAGCTATGCCGGCAAGTTCAGCGGCGACCAGACCTGCGATGCTTCGTCGGAAACCAACAAGGCCGGGGTTTGCGAGGGCGACACTATCGTCTTCACCATCACCTCCTCCCAGCCGGCGCCCGCCGGCGGTCTGGCAGTGCGGCTGGGGCGGCTGGCGGCAGGGTTGTTTGGTATCTTCTATGGCATTCCCGGCACCGCCGACGACAACGACAACACCGACGACAACCCCACCAACTATGCGCCGTCAGGCATGGACCGCACCAATCATACGGTGACCATCCCGGCCACCATGATGTCCGTCACCCATGAAATCCCGCTTGGTAATGAATACGGCAGCGGCACCCTGGGCGGCTATTATCTTGAAGTGGTCTGCGTCAACCAGAACTCGGGGCAACCAACCACTGAGTGCCTGACAGACGGCGGCACCCTCGGCACCGAATACACCTTCGTTGCCACCACCCGCACGCACACCGGCAGCGACGCGCAACTCACCCCCGCAGCCAGCAACTGCGACGGCGGTGCAGGCGGCGATGGCGATGAATCCAGCGAATGCTTTGTGCATATCCACCCGGTAACGGCGCCGGTCGTCTCCATGGCCGCCGTAAGCACCGGCCCCGTAGCCGAGGGCACTGCTGCCGAGTTCAGCATCACCGCAGACAAGGTGCCGAACCACTACAACGCCGACCGCACCGCACTGGCCGCCCTGCCCATAACAATAGAGATAGACGAGGTGGGCGAGGTAACCAGCGTCAGCAGCCCCATTACGGTGGACATACCCGCCGCCGGTAGCACTGCCAACTTCAGTGTCGCCACAGATACCGACACCACCGGCTGGGACGGCACCAGCTCGGCAGTCTCCGCCACTGTGGTTGACAGCCCCGACACACCGGTGCGCTACACCCCGCACAGCGCCAATGACGGCGCCGAGGTTATGGTTACCGATGACGATACGGTTACCATCGCTATGGGTGCAGACCCGGCCAATGCCACAGAGGGCGGCGACCTGGAGTTCACTGTGGCAGTAACCGCCGGCGAGCTGCAGGCCGATCTGGTACTGGCCTACGACACCGCCTTCACCTTCACCGGCACCGCCACCTCCGCCGACTACACCGCCCCGACCGGCAGCCTCACCATCACCGCCGGCACTTCCTCGGCAGCATTCACGATAACGACCCTCGTTGATGCCGTGTCAGATAACGGCGAAACCATCATCATCACCCTCGGCACAGTGCCGGACGGGGTAATGGTTGATTCCGCCAACGACAGCGCCACCGGCACCATAGATGACGGCGCGCCGCTGACAGTCACCATCGCCGATGCGGATTCAGTGGCCGAGAGCCGTGACGCCACCTTCACTATCACCGCCAGCACCAATGTCGGCGCCGACCTGACAGTAATGCTGGCGGCGGCAAACGCCAACCCCACCGGCGGCATGTTCCTCGGCGCCAACCCGCCCACTATGGCAGTGATTACATCGGGCACCGACTCGGTTGACATCACCGTGCCAACCGTAGAGTCCGGCGATGGCGTAACAGGCATTGATGGCGTCATCACCGTAACCCTCGCCGATGGCGCTGATTATGACCCGGGCACTACATCTGTCGCTTCGGTAGTAGTGCAGGATGTGCCGACCATCACCATTGACTGGGACAGCAAGGCGAGGCCGGGCGTCAAGACCTGCGATGCCGCCAGGTCCACAGAGAAGAGCGGCGTTTGCGAGGGCGATACCGTTATCTTCACCATCACCGCCACGCCTACGCCCGCGGTTGATACGGCGGTAAGGCTTGGGCGCTGTTCGGCGGGAGGCTGCGACCCGCTGGGCCTGACATCGCCCTATTCCTATAACACCCAAGCGCACAACTCAATACTGGAGACCATCCCTGCGGGCGCTTCAAGCATCACCTACGACAGAGTGATGAGCAACCAGTATGGCAATGAAAACGATGGCGGCTACATCGTAGAAGTCGTTTGCCGCAATGGTAATATTGGTCAGGCCAACTGCCCAGCTACAACGATTGGTAGTTCGAGCGGCGGCCTCAGCATAGAAGCCCCCCACCGGGCCTACCGCTTCACGGACACAGCCGAATCGCCGGCCGTCGGCCCGAACGACAATGACGACAGCGAATCTTTCGCCGATGTGCGCTCGGTTGCGCTCACGGTGTCCGTTGCCGCCGCTTCCCCTGCGGTAACCGAGGGCAACAATGCCGTGTTCACCGTCACCGGCAGCAACGCGCCGAACCATTACGATGCTAACGGCGCTCTGGCGGGCCAGCCGATTAGCATCACAGTGGGCGAGAGCGGCGATACCATTGCCGATGCCCCCTTCGTGGCCCCGACTATGGTGACTATGGCTGTGGGTGCCTCCACAGTGGCTGTCCCCATTGAAACCAAGGCGGGCGACGGGGAGCGCAATGTAACACTGACGATTGGTGCCAACACCGACAGCCCGGTTCGCTACACCGTCGGCACAGCCAGCGTTGCCACTGTGTCGGTTATTGACCCGGTGCAAGGCCTCCCGGTAATCACCATCAACGACGCCACCGCTGTGGACGAGGGTAGCAATGCCATCTTTACTGTCAGTGCCGACAGTGCGGTGAGTGCCGATCTGGAAATAACGCTGGTGGCGGCCAACAGCAGTGGCACCTTCCTGGCCCCGGGCGCACCCACTATGGCAACCATAGCGACGGGTGACGCCTCAACGATGATCACCGTAGCTACCATGACCAACAGCGGCGCCACTACCATTGCCAATGGCGTCATCAG
>JBPCXV010000142.1:0-101394 GCA_051008235.1 Pseudohongiellaceae bacterium | reverse complement strand
GTCACACCCAATAGGGTTTGAGCGTGCAATCCATCCCCCAGTCCTTCTATTAGCTTTTCGATTGCATTGGGCTGATCACCGGCTGGTTTAAAATCCGAATGTAGTTTGAATTTGTTGCTCATCGAGTGTGCTGCTATTTGACCTAAGTAGTTAAAGCGCAAACAGCAGATGGTAGCACGTGGTCTAATTTTTGGGCGAGTGGAGTTGACCCAATCTCAAATTGTCATTAGTATACGCGCGTTTTCGGCTATACTCGTGGCCGTGCGTTGCTGCCCAATAGCTCAATGGTAGAGTAGGTGACTGTTAATCACTTGGTTCCTGGTTCGAGTCCAGGTTGGGCAGCCAACTTCACCAGTTGAAGAAGATAAATGAGTAACCTAGCCCGTTTGTTGGAATGGTTGAGTGAACATTTGGTCAGGCGGGCTGCCATTCAGGAGTGTAAACTTATGAAGACCATGAAAATCGTACGCGCCGCAAGCGCATTGTTATTGACTGTCTCACTAACGGCTCTGGCCACCATTGGTCAGGCACAAGCACAGGAGAACCCCGTGGTAATTCTTGAAACTAACAAAGGCACCATCACCGTGGAATTGTGGCCGGACAAGGCTCCTCTCAGCGTTGAAAACTTTTTGCGTTATACCAATGAAAAGTTTTTTGATGGGCTGATTTTTCATCGTGTTATTCCCGGCTTTATGATTCAGGGTGGCGGGTTCAGCCCCGACATGGTGCAAAAAGCACCTCACGAGGCTATCAAGAATGAAGCGCGGCCGGGGGTGCCTAATAACCGGGGTACGCTTGCCATGGCGCGGACTAATGTTGTTGATAGTGCCACCAGCCAGTTTTTTATCAATCTGGTTGACAATAGCTTTCTGAATCACACGCAGCCCACGCCTTCCGGTTTTGGTTACGCTGTGTTCGGCCAGGTAATTGACGGGATGGATGTGGTGGACGCTATTGCGCAGGTGCCGACGGGTACGGTGTCGGGGCACGGGGATGTGCCGAATGAGCCGGTGATTATCACCGCGGCTTATCTGTCGACAGAAAATCCCTAGCCAGATAAAAAAATCAGGCACCGCCCCACAATGGAAGTGCCTGATTATAAAAAGATAGTTATTGGTGTTATAGCGGGTTACTCGGAACTCAAGGTAATGCGTTCGCGGTTGCGTTCCAGAGTAACCGGGCCGATGCCCTGGACTTCCACCAGTTCATCAACTGTTTTGAAGTCGCCATAAGTTTCGCGGTATGCCACGATGTCTCTGGCTTTCATGATACCCACACCTTCCAGCACCTGAGCCAGCGTTTCGGCATCGGCGGTGTTGATATCAACCTGCGTGACTTCAGCAGTTTGCGATTCATCCTCGGCAGCCGTTGCAGCGAAACCGAAGCTCAAGCACAGAAGGCCAATAAGGATGGCCTCAATCCATTTTTTTCCAAACATAGCAATTTCCTCGTTAAGAGTTGAACATTAGATTACCCGCCGGGAAGCGGCTCTGAAGAGCGCTCCCGACGAGGCAACAGTATTGCTGCACTTTTAGTGTAGGTGGAATTTCAGAAATTGCCAGAAATGGGAAAATCAGTCAGGCGGCGCCGGATATGGCGGTATTGAAGGCCGCCAGGGCGGCGGCGGGAGAGTCGGCGCGGGTGATGGGGCGGCCAACCACGAGATAGTTGCTACCATTGGCGATGGCCTCGGCGGGGCTGAGGATGCGTTGCTGGTCGTCAGAGGCGTCTTCCGGGCGCCGGATGCCGGGGGTGACGAGGCGGAAGTCTTGTGGCATGGCGGCTCTCAGGGCGGGGGTTTCCGCCGCTGAGCACACTACCCCGTCCAGACCCGCTTGCTGGCACAAGGTGGCCAGCCGTAGCACCTGGGCTTCGGGGCTGTCGCTTACGCCCAGCGCAGTCAGTTCCGCCGCGCCCAGGCTGGTTAGTACGGTTACACCCACCAATAGAGGGCGGTTCCGGGTTGCTGTATGGGTCTCTGCATGAGTTTCCGCACCAGTTGTTGTATGTGTCGCTGCATAGGCTGCTTCACGGGCTGCCTGTAGCATCGCCAAGCCGCCGCTGGCGTGAACATTCAGCATCCACACACCCAGCCCGGTGGCGGCGCGCACTGCGCCTGCTACGGTGTTGGGAATATCGTGAAACTTCAAATCAAGGAATACATCAAAACCCTTGCCGACAATTTTTTCCACCAGTGCCGGACCGCAGGCGGTGAACAGTTGCTTGCCCACTTTCACTCGACAGGCGGTTGGGTCAAGTTGTTCCAGCAAGCGCAGGGTGGTGGCGGGCTCGTTGAAATCCAGTGCGACTATGATGGCCGGGTCAGCCCCGGCAACGCGAGCAGGCGTGTTCAAACGAATTCTCCGCTGGGCTTGCCGGTATCCCACCTGTGGCAGCTTGGGCAGAGCCAGTTGTGATTGCGTGATTCATAGCCGCAGTGGCTGCACTGATAGACCGGCTTGCCGGCAACTCCTGATTGCAGAATCTGCGCCAGTAGTAGCACATTGGGGTCGGTGTCCTCTGTTCTTGCCCGGGCTTGCAAGCGCAGCAAGGCCATAATCACATCGGGCTGGCTTTGATGTTGTTGCACATATTCCCGCAAGAATGCTTCCGCCTCGGCCACGCCCTTTTGTTTTTCCAGCAGTTGGGCCAGTTCCACCGCCACATCGGCTTTGCCGGTTTCGGTTAGCACGGTTTGCAGGAATTTCTCATACTCTTTTTCCGCAGCCATGCGTTCGTAACAGTTGCGCAACGGCAGCAGTATCTGGCTGATGAAATCCGAATTTTGTGCGTAGGCTTTTTGCAACGCTTTGGCGGCGGCGGCGTGATTGCCGGCTTCATCTTCCAGTCTTGCTTGCAGGAAGGTTGCTCGCACATTGTTGCGGTTAAAGGCATAGGCGCGTTTGATTAGTTCCTGGGCCTTGTCGGGCAGGCCGTCGGCCAGGTGTTGTTCGGCCAGTTCGCAGCAGTAATGTGCGGCTGCGCTGCGCACCACATTGTTGCGCTTGAAGGCGGGGTTGGCCAGCAGGCTGGTGGAACAGGCGATGGCTTCATCCCATTCTTTTTCGGTTTGGTACAGGGTTATTAGATGGATGAGGGCTTCCCATTGCGCTTCTGAGCCTTCGGCCTGCACTTCTCTGAGCAGGCGCTCGGCTCTGTCCAGTAATCCGGCGGCGATGTAGTTTAGTGCCAGTTGCAGGCGGGCGGAATCGGCGACCGGGGAATCAAGCCCCGGCCTTGCCAGCAGGGTGCGGTGAACTTCAATGGCCTTGTCCACCTTGCCTCGGCGGCGTAGCAGTGCGCCTAGTGCCAGATGGGTTTCAACTGTGTCGCTGTTAATTTCCAGTGCCTTGATGAAGGTATCAATGGCTTCGTCCGGTTCGTCATTAAGGAGATAGTTCAGGCCGACGAAGTAGTCTTCAAAGATGGCTTCGGTGGTGCGCCCGCGTGGCCGCCTGCTGCGGGAACTGAAGTAGCCCAGCATCCAGCCCGTGATAACTGCCAGTAGCAGGATAAGGTATATTGCCCCATCTTCCATTCAGGGTGCTCCTCGTTTGCTTTGCTCGGCGGCTTGTTCGGTCTGGCGTAATTTTTTGCGCAGGGTATTTAATTCAAGTCTGGTGCGGAGGCGGCTGAACAGGCGTAATCCGAATAGTAGCCCCAGTACGCCGCCAATTATGAATGCGGTTATTAGTAGTGCCGATACTGGTAGTGGTGGCAAGCTTCGGCTGCCGAATTGCAGTGTTACCGGGGTGGGGTTGAAATAAGCGAAGATGATGGTGGTCATGAACACCAGTATGAGAAATAGCCCGACGAGCAAGCGGCTGAGTTTCTTCATGGTTCGCCGTGTTCATGAAACGGGTCTGTGCCGGGGGTGGGAGCGGAGGCGGAAGAGTTCGCCGTCATGCCCTGGTTGACTCTGTCGCGCAGGTCTTTCCCGGGTTTGAAGTGGGGTACATATTTGCCTTTTAATGATACGGGCGCGCCGGTTTTGGGGTTGCGGCCGATGCGGGGCGTGCGGTAGTGGAGGGAGAAGCTGCCGAAGCCTCTTATTTCTATTCGGCCTCCCTCGGATAGGGTTTCGGACATGCACTCCAGAATGGACCTTACAGCCAGTTCAATATCTCTGGTTGAGAGTTGGGGTTGCTTTTGCGCTATGCGGCTAATCAGTTCGGATTTAGTCATGACTTGTCCATCTCCGCCTTGATGAGGTCGCCAATGGTTCCCGGTGAGGCATCTTCGGCGTCCTGGCTTTGGTGATCCTTGAGTGCGGTATTCTCCTTGTCAATTTCAGCGGCTCTGATGGACAAGGTTAATATGCGCTTTCGGCGATCTACATTGACGATTTTTACTTCAACCTGGTCGCCTTCGTTGAGTACGGTGCGGGCGTCTTCCACTTTTTCTTCGCGGTTTATTTCCGTGGCGCGTAGGGTGCCTTCCACGCCCTCTTCCAGAATGATGGTGGCGGTTTTTGCCGCAACGGCACCGACTGTGCCGCTGACGATGCTGCCTTTTTCGTAGCGGGATAAATAGTTCATGAACGGGTCATCTTCCAGTTGCTTGATGCCCAGGGAGATGCGTTCGCGGTCTGTGTCTATGGTTAGTATTACTGTTTCGATTACATCGCCTCGTTGATAGTCGCGGGTGGCTTCTTCGCCGGATTCTTCCCAGGAGATGTCGGACAGGTGAACCAGGCCGTCAATGTTGTCTTCGAAGCCGACGAAAATGCCGAAGTCAGTGATTGATTTGATGGTGCCGCTGATTTTGTCGCCTTTCTTGTATTTTTCGGCAAAGATATCCCAGGGGTTTTGCATACATTGTTTGATGCCCAGGGAGATGCGGTGCCGCTCTTCATCAATATCAAGCACCATGACTTCAATTTCCTGGCCTACATGAACTACCTTTGAGGGTTGGATGTTTCGGTTGGTCCAGTCCATTTCTGAAACGTGAACCAGGCCTTCCACGCCCTCTTCCAGTTCGGCAAAGCAGCCGTATTCGGTTAGGTTGGTTACCACTGCGGTGGTTCTGCTGTGCTTGGGGTGGCGCTGCTGGACGGCTACCCACGGGTCTTCGCCCAGTTGTTTCAGGCCGAGGCTGACACGGTCGCGTTCGCGGTCAAACTTGAGTACTTTGACATCAATCTCGTCGCTTACATTGACAATCTCGCTTGGATGTCTGATTCGTCGCCATGACATATCGGTGATGTGCAGCAGGCCATCCACGCCGCCGAGATCTATGAATGCGCCATACTCGGTGAGGTTTTTGACTATGCCCTTGACGACTGCGCCTTCTTGCAGGGTGCCCAGCAGTGCATCGCGGTCTTCGTTGCTAACTGATTCCAGCGCGGCGCGGCGGGAGACAACTACGTTGTTGCGCTTGCGGTCCAGTTTAATCAGGCGGAACTCCAGTTGTTCGCCTTCAAGGTGTTCGGTGTCGCGCATGGGGCGTAAATCCACCAGCGAGCCTGGCAGGAAGGCGCGGATGTTGTTGATGTCCACGGTGAAGCCGCCTTTTACCTTGCCGTTGATGATTCCCGAGACCACATCGTTCTTTTCATAAGCCGCTTCAAGTTCCATCCATGATTCGGCGCGTCTGGCTTTTTCGCGGGACAGGCGGGTGGCGCCAAAGCCGTCTTCAACGGCTTCCAGTGCGACTTTAACCTCATCGCCCACTTGCAGGGAGAAGCCGCCCTGCTCGTCCAGAAATTGATTGCGGGGGATGACGCCTTCGGATTTTAGTCCGGCGTGAACTGTGACCCAGTCGGTATCAATATCAACCACCACGCCGGTGACGATGGAACCGGGGGTCATTTCAAGGCCGTTCAGGCTTTCTTCAAATAGTTCAGCAAATGATTCGTTTGTTTTGCTGGTTGCGCTTAAGTTGCTAATTGTGCCGTATTCGCCGGCTTCATTTATTTCACTGACTTCGTTCATTGCCTAACCCTCTTCGTACTACCCTTCTTCGTAATCCAGCCATTACGAGTTTAATTGGTGAAGGTTTCGGGCTTGTTGCCAGTGCTGGTTACACAAGCGCGGAACCGGTTTAGTTGTTTTGCAAGTTTTTTCTGACCAGGGCGATGGTTTTTTCCATTACCTGGTCAATACCGAGTTCGGTGGTGTCCAGGATGGTGGCATCGGCCGCCGGTCTGAGCGGGGCAACGGAACGCCTGCTGTCGCGCTGGTCCCGTGTCCGCAGGTCTTGCAAAAGGGCTGACAGGGTAGCACCAATGCCTTTGTCAATCAACTGCTTATAACGTCTTTTTGCACGCTCCTCAACACCGGCTGTGAGGAAGATTTTTACCTCGGCATCGGGGAACACCACCGTGCCCATATCGCGCCCGTCGGCAACCAGGCCGGGACTGCGGCGCAGGGCGCGCTGGTGTTCCATCAATACCTTCCGCGCTGCGGGGATGGCACCGGCGCGGGAGGCTGCTTCGCCGGCCTGTTCGGTGCGGATGGCGGTGCTTATGTCTTCGCCGTTCAGCTTTACCGAGCCGGGGCCTGAGTGGCCGAATTCAAGTTGCATATTTGTCGCCAGTGTTGCCAGTGCTTCGGGGTCGGTGAAGTCCAGCCCGGCTCGCACGGCGGCCACGCCCAGCACCCGGTAGAGGGCGCCGCTATCAAGCAGATGGAAGCCCAGCTGCTCGGCCAGGCGGGCGGCGATGGTGCCCTTGCCGGCGCCGGAGGGACCGTCAATGGCGATGACTGGTGCTGTCAGTGGAGGTTTCATTTGTTGCTGCATTGGATTTTTAGACCGACTGCCGCCGCTGTGTTGTGGAAATCCGGGAATGAGGTGTTGACGTTGTTGCAATGTCTGATGCGGATGGGGGCTGAGGCGCGCAAGGCTGCTATGGCGAAGGCCATGGCGATGCGGTGGTCGCCGTGGCTGTTGACTTCGCCACCGCCCAGTGTGCCGTTTGCGCCACTGCCCTGAATGCGGATGCCATCGGGTCGGGTTTCCAGCGTTACGCCCAGTGTGCGCAGACCGGCGGCCATGGCTTCAATGCGATTGCTTTCCTTGACTTGCAATTCCTCGGCTCCGCTTAGCACTGTTTCGCCATCGGCACAGGCGGCGGCGATGCAGAGGGCGGGGAACTCATCAATGGCCAGTGAGACTTGTTCAGTGGGTATTTCAATTCCTGTCAGGGGTTGGTGGCGCACTATGATGTCTGCGGTCGGTTCGCCTTTTGCCTTGTCTTCTGTTTGGTCTTCTGCTTTGTCTTTCGTCTGATCTTTCGTCTGATCTTCCGCTTCGATTCCTCCGCGAAGATTATTCAGTTGAATATCTGCTCCCATCAGGCGTAGCAAATTGATTATGCCAGTGCGGGTTGGATTGACACCCACATAGTTCAGCGTTAATTCGGCGCCGGGGGTGATTGCTGCGGCTACCATGAAGAAGGCTGCCGAAGAAATGTCTGCCGGAATATCAATGGTAGTGCCTTGCAATCGGTGTTCATTTGTTATTTGGCAGATTCTCTGTGTGGCGTTTCGTGTTAGCGGATAATTGAATTTTGTCAGCATCCGTTCCGTGTGGTCGCGGCAGATTTCCGGTTCGGTGATTTCAGTTGTGCCATCGGCATACAAGCCGGCCAGCAACAGGCAGGATTTAACCTGGGCGCTGGCCACCGGCATTTGCCAGCTTATGCCGTGCAGTGGGCCACCTCTGATATGTAGCGGCGGTGTGCCCTGCTCTGTTGTTCCAAGCGTGGCGCCCATCAGGCCGAGCGGTTCTGCGATGCGGTGCATGGGTCGTTGCGAAAGTGAGTCGTCGCCAACCAGCTTTGAGGCGAAGGGCTGCGCCGCCAGCAGTCCCGCCAGCAGGCGCATGGCGGTGCCGGAGTTGCCCATATCAAGCGGCTTGCGCGGGGGCTGCAAACCTTCTTTGCCCACGCCGTAGATAGTCAGCCGACCCTGCTCGGGGCCGACAATGGTTACCCCCATCTCGCGCAGGGCTGCCACTGTACACAGGCTGTCTTCGCCTTCCAGAAAACCGTTGATGCGGGTTACGCCATCGGCAATGGCAGCGAGAATAACCGCCCGGTGGGAAATGGATTTGTCGCCCGGCACGCGCAACTTGCCCGTTACATTGCCGCCGGGTTGCAGCAGATAGACCAGTTCTTCCCTGCTGCCGGTTTTTAATTGTTTGCTGCGGCTTAGTTTGTTCATCATATAAGTTCGATCGCCCTGTTGTAATGCCTGTCGGAATTCAAGCAGGTCTGCGATGTAAGTATCCAGCGCGGCGGCTAGTGGTTCTGCATTGCTGCCGAATATATCGCTCCACAATGCCGGGTCGCTTGCGGCCAGACGGCTGAAATCGGCAAGGCCGCCTGCGGCACAGCGAAAAACATCCGCGCCTTGTACATGTTTCAGCAGCACATCCATTATTGAGTAAGCCAGCAGGTGTGGCAAATGGCTGGTGGCGGCCAGGACTTCATCGTGGCGGGCGGGGCTCATGCCCAGCACTGTGCCGCCCAGTGCTCGCCAGAATTGATGTACCAGTGAGATGGCGTCTGGGTCATTGTCTATCAGTGGTGTAAGAATTGCATTTCTGTTGACAAACAATTCATCCTGGGCTGCGTGATAGCCGCTTTGTTCGGAACCAGCTATGGGGTGGCCTGGTACGAAGCGGCGCAAAAAATCCGCGCCACACTTGTTGGCCGCTTGTGTTATGGGAACTTTTACGCTGCATACATCGGTGATTACTGTTGCTTGCGAGAGCGAAGTCAATGTTGCCAGCATCGGCAACAACTCGGCGCTGGCTTGTGGTGGCAAGGCGACAATTATCAGTTCTGCTTTTGCGGCCAGTTTCCTGACTGCATCCATCTCATCTGTTTTGTTCGCCTCACCCATCTTGCCCGCTTCATCCACTACGCCGTCTTGCATGGCAGCATCCAGTGCGGCCTGACTTGAGTCGGCGGCCAGCACCCGTAGCGGTAGCTTGGCAGCCTTTATGCTCCGCGCTATTGAGCCTCCAATCAGACCGAGGCCGATAATGAGTACGGTTTTGGGTAATGGTTTATTCATTTGTTTCAGGCGCGGGGGTAGGAGCCCAGTACTTTAATTTCTGCGTTGCAGTGTTCCAGGCGGCGGAATAGTTCTTGCACATTTTCGTCATCGCGGTGGCCTTCAAAGTCAAGGAAGAATACATAAGCCCAGGCTTCTTTTCTTGATGGGCGGCTTTCCAGTCGGGTCAGGCTGATTTGCAGATTCTCAAAAGGTTGCAGAATGTGGAACAGTGCGCCGGGGCGGTTTCTGGCGAAAATGAGCAGGCTGCTTTTGTCATTGCCGGTGGCGGTTACGGGGTGTTTGGCGAGAATCAGGAAACGGGTGCTGTTGTGTGCTTCATCCTGAATTTGTTTTGCCACGGTGTGCAATCCGTAAGTTTGGCCGGCCAGTTCGCCGGCGATGGCGGCGGTTTCCCTGTTGTCTGCGCTCATCAGGGCGGCTTCGGCATTGCTGGTGCATTCGTGTAGTGGCAGTTGCGGGTAGTGTGCCTGCAACCATTTGCGGCACTGTGCCAAAGACTGTTGGTGGGAGGCGATGAGGCGGATGTCGGTTAGTGATACACCTTTTTGGGCGAACAGGTGGTGTTCAATTTTGATGATGCGTTCGCCGATTATTTGTAGCGGGCTGTCTAGCAGGCAATCCAGTGTGTTGTTCACTGCGCCTTCGGTTGAATTTTCAACTGGTACTACGCCGTAGTTTACTTTGTCTTCTTCAACTGCGGTGAATACGTCGCCTATGCTGGAGCATTCAAGGGTCTTTATAGTCTCTGTGGTCTTCTGCTTACCGTTGGCATCAGGCTGCTTGTCGTTAGCACCGGGCTGTTTGTTATTGACATTGTGCAGTTCGCTGGTAGCACCGAACTGTGTACGAGCGGCCGCTTCGGAGAATGTGCCACGGGGGCCAAGGTATGCTACGGATACATTGTCGGAGGGTTGCATGGCTATTCGGAAGAATCTGCGGCTGGTTCGGATGCTTCATGCTCATCATTCTCACCAGACTTATTCGGCTCACCGGGCTCTGCAGGCTCTGCGGGTTCTTCTACGGGTGCCAGTTCTACCAGTTTTTCGCCGTCTTTCAGCCGAATGAGGCGAACGCCCTGGGTGTTGCGGCCGCGCACGGGGACTTCGCCTACGCGGGTGCGTACCAGAGTGCCCTTGTCGGAAATCAGCATGATTTCTTCGTCGCCGTTTACCTGGGCGGCACCTACTACATCGCCGTTGCGCTCGCTGGTCATGATGCCGATGACTCCTATGCCGCCGCGATTACGGCGGGGGAACTCTGCCGTGGCGCTGCGTTTGCCGTAGCCGTTTTCGCAGACGAATAAAATTTGGCGTTCATCGTCGGGGATTATCAGGGTAATCATCTTGTTGTCTTTTTTCAGTTTGATGCCGCGCACTCCTCTGGCGGTGCGACCCATGGTGCGCACCTGGGACTCGTTGAAGCGGGCGGTTTTGCCGCCGCTGCTGACCAGCATGACATCTTTGTTGCCGTCGGTGAGTGCGGTGGCTACCAGTCGGTCGTCCTCTTTCAGGCCGATGGCACGCAGGCCGGAGTTGCGCGGTTTGGCGAAGCTGGTAAGTGGCAGTTTTTTTACTGTGCCGTTGGCGGTTGCCATGAATACAAAAAGTTCCTCCGAGTATTCCCGGACTGGCAGCATGGCGGTGATGCGTTCCTCTTCGTTCAGTGGCAGGATGTTGATGATTGGTTTGCCGCGGGAGGTGCGGCTGGCTAATGGTATTTGATAGACCTTCAGCCAATAGACTTTGCCGACGCTGCTGAAACAAAGCAGGGTGTCGTGGGTGCTGGCGACCAGTAGTTGTTCCACGAAGTCTTCGTCTTTTACCCGCGCGGCGGCCTTGCCCTTGCCGCCCCGGTGCTGGGCTGCGTAGTCGGACACCGGCTGTGATTTGGCGTAGCCGGTTTGGGACAGGGTTACCACGCGGTCTTCTTCGGTAATCAGGTCTTCGGCTGTTAAATCCTGCTGGTTGTCGACGATTTCTGTGCGCCGTTTATCGCCGTATTCTTCCTTTACCTGTTCCATTTCTTCGCGCACTACTTTTAGCAGGCGTTCGCGGTTTTCCAGAATATCAAGATAGTCTGCTATCTGTTTGATGAGTTCCTTGTAATCGTTGATGAGTTTTTTGTGTTCAAGCCCGGTGAGGCGATGCAGGCGCAGTTCAAGTATGGCCTGGGCTTGTTCCGGCGATAGCTGGTAGTTTTCGTCTTGCAGGCCATAGCGTTCGTCAAGCCCTTCCGGGCGACAGGCGTTGGCGCCCACCTCGCCAAGTAGTTCCAGGACGCCGCCGGCCAGCCAGGGGCGGGCCAAGAGTTTTTGTTTGGCCTCCGCTGCCGAGGGTGAGGCTTTAATCAGTTCAATCACCGCATCAATGTTGCCCAGTGCCACGGCCAGCCCTTCAAGCAGATGGCCGCGCTCTCTGGCCTTGCGTAGCAGGTAGCGGGTGCGTCTGGAAACTACTTCGCGGCGGTGGCGGATGAAGGCGTCCAGCATCTCTTTCAGGTTTAGCAGTTGCGGCTGGCCGTTTACCAGTGCCACCATGTTGATGCCGAATACCGCTTGCATCTGCGTTTGTGCGTAGAGGTTGTTTAGCACCACATCGGCTATTTCGCCCTTGCGTAATTCAATGACGATGCGCAGGCCGTCCTTGTCGGATTCGTCACGCAGTTCGGTGATGCCTTCAATTTTTTTGTCTTTTACCAGTTCGGCGATTTTCTCAATCAGTCTGGCCTTGTTTACCTGATAGGGTATTTCGGTGACGATAATGTGTTCGCGGCCGGAAGGTTGTTCGCTTACTTCGGCGCGGGCGCGTACATAAATGCGGCCGCGGCCGGTTTGATAGGCGGATATGATGCCGGCCTTGCCGTTGATGATGCCCTGGGTGGGGAAGTCCGGGCCCTGGATGTGGGTCATTAAATTGTCCACTGTGATGTCCGGGTTATCAAGCAGGGCGATTGCGCCGGACACTACCTCGGTGATGTTGTGGGGCGGGATGTTGGTGGCCATGCCCACGGCGATTCCCGAGGTGCCGTTGACCAGCAGGTTGGGTATGCGGGTGGGGAGTACATCGGGGATGTGTTCGGTGCCGTCGTAGTTTGGCGAATAGTCAACTGTTTCCTTGTCCAGGTCGGCCAGCAGGTCGTGGGCGATTTTGGCCATGCGAATTTCGGTGTAACGCATGGCGGCGGCGGCATCGCCGTCAATGGAGCCGAAGTTGCCCTGCCCGTCCACCAGTGGATAGCGCAGGGAGAACTCCTGTGCCATGCGTACGATGGTGTCATACACCGCTGAGTCGCCGTGGGGGTGGTATTTGCCGATGACATCACCGACTACGCGGGCGGATTTTTTGTAGGGTTTGTTATAGTCGTTTGACAACACATTCATTGCAAACAACACTCGGCGATGCACCGGTTTCAGCCCGTCCCGCACATCCGGCAAGGCTCGCCCTATGATGACACTCATGGCATACGCGAGGTAGGACTCGCGCATTTCACTTTCCAATGGCCGCTTTTCAATTTCGTGGGCCAGTGGGCCCTGGTTGTTTATATCAGACATAAGTGTTGTTGTTCCGTATGTGTTCCTGTGCTTGTTTCCTTTCCAAAATTTGCTGATTCCAGTTACAATTGGTGGCCGGAATCTGGCGACCGGAAAGTGCAAAATTATAGCATGACCCAAGCGCAAAACGCCACTGAAATTGACGAGTAACCGACACTATGTCTGCCTCCCATAGCCAAGCCCAGCCCGCTGCCGAGGCGCTTGTTGCCAGCACCCTGATTCAGCCCCGCTGGCTTGTGGCAGGCGGTGCGCCGGGGGTTATGTCAAGCAGTGCGCCGGGGGTTGCATCAGGAGTTGCGCAGGCCTCCAGCGGGCAGCTACTCAGCGAGCATACGGTGGCTCTTGCCGACCGGCACATTGTCGCTGTGCTGCCGAATGCCGAGGCCGAGGCCAGGTTTCCCCAAGCTGACCGGGTGCGGCTTGAACAACATCTACTTATTCCCGGGCTGGTGAATGCCCACGGCCACAGTGCCATGTCCCTGATGCGCGGCATCGCTGACGATATTCCGCTCAAGGCCTGGCTTGAACAACATATCTGGCCGCTGGAAGCACAGTTTGTTAGCGAGGAGTTTGTGCAGGCGGGCGCGATGCTGGCCTGTGCTGAAATGATTCGTTCGGGCACCACCTGTTTTGCCGATATGTATTTTTTTCCGGAGCAGGTTGCCAAAGTGGTTGGCAAGGTTGGCATTCGCGCGCAACTGGCTTCACCGGTGCTGGACTTCACTACCGCCTGGGCACAGGATGCCAATGACTACATCAGCAAGGCGACCAGATTGCGCGATGAGTTCCGCGGCCATCCGCTGGTAACTGTTGCCTTTGGTCCCCATGCGCCGTATACGGTGTCGGATGAGCCGCTGAAAAAAATTGCCATGCTGGCGGCGGAGATGGAACTGCCGATTCATATTCATCTGCATGAAACCGCCGGTGAGGTGGCAGATGCGGTGGCGCAAAATGGTTGTCGCCCCCTTGAGCGGTTGCACAAACTGGGTCTGGTTACGCCGCAACTGGTTTGTGTGCATGCCACCCAACTCACCATGGGGGAAATTGAACTGTTGGGCAAATGTGGTGCTAATGTTGTGCACTGTCCGCAGTCCAATCTCAAGCTGGCCAGTGGTTTTTGTGAGTTGGCGAAGCTGCTTGCACAGCCAGTGAATGTGGCACTCGGCACCGATGGCTGCGCCAGCAACAACGACCTTGATATGCTTGGCGAGATGCAGATGGCGGCGCTGCTTGGCAAGGGGGTGGCGGGTGATGCCAGCGTGGTAACGGCGCAGCAAACGCTGGCGATGGCCACCATTAATGGTGCCAGGGCGCTCGGTCTTGATGAGTTTATTGGCAGCATAGAACCCGGTAAATATGCTGACTTGACTGCTATCAATCTGCACCATCTGAATACTCTGCCGGTGTATGACCCGGTGTCGGCGCTGGTGTATTCCGCGCGGGCTAATCAGGTTTCTCATGTGTGGTGTGATGGCAGGCTGCTGCTGAAAGACGGCGAATTGCAAACGATTGATGAAGCTCGGGTGCGGGCTACCGCGCAACAATGGCAACAGCAGATTCAGGCGGCTGACATGAGTGGGCGCAAGTAACATCGTAACTCTCGTAACTGCCGCGTAAATACCGTAACACCAACCGAAAGTTTGTAAGCAACAGTAATTAGCAGGAATGCACATGACCAATCACAACGTTGACGAACTGGAAATACAAAAGTTTGAGGCACTGGCTGCTCGTTGGTGGGACCCGGACAGTGAGTTTAAGCCCTTGCATGAGATTAATCCCCTGCGTATGGGTTTTATCAGCAGGCTGCAAAATCCAGCGGGGTTGAAGGTGCTTGATGTGGGTTGCGGCGGCGGTATTCTGGCCGAGGCCATGGCTCGACATGGCGCGCAGGTAACTGCTATTGACCGGGGCGAGGCCGCGCTGGCGGTGGCTCGTCTGCATCAGCTTGAGAGTGGGCTGGATATTGACTACCTGTTCAGTTCCGCCGAGGAGTTGGCGGTCAAACGGCCTGCGCATTTTAATGTGGTTACCTGTCTGGAAATGCTGGAACATGTGCCGCAGCCCGGCCTTGTGGTTGATGCCTGTGCGCGGTTGGTGAAACCGGGCGGGCTGGTATTTTTTTCCACCATTAACCGCAATCTCAAGTCGTTTGTGTTTGCCATTTTGGGTGGGGAATATATTCTCAGGCTTCTGCCCAAAGGCACCCATGATTATGACAAACTCATCAAGCCCTCGGAACTCGCCGCCTGGTGTCGTCATGCTGGTCTGGAACCGGTGGAGCAGAGTGGTATGGGTTATAACCCGTTCAGCAAGCGTTACTTTTTGCAGCAGAATCTGGATGTGAATTATATTACCTGCTACCGCAGGCCGGAGTGAGTGTGGCGTATGAACACGACACAAGTGAGTACAGCAGATGAGTACAACGAATGAATAAAACATTGCGCGTTCACACCGATAATCCCGGGCGGGCTAGCGAATTGCGAACTGGCGTTGACTGCGTGTTGTTTGATTTGGATGGCACGCTGGTTGATACCGCGCCGGATTTTCTGATTGCTGTTAATCAGTTGATGACGGAGAAGAAACGGGCGGCGGTTGCTGAGACGGCCATCCGTCAAACTGTTTCTGATGGTGCGCGGGCGCTGATCAGGCTGGCATTCGCCATGGATGAGCAGCATCCTGAGTTTCCAACTTTGTTGCAACGTCTGTTGGATTTGTATCTGGTGCAACTGGAACAGACCCGTGCCCGGCTTTATGACGGCCTGGATTATTTGTTGCAACAACTGGAACGCAAGGCTATTCCCTGGGGTATTGTAACCAACAAGCCGGAACCTTACGCGCAGTTGTTGCTGTCAAAGCTTGAGTTGTTGTCCGCTTGTGGTTCGCTGGTTTGCCCTGAGCATGTGAGCGAGCGCAAACCTGACCCGGAACCTATCCTGCTGGCCTGCAAGCAACTGGGTTGCAAGACCGAACGTACGGTGTATTTTGGCGACCACGAACGGGACATGATTGCCGCGAAGAACGCCGATGTGATTGCCATTGCGGCAACTTACGGTTATCTCGGTGAAACTGCCCGACCGGAGTTGTGGCCGGCGGATTTTTTTCTTCATCATCCCACCGAGGCTGTTGCCTTGCTTAATTTGTTGCAGTTCAGCAGTGATGGTTGAGATGTTTAAGATGCTTGGGTAACACGAGGCTTATTGTTGTGGTTGCGACAGTGGCTGTGGCTGTGTGGCACTCGTTGTGGGGGGGCTGGCGACAAGTGTGAGCAGTTTGTTGAGTTCGGCTTTGGACAGTTCCTGATAGCGGCCTTTGCGCACTTCGCTGGGTATGAATATCGGGCCAAAGCGCACCCGTTTCAGGCGGCTGACCCGTACGCCCTGGGATTCCCACAGTCGGCGAACTTCCCGGTTGCGCCCTTCCATGATGACCACGTGATACCACTGATTGACGCCGGTGCCGCCGAAGAACTGAATATCCGTGAAGCGACACAGTTGCTCGTCAATTATTACGCCTTTGTGCATGCGTTGCACCATATCCGGTGTTACCTCGCCGCTAACCCGAACTGCGTATTCGCGTTCAAGCTGATAGCTGGGGTGCATGAGCTGGTTGGCTAGTGTGCCATCGTTGGTGAAAAGTAATAGCCCGCTGGTGTTGAAATCAAGCCGTCCGACTGCCACCCAGCGTCCGTGTTTCAGTGGCGGGAGTCGGTCAAACACGGTGGGGCGACCTTCCGGGTCATTGCGGGTGCAAATTTCTCCTTCCGGTTTATTGTAGAGAATTACCCGGCGGTCGCGGGGGGATAGTTTGTGGCGGGTGAGTTTTTTGCCGTCAACGAGTATTCGGTCTTCGTCACTAACGCGCAGGCCGACATCGGCGACTTTGCCGTTAACCTTTATGCGTCCGTCGGCTATCCATTTTTCAATTTCACGGCGTGAGGCGAACCCGGCTCGGGCTAGTACTTTTTGCAGTTTTTCACTCATGGTTCGGCACGGGAGTTCTGCTTGGGTCTTGCTCTGCTTCTTGCTCTGTATCCTGTTTTGCGCCCTGCCCCGTGTCTTGTTCTGCGCCAAGCCCCACTTCAGGTTCGTCAGGGTCTGACAAGTCAAGAATCTCTTCCAGTGGTTTTTTGGCTAATTCTATTGCCTCCTCTTCGGCGAGCAGTGCATCCCGCTCTTGTTCGGAGGCTTCCAGGCTTTGTTCATCGGGTAGTTCTTCCGGCATATCAATGATGCGTTGTCGGGATAGTTCTTCTTCCAGATTGATTTCCTCGTCGGGTTCTATCAAGCCTTTTATTTCCGCCAGTGGTGGCAAGTCTTGCAGGGATTTCAGGTTGAAGTAATCAAGGAACTGTTTGGTGGTGGCGAACAGAGCCGGGCGGCCGGGCACATCGCGGTGGCCTACTACTCGCACCCATTCCCTGTCCAGCAGCGTTCTGATTATGTTCGGGCTTACTCCCACACCGCGAATTTCCTCAATGTCGCCGCGGGTGATTGGTTGGCGGTAAACAATCAGCGAGAGGGTTTCCAGCAGGGCGCGGGTGTAACGGGGTGGCCTTTCTTCCCATAGTTTGGCAATCCATTCGCTCAATTCCTGTTTGACCTGGAAGCGGAAGCCGGAGGCCACTTCCACCAGTTCAAAGCCGCGGTCGTTGCATTCTGTGGCGATGGTTTCCATGACTGCTTGCAGTTCTTTTTTGTCCGGCCGCTCTCTGGCGCTGAAAACCTGGGCGATGGTATCCAGCGTCAGGGGATGGCCTGCTGCTAGTAGCAATCCCTCTACAATCATTTTTACCTTGTTGTCTATCTGTTTACTTTGTTTGTTCATGGTTGTTTGTCTATGCTGTCTTTATCGGGACTTGATGTGGATGGGGCCGAACGATTCTGACTGTACGATTTCAACAAGCGAGTCTTTCATCAACTCCATTATCGCCAGGAAGGTGACTACCACTCCCAGCCGGCCTTCCTTGTGTATTAGCAGGGATACCAGTGGGACGAATTTTTCCGCCGGTACGCGGGACAGGATTTCGGCCATCTTTTCCCGGGTTGACAAGGTTTCCAGTTGAATGTGGTGGTGGGAAAACATATCAACGCGGTGTAGCACGCGGGCTAGGGACTCAAGCACATCCTGCAGTTCTACCACCGGCTCTGGTGTGAGTCGCTCAAACTTGGGCAGCGCTGCGTTTGCAATATGTGTGTCTCGTTCCATACGTGGTAGTTCATTAAGCGATTCCGCCGCCTGCTTGAAGCGTTCATATTCCTGCAAGCGTCGGATGAGTTGCATACGCGGGTCTCCTTCCTCCTCCTCATCGTCTTCCGATTTTGGCAGAAGTATGCGTGATTTAATTTCCGCCAGGGTGGCGGCCATGACCAGATATTCGCCGGCGAGTTCAAAGCGGCCTGCTTCCATGGCTTCCACATACGCCATGTATTGGTCGGTGATTTCGGCAACATTGATTTCCAGAATATCAATGTTCTGTCGCTTAATCAGATAGAGTAGCAAATCCAGCGGGCCTTCAAAGGCTTCCAGAAATATCTCCAGAGCCTCGGGCGGAATGTAGAGGTCCTGGGGCAATTCAGTGACGGCCTGTCCGGCCACATAAGCCAGCGGTGAGTGTTGTCCGCCGGACTCGTCGGCAGGCGGCTGGTCAACTCCGGCAGTCGGCGGCTCGGTAGCGGATGACTGGTCGCTGTCGGATGCGGGCGGTGGCACTGTTGTGCTGGGCTGTAGCACCTTGACGGCGGTATCAGCCGCGCCAGCCGCGTCAGTTGTTTCAGTATTGTTAATAATCACTTTGTTATCCGCCGTATGTGAACTTGATTTTACCTTAACCTGTCTAACCGGAGTATGTCATTGCTCTCGTGGCAAACCCATGCTTGCGCGCACATCCTGAATTGTTGCTTGTGCGGCCTCGCGTGCCTGCTCGCAACCTTTGATGATGATGGACTCAACCATGGCCGGGTCTTTTTCATACTGTCGGGCTTGTTGCTGAATCGGTTTTAGTTCCGCTACCACTGCTTCGGCCACGGGCTTCTTGCATTCCAGGCAACCGATGCCAGCGCTACGGCAGCCTTCCATTACCCAGTTGCGGGTGTCAGTGTCGGAATAGGTTTGATGTAGTTGCCAGACCGGGCATTTTTCCGGGTCGCCGGGGTCGGAGCGGCGCACTCGTGCCGGGTCGGTGGGCATGGTGTTTATTTTGCTAACCACATCATCCAGCGGTTCGCGCAAGCTGATGGTGTTGTTGTAGGACTTGGACATCTTTTGTCCGTCAAGGCCGGGCATTTTGGATGCCGGGGTGAGCAGGGATTCGGGTTCGGTAAGGATGGTTTTGCCGCCGCCTTCCAGATAGCCGTGAAGTCGTTGGCGGTCATCGGCGGAAAGGTTTTGTTGCTCGCTTAGCAGGGCAAGGCCTTGTTGCAGGGCATCGTGGTCGCCCTGTTCCTGGAAGGCTGTGCACAAACCGGTGTATTGTTTGGCCGCCTTCTTGCCCAGTTTTTGTATGGCGGCGTGGGCGGCTTGTTCAAACCCCGGCTCCTGTCCGTAGAGATGGTTGAAGCGCCGGGCAATTTCGCGGGTGAGTTCCACATGGGCAACCTGGTCTGCGCCGACTGGCACATATCTGGCGCGGTAAATGAGGATGTCGGCGGCTTGTAGTATCGGATAGCCGAGGAAACCGTAGGTGTCCAGCCCCTTTTCGTGCAGTTTGTCTTGTTGATCCTTGTAGCTGGGCACTCGTTCCAGCCAGCCTTGCGGTGTAACCATGGAGAGCAATAGATGCAATTCCGCATGCTCGGGAATTTTGGACTGAATGAACAGTGATGCCACATCCGGATTGACACCGACTGCCAGCCAGTCAATTACCATGTCGGTTACATTGTCTTCAAAAATTGTGGCATCCCCGTAGTGGGTGGTTAGCGCGTGCCAGTCTGCCACGAAGAAAAAGCAGGTGTATTCGTGTTGCAGCTTGACCCAGTTGTTGAGTACGCCGTGCAAATGACCCAGATGCAGGCGACCGGTGGGTCGCATACCGGACAGTACTCTTTGTTTTTCGTTTGTTGCTGACAATTTGTTGCTCCTGTGCGGCGTGAGTGTACTACTGAAAGGGTGTTGAGTCACCTTTGCCGATTCGCATCAGTTCAGGAACGCCTTCAATCAGATTGATCATGGTGGTTGGTTCCAGGCCGCAGGCTCCTCCGTCCAGAATCAAATCTACGCGCTTGCCGATTTTCTCTCGCATCTCGTAAGGTTCCAGCAGTTGTTCGTCCGTATCCGGCAGAATCAGGCTGGTGCTCATTAGCGGTTCGTTCAGTGCGGCCAGCAGCGCCTGGGCTACCGGGTGATTCGGCACCCGCAGGCCGATGCTCTTGCGCTTCGGGTGCATCAGTCGGCGTGGCACTTCTGCGCTTGCTTTCAGAATGAAGGTGTAGGGTCCCGGTGTGTGGTTTCTGAGAATGCGATAGGCGCTGTTGTGAACCTGGGCATAAACTGCCAGTGAGGAGAGGTCGCGGCAAATCAGGGTGAAGTTGTGGCGTTCGCCCAGTTGTCTGATTTGTCGTATGCGATCCAGGGCGGCCTTGTCTCCGATGCGGCAACCGAGTGCGTACATGGAATCGGTGGGATAAACGATTACTCCGCCGCCTAGCAGAACATCCACCGCCTGTTTGATGATGCGTGGTTTGGGATTCTGTGGATGTACTTGTGCGAACTCACTCATATTCAGCCTATATCGGCTAGGCGTGGCGGATTTTCAGCCTCGCGGATTGTGCGTTACAATGTGCGTGATGAAACAATTTCTTGACTACATCCCCCTGCTGGTATTTTTCTCGGTTTGGGCCACAGACGAGCGGGATATTAGCCTGTTTGGATACACCCGTGAGTTTGGTGGCATATACAGTGCCGCCGAAGTGCTGATTATTGCATCGGTTCTTGTTTATGGCGGGCTGTTCCTGCGGCAACGGCGGCTTGACAAGTTTCAGTGGGTTACTCTGTGTGCGGTGATTCTGTTTTGCATTCCCACCATCCTGTTCAGGAATGTGGATTTTCTCAAATGGAAGGCGCCTATTGTGAACTGGATTTTTGCGGCGGTGTTCTTTGCCTCGCGTTATATTGGCAGCAAGCCTGCGATTGAGCATCTTATGGGGCATGCGGTTCAGGCACCTGCCGCGGTTTGGTTGCGGCTGAACAATTTATGGATAATCTGGTTTGTGGCGCTTGGGCTGATTAACCTGATTGTTGCGTTTACCTTGAGTGAAGCCTTGTGGATTCAGTTCAAGGTGTTTGGCAATTTGATTCTCACTGTGTTGTTTATTTTGTTTCAGATGCCCATGCTGGCCAGGCATATTCAACAATGACTGGTGCATGGTCGGAGAAATTTTCCGCCGTGCAGATTTCTGCGCTGACAATTTTTTCTTTTAAGCCCGGCGTTATTACCTGGTAGTCAAGCCGCCATCCCACATTGTTGGCCCGTGCCTGACCGCGATTTGACCACCAGGAATACTGTTCTGCTTCCTGGTTTACTTCCCGGAAGGCGTCCACATAGCCCAGTTCGTCGTAGAGGGTGTCCAGCCAGGCTCTTTCTTCCGGCAGGAAGCCGGAGTTTTTCTGGTTGGCGCGCCAGTTTTTTAAATCAATTTCCTTGTGGCAGATATTCCAGTCGGCACAGATGATGTATTCCCGGCGTTTGCGGCGCAGGGATTGCAGTTGGGGCAGATAGGCATCAAGGAAGGTCATCTTCCGCGCCTGTCGTTCCGGGCCGGCTGAGCCGGATGGCATGTATAGGGAGGCCACACTCAGGCCGTCATAATCCGCTTGGATGTAGCGCCCTTCGGTGTCGGCGATGTTGAAGCCCAGGCCGCGGCTGATTTTTTTCGGTGTTTTGCGGGTGAACAGGGCGGTGCCGGCATAGCCTTTCTTTTCGGCATCGAAATAGTGACACTCAAAGGGCTGTGGGGAGAACACCGGGTCGGTGAGTTGGTCAACCTGTGCCTTGGTCTCCTGCAGGCAGACGATGTCCACATCACAGGTCGGTAACCAGTCAAAAAAGCCTTTTCTGGCCGCCGCACGGATGCCGTTGCAATTAAATGTCATAATACGCATTAGTATAACCTCTTGTTTTTACTCGCTTTATCAATCGGAAGATGGAAAATGTTACCTTTTTTAACAAAAATATGAAAAAAATCAAAATAATTGTTACTTTTTGCCCGAAGTGTGTTACTATACTCCCCGCTTCTGGAACGAAATTACCCAAAGCAGTAACCCGTAACACGCTTAATCACCCGAGGAGGACGACATGAACAAGCTAACTACTACCGTAACTATGCGCATCCCGCCTGCACTGGAGGCAGTTGTCATCAGCATTGCCCTGACTGCAGTCGCGTTCGCGGTACCGGCCGTTATTGTTTACGCGGCCGTCTAACTGCTGATGTTGCTGACTTGATTCAGCAAATCAAAGTTTGCGCTGACTAAGGCACCGGATTTTCAGTATTCTGAAGCCGGTGCCTTTTTTTGTCTGCAGGCAATCGCAATTTGTCGGTGAAGTTGCAGGGTTTGTGGGTGCTGTCCAACTGTTCACGGATTATGTTATTCCAGCCGGTTCGGCAGGCACCGGGGGAGCCGGGCAGGCAGAATACGATGGTGCCGTTGGCGAGACCGGCGAAGGCGCGGGACTGAACTGTGGAACTGCCTATTTCCTGATAGGACAGTTGTCTGAATAGTTCGCCGAAACCTTCTATGGGTTGGTCCAGTAATGGCTCTACGGCGGCTACTGTGTTGTCCCGGTCGGTGAAGCCGGTGCCTCCGGTTAATAGCACCACTGCTACTTCGGGGTCGGCGATGAATGCTGCGACTGCTGCCCTGAGTTGATACAAGTCATCTCTTACGATGGTTTTGCTGTGCAGGGTGTGGCCTGCCTTCTGCAAGGCCTCCACCAGCACCGGACCGGATTTGTCATCGCGCTCGGTGCGGGTGTCTGATACGGTTACTACCGCTATATTCAGTTTTTCAGTCATTGTGCCGGTTTGCTTTCTCTCTTGCTGTACGGTTCAGGTTCGGTGTGTGATTTGATTCTTATGGTTTGACTTAGTTTTGTTTAGTCCGGTTCTCAGCCGCCTGTCATGTTCATCAGGCGCACCGGCTGGGCGTGGTCTTTCTCATAGAAATAGTGGCGTTCCGGTTTGATGTCCATAGAGGCAATCAGAGCCTGTTTCAAATCCTCATCGGTTGCACTGGTGTCGCGCAGAATGGCGCGCAAATCCATGGAGTGTTCATTGCCGAGGCATAGTAGCAGGCGGCCTTCTACTGTAACCCGTACGCGGTTGCAGTCGGCGCAGAAGTTATGGGTAACCGGGGAGATAAAGCCAACCCGGGTTTTCTCGCCTGCTATTTGGGTGTAGCGGGACGGACCGGCGGTGCGGGTGGTGGTGTCAACGAGCGAGTATTTCTGCTCCAGCATCTGGCGTACCCAGGCGTTGCTACAAGTGGTCTCTTCCCGCTTGTGGTCGGACGCCTCACCCAGCGGCATCTCTTCAATGAAAGCGATATCAACACCGCGTGCCACGGCAAAGTCTGTTAGTGGAATGATTTCGTCATCGTTATAGCCGTGCATGATTACCGAGTTGAGACGAATACGATCAAACCCCACCGCACAAGCCGCTTCAATTCCGGCCACCACACTTTCCAACTTACCCACTCGCGAGATGCGCTTGAAGCGTTCGGCATCAAGGCTGTCAATACTAATGTTGATGCGATTAACACCAGCCTGCCGTAACGCTGCGGCATATTTTGGCAATTGCGCGCCGTTAGTGGTCAACAATAATTCTTCCAGCCCCGGTAACTGTCCCAAACGCTGAATGAGTTCCATGACATTACTACGAACCATAGGCTCACCACCAGTAAGGCGAATCTTTTTGACACCCAACTCAGTAAAGCAACGGGCTACCCGATACAACTCTTCCAGACTAAGAATCTGCTTGCGAGGCAGAAAGGTCATATCCTCCGTCATACAATAGACGCAACGAAAATCGCAGCGATCAGTTACCGACAGCCGCACATAATCAACGCGCCGTCCAAACTTGTCCACCAGCGTATCAGTGGTATTAAGGGTCTGTGTGTCCATTGCTTCAATCCAGCCTGCCATACGATGCCTTCATGATACTCCAAATCAGGATGTCAACGCTATCTGCGCTGCCAGCCCAATAAGAATCGCCCCCATACCGCGCTCAAACCAGACACCCGACCTAAGCAGAAAATTCCTTACCGGAGAAAGGCCAATCAGCCGCGACAGCATGGTGAACCAGAGAAAAGTTGCCAACGCCAGATAGATGCCATACACCATTTGCACCGTGGTTGGTGTTGCAGGGCTGATGACTACCGCGAACAAGGCCAGAAAAAACAGCGTGGCTTTGGGGTTCAGGCCGTTGGTTAAAAAGCCCAGGGCAAAAGCGCGGCCGGGGTTGAATGCTGTTCCGCCATTGGCGTCCGGTGCATTGTTGTTTGCCTGTCGGGAGGCGCGGACAATGGAGGTTACGCCGAGATAAAAAAGATAGGCTGCGGCGATTAGTTTGACCATAGCGAACAGGCGGGGCGATTGAGAGAGCAGCAGTGCCACGCCGAGCAGGCAATAGGCCACATGCAATAAGATTCCCGCTCCGACTCCGGCGCTGGTCCAAATGCCGGCGCGGGTGCCCACGGTTACGCTTTGCCGGGTGACAACGGCAAAATCCGGCCCCGGTGAGGCAACTGCGAACAGGTGTGCGACGGCGATGGTGGCGAATTCGGTCCAGTTCATAGCGGGGGGTAGCCCTGGCGGAAGACTGTGGCTTTCATGGTGTGTTATTGAGTGTAGTGGGGATTGCTGAAATGGGTTCAGGGTATTCGTTCCGAGACAACGAGGTTGATTGCTGTGGTTTGTCCTTTATGGTTGAAATTTTCTGAGACTACCCGATAGTCGCCGCTGGCTGCGTTGGCGGTGCCGTTGGCGGAAATCAGGGCGGAGACATACACTGTGTCGGCTGAAGACAGGTTGAACGGGCCCACTGCCAGGCTGTTGCTCAGGATTACTGTGGTTGGCAGCCAGTCAGCGCTGAACCGGGCTACTGCCAGTGGCGGCATGTTCTCCTGTTCGGCGTTGCGGGCGGAGACGAACACGATTTGTTCGGGGGAAATCTGCACGTTGTCTGCCAGTGTAACGGTAACCTCAATGACCGGGCCAGATATTTCATTGTTGTTGGTGCTGTCAACATCGTCGGCGTTGCTGGTATTACCAACATCGCCGGCGTTGCTAACATTGCTGGCGTTATCAACACTGCCAACATTGCTGACACCGGATAATGTTCGCGCCTCGCTGATGCGCTGACGCAAGACATTGGCTTGTTGCGAGTTCGGGTTAATCTGGATGAGTAGCCGCCAGTATTCTATGGCCGCCTCCCAGTCTTGCTGTTCTTCCGCCACTGAGGCCAGTAGCTGCAAGACGGATACCTCAGATGGATTGAGTGCTCTGGCTTGTTCAATGATTTCCATAATCTCGGCAGTCATCTCAAATCCCGAGTTGATATAGCGGCTCAGTGCCACCCGGCCCAGCGCCAGCGCCTTGTCCCTGTCGCCTTGCAGGCGGCTGGCTGACTGCCGGTAGGCTATTTCCGCTTCCTGAAACTTGCCGAGGCTGAGTAAATTTTCAGCCAGAAAATACCAGGCCCAGGCTTGTTCCGCGTCCTCCATTACTATTGCGCCCAGTTCTATAATCAACTGCTCGGCTTCTTGTGCTCTGTTGTTAATGTCGCCGCTGTTGCCACCACTATTATTTCCGTTAATGCTGCTGCTGTCATTACCATCACTATCATTAATATCGCCACGATTATCCACCGTGCGCTGGAACAAGGACATGAGCCGCACATCATCAAAGTAACCCCATTCGTCATACAACAGATAGGCACCGGCAGTTATCAGCAACACCAGCGCCAGCGGCAACAGCAAGCTGCCTGTGGTGAAGGAGGTCGGGCGACTGTTGCGCCACAGGGGGACAAGCACGAACAGCGCCGCACCAGTAACGAGTATGATAGTGGCAAGCCAGAACATCATTGGTCTGTTTCCTTGCCCGGAATATCTCGCGGCTGTGCCTGTTGCGCCGGGTCAGGTGCCAATGTTTGATGTGGAGGTTTTGCTCTGCGCCAGATGACGAAGCCTATGGCAACACCGATTAGCAGGAATATGAACGGTCCGAACCACAGTAATACTGTTTCCGGTCGCAGCCGCGGGCGGTAAAAAATGAAATCGCCGTAGCGTTCCAGCATGAACTGTTCAATTTCTTCGTCGGTCATGCCTTCCAGTATCATGCGATGAAGCTCGCGCCGCAGGTCTTCGGCCACGCCTCCGGTTGAACCGGTGAGGTTGGTGTTTTGACATTGGGGGCAGCGTAGTTCGGTTGACAGCCGCTGGAAGCGTTCTTCCTGTTCACTTGTTTCAAACTGGAATGTATCTACTTGTGCCTGCACCGATGTTGGCATGGAGGCGGCAACGCCGATTCCCAGTAATAGCACAAGTATCGTTGAAATTTTCATGGTGGCCAAGTGATTACTCGCCGGGGCTGATTCAGTTTGCAGCATCGGCATTGGGTGCAGCATCGACATTGGGTGCAGCATCGACATTGGGTGCAGCGTCGGCATTGGGTGCAGCGTCAGCGTTAAGTGTAGCATCGGCATTAAGTGCGGCGATGGCGGGCAGAAACTCCTCACGCCACACGGTTTCATCGAGCACGCTGACATGGCGGTAGCGAATGACACCATTTTTATCAACCAGATAAGTTTCCGGGGCGCCATACACGCCAAGGTCAATGCCGAAGCGTCCATCTTCGTCCAGAATGCTGAACAGGTACGGGTCTCCGTTTTCATCCAGCCAACCCAGCGCCAACTCTTGCTGGTCGCGGTAGTTCACCCCCACCACCGGAATTTCCCCTTCTTCGGCCAGCCGCATGAAAGTGGGATGCTCCACCAGACAAGGCAGGCAATAGCTGCCCCATACATTAAGCAGGAACATCCGAGATGGCAGGTCGGCGTTGTTGATAGGGGTGCCTTCAACCGTAGTCATCGCAAACTCGGGCATGGGTTTGTCAATGAGCACCGATGGCAGTTTCCCCTGCTCCAGATAAAGACCGCGCCAAAGCAACACGGCCAACAACAACAATCCAATAACCGGAATATAAAATCTAAGATTCGTCATCATTTCTATGCTACCTGCTCTGTATTATCTGAACCCGTGGTACTGATGCCTGCGTGAGTTTTCACAGCATCGCGCTGCCGGAGGCGGCGGTAGCGTTTGTCGGCGGCGGCAACTGTGCCGCCGATGGCCATGAACAGGGCACCGAGCCAGACCCAGCGTATGAAGGGCTTGATGTGCAAGGTCATGCTCCAGGCACCGCCGTCTTTCTCTTCGCCCGGGGTTACGAACAAATCCCGCAGCAGGTTGGCATCAATGGCCATTTCGGTTGATGGTGTGCCGCTGGCCACATACAGGCGGCGTTGCGGATATAGCACGGTAAACACTTCACCTCCCCTCGCTACTTGAACCGTGGCTTCCTCTCCCCTGTAATTCGGGCCGATGATTGCTTCGCTGCCCTGAAAGGTGAAAGTATAACCACCCAGTTCGGTTGACTGCCCCGGTGCGAGCAAGACGCTGCGTTTCTCACTGAAAGCACTGGTCAGGGCAACGCCGATTAGCAGGACGGCAACTCCCATATGTGCTATCTGCATCCCGTAATAACTAATGGGCAGGCTGCGCAGCCCGGCAACGAGGGAGGGCTTGTTGGCACTTTTGTTAAGCGCATCTTTCAGCATGTTGAATACAATCCATGCCGCCAGCATTACGGCAAGGCTGGCGGCAAAAGAAAACCTGAGCAGCACGGCGGTGGGCAACACCACACCCAGGCCAACACTGGCAAGCGCCACCCGGCCAAGTTGCCGGCGCAGATAATCGCCGGATGTGTGCTTCCAGCGACATACCGGGCCTATGCCAAGCAATACCACCAGCAACACCATGAGCGGCACGAATATGATATTGAAGTAAGGCGGACCGACGGAAACCAAATCATCGGTGAGCGCCTGATAGACCATCGGGAACAAGGTACCCAGTAACACGGATGCGGCCGCCACCACCAGCAGGATGTTGTTACCCAGCAACAGCAACTCCCGCGATAGTGTGCCGAACCTGATATCTGTTCTCATCATCGGGGCGCGTAGTGCATACAGCAACAATGCTCCGCCGATGACTGCTCCCAGGATGACGAGAATGAACACGCCTCTGGTCGGGTCGCTGGCGAAAGCGTGCACCGAGGTTAGCAAGCCGGAACGGGTGATGAAAGTGCCCAGCAGGCTGCCGGCGAAAGCCAGTATGGCCAGCAATATGGTCCAGCTTTTGAAAGCTCCCCGCTTTTCGGCAACCGCCAGTGAGTGAATGAGGGCGGTGCCGCAGAGCCAGGTAATCAGCGGGGGGTTTTCAACCGGGTCCCAGGCCCACCAGCCGCCCCAGCCCAGTTCGTAGTATGCCCACCAGCTTCCCAGAGCGATGCCGATGGTGAGTATGGCCCAGGCGGTATTCGCCCAGGGTCTTGCCCAGCGCACCCAGTCAGCATCAAGCCGTCCGCTTAGTAGCGCGGCAACGGCGAAGGCGAATACTACCGAGAATCCCACATAGCCCATGTAAAGTGTTGGCGGATGAACTATGAACAACACATCTTGCAGGGCGGAGTTCAGGTCGGCGCCGTCGGTGGGTGGTAGCGGCACAATGCGGGCGAACGGATTGGAAGTGGCGAGCATGAACAGAATGTAGGCGGCGCACAGAATGCCCAGTACGCCGAGTACTCGGGCTACGAAAGCGGGTGGCATGCTTTTGCTGAACACACCCACTGCCAGCATCCAGCCGGATAGCATGAATGTCCAGAGCAGGAACGAGCCTTCGTGGCCGCCCCATACGGCAGTCAGTTTGTAGCGTGTGGGTAGCAGGGTGTTGGAGTGTTGTGCCACGAAGCGCACGGAGAAATCGTCGGTGACAAAAGCATAGGCGAGGATTGCCGTGCTCAGGCCGAGGAACACGAACGCTCCGGCGGTGAGGGGTCGGGCGAGGCTCATCCATAATGTATTGCCGACGCTGGCACCGAGTAGTGGCAGGGTGGCGAGCATCAGGCTCAGGCACAGGGCGAGTATGAGTGAGAATTGTCCAAGTTCAGGAATCATTGGTTTCCCCGGAGCGGTGAGTTGGTGGTGCTGATGCTGCTGTTGTGTTCGGTGTTCAGTGCGGGCATAAACCGGAATTGTTCAGATTCAGGGATTATTAATGCCCTCGCCTCCGAAAGTGTGGTTGGCGGGGTTGGCGCCGGAAGCTTCCAGAGCGGCCTTTACTTCTTGCGACATGTAGTTTTCGTCGTGTTTGGCTAGCACTCTGCTGGCCTGGAATACGCCTGCGTTATTCAGTGAACCTTCTACAACTACGCCCTGCCCTTCGCGAAACAGGTCGGGCAATATTCCTTCGTAGTGGATGGTGACATCATGGGCGTAATCGGTTGTTGCAAACTCTACTTGCAGGCTGTCGCCAGCGCGCACCACGGAACCATCCCGCACCATGCCGCCAACGCGGATGCGTTGCCCCGGGGCCACCTCGCCGTTGGCAATCTGGGTGGGGGTATAAAACAGGTCTATGTTCTCGCTCAGGGCAAACAGGGTCAGGGCTATGGCCGCGCCCATGCCGACTGTGATGAACAGGATGATGCTTAATCTTTTGCGTCTGTGTGGTTTCATAAGGGTTTCATGGATTTCATAAGTGGTTTCGTCAATGGCGTCATGGCCGAATAGTCTCTCATCCCGCCGCTTCCGTATATGCGGGTTAACGCTTGCGCTGCCTCCGCATTATCTGATTTTTACGCAACAGAGGGAAATACAGATTAACGAACACAAACAACAGAAACAGCGCATAGACCGACCATACATTGAAGGCATAACCTCCCATGTGAAGAAACTCACCGAGACTGGAAAACTTGATTGCGTCAATAAGTTGTTGCATTGTTTCTTTGCGCCTCTCTGTTGCACTGATGGTTGCACTGGTTGCTACATCAAGTCCTGAACCCATTGTGCGCGTCTTTCCCGTAGCAGAATTTCATTGCGGGTGGTGAGTATCAGGCTGACGGCGAAGAACAGATACACCGCCACTATCATAATCACCAGGGGTACCCAGATTTCGGGGCCGTTGGGTGCATCGCTTGACATACTGAGTGAGCCCGCCGGTTGATGCAAGGTGTTCCACCACTCCACGGAGTATTTTATGACTACCACGTTAACGCAGCCAACTATTGCTAACAGGGCGCAAGCTCGTGCTGCTTTCTCGTGGTCTTCAATTGCCGTGCGCAGGGAAATGATTGCGATGAGCAGGAACAGTTGAATTAGCATTGAGGTTAAACGCCCGTCCCAAATCCACCAGGTGCCCCAGATATCACTGCCCCAGATGGAACCGGAGGCCAGCGCCAGCGCGGTGAACCAGGCGCCAAGCGATGCGGCGGTCTTGGCTACCATATCGGCCAGTTTCATGCGCCATACCAGAGTGATGATACCGGCGGCGGCTATTAGTGGGAAAAATGCCAGGGAGATGCTGGCGAACGGCACATGAACATACATGATGCGGATGGTTTCGCCCTGCTGGTAGTCTGCCGGCACGAATAGTAGTGCCCATACCACGCCCACTATCAGGCATAGCGTCATGGCGATTATCAGCCATGGTAGCCACTTGCCGGAAATTTCGTAAAACCACCGGGGGGAGCCCAGTTTTGAGAACCAGAGCCACATCGTTAGTTAACCCCTGTTAATGGTGGACATTGTACAAGGTAAGCGGGTCTTGGGCAACTAGCCCTTTATGTTTGGCATCCTTAGCTGACGCTGATTCGCAGGGCGGCGGCGGAGGCTAGTGGGGCCAGGGAGAGGGCGGCGATTAGCATGGCGGCCATGATGGCTAGGTAGCCGATTAGTGAGGCGCCGTTTTGGGTTTGTTGCACGGCGAGGGTTCCGGCGATGAGGATGGGTATGCACATTGGCAGGGTGATGACGGCTAGTATGAGGCCGCGGCTGCCGAGGCCGACGGTGAGTGCTACGCCGATGCTGCCGAGCAGGCTGAGTGCTGGAGTGCCCAGTGCCAGGGTTAGCAGTAGTGCGGGGTATGACTGCGGAGGCAGGTTCAGCATATAAGCGATTAGTGGTGATACCAGTACTACGGGCAGGCCGCTGACGATCCAGTGGCTGATATTTTTTGCCAGCACCAGAAAGAATAGGGGATGGGGGCTTAGTAGCAACTGTTCCAGTGAGCCGTCTTCGTAGTCGGCGCGGAACAGGTTGTCCATTGATAGCATGGCGGCGAGTAAGGCGGCGATCCACAGTACGCCGGCGGCGATTTCGGCCAGTCGGGTCGGCTCCGGGCTGATGCCGATGGGGAACAGGGTGGCTACTATCAGGAAAAACATGAATGGGTTGAGTACATCGTGCTTTCTACGCAGGGCGACGGTGAGGTCGCGGCGCAGGGTAGCGAGGAAGGCGGCAGATGTCGTGACGGGCGTAGCGCGTGTGACGAGAGTTGGCGCAGAGTTTGTCTCGGAAGTGGTGGCGGGGGCTGTGGTGGATGGTTTGTGCATGAGCGAGCCGGAATGAAGTGTAGCGTTAAAGTGTCAGTTTGGTTATGTCGGATAGGTTAAGGGGGTGATGACTGGTTACCATTATAGCCCCGCCTTGCTCAGCCTGTTGTTGTAGCAACTGTTCCAGCCAGGCGATGCCTGCCGCGTCCAGAGTGGTGAATGGTTCGTCCAGCACCCATAGTCGGGCCGGGCATAGCAACAGTCTGGCGAGTGATACGCGTTGTTGCTGGCCTGCTGACAGGGTGTGGCAGCGGGAGTCTTCAAAGCCTTGCAGGTTTACCTCATGCAGTGCCTTGAGGATTGCTGCGTCGCTGACTTGCTGTTGCAAGCCGCAGTTCCAGCGCAGGTTTTCTACGGGGGTGAGTACTTTGTTGACGGCGGCGTGATGACCGATATACAGCAATGATTCAAGGAAGGATTCCCAGTCGCTTGTTGTTGCGCTTGCATCTGTTGTGTCCGGCGCATCTGGCATGTCCGCCTCTGCGCCGTGCCAGCGGATATCCCCGTCGTGATTGTCATATAGGCCACATACGGTGCGTAGCAGTGTGGTCTTGCCGGAACCGTTGGCACCGGCTACCTGTAATACTTGTCCGCTGTGCAATTCAAAGCTGAGATTGGCGAACAGCAGCCGTTCATTCCGCTCGCAATGGAGGTTGTGAGCGCTGATTATTAATCCCGGTGTATGGCTTTGCCGCATATCGATCACCGGTTTTGGCGGAGGGCTTGTAGGCCTGTAACGCGCCTTTATGATGGGAAGTGATGTGGGCCAAACGGTTTATATCCAGTCGTCCAGCCGGGAGCGGAGGCGCAGGGCGGCTTGACTGTGAATCTGACTTACCCGCGATTCGCTGACTCCGATTACTTCGCCGATTTCTTTCAGGTTCAGTTCTTCATTATAATACAGTGCCAGCACCAAACGCTCCCGCTCCGGCAAGCCTTTTATTGCTTGTGCCAGGTGTGCCTTGAAGGTATCCCGTTGCAGGCCATCGCAAGGGCCCGGTAATTCTCCGGCGGCTGACTCAATGGCGGAATCATCTCCTTCCATGATGTCATCAAAACTGAACAGGCGGCTGCCGCTGGCATCTTTTAAGATGCCGTAGTAATCATTCAGTTCAATATTCAGTTCGGAGGCAATATCCTTGTCCTTGGCGTCATGGCCGGTGCGTGACTCAACCGCCTTGATGGCCTCGGCCACCTTGCGCGATTTGCGATGCACCGAGCGCGGTGCCCAGTCGCCCTTCCTCACTTCGTCCAGCATGGAACCGCGGATGCGGATGCCGGCGTAAGTTTCAAAGCTGGCGCCCTTGGATACATCGTATTTGCGCGCCGCCTCCAGCAGCCCAATCATGCCGGACTGAATCAGGTCGTCAATTTGCACGCTGGCTGGCATCCGTAGCAGCAGGTGGTGGGCGATGCGCTTTACCAGCGGCGCGTAACGTTCCACAATCACCGCCATGTCCTCGTCCCTGATTTCGGTGCTGGTGGTTTGGGTTTTAGTGGCTTCGGTTTTAAGTGAGGCAGCACTATTTGTTCTGGCCATGATGTTTACCTTGATAAGTATAGGTTTGCCCTACCATTTTCAGGCTGCAAACCCCATTTCAAGACAAGCTTGCAAGTTTCGTTCCAGAATTGCTGTGGGCTTGTTAAATTGCAGGCAAATCGCGGCCAGGTGGCAGGATGCGGGTGTCCTTCCGAAGGGGAGTTTGCGGGGGTGCATTCAGGCTGGCGGGAGCCTGGTGGGGGCTTGGGCAGGGGTTTCGGGCGAGGCCTGGGCAGGCCCCGCAAAAGCAGTGAGGACGGGGGATGTAGCGGATTAGGGGGGTTCTTCCGCGGTCATTTCACAGTTGTTTTATAACTGTCTTGTGATTGTCATATCGCTGTCTCGCAATTTTCCCATGACTACACTTACCAACTGTTTTGCAGATGTTGCGTAACTATTTGTAATTACAAAGGGGAAAAATGAATCAAGCAGGAATGACGGTTTATTGACGCCCATTTGCGGGCAATACCAACAGAAAGTTGACGCTTTCGCGACTCAGGCTTTGGGAGGGGTAACGCCTATTTGTTTCATATATTTACCGCCACGCTGTTTGTAGGTTACCTCGCATTGTTCATCGGATTGATAGAACAACATCTGGGCGGCTCCCTCGTTGGCGTATATCTTTGCCGGGAGCGGCGTGGTGTTTGAGAACTCCAGCGTCACATGGCCTTCCCATTCCGGTTCCAGCGGGGTGACATTGACGATGATGCCGCAGCGGGCGTAAGTTGATTTGCCCAGGCATACGGTTAGCACATCGGAGGGGATGCGGAAGTATTCAACGGTGCGCGCGAGGGCGAATGAATTGGGCGGGATGACGCAAAAGGGTTCGTCAATGGAGACGAAGCTGCCTTCATCAAAGTTCTTGGGGTCTACTACGCTGCTGGTGTGGACATTGGTGAATATCTTGAACTCGCTGGCACAGCGTACATCGTAGCCGTAGCTGGATACGCCGTAGGAAATGACCTTGCGCTTTTCCAGTTGGCGAACTTGTTGCGGCTCAAAAGGGTCAATCATGCCGTGCTGGGTTGCCATTTCCCTGATCCAGCGGTCTGATTTGATGCTCATATTTTTGTGCTCGTGCTTTGTTCTGCGGGTTTGCATTGTATCTTGTGTCGGAGCAGGAAGCACGGAGTATTTTTTGGCTATCTTGGGAGATGGATGGTGCTGGCTTATCTGGGCTGAAAATTTGTGCTACTTGCAGTATGATATGCGCCGCAGTAATCATCGGGTCTAGGCGGAGATAAGGGGAATGAAAAAGTGGCAGTGTATTGTGTGTGGCTTTGTTTATGATGAGTCTGTAGGGTTGCCTGATGAGGGTATTCCTGCTGGCACGGCATGGGATGATGTTCCTGATGACTGGATGTGTCCGGAGTGTGGTGCGAACAAGGAAGATTTTGAGATGGTTGAGATTTAATGCACGTTTGACACACAACAATGAGCGTAGCGTGAATAAGGGGAATGCGGTGTGAACAAGCGCAGAATGCTGGTTACTGGTGCCTTGCCTTATGCTAATGGTGCTGTTCATCTTGGGCATCTTATGGAGGTTATTCAGACTGACATTTGGGTGCGCTTGCAGAGGCTGCGCGGTCATCAGTGTACTTATGTGTGTGCGGATGATGCTCATGGCACGGCTATTATGCTTAGTGCTGAAAGTCAGGGAGTTACGCCGGAGCAATTGATTGAGGCGGTGAAGATTGAGCATGAACAGGATTTTGCTGACTTTCTGATTAGTTTTGATAATTATCATTCTACCCATAGCCTGGAGAACCGGGAGTTGACGGAGGCTATTTATAAAACGCTGGATGGTAATGGGCACATTAAACGCCGTGAGATTGTTCAGCTTTATGACCCGGAAAAACAGATTTTTCTTGCTGATCGTTATATCGTCGGTACTTGTCCGCGTTGCAAGGAGGATGGGCAGTATGGTGACAACTGTGAGGCCTGCGGCAGCACGCATAGTCCGGCTGATTTGATTAATCCGCGTTCAAAGATTTCCGGTGCGGTGCCGGTGGAGAAAGCGTCTGAGCATTATTTTTTTGATCTGCCTGCGTTTACGGAAATGTTGCAGCAGTGGACTCGTAGTGGCAGTTTGCAAACGTCGGTGGCGAACAAGTTGAGTGAGTGGTTGGAAGAGGGTTTGCAGCAGTGGGATATTTCCCGTGATGTGCCTTATTTTGGCTTTGAGATTCCTGGTGCCAGCAACAAGTTTTTTTATGTTTGGGTGGATGCGCCTATTGGTTACATGGCCAGCCATAAAAATCTGTGTGAGCGTAGCGGCGATGATTTTGACAGTTACTGGGGTGGTGATGTCGGCGGACGCAACACTGGCGCAAAGTCCGATGGTTCCACGGTAGCGAGCGGTCATCCCGATACTGAGCTTTATCATTTCATTGGCAAAGACATTATCAATTTCCACACCCTGTTGTGGCCGGCCATGTTGACTAGCGCCGGTTATCGCACCCCCACCGCTGTCTTCGCTCATGGCTTTCTGACTGTTGATGGCACCAAGATGTCGAAATCACGCGGCACTTTTATTAACGCGCGCACTTATCTGGACCATCTCGACCCGGAATATCTGCGTTACTATCTGGCAACCAGACTGTCATCGGGCATTGATGACCTTGACCTCAATCTGGATGATTTTGTGCAACGGGTAAACTCCGACCTGATAGGCAAGCTGGTGAACATTGCCAGCCGCTGCGCCGGATTTATCAGCAAGGGTTTTGCTGGCCGTCTGGCCGACGAACCGGATAGCCCCGCCCTGCTGAAAGAAATTCAGGCGGCGAAAGATGTGGTGAGCAATCACTTTGAGGCCCGCGAATACAGCAAGGCGATGCGCATCATCATGGCGCTGGCCGACCAGGCCAATCAGTACATCAGCGCCAAAGAACCCTGGGTGATTGCCAAAGCCGACAAGTCCTCCGCTGAACTGCAAGCTGTGTGCAGCACCGCCATCAATGCCTTTCGCTTGCTAATGTGCTACCTTAAACCGGTGCTGCCGGTAATGGCGGAAAAGGCCGAGGCCTTTCTCAATGTGCCGCCGCTGGTTTGGGACGATGTGGACCAGCTCCTCACCGCACACACGATTAATCGCTTCCAGCCGCTGATGCAGCGAATGGAAACGGATAAAGTACAGGCCATGGTGAATGCCACTCGCACAGCCCATGACAGAGAATATTAAGATGAAACCAAAAGCAAACAGAGCAATACAGCAGAGCCCGCGCAGAAGTTTGCGGCCAGTCCTTGCCCTCATCCTGTTGCTGGTATGGCAAGCGCTGCCCGCGCAGTCGGCTGGAGCAAGTGCCAGCGCAAATGCTGAAACAGGCAGCACCGCAAACGCCATTGAGAATTCAGTGGTGAAGATTTACGCCACTCAGGTGGCGCCGGATTACTTCACACCATGGCGACTGCTATCACCGCGCCAATCCACGGGCTCGGGCACGGTAATCACTGGCAACCGCATTCTTACCAATGCGCATGTGGTAGCCAACGCCAGCTATGTGCAGGCACAAAAGCACAATGATGCGCGGCGTTATCAGGCGCGCGTTATTCTTGTTTCGCACGAGGCTGATCTCGCCCTGCTCACTGTGGAAGAGCCCGGGTTTTTTGATAATGCGAAGCCGTTGCCGCTGGGTGAACTACCGGCTCCGCTGCAGGAGGTGTCGGTGTATGGCTATCCCATTGGCGGACGTTCGCTGAGTATTACCAAGGGCATTCTCTCGCGTCTGGAACATCAGGTTTATTCCCATGCTGGCAGTTACTTGTTTGCCGGTCAGATTGATGCGGCTATCAATCCGGGCAACAGCGGCGGGCCGGTGATTGTTAATCAGGAAATTGTCGGGGTGGTGATGCAGGCCGGTGGTGCCGGGCGGGCTGAGAATCTGGGTTACTTCGTGCCGCCAAGTGTTGTTCGTCATGTGCTTGCTGACAGTGAGGATGGCGAACTGGATGGCTTCCCCGACCTTGGCTTTCGCACCCAGACTTTGGACAGCCCCGCCGCCAAAATTGCTTATGGATTGAGTGCGGAACAATCCGGTGCACTGGTTATCAAGGTGTTTGATGAGTCGCCGGTGCAGGGCATGATTGAGGAGAACGATGTTATTCTTAAGATTGATGATTTCAGCATTGAAGATGATGGCAGCATCAGGCTTACCGACAAGCTGTTCACTGATTATAAACACGCCATTGACCTGCATCATGTGGGCGATATGATTAACATCACTTATTCCCGACGTGGCGAAGTTAAAACCGCTGAGGTGCAAGCCAGTCCCGCTCTTGATAATTACCGGCTGGTGGCGGGTGAAAAGTTTGATGAGTTGCCGGAATATTATGTTTATGGCGGGGTGCTGTTCGTGCCGCTCAATATGAACCTGATTAAACGCTGGGGCAATGACTGGGCGCGGGCGGCGCCGGTGAGTATGTTGCAGGCCAGAGGCCAGTGGAGTTCGCCGGAGCGCCGCGAGGTGGTGGTGGCTTTGCAAGTGCTGGCGGCGGATGTGAATCTGGGTTATCACGACTGGCGCAACTGGGTTGTGGATTATATTAATGGTGAACAAATTCGTGACTTTGCTCATTTTGCCAAAATGTTGCGGGACAATGATAGCGAGGATGTGGTGTTTGAGAATGAGAATGGCTATCAGATGGTTATCAATCATGAGGATGCGCTGGCCGGCGAGGCGGCGGTGCTGAACCAGTATCGGATTCCCGCCCCTTACTCTCCCGGTTTGTTTGCGGGTAGCCCAGCACGGTGAATAGCTCGCTGACTCGTTCGGTTGCTTTCATTCGTGAGGCGGAATGTATCGGTTGCACCCGTTGCATTCAGGTGTGTCCGGTTAATGCCATCATCGGCGCACCGAAACTGATGCACACCGTGTTCAGCCGTTTATGCACCGGTTGTGATCTTTGTCTTGAGCCCTGCCCGGTTGATTGCATTGATATGGTGCAAACGCAATTACCAGCGCCAGACGAAACAACAGTGGCGGATAAAATATCAGACAAAGCTAACACAGAAACAGATGCACTAATCACCCGTGCCGCGGCACAACAGGAAATCGCCGCCGCAGTAACTCGAGTCAAAATGCGCCGCTCATCCACGCAAGCAAAAAATCATAAACAACCATGAACCGCACCAAACGCACCGAGATATTTACCCGTTTGCGGAAAGCAAACCCCAACCCCACCACGGAGTTGCAGTTCAGCAGCTCGTTTGAATTACTGATTGCGGTGATGCTCTCGGCGCAATCCACCGATGTTGGTGTTAACAAGGCCACCAAAGGTTTGTTCAAGGCCGCCAACAGCCCGGAGAAAATGTTGAAGCTGGGCGTGGCCGAGGTGAAGCGACATATTAAAACCATTGGCCTGTTTAACACCAAAGCCGCCAATGTCATCAAGACTTGCAAGATTCTGGTGCAGGAGCACGGCTCCCGTGTGCCCAACCAGCGCGAAGCCTTGCAAGCCTTGCCGGGCGTAGGCCGGAAGACTGCCAATGTGGTACTCAACACTGCCTTCCGCCAGCCCACCATGGCGGTGGACACGCATATCTTTCGCATCTCAAACCGCAGCGGCATTGCCCCCGGCAAGAATGTGCTGGAAGTGGAAGATCGCCTGCTGCGTCTGGTGCCGGAAGAGTTTTTGCTGGATGCCCACCACTGGCTGATTCTGCATGGGCGCTATGTTTGCGTGGCACGCAAGCCCCGTTGCGGTGCCTGCGTGATTGAAGACTTGTGCGAATATCGGCACAAGACAAGTGAATAGTTTCACGCCCTGCCCTTGAGGGCGGCAATGCGCAAACGCAAGGCATTAAGTTTGATAAAGCCGGCAGCATCGGCCTGATTGTATGCACCGCCATCGTCTTCAAAGGTGGCAATGTGTTCATCAAACAGTGATTGCTCTGACTCACGCCCAACTACGATGACATTACCTTTATATAACTTCACCCGCACCTTGCCGTTAACATATTGCTGCGACTCATCAATTAACGCCTGCATGGCATGGCGTTCCGGCGACCACCAGTAGCCGTTATAAACCAGCCGGGCATAACGTGGCATGAGTTCGTCTTTCAGATGAGCCAGTTCACGATCCAGCGTGATGGATTCCATGGCTCGGTGTGCCTTGAGCATAACCGTGCCAGCGGGAGTCTCGTAACAGCCGCGGGATTTCATGCCCACATAACGATTTTCCACGATGTCGGCGCGACCTATGCCGTTGGCACCGGCCACCGCGTTAAGTTCGCGCATCACCGCCGCGGGGCTGAGCCGCTTGCCATCTATGGCCACGATGTCGCCGCGTTCGTATTCCAGTTGCAGATAAGTGGCCTCGTCGGGAGCCGCTTCCGGTGAGACTGTCCACTGCCACATGGCCTCTTCCGGTTCGGCGGCCGGGTCTTCCAGTATGTCGCCCTCGTAAGAGATATGTAGCAGGTTGGCATCTGTGGAATACGGTGATTTGCTGCCAAGCTTTTTCTCCACCGGGATATCATGTTCGGCGCAATAGGCCAGCAACTTGTCGCGGGAGTTCAAATCCCATTCACGCCAGGGCGCGATAACCTGGACTGTGGGACTCAGGGCATAGGCACCCAACTCAAAACGAATCTGGTCATTGCCCTTGCCGGTGGCACCGTGGGCGACGGCATCGGCGCCGGTCTCGGCGGCAATTTCTATCAGCCGTTTGGCAATCAGCGGGCGGGCTATTGCGGTGCCCAGCAGATATTCCCCTTCATACAGGGCGTTGGCGCGGAACATGGGAAACACATACTCGGCGGCAAACTCTTCGCACAGGTCTTCAACATGGATTTCCTCAATGCCCAGGGCGGCAGCCTTGGCCCGCGCCGGTTCAACCTCTTTGCCCTGCCCGATATCCGCGGTGAACGCCACCACCTCGCAGTGGTAAGTTTGTTGCAGCCAGCGGGCGATGACCGAGGTGTCCAGGCCGCCTGAATAAGCCAGCACCACCTTGCTAATTTTTTTCATCTTTACAGGGCTCCTGATTTGCGAGTATCGGGGCTGGGCATTATACTGTGCTTCTGAATGAAACACATAACAAGGTCGCAACGGGAAGCAAGCCACTCATGAGTTCCGACACGCTCCGCCTCATTCGGCCAGATGACTGGCATCTCCACCTCCGTGACGAGCAGGCGCTCGCCACCACTGTCGGCCACAGCGCCCGAACGTTTGCCCGCGCCGTGGTAATGCCCAATCTGGACCCGCCGGTAACCACAGTGGCGCTGGCCCATGCTTATCGTGAGCGGATTATGGCGGCAATCCCCGCCGACACCTCGTTTCAGCCGCTGATGACTCTCTATCTCACTGATGCCACCTCAGCGGATGAAATACGCGCCGCCGCCGCGGATGATGCCATCATCGGCGTTAAATACTACCCGGCGGGCGCCACCACCAATGCGGAGAACGGGGTAACGCAGCCGGAGAAAGTTTATCCGCTGCTTGAACTGATGGATGAACTGGATCTGCCCCTGTTGCTACACGGCGAGGTAAGCGATGCCGAAGTTGATATTTTTGACCGCGAGCGCCGCTTCATTGACACTGTGCTGAGCCCCTTGCGCGAACGTTTTCAGCGGCTGCGCATTGTGCTGGAACACATTACCACCGCCGATGCGGCGGACTTCGTAAAGCAGGCCGGGCCGCGCACCGCCGCCACCATCACCGTGCATCATTTGCTGTTCAACCGCAATGACCTGCTCGCCGCAGGTGTGCGTCCGCATTTTTATTGCCTGCCGGTGTTGAAACGCAATGCTCATCAACAGGCGCTGATTGAGACGGCTGTAAGTGGCCATCCGCGCTTTTTTCTGGGCACCGATTCGGCGCCCCATGGCAGGCAGCAAAAAGAATCCGCCTGTGGCTGCGCCGGCATTTATTCGGCATCGGCGGCGCTTGAGCTTTATGCCCAGGTGTTTGAGGCGGCCGGGGCGTTGCCGCAGCTGGAAGCATTCGCCAGCAAACACGGCGCGGATTTTTATGGCTTGCCTCACAACAGGGAAACCATCACACTGCACAGGCAAGACTGGCAAATGCCGGACAGCTTTGACTTCGGCACCGATAAAGTAGTGCCGATTCAGGCCGGCGCAACCATTCCCTGGGCGATAGCGAAGCGTTAAATAAGGAAGCAGATATGTCCGGCAAACAGCTTGAAGAACAGCACATGACTGATGAAGACATAGTGCAACCGCCCTCCTCCATTCCGCTGGCGTCGCGCTTTCGCACTTATCTGCCGGTTGTTGTGGATGTGGAAACCGGCGGCTTCAATGCCGCCACCGATGCCATTCTGGAAGTCGCCGCCGTTATATTGCGTATGGATGCCGCCAGCGCAGAGCTGGAAGTGGAACAAACTTTTTTCCACCGCGTCGTGCCGTTTGAAGGCGCCAACATTGAAAGCGGGGCGCTGGAATTTACCGGCATTGACCCCTATCATCCGCTGCGCGTGGCAAAGTCTGAGAGAGAAGTGTTCCAGGCCATGTTCAAGCTGGTGCGCGAGGCGATGCGCGCCAATCAATGCAAGCGGGCAATTCTGGTGGGGCACAACGCCCATTTTGACCACGGATTCATCAACGCGGCCAGCAGCCGAAATCGCCTGAAACGCAACCCGTTTCATCCCTTCTCCAGTTTTGATACCGCCAGCCTGAGCGGCCTGGCCTACGGGCAAACCGTATTGTCCCGAGCCTGCGAAGCGGCGGGCATCGGCTTTGACAACAAGGAAGCCCACTCCGCGCGTTATGATGCGGAGAAAACTGCCGAGTTGTTCTGCACCATAGTGAACCGCTGGAAAGACCTGGGTGGCTGGCCGCATAATCCGTGAACTATGAAACTTTGAAAGCGCAGCATCGGCAAGAGCGCGGGCAATACCCGGAAGCGGTGGCCGTTCGGGTTCATCGTGCGCTGAGTTGGCTGGACCGAGCCGAACGTTGCGAGGATCAAGACAGCCGCTTTATCTTTTTGTGGATTGCCTTTAACGCCTCTTATGCCAAAGAAATCGTTGAAGGCGAACGCAACAACGAGAGCGAAATTTTTAGTGAGTTTGCCCGCACTCTGGTCAAGCTGGACAAGGACCGCTCGCTTTACCAGCTAATCTGGTCGGAGTTCAAGGGACCCATCCGTATTCTGCTGGAGAACCGCTATGTTTATGAGCCCTTTTGGGAATATCACCGCGGCAAGAGAACAGAGGCCGACTGGAAAGCAAAATTCAGGAAAGAAAAAGACCGCGCGATACGCGCAGTAGCCAACCAACACACCGGGGTGGTGCTCTCCACAGTGCTGCGCCGAATGTACACACTACGCAACCAGCTGATTCACGGCGGCGCCACCTGGGATTCCACTGTCAACAGAAGTCAAATCAGGGATTGCGTGGCGTTCCTGAAAAAACTGGTGCCACTTGTCATTAAATTGATGATGGACAACCCCGACACCGAGTGGGGTGAGATTTGTTATCCGGTTATTGACGAACAATCCGGCTCACAAGCCAACCACTGACTTCATTCGTCTGTCTTGCCAATCAGGGTTTGCAGTTCGCCCTTTTCATACATCTCGGTAATGATGTCGCAGCCGCCTACCAGTTCGCCGTTGACAAACAGCTGAGGGAAAGTAGGCCAGTTAGACACCTTGGGCAGCGCGCCGCGAATCTCCGGGTTGCTGAGCACATCCACATAAGCAAAACGTTTGCCGCAGGCCATCAGCGCCTGGGTAACCTGGGCCGAGAAGCCACATTGCGGTTGCTCCGGGTTGCCTTTCATATAAAGCAGGATGCTGTTGGCGCTAATCTGCTCCTGAATTGTTTGTTCAATAGTTGTGCTGTCGGTCGCGCTGGCGTTTGTATTCATGGGCTCACCTCAGGTTGAAAGCGTGTCATCCTACTCCCTGTGAGGTTTTTTTTCAAATGAAAAAGTAATTGAAATTCACAGAAACAATGGAATATAATCAAAATTCACAGATTATGGCTAAATATAATCAAAATCCACGCCTTGTAAGCGTTTTGCACAGCTTTCCTGCCCCGGAAGGCACGCTGCCCGTCGGCTATGCGGCTCTGATAGCGGACCATGAGCTGGCGGTGCCCGCACCCGACCACCTCTGCGTCATTGGCTCCGCGCCCGGAGAGTACGACAAGGAGCGATGGCAGTTGTTCACTTCCCGTTACCAGCCTGATAACAGCTTGCAAGGCCATCTGGTCTTCGCCCTCAAGCATGAAGGAATTAATCTGACAGTGCTGAAGGCACTGTTCAGTCACATTGAAGCACGGACCATCACCAAAATTGTGCACTCGGAACCCACCGGTGCTTATGCTCGCCGTATCTGGTTCTTGTATGAATGGCTGTGTAACACCCGGCTGGATTTGGACGATGCCAATGGGGGCAATTACGCATCGCTCATTAATGAATCATTGCAATATCCCGGCCCAAACAGAAAGTCCAAACGCCATCGTATAACAAATAATCTGCCCGGCACTCGTGCGTTCTGTCCGATGATAAGGCGAACCGACAAGCTTGACCGATTTCTTGATATGAACCTTGCACAAACCGCCCGCAACCATATCGGCAAAACCCATCCGGATTTGCTAAGCCGCGCCGCTGCTTATCTTCTGCTTGAAGACTCCAGAGCGTCTTATTACATTGAGGGAGAAAAACCACCCCACAATCGCATTTCACAATGGGGCACAGTCATCGGCATGGCAGGGCAACAGCAACTGAGTATTGCCGAACTGGAACGCCTTCAGTCCATAGTTATTGCAGACTTTCGCTTTATTCAACCCGGGTTACGCCTTGCAGGCGGCTTCATCGGCGACCACGACCGCACAACTCAGGCACCAATACCCGTTCACATATCCGCCCGCCCCGACGACCTGAAGTCGTTACTCTCAGGTTTGATTGAAACCTGCCAACTGCTTGGCGAGAGCGACTATGATGCTGTTTTCACGGCTGCCCTGATTGCATTCGGCTTTGTCTTTATTCACCCATTTGAAGACGGCAACGGTCGCATTCACCGCTATCTGTTCCATCATGTGCTGGCAAGCAAGGGGTTTGTGCCCACCGGTTTAACCTTTCCAATATCCGCCGTAATTCTGGACAAGATAGTGGATTATCGACGCATTCTGGAACATTACTCCAAACCCAGACTGAATCTGATTGAGTGGCGCCCAACCAGCGGTGGTAATGTTGATGTGCTGAACGAAACAATTGACCTGTATCGCTATTTTGATGCAACACAACAAGCAGAGTTTCTCTTTGAGTGCATTGAAGAAACCGTCAATACCACACTGCCGCAAGAGGTTGATTATCTAATCAAATACGATTCGCTGCATGAATACATCAATAACCACATCAACATGTCAAGCAAACAGCTGGATTTACTTATCCGCTCCTTGCGCCAGAACAAAGGCAAATTGTCAAAGCGCAAGCGTGACAAGGAATTTGCGGCGTTGACTGAACAGGAAGTGCAAAAAATTGAGCAGCGGTATGGTGAGATATTCAGCGAATAATTTTGCGTTGCTGAATTAAAGCAAGGTTCTCATGGAGAAAATCTATTGCTTGGGCACAAACACGAGTTCCGGCAGTAGCTGGTGCCACTCATCTCTCTTGAGCCAGTCGTTATAAGGTGGAGCGTCCTTTTCGCGAAGATTGGTAAGGTTCGCGGTTTTTGCGGGGTTATTCTTACGACCCAGGGTGATTGCGTGAACGCTACCCTCAAGGAACTGCATGTTTTCGGGCGGCGAATAGTTTTTTGCCAAGCGGCAGACTACAACATCCTCGTTGTTGATTAGTTCCCATTTATTTTTGTCTTGGTTCAAACGCAACTGCAATGAGTCTCCTGGCTGCAAACTATCAAGTGCGGCAAGCGATGGATTATCGTCGGCCAAACGCCCGGCAAAGCCCACATCTATGTCTCCAAGGGCCAGTGTTTTGTATATCCGCTTGCAGGCGGACACATCCGGTTTTCTGCCATGCGGTGGCCTAATCAAAAAAGCCGGGTCATTTAGGTTATTGAGAATAGGATGCCGGTCTTTCATAGACATCAGAACAAGATTTCGCCGCGCCCGGGTCATGGCAACATAGTAGAGTCGTCGGGCGGCATCCTGATCTTCTTTTTCGGAGCGGCGCTCCCAGCCGCCATCAAGCACTACAACATCGTCAAACTCCAGCCCTTTGGCACTGTGGGCCGTAACAAGCAACAAGCCGGTCTGCCGCTTGCGAGCATCTCTGCCCCATTCCACCAGCCAATCCTGTGCAGAGTCGCGGTCAACTTTGCGGTCCCCAAACTCTTGCACAAAATCTGCAATGCCTTCTTCCAGCAGGTCCCACCAGGGGCCTGTCGGCTGGGCCTTTATCCAGTCAGCCAATTCAGAGGTTTTTAATGTCGGATGCTCACGTTTGCTTAGCCACCTAAAGAGTGCCTGTGTCTCACGGAGCCGCAAGATTGGCGGACGTTCTTCCTGTGCAAACTGAACGGGAATATCATGTTCTTCGCAGTAGCTACGAACCGGCTGTAGGTAATCCCACTCCCGTGCAATCACGGCTACTTTGGTCCAGTCCCAATCGGGTAGTTTTGACAAACGTTCCAGCTCTTCCATTGCCAGGACGGCCTGCGTTAGCTCATCTCCTGCATTCTTGAGCACTTGTACACGCCCTCGCCCTACAGGGTCTACCTGTTCCATCAGGCCACCTGCCGATTCATCCTTGCGACTGTGGTTCACTGTGATGTCATGATCTGCTTTCATTCGTTCAGCAGCGGGGGCGATTACGCAGTTCGCTGCTCTGATAATGTTGTCAGTTGAGCGGTAGTTTTCGGTGAGATGTTCGTATTTCGCTTTGTAGTCCTGTTCAAAACGTTTAATGTACTCCACAGACGCACCTTTAAAGGTGTAGATATTCTGATCGTCGTCGCCAACTGCGAACAGGCTTAGGCGGCGGTCTTCATCCTCTATGGAGCGTCCGGCAACTCCGGCGATGAGCTCATATTCATCAGGGCCTATGTCTTGATACTCGTCCACCAATATCCAGCGGTAGCCCTCAATAAGCTGGTCTCGTTGCGCCTCCGCTTCGTCATGTGGTAGGCCATCACCGCGAAGTAACACCACGGCTTGCTTGAGAATCTCGTCAAACTTGTCTTCACTAATATCAAATTGCCCGGCGAAGCTCGCGCCGATTACACGCATGGCGAACCCATGGCAGGTGGAAATGGTCACGCCACGGGCATCGTCGCCAATCAGTTCGAACAATCGCCGACGAATTTCCGTTGCGGCATGACGGTTGTAAGCCAGCGCAAGTATGGCCCGCGGGTTTTGGCGCATGACGCGCACAAGGTAGGCAATCCGATGGACCATAACGCGGGTCTTGCCCGAGCCAGGTCCGGCCAGAACGAGGACATTGGTTTGTTTGCGATCATCTGTGACTATTTGTTTCTGCTGAGGGTTATTTAGGTCATCAACAATTTTTTGCCAGGATGCGGGGGTGGTTTGTCTCCGAATTTCCGCTGCGTGCCCTGGCAGCCATGTCTCGAGGAATGCGGAACGTTCCATCGTGAAGTAGTCTTCCGCAAGCTGTAACGAACCCTGAATCGAATTCAAGCCCTGCTGTGCATAAGTCGCCATGATGTGTATCTGCAACACCTGTTCGTCATAGTGCAGTTGCAGAGGTTCAAAATCAGCCATGGTGAACTGGTTGGTGCTATCCCGCAGGCTTATGGTCATGGCTGGTCTAAAGACCGTTAGCCCTTGGCCCAGATTGACAATCTTTTGTTCATGCAGCCACAGGAGCGCCCTGTGCAGGAGTTTGACAACATCCTTGGTCTGGCTTTTAATTCAATGTCGCTGGACAGGGCATGCGTTAGTTTCCCTAAAGTTGTTTCCACCTGTATATCCTTTCCTTTGGTCTGTTTGGGTACACGGTCAAGCAGTGCTTGAAGCAGTACGCCAGCGGCTTTGCGTCTTCGCTCAGCCGTCTTGGCGAGGTCATGCCATGATCGTTCCAGACGAAGTGACAGGTGTTCCCTGTCTATCTTCCGAACACGCAGGCTACCCTTGCCTTCGTCTTCGTCCCGGCCATCTCTTGCTATACCGTGCACCAACCGATCAATGATGTCAGGTCTCACATTAGTGTGGCCATCGTCCCGCAGCCTCTGAGACGCTACCCTCAGGTTGAGAGAAGAAGTGTCTCCGGTATCCAGGTCGTTGCCGTATTCACGAAGCCACCCAATTAAACCTGTTTCAAGGTTACTCACTTCTTGCAGGCGCTTCCTTGATGAGTCCCCAACACCTGCATGCACGAAGATAGTGATGGCCGTGTCGTTTGATGCGATGCCCAGAGCTTCTAAATCATGCAAAGCCTTCCTGATTTGTGCATGCGAGAAGCCGGACATTCCAGCAAGTTCGTCTGTTGAAATACCTTTATCCGGGCGCGCATTCAGCAAGCTCTTGACTAAGGATTTTAGCTTGCTGCGATAGACATTTGTGACATCCGGTGCCTTGTTTATTCTCTGCTCTGCGTCTTCTAGTGACCGCACCCTGAGCGAGGAAGGAAAGACCCGAACATGGTTCTCGTCACGAATGAGTAGTTCGGCTTCTTCCAGCCAGGATATAGCCGTTCTTACCCGCGTATCGTCGGTGGCCGAGTCTCGCAGGAAAGCCGCATCTTTTTCTTCTTTGACTATCTCGCCGGAGGTCGCAACTACCTTATTTTCCTGACCCTCCTGCCTGAACCTGCGGCCCAATTGCCGGAGGGCTTTGAGTATCGCGCTTATCTCTCGTTTTTCAAGGCGATTTCGGGCCGAGAGGCCAAACTGTCGTTCTATGTCATCTTGGCTGAACAGTAAAATACAATGTGCTGCGTCCTGGTCCCGCCCGGCACGACCAGCTTCCTGAAAATAGTTCTCCAGAGAAGCAGGTATATCCGCATGCACCACAAGGCGGATGTCGGGCTTGTCTATACCCATGCCGAAGGCGTTGGTTGCTGCTACTACGCGCAGTGTGCCGTCATGGAACTGCGTTTGAACTTCCTTCTTTTCCTCCGGAGTTAATCCTGCATGGTAGTGGGCAGCGTCAAAGCCCCTCGCCACCAACGCTTCCGCTATCCTTTCGGCTCCACTACGCGTTGAGCAATAGACAATTGCGCCAGATGCTCCGCTTGCTGGCAAAGTATCCGTAAGTACGGTAGCAACATCATCTTGCTTGGCGTGTTGGCTGGTTTGAACGATCTCAAAGGAGAGGTTGTCTCGCTTGGCGCCGCCATCCATCAGTTCCAGAGCAACCCCCAGTTTTTCCTGAAAATGTTCTCTAATATCACGGATCACATCCGGTTTGGCCGTGGCCGTCAGGCAGATTAGCGGGGTGGGGGTCTCGCTGCTTGGATGTTCTTCTTTGATATAGCGAGGGATGTAGCGATAGTCTGGCCGGAAGGCTCGCCCCCATTTGGAAACGCAGTGCACCTCGTCAAGCACCCAGTAATCCACTTCCCTTTGTTTCAAAACAGAACGTACTGACGGACTGCGAAGTTGCTCTGGCGCAATGAGCAAGATTGCCACATCGCCAAGCCTGACCTTGTCCAACGCGGCTTGCCTTTCTGGCAACGAGAGGGTGCCGTTGATGGTGGTGCTAGACATGATGCCCTGCCGTTCCATGCTTGCCACCTGATCGGCCATGAGTGCGACAAGAGGCGAGATGACGACAGTCAATGCTCCTGTTTTCTCAAATTGCGACAGTGCTGGTAATTGATAGCAGAGGGATTTGCCTGTGCCGGTTGGCAATATACCGAGGACAGATTGCTTGGAGAGGGCTGTCGTTACTATTACCTCTTGTAGCGGGCTTCCGTCCGGGCCTGTCGGTTTCTGGCGGAAACTATCAAAACCGAGCCAGCGTTTCAGTAAGGTTTTTGGATTGTTGTGTTGTTGACACCAGACGCAGGACGGGTCGGTGCAACTGGTGTCGCGCAGACGACGCACAAGCTGACCTGCCTTGGGGAACTGATGACGTACCCAGGGTGGCATCACGGAGTTACCGCCGGATACCTGAATCCATGCAAGCGCATAGGCGAGGGGCCAGCCCATGTCGTCCACATCACGGATTACCTGCTCGGTTTGATGTATACAGGCTTCATCAGTTAGCAGATTACGAATAGCCGCTTGCGCTTCGCTGGAGTCAGGGCGCGAAGTGCCTCTTGCCAAAGTAAAGACTGCATCAAAACCTGCCTTTGTCTGTTCTTGCGTTGTGAGGTAATGGCAGGCGCAGGTCGCTGCGGGATTTTCTTTGTTCATTTTCGCAAGTGCTTGAATCTGGTTAGCCAGCACCTTCAGCACAAGCTCTGCATCAAGTTTGGGATCGTTCACATGACCCGTCTGCAAACGTCCATCCTGATAATGTTTCACCAGATGGTGATAGGGGTTACGCGGGAAAGCAAGGGGGTTTAGCCAAAGTGTGTCAATCACAGGTTTCTTGAGTAGCTTGAGGTCAGGTTTGACAGCTTCAAGATGAAGTAAATCAAACTCTATGGCGTTGTGTCCCAAGACAAACTCAACAGATGTGCCAAAGGCATCCAACTTGACTAACGCAGAATCCGGTCGTTTGTCTTTCTTGTTGTCATAGACGACAGATTCACCGTCGCTCCGCACCCCGGCAAAGGCCATAATCCGATTGTCCTTGGGATGAATCTCAAGGTCTATGGAGACACACTGGCTAAGCAATGCTTCCGAGCCTGATATTTTTGAATTGATGTCTTTTTCCAATGAACTGTCCTGTGGTTCAGGCTTAGTTTACTTCGTTGCGTCAGATAATTCATGAACTGTAGCAGCTTAGTATCGTTCTGCCCCGGTGTATGTGGGCATATTACAGTAGCTCCCCTCGGGGTCAAAGCAAGGCTCTCATGGAGGCAAGGCAACTTTCGTAATAGGTGCTGCCGAACAGGTTCAGGTGATTTAGTTCGTGGTGCAATCGGTATAGGGTGATGCGGCGCTCGGCTCCCGCTTGCAGTGGCCAGACTTTGTTGTATGCCTGTTCACAGGTCGGGCCGAAGCCGCCGAACATTCGCATCATGCCGATTTCTGCTTCCCGTTGTCCGTAGTAACAGGCCGGGTCAACGATTACGGGATTGCCGTCGGTGTCGGCAAAGGCGTTGCCTGACCACAGGTCGCCGTGTAGCAACACTGCGGGTTCGTTGCAGTCGGCCAGAATGTCTTCCAGCTTTGCCGCCAGGGTTTCGCCCAGAGATAGCAGGGGGTCATTGGCGGCGGCTTGTTTGGCATAAAGTTGCAGCTGCGGATTCAGGCGGCGTTCTCGCCAGAACTCGGGCCAGTTATCAGTCCAGGTGTTGATTTGTGGGGTGGTGCCAAGGTAGTTATCCCTGTCAAAGCCGAAGTTTGGCTGTTGGGTGTTCTGGTGTAGCAAGGCCAGTGCTTCGCCGATTCGCACTTTCCAGTCTGCCGCCGGGCTGCCCTGTTCAATGTATTCCATGATGATGAACGATTCTGTTGCCATGAGCGGCTGCGGCACTCTTATGGTGCTGGTGCTTGCGCTGGTGTCTGCGTTGGCAGCGGCGGCGGTGCTTGCGACAGTGCCCGCCTCATGCAGCCGTTGCAGGCCGAGCAGTTCGGTCTTGAACATTCCGGGATAGCGGTGGCTCATCGGGTGGGTTTTGACGAAATAGTGGCGGCCATCGGCGAGGGTGATTTGTCGGGCATGATTGATTGAGCCGCCGCTGATGACGCGTTGCGCGGTAATGTCTGCTTTCTTGCCAGTGGCCTTGCTTATTGCTGCGGCAATTTTTTTATCGTCGGGATGCGTCATCGTTTGTTGAGATTATTCTGCATTCGCATCGGGAACACTCCAGCCACCGCCGCCGGGGGTGTTGATTGTTAGTCTGTCGCCCTTGTTGACCGTTAGTGAGCACTTGGCGGGTAAAGGTTTGCCATTTAGCAAGTTGAGCCCGGTGTGGGCGGGTGTGCCTTGCCCGAGACTCCAGGGGGATATGCTGCGGCGCTCGGTGAGCAGGCTGAGTTGTGCCGGGGCGAGGAACTCGTACTCGCGAATGACACCGTCGCCGCCATTGCCACCACTGCCACTGCCGTGATGATTTGCTGTGGCTGGCGCTGGTGCAGTCTTGTCGGTGGCTTGCGGGTGATGTGCTTCATCACGCGCCTCACTACTGGTGCCGCCACTGCCACGGCGGATGGCATAGCGATGAACCCGTAGCGGGTAATGCAGTTCCAGACTTTCAATGGGGGTGTTCAGGGTGTTGGTCATGTGGCTGTGTGCGGCGTCCAGGCCGGGGCCGTGTGGGCCGGCGCCGGTGCCTCCGGCCAGCGTTTCATAATAATCCCAGCGTGAATTCCAGAGTGGTTGCGTGGTGTTGTTATTAGTGTTGCTATCGGGTTCCTGATGTCCCCTGTGGCCCATGGCGATGTTGTTCATGGTGCCCTGGCTGGCGGCGGGAATGCGGTCTGGCAATGCCTGGGCCAGTGCGCCGAATACCAAATCAACGAGGCGCATGGAGGTTTCTACATTGCCAGCGGCTACTGCTGCCGGGCGGCGGGCGTTGACGATGCTGCCCGCCGGGGCAAGCAGATGAATGCGGCGAAACAGGCCGGCACAGGCCGGCACCTCATCCGGTAGCAGGCAACGGAAACAGTAATAGACGGCGGCGGCGGCCACCGAGAGTGGGCAATTCATATTGCCCGGCACCTGCGCGGCGCTGCCGCTGAAATCCAGATTCGCCTCGCTGCCGGAGAGGGTGAGGGTAACGGCCAGTTTGATGTTGCGGGTGCCCTGCCCGTCATCGTCAAGTACATCGGCAAATTGGTAGCTGCCTTCGCCCAAAGCGTTTAGCAGGCCGAGCATGATGCGGTCGGCGTATGCGTTCAGTGCCGTCATGCCCGCCAGATATTCGGCTCGGCTCATATCCTCCACCAGGGTTTGCAAACGTTTCACGCCGATGTTGTTGGCACCTGCCTGGGCTGCGAAATCGCCGCTCAGTTTGTCGCCGGGCAGTTGTAGCAGGTCGAGGGCATCTTGCTGAACCTGTCCGGCGCGGATAAGCCAGGTGGGGGGGATGATGATGCCCTCCTCGGCCAGGGTGCTTGAAACTGGCATGGAGCCCGGCGTGTCGCAACCGATATTGGCGTGGTGGGCGCGATTGGCGACAAATCCCACCGGCTCCCCGCTGTTGGCGGTGAACACGGGTGAAATGACGGTTACATCCGGCAGATGGGTGCCGCCGAGAAACGGGTCGTTCAGCACCAGCATATCGCCCTGCTGCCATTGCTGCTGCCCGACGATGTCGGCCATGGCGAATGCCATGCTGCCCAGATGCACCGGTATATGAGCCGCCTGGGCGAACAGTTCGCCGTCGGGGCCGAACAGGGCACAGGAAAAATCCAGCCGGTCTTTGATGTTGGGCGAGAAAGCCGCCCGCCGCAACACCAGGCCCATCTCATCGCATATCGCGCTGACCCGACTGCTGAATAAATTTAACTGTACGGGGTTCATTGTGTGTTCCAGTTTGCTCCATCCTTTGTAACAGCGATATAATGCGCCTTTAACAACTTGCTTTCAACAACGCGCAGCGAATGAGTCAAAGCCCGGATGACAGGATGACCACAGCGCACCCTTCACATTTCCTTACCCTGAACGATTTAGATGGCAAGCAGTTGCGGGCGCTTGTTGAGCGGGCGGGGGCGTTGAAAAAGAATCCGGCGCTGGCCGGGCAATTTCCCGGCAAGATGCTGTGTCTGCTTTTTGAGAAACCCTCCACCCGCACCCGGATAGCATTTGAGGTGGCCATTCAGCATCTGGGCGGCGGCGGGATTTTTCTGACCAATGCGGATTCCCAGCTGGGTCGTGGCGAGCCGATTGAGGATACCGCCCGGGTAATCTCGTCCATGGCGGACTGCATTGCCATCCGCACTTTTGACCACAGCAAGTTGATGCGCTTTGCCGAGTTCTCTTCGGTGCCGGTCATCAATGCCCTGAGCGATGAGTTCCATCCCTGCCAGTTGCTGGCTGACATGCAGACCTGGATTGAACGGCGGGGTGATATCCGCGGCAAGACGGTGGCCTGGGTGGGCGACGGGTGCAATGTGTGCCAGTCCTACATCAACGCCGCTGCATTGTTTGATTTCCAGCTGCGCATCGCCTGTCCGGTCGGTTATGAGCCGGATGCGGCGTTGCTCAAGCGGCATGGCGACCGGGTCAGGCTGGGCGAGGACCCGGCGCAGGCGGTGGCTGGCGCGGATTTGGTGGTTACGGATGTGTGGGCATCCATGGGCAAGGAACAGGAGCAGGCTCGGCGCAATGCCGGTTTTGCCGCCTTTCAGGTTAATGGGGAACTCATGGCCGAGGCGGCGCCCGATGCCCTGTTCATGCACTGTTTGCCTGCCCACCGTGGCGAGGAGGTCAGCGCGGAAGTGCTGGATGGCCCGCAAAGCGTGGTCTGGGACCAGGCGGAAAACCGCTTGCACTCACAAAAAGCCTTGCTGGAACTGCTGCTAGCCCCGTAACACCTTGCTAATAGCCTGCCCACAATATAATCACAGCTAATTCACCAAAAACCTCTTGCATTCTTTGGAAAAGCGCATTATCTTGTGCTTTCGGCTTTGTATTTGTCTATATGTTGTGGATGGAGGCAAAGAAGGTAGTAGCGCAAAAAACGGCAAGAGGAGCAACAGCACCATGCAGACCAGCACACCAACCAGCAGCGGAACCACCCCCGGCAGCATCGCCCCCATCACGGCAGAACCCGTTAGCCCCAGCGCCACCGCACCGGGCCAATTGCGGGTCATCAAGCGCAATGGCGCGGTGGTCGCTTATGATGAATCTAAAATAAGTGTTGCCATCACCAAGGCCTATCTCGCGGTGGAGGGCGCCAGCGGCGCAGACTCCACCCGCATCCACGAGGCCGTGGAGCAACTGACCGAGCAGATTACCGCCATTTTCAGGCGGCGTATGCCTTCGGGCGGCACAATTCATATTGAAGACATTCAGGATCAGGTGGAGCTGGCGCTGATGCGCACTGGCGAGCACAAGATAGCGCGCAGCTATGTCATCTACCGGGCCGAGCACGACCGCCTCAGGAAAAGCAACGAGAGTTTGCAGGAACGCAAACAGGCAACCGAGATTACCGTCAGCTTTGCCGATGGCTCCCGGGGACCGCTGGATGCCAAGCGGTTGCGCACTGTCATTGATGAGGCCTGTGCCGGGCTTGATGATGTCTCGGCGGAGCGCATCTACGAGGAAACCCTGAAGAACCTCTACCCCGGCGTACAAATGAGCGATGTGCAAACCTCTCTGGTAATGACCGCCCGCACCATGGTGGAACTGGACCCCAACTATTCCTATGTCACCGCCCGCCTGCTGCTTGACAGCCTGCGTTCCGAAACCCTCGGCTTTCTCGGTGTGGCCGGCGCCGCCACCCAGGCCGAAATGCATCAGCACTATCCGGTTACCTTGCGCGCCTATATCAAAAAAGGTATTGAACTGGGGCTGCTGTCTCCTCATCTTGAGGAATATGACCTGGAAGTGCTGGGCCGTGCCTTGCAAGCTGACCGCGACCAGCAGTTCACCTACCTTGGTTTGCAAACCTTGTATGACCGCTACTTCATTCATCACCGCGAGGTGCGCTTTGAATTGCCACAGATATTCTTTATGCGTGTGGCCATGGGGCTGGCCAGCAAGGAGCAAGACCGGGAAGCGCGGGCCATTGAGTTTTATGACCTGATTTCCAGCTTTGACTACATGACTTCCACCCCGCAGCTGTTCAACTCGGGCACCCTGCAGCCGCAGTTGTCTTCCTGCTTCCTCACCACCGTGCCCGACCATCTGGATGGCATTTATTCCGCCATCAAGGATAACGCCATGCTGTCCAAATGGGCTGGCGGGCTGGGCAACGACTGGACGCCGGTGCGTGCCATGGGCGCTCACATCAAGGGCACCAATGGCAAATCACAGGGCGTGGTGCCGTTCCTGAAAGTGGTGAATGACACCGCGGTGGCAGTGAATCAGGGCGGCAAGCGCAAGGGGGCGGTGTGCTCTTATCTGGAAACCTGGCATCTTGATATTGAAGAGTTTCTGGAACTCCGCAAGAACACCGGCGACGACCGGCGACGCACCCATGATATGAACACCGCGAACTGGGTTCCCGATTTGTTTATGAAGCGGGTGTTTAACAACCAGGATTGGACTCTGTTCTCACCAAGCAATGTGCCGGACTTGCATGAAAAGCACGGCAAGGAGTTTGAGGCCGCTTATGAGGAATACGAGCGCAGGGCTGTGGCCGGCGAGATGGAAATCTACAAGACCGTCAAGGCCGCTGACCTGTGGCGCAAGATGTTGTCCATGCTGTTTGAGACCGGGCACCCCTGGATAACCTTCAAGGACAGTTGCAATGTGCGCTCGCCGCAGCAGCATACGGGCACCATTCATTCTTCCAACCTGTGCACCGAGATTACGCTGAACACCAACGCGGAGGAAATTGCCGTGTGTAATCTGGGTTCAATCAACATGGTTAATCATGTGGATGGGCGCGGCGGTGCGAATGGTGGTGCGAACGGCAGTGAGAGTAGCAGCAAGAGTGGCAACGAGCACGGTAGCAAGGGCGGCATCAACCACGAAAAATTGCAGCGCACTATTCGCACTGCAGTGCGCATGCTTGATAACGTTATTGACATCAACTACTACTCGGTGCCGCAGGCGAAAAATTCCAATATGCAACACCGGCCAATCGGCATGGGTATTATGGGCTTCCAGGATGCGCTTTATAAACTGCGCATGCCTTATGCTTCCGATGAGGCGGTGGAGTTTGCCGATGAATCCATGGAGGCCATCAGCTACTACGCCATTCAGGCGTCAAGCGAACTGGCCGAAGAGCGAGGCCGCTATGAGTCCTACTCAGGCTCCCTGTGGGACCGGGGCATCCTGCCCATTGATTCGCTGCAACTGCTGGCCAGGCAGCGCGGCGAGGGTTACCTTGAGGTGAACCACGACCAGCGTCTTGACTGGGATGGCTTGCGCAAGCGTATCAAACAAACCGGCATGCGCAACTCCAATGTTATGGCCATTGCGCCCACTGCAACTATTGCCAATATCACCGGGGTGTCTCAGTCCATTGAACCCACTTATCAGAACCTGTTTGTAAAATCCAATCTGTCCGGCGAGTTCACTGTGGTTAATCCTTATCTGGTAAATGACTTGAAAGCGCATAACTTGTGGGACGGCGTGATGGTTAATGACCTGAAATACTTTGAAGGCAGCATCAAAAAAATTGACCGCGTGCCGGATGACATCAAACATCTGTATGCCACCGCGTTTGAAATTGAACCGCGCTGGCTGGTGGATGCCGCAAGTCGGCGACAAAAGTGGATAGACCAGGCCCAGTCCCTGAACCTGTATATCGCCGGGGCCAGTGGCAAGAAACTTGACATCACCTACCGTATGGCGTGGCTGCGGGGGCTGAAAACCACCTATTATCTGCGCGCCCTTGCGGCTACCACTACAGAAAAATCCACCGTGGCAGACAACAAGTTGAATAAGGTCTCCACGGAAGAACCCTCTGCGGTGCCGGTGGCCTGTTCCATTGACGACCCCGATTGTGAGGCCTGTCAATGAGTCACACAAATGCTCGCAAACAACACACAAACAAATGAGGTGTAAACATGCTTACTTGGGATGAGTTCCACAAAGACGACGGAATGGCCGCCATCAAACCAATTCCGCCGGTTACCGATTCGGTTGTATCGCAACGAGTACAACAAAGTGAAGGTGAAAGCGAAGGCAGCGGCAACAACAAAACCAACGAGCAGGTTCTGCAACAAGCGCGAAAAGATTTGGAAACGCTGGATGTCAGCGCAGGCCTGGAAGAATTGGAAGGCACCGCCACCCGCGTCGCAGTAGATGACAAGCACATGATTAACTGCCGCGCCGACCTGAATCAACTGGTGCCTTTCAAATACGACTGGGCCTGGCAGAAATACCTTGACGGTTGCGCCAACCACTGGATGCCGCAGGAAATCAACATGAACGCCGACATCGCGCTGTGGCGCGACCCGGACGGGTTAACCCAGGACGAGCGTCTCATCGTCAAGCGCAATCTGGGCTTCTTCTCCACCGCCGATTCGCTGGTGGCCAACAATCTGGTGCTGGCCATTTATCGCCTCGTTACCAACCCGGAGTGCCGCCAATACATTCTGCGGCAGGCGTTTGAGGAAGCCATTCACACCCATGCCTATCAATATTGCATTGAATCACTGGGCATGGATGAGGGTGAGATATTCAATATGTATCACGAGGTGCCCTCGGTGGCGAAGAAAGCGTCCTGGGGGCTGAAATACACCCGGGCGCTGAGCGACCCGAATTTCAATACCGGCACTGTGGAAAACGATCAGGAACTGCTGAAGAACCTCATCGCATTTTATTGCTGCATGGAAGGCATCTTCTTCTATTGCGGGTTCACCCAAATTTTGTCCATGGGCAGACGCAATAAAATGACCGGCACTTCAGAGCAGTTCCAATACATCCTGCGCGATGAGTCCATGCATCTGAACTTCGGCATTGACATGATTAACCAGATTAAACTGGAAAACCCACAGCTGTGGACCGACCAGATGAAAGAACACGCCACGCAAATGATTATGCAGGCCACGCAACTGGAAATTGAGTATGCCCGCGACACCATGCCGCGCGGCGTGCTGGGTATGAATGCGGCAACCATGGAAGAGTATTTGCAGTTCATTGCCAATCGCCGTCTGGTGCAAATTGGCCTGCCCGAACAGTTCAAGGGGGTTGATAATCCTTTCCCGTGGATGTCGGAAATTATGGATTTGCGTAAAGAAAAGAACTTTTTTGAAACGCGGGTAATTGAATATCAAACCGGCGGCGCCCTGTCGTGGGATTAACCCGGGTTTAAACTTATTGAGGAACAAACTATGAATGACAACAAGTATATTGAGAACGATCCGGAACGTACGCTGATTACGCTTGACCAGTTAAGTCAAACCATAGAGGTTATGACCAGCGTGGTGAATCGTCTGCGTCAGCATTTGAGTGAGCAAATCAGGCAGCAGCTTGCTGAGCAGGCTGCGCCGGAGCAGGAAAAGTCCGGTTCGGAACTAGCCCCGAAAAGCACGCGCAATGAAGCGGCGAATACGGAACAAACCGGCCGCCCCGCTGCGGTTGTTGACCAACCCAGAGAAAGCGTCTTCGTTGAAATCAACAACCCGACGGGCAGACGCATTTGCAGCGACAAAAAGGTGCTGCACTAAAACGTTATGACTGTTGACGCCGGGAATATGGCTGGTATGGAGGGCACGGAGAGTATGAAGAGTCCGGGGGGCGCAACAGTGAGCGCAACGACAGTTAAAACAACAGGCGCAACGGCAGCCACAACGGAAGTCACAACCACAGGCGCGATAATTCTCGCCGCCGGTTCCAGCCAACGCTTCGGTAGCCATAAACTACTCGCCAAACTTGACAATGGCGAGACCATGTTCGCCCAGACCCTGAATAACATCCGCACCGCCATTCCTCATGTGCTGGTTATCACCCGTCCTGAACTGGTGGATGCTCTGCGCAGTGCTCAGTGTAGCACTCGGAATAGCACCCCGCATGAGGCTGATGTCCATGGGAACACTCATAACAACACCCGTAACAACACTCGCAAAAACAGCCTCAACATCCTCACTTTCAACGATGCCGAGCAAGGCATGGGTGCCAGTCTGGCTTTCGCCGCCACCCAACTGCCGGCCTGGGATGCCGTTCTGGTTTGTCTGGCCGACATGCCCTTCATCAGCAGCGCCACCTACAAGGCAATTGCCGAACGCGCCACCGCCAGCAACATCGTAGTGCCGGAATTCGGCGGCAAACATGGCAACCCGGTTGCCTTCGGCGCGCAATTCTTCCCGGCACTGGCCGGGCTCAGCGGCGATGGCGGCGGCCGTCGGCTGTGGCAAACCCGAACCGAGGCGGTGCTGGCGGTGCCGGTGGATGACCCCGGCGTGCTGCTGGATATTGATACGCCGGAACAGCTGGCCGCGGCCTCTGCTCAAAACCCTGCATAAGCTGTTGTCTGTTTGTAACGGCGGGCGTTATAATCGCGGCCTATGAAAAAGCTTAGAAATGAAGCCGGCCTGTTGAAAGAGGCTCTCCGTGTTGGCACCCGCTATCTTCAGGCACGAGGCGCGGGCAAGTTTGAGCCAACCGACCACGCCGACCTGAAAGTGCGGGCCATTTATATGTTGCTGGTCAAGGATGGTGTGATGCAACCGCTGGCCAGCAAGGACGAGAGCGTGCAAAACATGAAGCACAAACTCAGCATCTGGATTAGCAAACAATTACCTGACGACCATCCACTACTGAACGGGTAACACATCATGTCAAAAAAGAAACAGCAGCAAAACGCCAAGCGCGGTACTTATGTGCTATGCATCACCTTTGGTCTGATTATAGGATTCGGCCTGGGAGGGGCTATGGACTTCCTGTTGCCTATGATTGCAATCGGCGGTGTCGCTGGTTCGGCCGCCGGCTATTACTTCAATCAGCGCTCAAAAAACTCAACACGATGACATTATCGTAGCGTACGCCGCCCCAAATTTCTCACTGCCTGCTCTACCCGGATTCGGTAGTCAGATCGAGGGTAAGCAATTCGCGTCGATACGGGGGCAGAGAATCAAGCATCGCCCTGCCATAAGGTTTGTTAACGATGCGCTCGTCAAACAGGGTGATGCACCCGGTGTCCTGTTCATTACGCAATAGCCGCCCGCTGGCCTGCACCAGACGGAAAGCGGCATCCGGCACGGCCAAACTCATAAAGGCATTCTTGCCCTGACCCTCAATCCAGTCGGCCAAGGTGGCTTCCAGCGGATTATTGGGCACGGCAAAGGGAATCTTCGCAATCAACACATGGGTGCAATACTTGCCGGGCAAATCCACCCCTTCCGCAAAACTGGCAAGCCCGAATATCACGCTGCCCTCCCCTTCATCCACCCGGCGCCGGTGATACTTCAGCAGTTGCATCTTCTGATAATCATCCTGACATAACACCCGCTCCTGCCACTCCTCCGGCAAACCGACCAGCACATCCCGCATCTGCCGACGGCTGGAAAACAGCATCAGCGCCGCCTCATCCTTTGCCAGCAAACGGGGAATCGCCCGCACGATGAGTGCCGTATGCTTCTCCTTGTCCCGTGGCGTGCAGTGCAGGCGCGGCACCTGAAAACTGGCCGCCTCAAAAAACGGAAACGGACTGGGAATGCGCAGCAGATGACTGTGTTCCGGCAACCCCGCGCGCAGGATGAGCGTATCAAAACTGCCCAGTGCGGTGAGAGTGGCCGAGGTTAGCACCGCAGCCGCACAACGTTGCCACAGGCACTCATCAAGATTGCGCGCCGCCAGCACCGGTGCCGAGGAGAGTGTGATGTCCGCCTCCCCGGCGACGGTGAGCAGACGCAGCCAGCGCGCCGTGGGTGCCACATCAGGTTCATCCGGCTCGGCGAAGCTGCGCCACAGGTCAAGGCTTGCCTGCGCCCGCTTGCTCATACTCCACACCACCGGGAACCACCGCTCGGCCTTGAGCTGGCGCGTGGCCTCGGTGGCTTCATCAATGGTGGATTTCAGGTCGGTGCTCGCCTGTTGCAGAAAGGTGGCGAGTCTGGTGAGGCCGCTCGTCATGTTCTGCGCCGTGGTGCGCAGTTCATCAGGAATCACGCCATGGCTGAAGGCGTGCTGCACGATGTTGTTGTAACTGTCGCTCTCGTCCGCGGCGTCAATAATTTGTTGCAGCAAACTCCAGGCTTCCTGCACCTGCACGCGCAGATTATTGATTGCCGATTGCAGTTGCCCCTGCTGTTCGGCGTTGGTGAACTGGTCCTGGGTGAGACCCTTGCCCATTTTCTCCAGCCGCTCAAGCCAGATCAAGGTGCTTTTAATCTGGGTGAAGGCTGCGAAATGGTTGCTACTCTTCTGTGGCAGATGATGTGCTTCATCAATAATATAAATGGTTTGCTCCGGCTCCGTGAGGATGGCGCCGCCGCCCAGTGCCAAATCCGAAAGCAGCAGGTCCTGATTCGCCACGATGCAATCCGCCTGCTCCACTTCGTTCCTGGCCTGATAAAAACAGCAGCGGCTGAAGTTGCTGCACTTTGGCCCCATGCAGCGGGCATTGTCTATTGTTACCCGCTGCCAGTCGCTGTCGGCAAGGGGTGATTTCCATTCATCGCGGTCGCCCTGCCAGTCTTTGCTTGCCAGTGCCTCCTGCATATCCTGATACAGTTTAAGGCTGTCGGGACCGGCTTGTTCCGGGTTGTCGGCATACAAGTCCATGAACATTTGCATCTCCTCGCTCTCATCACCGGACTTGCCACTGAGACCGCCACTGAGCACGGCATCCAGTTGCGTCAGGCACAGGTATCTGCCCCGCCCTTTGGCCAGCGCCGTGGAAAATTGCAAATCACTGCCATCCATGAGTTCGGGAATGTCCTTGTGCAGCACTTGCTCCTGCAATGCCACGGTGGCGGTGGCGATAACCACTTTCAGTTCCAGCGCCTTGGCCAGAGGCAACACCGCCAGCAGATAGGCCAGCGTCTTGCCCGTGCCGGTGCCGGCTTCAACCGCACACACCGGCGCCGGCTTGTCAGCGTTCACATCAATCTCCGCCAGGCAATTTACAATCTCGGCAATCATCTGCCGCTGCCCGCTGCGAGGGGTCAACTCATGTGATTCCAGCATCTGCCGGTAGGCGGCCTGGATTTTATCTTTTACTTTATCTGGTAACATTGCCATCTCGCCGTGCATTCCTGACCCGCCCCGTAGTAGTATAGGTATTCTTGTGCGAGTTCGCTATACTCTGTGCCAACCCGGTAAATGTAAGACAAATCTGGAAGCCCCAGAGATTGAGACTAATTATATAATCGCAGTCAATGCCCGAACAAAATTACACAGAACCAACCAGGACTACTCCGAAGGCAGTTGAAGCTGCCGCCGCGCCTGCTGTCGCACCGCAGAGCATTGAGCCTGCCAGCGTATCCATAATTGATTCGATTGATTCAGCTAATTCGGCTGAGCTAGTTGAATCAGTGGCGGACGAGCTTGAGCGGATGCGGCAATCTCTTTCCGGTCTGATGGTGAAGAATACCGAGCAATTGGTTGAGTTTCGCAGCCGGTTCAACAGGCTGCGAAAATCTGTCAAGGCCGAGACCGGTGAGATTCAGACACGCGCTTCGGCTTTATACAGTGCCCTGGCGGAAAAGCTTGCGGAGAACCAGCAGTATCAGAAGCAGCAGCAAAAAGCCGCAGTCGGTTTGTTTGACGCGCTAAAAAAAGCATTGGCGGACGGCCAGTCTCATGACGCGTTGCCAGTCTGGGACAAGATACAAGGCATCCTCAATAACACCAGCGGGAAAATTCACAGCACCTTGCAACAGCAGGCCGAGCAATTTCAAAAGCAGATTCAGGAACTGAGAGGCTGGAAAACCTTTGCCGCTGCGGAAAAGAAGAAAGAGTTGCTTGAACAGATGCAGCAGCTGGCTGATATCAAAATGCATCCGGCTGATCTGTCCCGGCGTATCAACAAGATACATCAGAGTTGGAAGGAGCTTGGTCAGTCCAGCCAGAATGAGAGACTGTGGAAGGAGTTCAGAAAACTGTCCACTACGGTATCCGAACCTTGCAAGACTTATTTTGCCCAGCGTAAACAACTTATGCTGGAAAACCTGGCACGGCGCGAGGAACTGTGTGAGCGCCTGGAGGCGACACTGGCCAAGCTCGCCCCTGGCATGGCAGATGCCAGCAAGGCCGATACTGACGCTGCTACCGACGCGAATGATGCTGTCAGCGTCAGCGCGATTAATCCACTAAAACTAAGCAAGTTGATTACGAGTAGCGAGGATGAATGGAAACAGTATGCGCCTGTGCCGGAATCCAGTATCAAAAAGATTCAGAAGCGCTTTTATGAGACGCTGAACCAGATTCGTGAACTTCGTAGTAGCAAGTTCAAGGAAAATCAGGAATTGAAACAGGCGCTGGTTCACAAGGCTGAGGCACTGGCCGAACTGGATGACAATCAGCAGGCCATGGATGCGGCCAAAAAGCTGCAACAGGAATGGCAAAAAACTGGCCCCTGCTCCCGCCGGGAAAGTGAGCAATTGTGGAAGGCTTTCCGCGCCGCTTGCGACAAGGTGTTCGCCGAACTGAATGCAACTCGCAGTGCCGAGCGAGAGGCCGCCGAACAACGTGCCAAAGAGGTCGGGCCGATGGTGGATGCGCTGGAAGCGATGGCTGTGCTGGATGATGAAGCGCTACGGGAACAGCGCGGCGAGCTTAAAAACCTTTCTCAGCGCTTTGCCGAAATCAGCAGCCCCGAACTGCGCCGCACACACAGGAAACAGATGGGGCGTTTCAATACTCTGCAACATCAGCTTGAGAAACGGTTCCGCTCGCTGCCAGACAGGAAAAAATTGCAACTGAAGCAGGCGTTGCAGGAACTCGCCGAGCTGATTGAAAAGACCGAGCAGGCTTTGTTGAAATGTAAGGATGAGGCCGGTCTGGACAAAGAGAAAGAATCTGTCGCGGCGCTTAGGGAACAGGTTGCTGCAAGCGAACCACTGCTTAAAGACGAGCATCATCGGCAGGCATTGCTTGACAGGGTGGAACAACTGGCGCAAGCCGTCACACCCGCCAAGCTTGAGGCTGCCGTGTCTGCCGGCGAAGCCAGTTTGCGTGAGCTATGCATTCAAGTGGAAATTCGCGCCGATATAAATAGCCCTGAAGAAGATCAGGCCTTGCGCATGCAACTGCAACTTGCAAGTCTGAAAAAAGGACTTGGTCAAGCGAAGGCCGATAACAAGGAGAACCGCGAATTTGCTTTCAGGAGCGAACTGGATGCGCTCTGTATTGGGCCACTCCCGAGCGATAAGCGGAAGCAGTTACACGAGCGGCTGGAAAAGGCTATAACCAAACTTCGCTAGACTGATAGAAGTTCAGTGCCACAGTTCAATATCAGAGTTCAACGCCGGAGTTCAGTGCTTGGATTCAGCGTCAGGGCTTGGTGCCAGGGTTCAGTATCAGGGCGCAGTGTCAGGATTCAGTGCCAAAGCATCCGGCGCATAGCGGCTCAGCACCGGGTTGGCGTAGTTGAATAACAGGCAAGGTCGCAACTTGGGCTTCACACTTGCCAGACGTTTGAGGAAAGTTTCCCGGGCATCTGGGTCGGGGTCATGGCGGGGCACTGCGGCCACGGCATCCGGCGATAGCAGGCCGCGCTTCACCAATAGTTCAAGGGCGATAAAGTTCACCGCATGAAGCCGATAGTTGCCGATTATCTGTGCGTCAATTTGTTGTGCAATGTGTTCCGGGTCGTCGCTGCTGATGTCCAGTTCCTCGCCGAACGCCACATGAACCTGCCCCTTGAACCCGGTTACGCCGGCCACAATTGCTTCAATATCGCTTCCGTCTGTTTTGTTGAAACTGCCGGTGGTTTCAATCTGGTAGCGTTCCTCCGCTTTCAACACATCGCAGGCATCGTATTCATAAGATATTGCCAATGGCACGATGTGCAGCTGTGCCAGACTCGCACCCAACTCAAGGTCGCGCCGCCCCATTGCCAGCATTTTGAGTAGCGCCGGGTCGGTTTGGTCAATGCCATCTTTGGCGCGCCCTTCCCGCTGGGCAATCCAGACATTTTCCCGGTTATCAATGCAATGGTGAATGTATTGCGATAGCAGGCTTAGCGATTTCAGCAACTTCCGACCTTTGAGGGAGCGCTGCACGATAAAGCTTTTGTTCAAACGCATCAAATCCGACACGAATGGTTTTTTAAGCAGGTTGTCGCCAATGGCAATCTGCAGGGCGGGAATGTTTTCATAATAAAGCAGGTAGCTGACGAAAGCCGGGTCCATGGCGATATCCCGATGGTTGCATACGAACAGATAATTTCTGTCTTTCGCCAGGCGGTCAAGCCCGGAACTGCTGAGGCCGGTGGTGGTTTCCCTGATTATCTTGTTCATATATTGGGCGATAACATCGTGCATGGTTGCCACATCATGCACGCCCTGCACTTGCCGATGCAGTTTGCGTCTGGCCAGGGCACGCATCAGTGGCGCGGCCAGGCGCACCAGACGGGGGTAATAGAAGCCGGTGATGCTGTCAAGAAACTCCGGGTCGTGAATGAGTCGGTCTAGCAGCGGACGAATCTCGTGGTCGCGGTAGGGGCGAATTTCCCTGAACTTATCCATTGGCAGACTCGTTTGTAGTTTCGTCTGGCGTTTCATCCGGTATTTCGCCTGACGTTTCGTCTGGCGACTCGCCCAGAGACTCACGCAACGCCTCCACATAGGCATCCAGTTCTTCAATAATCCACATACGATCGGGGCTGGCTCGCTCTATGGCAGCCTGACGGTTGCGCTGATAATCCTGCCAAGCCTGCTTATCAAGCAATCGTTCGCGGCGGAATGCCTGCCACTCGGCCTGTTCTTCCGCGTTGAGCGAGTCGGGATAGTTGCGGGCCCGATAGCGAAACAACATTTCACCAAGCCGGGGGTCTTCAAAGGGCGGGTTCAGCTTGCTCAGTTCTTGCGGTGAGGTGGAACGCACGGTTTTCATGTGGCGCTTGTCAGTGTCGGGAAAGAAACCACCGCTGTAAATCATGTAATCCGGGTCGCTTTGTTCTTTTTGTCCGGCACTTGTTTGTTTATCTCCCTGCTTTCGCTCTTGCTCCGGTTCCGGCTCCTGCTGAAAAACCTCCCGGATTTTATCCAGCGCCTCGGAGTTGTCCATTAATAACTGCCAGTGTTTGCGGCATTGTTCCATATCAAGTTCATACTGCCTGGCACGCTCGGGCTCAAGCACGGTAGCCGGGGTAACGATGGGGCAGCGGTTCACATGCAGGGTTTTCACGGGAATGCGATTAAGCCCCTCCGGCAACTCATGCCGGGGAGTATAGATTCGCGCTTTGATGGCAGCCACATCCTCAGCCATCCATTCCGTCGGGTCAGTGCGCAAATCATAAATCAAAATGCCGTTGTTATTTTGCGGATGCTGACACACCGGCATAACCAGAGAAATACAGCCCAGCCGCGGGGAATACTTGCCGGAAACATGCAGCACTGGCTGTCGGGTTTTCAGGTTAATTTCCTGCCGCACGCGGTTCTTATCCCGCAACTTATACACATAGTCATACAACTTCGGCTGCTTCTCTTTCACCAGTTTGGCCATGGCGATGGTGGCGCGCACATCGGCCAGTGCATCATGGGCATCGCTGTGTTCAATGCCGTTGGCCTCGGTAAGTCGTTCAAGGCGGAATGAAGGACGCTCATCCTCAAGCGGCCACTCAATGCCCTGCGGACGAGTGGCGGCGCAGAGACGCATCATGTCAAGAATATCCCAGCGGCTGTTGCCGCCCCGCCACTCCCGTTCGTAAGGGTCGTAGAAATTGCGATATAACAACTGTCGGCTGAGTTCATCATCAAAACGAATGTTGTTATAACCTGCCACGCAAGTGCCCGGTGTGGAAAACTGCCGGTGGATGTAGCCGATGAATTCGGCTTCCGTCTTGCCCTCTGCCTCGGCGCGGGCGGGGGTGATGCCGGTAATCAGGCAGGCTCCGGGGTCGGGCAGGAAATCATCGGCGGGGCGGCAATAGAGCACCAGTGGTTGCTCGTTCGTCACCTCATTTAGTGCCTCGTCGGTGCGTAGGCCAGCGAACTGGGCTGCCCGGTCGCGCCGCGGGTCGGAGCCGAATGTCTCAAAGTCATACCAGTAAATGGTGTTGCTGGTCATGGCGGCAGTTTACGCTATATTCTCCTGTTTTTCCTGTTTCCGTCCGCTTGAAAATTTCGCTGCCTCTTGGCTTTGCAACTCACTCGTAGTAATATTGCGGCGGTATGGATTTTCCCGGCTCTCACATTATCAGCGTAACCCAGTTCACGCGGAAAGATATTGACCGCATTTTTGAGGTTGCCGACAGTATGGTGCCCTTCGCCCACCGCGAGCGCATTAGCAAAGTGCTGGATGGTGCGATTCTGGGCAATATGTTCTTTGAGCCCAGCACCCGCACCCGGGTTAGCTTCGGCTGCGCTTTCAATTTGCTTGGCGGCCATGTGCGGGAAACTACGGAGGTGAAAGCTTCGGCTCTTGCCAAGGGGGAGTCGTTGTATGACACGGCGCGGGTTATCAGCGGTTACAGTGATGTTATCGTGATGCGCCATTCGCAATCCGGTTCGGTGGCGGAGTTTGCCAGAGCCAGCCGGGTGCCGGTTATTAACGGTGGCGATGGCTCCAATGAACATCCGTCCCAGGCCTTGCTGGATCTTTATACTATCAGGAAAGAATTAAGTGCGAATAAGCGCAGCATTGATGGTATGCGGATGGCTATGGTGGGTGATTTGAAACATGGTCGCACTGTGCATTCCCTGTCGCGTTTGTTGTTGTTGTATGACAGCATCTCTTTCACGCTGGTTTCGCCACCGGAGTTGTGTATGCCGGCGGAAATTGTTGCCGACCTGAAGGCTGCCGGACATCATGTCATTGAAACCGAGGATATGGAACAGGGGTTGCGGGATAATGACACGGTTTATCTCACCCGCATTCAGGAAGAGCGTTTCGCCAGCAAGCGGGATGCTGATATTTATCGTGGCCGTTTCCGTCTTAATCAGGCTATTTATACCAGTTACTGTCAGCCGAACACGGTGATTATGCATCCGCTGCCGCGGGACTCCCGCACCGGTGCCAACGAGTTGGACAATGACCTTAACCAGCATCCCAATCTGGCAATTTTCCGCCAGACCGATAACGGGGTGTTGGTGCGCATGGCACTGTTTGCGTTGATACTGGATGTGGCTGACAAGATTGAGGCCACGGCGCAGGATGTGAACTGGTACACCAAGAGCCGGTTTGAGTAGGCGCTAGGCGGATGTTGCGTGTCGTGCCGCTGTTACTTCGGCCATGATGGCGATGGCAATCTCCGCCGGTGTTTTGCTGTTGATTTGGAATCCGATGGGCGCGTGTAGTCGTGCTATTTCTGTGTTGGTCAGCCCCAGTTCGGGCAGCCGTTGACGGCGGCCTGCCGAGGTGCGTTCCGAACCCATCGCGCCCACATAGAATGCTTCGGTTTTTAATGCTTCCATTAGTGCCATGTCATCCACTCTGGGGTCGTGGGCGAGTGCGATGATGCCACTGTAGGCATCATTAAACCGCTCTCTCACCACATCATCCGGCAGGCGGGAAGTAATTTCAACGGCGGGGACTTCCCAGTTGTCCAGATAGTTTGGTCGCGGGTCGCACAGGGTTACATTGTATTCCAGCGCCAGGGCGAGTTCTGCCACATAACGTGCCACATCACCGGCACCAAGCAACAACAGTTGATACATGGGGCTGAGGCTGTGGGTCATCACCTCGCCAGCAATCACCACCGCCTCGGCATCCGCGCTCGCATTTGCCGTCGCCGGGCTCACTTTCTTTTTGGTATCCGTCGCTACACTTGTTTTCGTTCTCGCATCCGTGGCCGGGGTGGTTGAAGTAGCCGAAGCAAAAGTATTGGTGGCAATAGAAACTTCTCCTGTGCGCAAGTTCACCAGTCGGCACACCGGCGTATGTTTGGCAAGACTGTCAGCCAGCTGTTGAAACACTTCTTTGTTAGGGGGCGTGGCGGTGATGAACTCCAGCAGAACATGCAACTGCCCGCCGCAGGGCAGTTTTAGCCGAGCCTGCTCTTCGCTGGTGATGCCGTATTTCACCGTGAACGGTTTTTGTTCCTTGTCAAACTGTTGCTTGAGTGCGCCTTCACGCAACTGCTGCAAAAAATCTTCCTCAATGCAGCCGCCGGATATGGAACCCACCAAATCGCCATCCAGTGTGCAAGCCATCATCGCGCCAACCGGGCGTGGCGATGAGCCCCAGGTTTTCAGAATGGTGCACAGCCAGGCGGGCTTGTCGGCGACAAGCCATTCCGAAACCCGGGTGATGATATGTTGTTGGCTACTTTGCATAATTAACTACACCATCGCTACACCTGGCGCGTCTTCCACTTGCCTCTGGCGAATACCATAGTGCCTACTATACCAAGAGCCACATCCGACACAAGCACCGCCCAGAACACTCCCGGCGGTCCCATTGCCAATGTCAAAGCCAGCAGGTAAGCCAGCGGCACCTGAATAATCCAGAAGCACAGTATGTTGATGTAGGTGGGTGTCATGGTGTCCCCTGCCCCGTTGAACGCCTGGATAATCGCCATGCCAAAACCCCAGGGTATATAACCATAAGCGAATATCCGCAGGCAGATTACGGCAATATCAACCACCTCCGCCTCCCTGCTAACAAGTCCCGCTATTTGTGCGGGAAACAGGAAAATCAGCACACCAACCAGACCCATATAAATGGCATTGTAGCCGGCAATCCGCCAGGTTGTGGTTGCCGCGCGGTCGGGCAATCCGGCGCCGAGGTTTTGTCCCGCCAGAGTTGCTGCTGCGTTGCTTAACCCCCAGGCGGGTAGCAGGGTAAATATCGCAATGCGCACGGCAATGGTATAGCCGGCCACAGATTCACTGCCAAAACCCGACACAATTTGCATGAGGAACACCCAACTGGCGGTGGCCACCAGAAATTGGCCAACGCCGCCGAGAGATACCCGCACCAGCGACCATACCAGACCCAGTTGCAGCACCATATCGGGCGCCCGCAGACGGATTCTGCCACTACCCACAAGCAGGTAATAAAGCCCATACAGGGTGCCGACACCGCGGCCTATGTTAGTGGCCACGGCAGCACCCGTTACGCCCAGTTCGGGGAACGGGCCGAGTCCGAAAATAAAACAAGGGTCCAGCACGATGTTAATGCCATTGGCCAGCAGCAGGGCATGCATCGCCACCGTGGCATCGCCGGCGCCGCGAAAGATGGCGTTGATAAGAAACAGAAATACGATGGTGAAGGATGCGCCGAACATTAGCCGGGTGTAATTCGCGCCGGTCTCAATCACCGCTGCTTCAGCACCCATTAGAGCGAGTAGCTGCTGTGGAAACGAAAAACCGATGACTCCCACCACACAAGAGACAAGCGCACCCAGCCAGATAACCTGTCCCGCCGTATGTGCTGCGGCATCCGGGTTTTTCTCGCCAATCCGGCGTGCCACCAGAGCGGTTGCACCCATGCTCAGGCCAATTGCCACTGCGTAAAGCAGGGTAATCAGGGCTTCGGTTAAACCAACCGTAGCCACCGCTTCGGTGCCCAGCCTGGCTACGAAAATGATGTCAACGATGGCGAACACCGCCTCCATGGACATTTCCAGAATCATGGGAACAGCCAACAGAAAGGTGGCGCGACCAATGGAACCTTCGGTGTAGTTGACTTCGCTGTCGCCGGCCAGCGCCTGACGGAACAGCGCCCAGCCGTTATCCAGTTTTTGTTTTAGCATGTGAGCGGTGTCGTTGTAAGTACTATTGTTGCAAGTAGCATCGTTATCAATAGTATCATTACGCAGGGCTTGTTGCGCCAGTTCCTGATTCCAGGCTCAGCAGATATTCCTTGGTGTCCAGGCCGCCGCCGAAGCCGGTGAGTTTGCCGCTGCTGCCAACTACCCGGTGGCAGGGAATGATTACCGGAATCGGGTTTTGGCCGTTGGCGGCGCCCACCGCTCGGCTGGCTGATGGCTTGCCGATGTGGTTGGCTAGTTTGCCATAACTCCAGGTTTCGCCGTAGGGGATTTCGCGCAGAGCGGCCCAGACTGCTTCCTGGAACGCTGTGCCTTTCGGTGCCAGCGGCAGGGTGAAGCCCTGTAACTCGCCGCTGAAATAGGCATCCAGCTGACGTACGACTTCGCGGAAGGGGGTTGGGTCTTCAATCCAGTCGGGTTCATGGCGGCGTTGCATTTTTCCGGACGGGAAGCCCAGCAGGGTGAGCTTCTCGCTGGTGCCTGCAAGCAATAACTTGCCGATGGGTGTGTTGTGATACGTGTAGTAAGTTTTCATGGGTATGCTCCTGTGTCATTGGTGTGGTAACGGTTGTGCTTCTGTGTCATTAATTCGCACGGCGGCGAATGTGTTTCAGTGTCATTAATCCGCGCGGTGGCGGGTGTGTTCCTGTGTCATTTGCCTTGTTTGGTTTGTTGGTAATGTTTCCACAACAACCGCACCGCGTAAGCGCGCCACGGTTGCCAGGCTTCGGCTTTTGCCAGCAACTGTCGGGGGGTGAGGGTTTGTCCGGCTTTGCTGGCCGCCGCGCGGCGCAGAATCAGGTCCGAGTGCGGGAAGGCGTTGGGGTCGCTGAGGGCGCGCATGGCGATGTATTGGGCTGTCCATTCGCCGATGCCTTTGATGGCGCAAATTGCCTCCTGAAATGCGGCGGTGTCCATGCGGCAGTCAATGGGCAGTTCGTCTCTCTCCACCAACCGCGCCAGATGTTTTATTGCGCTGACTCTGCTGCCGACAATACCAAGACCATCCAGATTGCCACGGGACAGTTTGCTGGCAGTGGGGAAAATAGTTGTCAGTTCGGGGATGTTACAACTGTATGCTTCACCGTGCCGTTCCGTGAGCCGCGCCACCAAAGTTGCCGCCGCCTTCACGGTTATCTGCTGGCCGAGAATGGCGCGCACGGCCACTTCAAATCCGTCCCAGCATCCCGGCACGCGGATGCCCGGGTTGTGTTTGATTACCTTGCCCAGCAGCTTGTCGCGGGACAGGCATTGTTCTATCTGCTGGCTGTCGGCGCGCAGGTCAAACAGTGAACGCACCCGGTCAATAATTTGATACAGATAACGGGTGTGAGGGAAGTAAACATTCAGTTGCAACTCATGGCCGGTGGGCAGGCAACTCACTGTGAAGTGCCCGTGCTTGCCATCCAGGCTGATAGTGCGTGCGTAGTGGGTTTCACCCACATATTCAACTCCGGGAATGGCGCGATAAGCCAGGAATGTGAGGGTGCTACGCCAGTCAAACGGCGGGCGATAGGCCAGACGCAGGCTAAGCCCATTCTCGCTGCCTTTGCTACGTGATTTTTCTCGCAACTCTCGGGGCGAACGTGCGTAAGTGTTGCTGAACACTGCATTGAAACGCCGCACACTGCCGAAACCGGCCGCGAAGCATACATCGAACAGGGGCATATCGGTTTCATCAATCAGTTTTTTTGCCAGATGCAAACGGCGAGTCTGCGCCACTTCAACCGGCGAGGCACCAAGATGAGTTTGAAACAGGCGGTGCAATTGCCGCGCACCCACACCAAGTTGCGTGGCCAGTTCGTCCACACTGCCATCATCCAGAAAGCCCCCGTCTATCAATTGCAGGGCGCGGGATACTTTCCACGAAGCACCACTCCATGCCGGTGTGCCGGGCGATGATTCCGGGCGGCAGCGCAAGCAGGGACGAAAGCCCGCCGCCGCTGCGGCCGCCGCGCTGGGATACAGCAGAATGTTCTCCTTTCTGGGCACCCGCACCGGGCACACCGGACGGCAATAGATGCCAGTAGTGAGAACACCCACATAGAAGCGCCCGTCAAAGCGCGGGTCGCGGCTCTGGCGAGCGTCTTCGTAATCGTCCGGGTTTAGCTGCATGATGTCTGGCTCCTGATGAACTATTCAGATGGGGGCATCATACCCCTTTGTATGGAGCATTACTGGCCGTTTTCGGACTTCATCATTTATTTATTTTGGGGCGTCCACAGCCTTTTTTGAGCCCGGTTAATGCGCCGGGCGGCAATCTGGTGTATAGTAGTCGCCTCTCAACACCTGCACGGCACAACCCGCAAGAATAACTTTCCACAGACACAAGTTCGCACCAACATCATGGCCTCAAAAAATTTGCGCAAGCACTCCAGCATTATGGTTGACGGCGTGGAGCAGGCGCCCAGTCGGGCTATGTTGCGGGCGGTGGGGTTTGGGGATGCGGATTTTAGCAAGCCGCAGATTGGTATTGCTTCTACCTGGAGTATGGTTACGCCTTGCAATATGCACATTAACCGTTTGGCGGAGGATGTGAACAAGGGTACTGATGCGGCGGGGGGTAAGGGGGTTATTTATAACTGCATTACTATTTCGGATGGTATCTCCATGGGCACTGAGGGGATGAAGTATTCACTGGTGTCCCGGGAGGTGATTGCGGATAGTGTGGAAACTGTGTCTGCTTGTATGGGGCATGATGGCATTGTTGCCATTGGCGGTTGTGACAAGAATATGCCCGGCCTGATAATGGGTATGGCGCGTTTGAACCGCCCGTCTATATTTATTTATGGTGGGACTATTCAGCCTGGTCCGAATCATACCAATATTGTTTCTGTGTTTGAGGCTGTGGGTGGGCACGCTGCGGGCAAGGTGTCGGACATTGAGCTTAAGCAGATTGAAGATACGGCCATCCCCGGGCCCGGTTCCTGTGGTGGGATGTACACGGCCAACACCATGGCGTCGGCGATTGAGGCGATGGGTATGAGTTTGCCCAACAGTTCGGCGCAGAATGCCGTGAGCAAGGAAAAAGAGAACGACTGCCTGAGTGCGGGCGCGGCGGTTATGCATCTGGTTGAGCATGATATCAAGCCGTCTGACATTATGACCCGGGCGGCGTTTGAGAATGCCATCAGAGTGACCATTGCGCTTGGCGGTTCCACCAACGCAGTGTTGCATCTGTTGGCAATGGCGCACACTATTGGTGTGGAGCTGGAACTGGATGATTTCAATCGCATCGGTGAGAGCACGCCCATGCTGGCCGACTTGAAACCCAGTGGCAAATATCTTATGTCTGAACTGATTAAAATTGGCGGCATTCAGCCGCTGATGAGAACCATGCTGGACGCGGGTATGCTGGATGGCGATTGCATGACTGTTACCGGCAAAACTCTGGCGGAAAATCTGGCCGCTGTGGCGCCCTACCCCGATGGTCAGGACATTATCCGCCCGCTGGATAAACCGATAAAGGCGGATAGTCATTTGCGCATCTTGCGCGGCAATCTGGCTCCTACCGGCGCGGTTGCCAAAATTACTGGCAAGGAGGGGTTGTCATTTGCTGGCAATGCGCGGGTGTTTGAATCGGAAGAAGAAAGCCTTAAGGGTATTCTTGATGGCAGCGTGGTTAAGGGTGATGTGATTGTTATCCGCTACGAAGGTCCGAAGGGTGCGCCCGGTATGCGGGAGATGTTGTCGCCTACTTCCGCCATTATGGGCAAGGGTTTGGGCGAAGAGGTGGCGTTGATTACCGATGGCCGCTTTTCCGGCGGCTCACACGGTTTCGTGGTCGGCCATGTTACACCGGAAGCTATTGAAGGCGGTCCCATCGCCATCGTGCAAGATGGCGACCGCATAGCCATTGACGCAGTGAACAACAGCGTAACGCTGGAGTTAAGTGATGAGGAGATTAAAAGCCGTCTGGCCGCCTGGCAGAAACCTGAGCCCCGATACCGGCGCGGTGTGCTGGCGAAATATGCCGCATCGGTTACTTCCGCTTCTGAAGGCGCCGTAACTGACAAACATCTGTAAGAGATTTTCTCGCTATGTTCCAATCACTCAAAGCCCTTCCCGCCGACCCTATTCTTGGTCTTATGGCCACCTTTCACGCCGATGACAATCCGCAGAAGATTGATCTGGGAGTTGGTGTGTATCGGGACGGTGCCGGTGATACGCCGGTGATGAGTGCTGTGAAGAAAGCCGAAGATTATATTCTGCATTCCCAACAGTCCAAGGCTTACGTGGGTCCTTTCGGCTCGGTGCCGTTTAATGATGCCTGTGTCCGGCTGATACTGGGCGCGGAGTTGCAAGATCAGCTTGGCGAGCGGTGCATTACGATACAGGTGCCCGGCGGCTGTGGCGGCGTGCGACTTGGTGCTGATTTTATCAAGCAGGCCAATCCGAATGCCAAGGTCTGGCTTGGTGAACCTACCTGGCCCAATCATGTGCCGTTGCTTGCTTCGGTCGGCTTGGAAATCGCCACTTATCCTTATTACGACCACGCCACACACCAGGTGCGATTTGATGAGATGATGACTTCTCTGGCGAAAGCCGCCAGCACCGATGTGGTGTTGCTACACGGTTGCTGCCATAACCCCTGCGGCGCCGACCTTGATGCGGGGCAGTGGCAAGCGGTGCGCGACCTTGCGCTTGACAAGGGTTTTGCCGTGTTTATTGATTTGGCGTATCAGGGGCTGGGCGATGGTTTGAATGAGGATGTGTATGGCCTGCGTTTGTTGGCCGAATCATTGCCGGAGTTAATTGTGGCTGGTTCCTGCTCGAAAAATTTCGGCCTCTATCGGGAGCGCACTGGCACGCTGACCCTGACCACCGCCAGCGCCGACAGTAGCCGGGTGGCTGGCACCTGTCTCGCTGCCGCCGCTCGCGCCATGTATTCCATGCCGCCGGACCACGGTGCTGCCATTGTGCAACACATTCTGAACGATGACACACTGCGCGCTGAGTGGGAGCATGAACTAACCACCATGCGCGACCGCATCAATGGTCTGCGACGACGATTGGTGCAAGAACTCAAAGCCGCCGGAATAAACCGGGACTTCAGTTTCATTGAACGGGAAAAAGGGATGTTTTCTTTCCTCGGCGTGTCGCCGGAACAGGTGCAGCGTTTGATGAAGGAGTTCAGCATCTATCTGGTAGATTCCAGCCGTATCAATGTGGCCGGAATTAATGATGACAACATCGCCTGGCTGGTAAAAGGACTCACCGCCGTACTTGATGAGTGAACCGGATTCTTTGCCCGGTTATTGTTTTAGTTAGCCCTTGGCCCGCGCTTTCAGCTTGCCACTTAGCTGTTCCGCAAACCGGCGCAGCAAGGTGTCTGTAGTTTTCCAGGAAATGCAGGCATCGGTTACTGAAACACCATAGCGGATATCAGCCAAATCATCGGGGATGGGCTGGTTGCCGGCTTCAAGGTTACTTTCCAGCATCACGCCGATAATGGAGCGATTGCCGGCGGTGATTTGTTCGGCCACATCGTTGAGCACATCCGCTTGCCGCTCCGGGTCTTTCTGCGAATTGCCGTGGCTGCAATCAATCATGATGTTACCGGGCAGCCCTGCTTGCTCCAACCCCAGCTCGCAGTTGCGCACACTGTCGCGGTCATAATTGGGCGACTTGCCTCCCCTGAGAATCACATGGCAGTGCGGATTGCCCTCGGTGCGAAACACCGCAACCTTACCCTGCTCTGTGACGCTGATAAAACTGTTGGTGGCGGCTGCCGAACGGATGGCGTTCACCGCCACCACCAGCGAGCCATCTATATTGTTTTTAAACCCGATGGCCGATGAGATGCCGCTGGCCAGCTTGCGATGTGTGGGCGACTCGGTGGTGCGGGCACCAATTGCGGTCCAGGTAACCAAATCTTGCAAGTATTGGGGTGAAATCAAATCCAAGGCCTCAATGGCGATTGGCAGCCCCAGTTCGGCAATGTCCAGCATCAGCTTTCTGCCGATGCGGATGCCATGGTCAATGCGGCGACTGCCATCCAGATGCGGGTCGTAAATCAGCCCTTCCCAGCCGATGGAAGTGCGCGGCTTTTCAAAATAAACGCGCATGAGAATCAGCAGTTCATCCGATAGTTCATCCGCCAGTTGTTTCAGGTGCCCGGCATATTCCAGCGCCTCGGCGGGATTGTGGATGGAACAGGGGCCCACCACCACGATGAGCCGTGGGTCATCCCTGTCCAGCACAGCTTTCAGCGCGCGATGGCCAGCCAGCACTGTTGCCAGGGCATTGCCTTCCAGCGCGAACTCCTCTTTCAGTTCCTGCGGTGCGGGCAATTCCTCAAAGCCGGTGATGTGGAGGTTGTCAACTTCTTTGACTCTTTTGGGCATGATTTTTCCGTATTTGGGTGAACCGGCAAATTGCTGGTCAACGGGGTGAAAGGGAGGCGCATTTTAAACTGTTTGCTGTGGAATGGCTAACTGTTAGTTGGGAATGTTTTTTGTGCTATACACTCGTTCCATGGTTGAGACTCTAGCGATGGATGTGATGCCAGCGTAGCCCTGAAACATACAGTGCCGCAAAATAAATCGCTAGGCCACCTGCAACCAGAACAGCCAGGCTCCAGATGCGAGTGAGCAGTTGATAGTCGGTCCACGCCGTCCAGTCGCCGACCACATACAGCAGGAAGGCAATCAGCAAACCATTCGCCAGCAGCATACGGCACGACAACGACAGCCAGCCGGGGTGAAAGCGGAATACCTGACTGCGCCGCAGCCCGCCCAGCAGCAACAGGGCATTGGCATAAGCGGCAATGCTGGTGGCCAGTGCCAGGCCTATGTGAGCCAGCCCGTTAAGATAGAACACGATGTTTAATACCATATTAAGCGTCATTGCCAGCACACCTATTCGCACCGGGGTGCGCGTGTCTTGCCGGGAATAATAGCCGGGGGCGAAAATTTTTATCGCCATGAATGCCGGCAGCCCCAGCGCATAAGCGCGCAAACTGCCGGTGGCTTGTTGCACATCGTTCACGCTGAAGTTTTCGTTTTGAAACAGGGTGAGCAGCAAAGGTTCGGCAATCAGTATCAGTGCCAGACTGGCGGGTATGCCAATCAGGCACAGCAGGCGAAACGCCCAGTCCAGCGTTGCCGAAAACTCTTCCATTGATGCCTCCGCGTGTTTGCGCGACAGGCTGGGCAACACCACAATAGCCAGCGCGATGCCGAATGTGCCCAGCGGTAACTCCATCAGGCGGTCGGAGAAATACAGCCAGGAAACACTGCCGGACACCAGTAGCGAGGCAATCAGCGTGTCCAGCAACAGGTTAATCTGGCTGACGGACACGCCGAACAGGGCGGGCAACATCAAATGTTTGATGCGAACAAGGCCTTCGTGAGCGGCGTTTCGTTTCGGCGGCGGCAATAAACTCAGGCGGGCGAGAAAGGGTAATTGAAACATCAACTGTGCCACGCCGGCGATGAGCACGGCCCAGGCGAGAGCCAGTTCCGGCACCCGCATATAAGGTGCCAGCAGGAATGAGCAGGCGATTAGTGAAACATTAAGCAACGCCGGTGTGATGGCTGGCACGGCGAAGCGGTTATAACTGTTTAATACTGCGCCGCACAGGGCAGTCATGGAAATTAGTAGCAGATAGGGAAAGGTGATGCGTAACATCTCCACGAACAGGGCGAATTTTTCCGGTTCATCGGTGAAGCCGTAGGCCAGTGGCACGGCAATATAAGGTGCGCCGATGATGATGACTACACTTAGCAGGGTGAGGAAGCCACCGAGGCTGGCGGCTACGGCGGCTATCAGCCCCTGCACTTCGGCGTGTGTGCGTTGGCTGCGGTATTCGGACAGCACCGGAACGAAGGCCTGGTTAAACGCACCTTCGGCGAACAGTCGTCGCATGAAGTTGGGAATCTTGTTGGCGAGGAAGAAGGCATCGGCGCCGTCTGATGTGCCGAAAATTCTGGCGATGACTATGTCCCGCGCCAGACCGAGGAAGCGGGAGACCATCGTCATTGAGCCGGTTACGCCGCTGGCTTTCAGCAGGCTTTGTTCGGAGGTGGCGGGTTGGTCATCCTGTGGCAAGGCAGGTTCGGAGGCTGCCTGCCACTCATCCTGCGATTGAGCGGGTTCAGGGGTAGCCTGCTGCTCATCCCGCGGTTGAGCAGGGTCGGCCATTGACTCCGTTGAGGGTTCTTGTTCGGTCATCACTCTTTACCTTACTCTTCAATGGCAACGCATATCGGCTATTGACATCTTATGCCCGAAAGCGGCATAGTATCGCAACTTCGTAGCAAGTTGTTGCTCGAAACACCCAGAAACCTAAACATACCAGCCCTGTGCTGTGATACGGGAGTACATTTTGGCAAACTCAGCTCAAGCCCGAAAGCGGGCCAGACAGAACGAGGCCCGGCGGCGGCATAATGCATCATTCCGCTCAATGGTTCGCACATCCATCAAGCGAGTGCAGGCCGCTGTTGCCGATGGTAACCACAAGGCGGCCAGTGATGCCTATCAGCTGGCCGTGCCGGTTATTGACCGCATGGCCGACAAGGGCATTATCCATAAAAACAAGGCGGCGCGGCATAAGTCACGGCTGAATGCGGCGGTTAAGGCGCTTAGTGCCTGAGGCGGCGCCTTCCGTTCACTATATCGTGAGCACCAGATTGTCGCGGTGAATGACTTCCTCTTCGCCGGCGTAGCCCAGCAAGGCTTCAATGCGTTCGCTGGGCTGGCCTTTCAGTTTGATAATTTCCCCGGCGCTGTAATTAACCAGCCCGCGCGCAATTTCCGCGCCGCCTGAATCATAACAAGCCACTACTTCGCCCCGCGAGAATTCACCGCTCACAGCTTGCACCCCCACCGCGAGCAGGCTGCGGCCGGATTCTTTGAGCACCTTTACTGCACCATCATCCAGCGACAGTTTGCCCTGGGGGCTGAGTTGGCCGGCCAGCCATTGCTTGCGGGCGGCCACCGGTTCATTGTCGGCGCTGAGTAATGTGCCCGGCGTTTCTCCGGCGGCCAGTTGGCGTAACACATCGGCCGTCCTGCCGTTGGCGATTACCGTGTTGGTGCCGGAACGGGCGGCCAGTTTGGCGGCGGAGAGTTTGGTTTGCATGCCTCCCCTGCCCAATGCGCTGCCTGCGCCAACCATGTTCTGCAAACTTTGTTCGCCAACCGAGGCCTGGTTTACCAGTGTGGCGGTGGCGTCCAGTCGGGGGTCGGCGGTGTGCAGTCCATCCTGGTCGGTGAGGATGACCAGCAAATCGGCGTTGGTGAGATTGGCAACCAGTGCGGCGAGGGTGTCGTTGTCGCCGAAGCACAACTCGGTTGTGGCTACGGTGTCGTTTTCGTTCACTACGGGTATGGCGCCGAGTGTAATCAGGCTTGCCAGTGTGCTGCGGGCATTCAGATAGCGGGTGCGGTCAGACAGGTCATCGTGGGTGAGCAGCACCTGGGCGGTGCGTACGCCATGCCGCGCAAAGCATGACTCCCAGGCTTGCACCAATCCCATCTGCCCCACCGCGGCGGCCGCCTGTTGCAGATGTATTTGCCGGGGGCGGGCGGATAACTCAAGTCGGCTTATCCCTTCAATCACCGCGCCGGAAGATACCAGCACCAGTTGTATGCCTTGCTGTTGTAGTTCCGCCAGTTGTTCGGTCCAGTTGGCAATGGCATCTCTGTCCAGCCCCAGCCCGTCGCGGGTTACCAGCGAACTGCCTATCTTGATTACCCAGCGGCGGGGAGTTGTTGTGTTGGTCTTTGTCATTGTGTGAGCACTACTGGCAAGTGTCGGTTAGGCTTTTGCTTGTGGCATTCTTTCATTATCTTGTTTGGCACTGTTTTGCTCATCGTTGCCTTGTTCATCGTTGCCTTGTTCATCGCCGCCTTGTTCATCGCCGCCTTGCTCATCGCCGCCTTGCTCATCATCGTGCCGATACTGTTCCACTGCCTGCATCAGTTTTTCGCTGAGTACGTCGCAACCGGCACCGCTAATGGCGGAAATTTGAAGAATCGGTTTCTGCCAGCCCAGTTCACTTCGCATTCGCTCAACCAGTGCGGCCAGCGCTTGTTCATCCAGCAGGTCGCATTTGTTGAGCACCAGCCAGCGCTCTCCGGCCGCCAGGGTTGGGCTGAACCTTTCCAGTTCGGCGATGATTTGCCGGGCACCCGCCACCGGGTCTGTATCATCCGGCGGCAGCACATCAACCAGGTGCAACAGCAAACGAGTTCGGGACAGATGTTTCAGGAAGCGGGTACCCAGGCCGGCACCCTGCGCGGCGCCCTCAATCAAGCCGGGTATATCGGCCATGACGAAACTGCGATCCATGCCGCAACTCACCACGCCAAGATTAGGCACCAGCGTGGTGAACGGATAGTCCGCCACCTTTGGCCGCGCTGCGGACACCGCACGAATCAATGTGGATTTGCCGGCGTTGGGCAAGCCCAGCAGGCCGACATCGGCCACCAGGCGCAATTGCAATTGCAGGCTGCGGGTTTCACCAACCATGCCTTTGCTGATTTGCCGCGGCGCCCGGTTGATGCTGGATTTGAAACGGGTGTTGCCCAGGCCGTGAAAGCCGCCCTGTGCCACCATGACTTTCTCATTCGCCGCGCACAGGTCGGCGAGCAATTCATTGGTGTTAGTATCAGTGATGCTGGTGCCCACCGGCACTTTGACAATCAGGTCGGTGCCGCTTCTGCCGGTGCAGTTGCGGCCGCGGCCCGATTGCCCGGACTCGGCTTGATAACGAGGTTGGAAACGAAAATCTACCAGGGTATTAAGGTCTGTGTCGGCTTGCATGAAAACGCTGCCGCCATCGCCGCCATCACCGCCGTCGGGGCCGCCCTTTTCCACATACTTCTCGCGGCGAAAGCTCAAACAGCCGTGGCCGCCGTTGCCTGCCTTAACGGTTATGTTTGCTTCATCAACGAATTTCATGACCGCGGTCTCGCGCCATCAACAGGCTGCCGAACATTTTAATGATAAACCGGCGGCCACTATGCGCGCGCGCCTTATGAGACAGCTACAACGCTTATATACTTGCGGCTTTGCGCCCCTTTAACGGCGAACTTAACCTGCCCGTCCGCCTTGGCAAACAGGGTGTGGTCGCGGCCACAGCCAACATTCTCGCCGGCATGAAAGTGAGTGCCGCGCTGCCGAACAATGATATTGCCCGCCCGCACATTCTCACCACCAAACAACTTCACTCCAAGCCGTTTGGAAATAGAATCGCGACCGTTACTGGTGCTGCCGCCTGCTTTTTTGTGTGCCATGATTTACTCCTGAATCTCTGTAATCTTCACTTCGGTGAACCATTGCCGGTGCCCCTGGGTCATACGAGAGTTTTTGCGACGGCGCAACTTAACAATACGCACCTTATCACCACGCCCCTGCTTGAGCACTTGCGCCGTAACCTTGCTACCCGCCACATAAGGCGTGCCGATTTTCACCGACTCGCCCTCCCCCACCATCAGAATCTTGTCAAAGGTTACCGTCTTGTCAATGGCAACATCCAGCTTCTCCAGCCGCAAAATATCCCCCTCCACAACCCGATGCTGCTTGCCACCGCTCTCAATTACCGCATACATAATTACCACTCCAAACCCGCAAAACCGGGCTATTCCTGAATCAGGGCGGGCATTGTAGGGGATAATGGCGGAGAAAGCAAACCTGGGGTGGGGTGGGAAGTTTCTCATATTTCCTGTTAATTGGCTCTTGGGGCATATCTGAGTACGCGCTCCAAAGCGAGATTTGAGTCACGGTAGTGCCCGTCCATTGCTCCGCCAAATACAAAAGAAGGCGAAGGCTTGTTTTGGCAGACCAGAAAACGAACCTGCTCAGTCGCAACAATGTTGAAATTGTCTCTATCAAGTGGCCATATATAAAAATACTTGATTCGTTCATACATGTAGTTTTCTCGCGACTCAAAATAAAATGTCGTTTCAGTTCTTCCAGTGTAAAATTCACCAGAGTTAGATACGATTGCTTTTAAGATGTCTCCGTCGTAATAGTAATCCATCGTGGGCCCATTAGCATGTCTAGTGCGGAATTTATATGACTTTTTTTCATAGCCGGATAAATCCATATCTGCCAATGCTAACAAAGATATCTGATGATTAACATCACAAGGCCGCGAGTTTTCTTCGCCATAAACTGGCAAAACGACCATTAATGCCATCAATAGACTGGTGCAGGTTTGTTTCATATATTTGATAACCATGGCTTATACCTCGTCGTTAATTATCAGGACTGCCAGTTATCTATCATTAGTTGCCAGCGGCATCGTCCTGCTTCCATTCCAGAACCTGTGTTCTTACGAAAGACCTCAGTTCATCCAGTAAATGCAGGTTGTAAGTCTCAACTTTGAAGTAAATCACAATGTCACCTATCAACTCCGTAAGTGTGCAGCTCTCAGATTGTGAAAACCTTGAATTTGAGCAATTTCCGACCCAAAACTCTTGTATTTGACTTGGCACTGGTTCTTCAGTATCAGGGAAACGGCTGAGCAACTGCCAAAGGTTCAGCATAGAAGAGTCATGCACCCTGTACCAACCGGGCACTACTTCAAAGGGTTCCACTCTACGGTTTGCATATTGGCCTTTGGCTTGCCATAACTCGCGAAGCTGCGAACCAGGGTTATAGAAATACTGCAACTCTTCAGGTGGAGCAACATATAACATTCCCCGGATATCATTATAATATCGACTATCTTCATGAACCCGATAGCCCTCCACAGCAGATTCAACTAACTGGTGATTAATCCGAAACCGAGTCATCTCTGAGCCATCATCCAAGCCTTTCATATTACGCAGCCAGAATAGCGTGGTATCCCCTTCCTGAGAAATGTGCCGGGGGATTAAAAAAGTGTGCTGTCGTAATTTAATTTCAACGACATAATCAGATGAATTATCAATAGCAACAAAAGCACCGAGCACAACTGCCAGCAGGATGCTACTAATCAAGATAATCTTTTTCATCATGCGACTCTAATCGTTGTTCCGTAAATTCCCAAGGCATCAATACATCTTCAACCTCAGACTTACCATATATCCGATAGATTAATGATATCAGCTAAATATCCCAGATTCATTCGGCCTGTCAATTACCTCTCGGGTCATGTTCAAGTAATGTTTCCAAGCTACCACTTGAGTTATTGTAGTGAGTGTCCATTGGTTCATAGCCGCCATATACAAAAGAAGGCCAAAGCCTATTCTGGCAGACTACAAAACGAGCATGATATGTCCCAACAATACTCCGCTTGCGAGTATCGTAATCAGGCGGCCATGTATAAAAATATCTGGTCACATCAACCAAGTAATTTTCCCGCGATTCAAAATAAAATGCCCTTTCGGTTCTTCCGGCATGCCCGTAAAATCTAGCTACGATTGCTTTTAATATACCCTCATCATAATAGTAATCAACCGGGGTCCCCTCAGCAGATAAACTGAGAATAATTGACTCCTTTTCATAGCTGGATAAATCCATATCCACCAAAGCTACTAAAGATATTTGATGATTAACATCACAAGGCTGCGGGTTTTCTTCGCCATAAACTGGCAAAATGACCATTAATGTCATCAATAGACTGGTGCAGGTTCGTTTCATATACTTAATAACCATGGCTTATACCTCATCATTAATTACTAAGGCCGCAGATTGCTTATCATTGGCCGTCAATAGTATCATCCTGTTTCCATTCCAGAACCTGTGCTCTTACGAAAGACCTTAGTTCATCCAGTAAATGCAGGTTGTACTCCTCAACTGAAAACTTAATCACGATATCATCAATCAACTCCGTCATTCTACAGCTATCATATTGTGCAATTCTTGAGCAACTACCGACCCAAAACTCTTGTACTTGACTTGGTATCGGCTCTCCGGAATCAGGGAAACGACTGAGTAATTGCCAGAGGCTCTGCCCATAAGGACCATACACTTTATACCAGCCGGGCACCACTTCAAAGGGCTCCACTGTACGGTTTGCATAACGGCCTTTAGCTTGCCATAGTTCACGAAACTGCGAGCCGGGATTATAGTAATATGGTAGCTCTTCAGGTGGAGCAATATATATTGACCCACTAATATCATCAATATACGGCCTGTCTTCATCAATTTTATAGCCCTCCACAGTAGCCTCGACCAACTGATGATTAATTTGAAACAGAGTCATGCCTGAACTATCATCCAAGCCTTCCATATTACGTAGCCAGAATAGCGTACTCTTCCCTTCCTGAGAAATGTGCCGTGGGATTAAAAAGGTATACTGCCGCAATTTAATTTCAACGACATAATCAGATGAATTGTCAAGAGCGACAAAAGTACCGAGTACAACCGCCAGCAGGATGCCACTAATCAAGACTATTTTCTTCATCATAGATTCGATAGATCGATGATATCGGCTAAAGATTCCAATTTCATTTTAGAATAGTAAGACTGATCGTCTGCAATAAAGCAAAGTCCGCTTGTATCGAAATATAGCTCGGCGATAATTGTTTGTTCCTGATCTAATAGTCTTACTGCCTTGTTAAACATGTTGAAAAACGGTGGACAGCCGCTTTTTATAGGTATGCTTTGTAAAGCAATTTCTTTTAATCGATTCGCTATCTTTTGATTACAGGAGTTTGAACATTCCACTGTAAAATGATAGTTCCATATATTAAGCACCACTTCTTTCTCTCGGCGGAATCCGCGGTGAAGATTGGCTATTACAGGCGACACATAATAAATTTCTATCTGCTGACTGCTGGATAATTGCTCTATCAAGAAATTTTCCAAGTCATAGTTCATATATTGCTCCCAACCATTTTTCAGGGTAAAGGTTGTTTCATCCCCATCTGTCGTGACAGAGATTATTTCATCTGCAGTTTGGGCATAAGCCAATTGGAAGCCCAACAGAAAAAATAACACACCAAATACAATTTTATTCATAGGCCTGAAAATAGGAATTCCCCTTCATGTATGATATATGCCTAAACGTATAGATAACGCGAAGTCTAATATCAGAAAATCGGCTTGTCAATTGCCTCTCGGAGCATGTTCAAGCAATGTCTTCAACACTCTGTTTGAAGTTTCATGGTTGTATCTAGATCTATAATCACTAAATCCATAAGAAAGCTCGTTTTGACAAACTGGAAAACTAAACTGATTTTTCCCAGCAATACCCCAATTGTCAACGTCAAACGGCCATGTATAAGTATATTCAATCAGTTCAACCATATAGTTTTCTTGCGACTCAAAATAAAATGCCACTAAAAGTCTCCCGCTATGTCTATAATATCCGCCTACAATTGCTTTTAACACATCTTCCTCGTAGTAGTAGTCAACCACGGTCCCTTCAGCAGATAAATCAAGGTGTCGCGATTCTTTTTCATAGCCGGATAAATCCATATCCAGCAAAGCTAATAAAGATAGTATATGGTTAACATCGCAAGGTCGCGGGTCTTCTTCGGCATAAACTGGCAAAATGACCATTAATGTCATCAATAGATTGGTGCAGGTTCGTTTCATATATTTAGTAACCATGGCTTATATCTCATCGTTAATATTAAAGCCTGTCAATTACCTAATCAGGAGCATATTCAAGTAATCGCTCCAACCTGCTATTTGAGCGACTGTAGTAGCGCGTGTGCAATTGTTCAAAAGTGCCAAATCCATAAACAGGCGAAATTCTGTTTTTGCAGATCAGAAAACGATCCTGATCAGTCGCAACAGCGCTAAAATTGTCTATATCAAATGGCCGTGTATAAAAATATCTGATTTCTTCAAGCATGTAGTTTTCTCGTGACTCAAAATAATATGTCACTTCAGTTCTTCCAGCATGCCTGTAATATTTAGCTATGATTGCTTTTAAGATGTCTCCATCGTAATAGTAATCTATTGAGGTCCCCTCAGCAGGCACATCGAGGCTACGTGACTTTTTTTCATAGCCGGATAAATCCATATCTGCCAATGCTAATAAAGATATCCGACGATCAGCATCACAATACCGCGAGTCTTCTTCGCCATAAACTGGCAAAATGACCATTAATGTCATCAATAGACTGGTGCAGGTTAGTTTCATATATTTAATAACCATAGCTTGGATAATCTTCTTCATTTTCATCTTTGACTCACCATAAAATTGGCCTGTTAATTACTTCTCGGGAGCATGTTCAAGAAATGTCTTCAACACTCTGTTTGAATCATCATGGTGGTGTCTATAATTCCTGAATCCATAAGAAAGTTTGTTCTGACAAACCGGAAAACTAACCTGATTTTTCCCAGCAACACCCCAATTGTTAGTGTCAGGCGGCCATGTATAAGTATAATCAATCAGTTCAACCATGTAGTTTTCTTGCGATTCAAAATAAAATGCCAATAAAAGTCTCCCGCTATGTCCATAAAATCCGCCTACAATTGCTTTTAACACATCTCCCTCGTAGTAGTATTCAACCACGGTCCCTTCAGCAGATAAACCGAGGCTACGTGACTCTTTTTCATAGCCGGATAAATCCATATCCAGCAGAGCTACTAAAGATAGTATATGGTCAACATCACAAGGCTGCGGGTCTTCTTCGCCATAAACTGGCAAAATGACCATTAATGTCATCAATAGACTGGTGCAGGTTCGTTTCATATATTTAATAACCATGGCTTATACCTCACCATGTATCCGATGATATATCCGATTGACTGATGATGTCGTGCAAACCCCTTATTCTTGTTTTTGAATAGTAAGATTTATTGCCTACAGTGAAACAGTGGCCAGTTGTATCAAAATACAACTCAGTAACAATCTCTTGTTCCTTATCTAATAGTCTTACTGCCTTATTAAAAGGCAGGGAGCAATCTATTTCCAAAGGTATACTATGCAATGCAATTCTTTCTAATTTATTCGTTGCTGTTGCATCGCAGGGTGCTCCCCAGCACCTTACAACTAAATAATGTTCCCACAAGTCAAAAACCTTTTCTTTCTTCTTATTGCGATAAAGAGGTCCTGACTCTGGTGCATAATAAATTACCATTTGCTCACTGTTGGAGAACTGCTCTATTAAGAATTCCTCCAGATCATAATTCATATACTGTTGCCAGCCATCACCCACGTGCTGCTCCCAACCATCGCCTAGAACAAGGGCTGTTTCATCTTCCGCTTGAGCATACACTAATTGGTGGCTCAACAGAAGAAACAACAGACTGGATGCAACAGTTAATTCTCTCATGATTGTTCACCTCGCTAATTACAGAAATCAAAATGCCGAAAACGAGCAGACTATGCTACTATTAAATTTGGCCTGTCAATACCTTTATGATGTCATTCAATTCGCCGCATCATCCTGCTTCCACTCCAGAACCTGTACTCTTACGAAAGACCTTTAATGCCATCAACAGACTAACGTAGATTCGTTTCATATATTTAATAACCATGGCTTATACCTCATCGTTAATTATTGAGACTGTCAGTTACCTATCATTATTTCCTGCCCACTATGTATTTTTTTGCAGGGAGGTAATTCGTCGTCGTCATTTGGTCGCTCTCCCGCCTGTAAATCATCTTCGGATAAACCGAAAGTTAGTTGGAAATGTGGCCTATCAGGCTTCTCCCAGTTGCCACCCCATTCAAAGTCATATCTTTCGGCTATTTCAACTACATCCTCCCAAAATTTGTGATTTTCGGCTTCATCATACAATGCAAGACCATCTTTTATTTCTATTATATCAATAGCCAAGCCATAGTTGTGATAGCTCTCTCCACCTCTTGCGTTTGATTTACCGCTACTTTCCAGTTCATTTTGGCGATCGTGTGTTCTGTAAGTATCAGTAACCCGAAACTCTCTATTGAGTTCTGTGCTGATATCCCAAATAAAGTGGGCGATGCGATTCTGCATCAAGCGAATTTCCTTCTTGTCTAGAATATTCTTCTCTTCTAGAAGATCCAGGCTTTTTATGCGATTATCAGTATGAGAATCCCAAGTCTTGGGAATTTCACACTCTTCTTCGCTTTCACCTTCTTCATTCTCAGCATTTGGGGTAAAAGGTAATGGCGACCCTAGGTAATCCAGACTGTCAGTGAAACCAAAATCGATACCATCAAAAAAAGTGTGATAGTTAATATATGGAATAGTTGGTGGTTTCTTGCCCACAACAACAATTTCCCAAATATCTTCACTATTCTCTTGATTCTCTCCTTCTCCTTTTTCCTCCTGTTTGTTGTCCGGCTGCGATTCTTGAGTATTTTGAGGGCCGCCTCCTCCAGTAGCTCCTCCAAATCCACTCCCACTTGAACTACTACCTCCGGAGAAACGGGTACTAACAGGGACGAACTTTAACTTATCGTATATGTTTCCGATTACTTCAATCACTTCGTAACCGCCTGCTACACAATTCAACTCAACAGTAGTTAATTCTCTCATGATTGTTCACCTCGTTAGTTACAGAAATCAAAATGCCAAAAATGAGCAGACTATACTGCTATCAAATTTGGCCTGTTAATACCTTTATGATGTCATTCAGTTCGCCGCATCATCCTGCTTCCATTCTAGAACCTGTGCTCTTACGAAAGACCTTAGTTCATCCAGTAAATGTAGATTGTAATCCTCAACCGAAAATTTAATCACGATATCATCAATCAACTCCGTCATGCTACAGCTCTCAGATTGTGCAATCCTTGCACAATCCCCAACCCAAAACTCTTGTATTTGACTTGGCACTGGCTCTGTGGAGTCAGGGAACCGGCTGAGTAATTGCCAGAGACTCCGCATATAAGAATCATACACTTTATACCAGCCGGACACTCCTTCAAAGGGCTCCACTGTGCGGTTTGCATAACGGCCTTTAGCTTGCCATAGTTCACGAAACTGCGAGCCGGGATTATAGTAATATTGCAGTTCGTCAGGTGGAGCAATATATATTGACCCATTAATATCATCAAGATACGGCCTATCTTCATCAATTTGATAGCCTTCCACAGCAGTTTTTACTAACTGATGATTTAGTTCAAACCGGGTTGTGCTTGAACTGTCATCTGCGCCTCTTATGTTCCGCAACCAGAATAGCGCGGTTCTTCCTTCTTTGGAAATGTGTCGGGGAATCACGAAAATATATTGTCGCAATTTAATCTCAACAACATCATCAGATGAACTGCCAGCAACAACAGGCGCACCGAGTACAGCCGCCAGCAGGATGCCACTAACCAAGACCACTTTCTTCATTGTATGCTTCTTCCGGTATTACATTAAGGTAACCAACATAGCATCAAACATACCAGTGGCAAAATCAGCCCTATAAAAAGAATTCTTTTGCCTATGTTTATCCCATCCATATCATTGAGGATCGCAACCATAGCACCATAGATCATCGTCAAGGGAATCAGGAATCCAGGATCCTAGGAAATTAATAGGTCCTTTACCATATCTCGCAAGAACTTCCTCATGATAGTTCTGTATTTGCTCAGAGCTAAGCAAGCCGAGGGTTCCTTGGTTATCCCTAATATCTCTATCTGTGTACTTGATGTGTGCGTCAATCAAGCCATGTCGAAACTGATTACGAACATCACCTTCAAGTCCTAACACTTGATTCATGATGCCACTCATTGCGAGCATAAGTCCCTGTCTACCTATACTAGTTGATTTAAATGCCTCACCCGCAGGACCAATAATATCCATAGCGGCGGCCACAGCAGGCTGTTGCACAAACTCCTCAAACGCATCCTGCAACGGATCATAATTAAGCAAACTAAGGTCATCACTTATAAGCGACAACAAGCCGAACATGGCAACCGGATCACCCTTCTCAAGGCGGGATTCCCAGAATTCACGGATTTCACCGACTGTTCCGTCCCAGTTTTCCGCTATGTCTCTCTCATCCGCAGTAATCGCTAATGCCGGGGCTAGGGGTAGTACAATCGGGGCTAGGGGTATTGTAAAATATGGGAACGGTTCGAACAGGCCAAATTCGTTGAGTATATGCCGCTCATGAAACCAGTCCGCTATTGCGTTCTGACTCATTGGACCGTAACCAAACTGATTCTCATCGAGAACAGGTCTGCGTTCGTTAGTGTCGTTTCTCTGGTCGTCCTGATTATCCTGGTCGTCTTGGTCGTCCTGATCGTCTTGGTCATTATTTGATGATGGCGCTGGAGTACCGTGAACCCCACCTCCACCTCCACCTCCTCCCCCACCACCTCCATATCCGCCCCCACTTGATAATCCAATCCAAACTGCCCCGCCCCCACCTCCATATCCGATCACATCAATCACATGAGGCCCATCACCCTCACCGCCTGCCACACAATTCATCTCAACAGTAGTTAATTCTCTCATGATTGTTCACCTCGTTAATTACAGAAATCAAAATGCCCAAAATGAGCAGACTATATCGCTATCAAATTTGGCCTGTCAATACTCTTTTGTGAGTTTTTGAGGGATGTATTTATTCAAGTTAATTCAATAAATTACATCATTATTTACTGAGATTCTGGCCTGTTTCTGTATTTCTCGCTCCACGCCGGGTTGGGCTTCTCAGCCCCCTCCGGTTCCGAAGGCTTGGCGATTTCCTGTGCGAGGCCGTCTTGCATGGCGATTATGCGGTCAGCTACGGCAATGGTTTCCTTTCGGTGGGCAATAACTATTCGTGTTACGCCCAGCTGAGAAAGGGTTTCCTGAATAATTGATTCGTTCATCTTGTCCAGGTGAGAGGTTGCTTCATCAAGCAGGATTACTTTCGGGTTCCTGTAGAGTGCCCGTGCCACCATAACCCGTTGCTTTTGGCCGCCGGAGAGGGCGGAGCCCATGTCTCCCATCAGGCTTTCATAGCCCATGGGCATGGCTTCAATTTCGCCCGCTATGCCGCATTGGCTAGCCACCTGTTTGACTCGCTCCATGTTAATCTCTTCCTCAAATGAAGCGATGTTCTCGGCAATTGAGCCGCGCATCAGATTGTCCTCCTGCAGAACTACACCAAGCTGGTTACGCAGGTTACGGATTGACCAGTGCGTCACGGGGCGGCCGTCGTACAACACACTGCCGGAAGTGGGTGTTTCCAGTCCGGCTATCAACCTGAGCAGGGTGCTCTTGCCAGCTCCCGACGGGCCGACCAGTGCCACGAATTCGCCTGGTTCAATTTTAAAGCTCACGCCCTTGAGAACTGGCGGCTCTCCCTGACCATAACGGAAGGCTATCTGCTTCAACTCAATGGTTCCCTGCAATGTATCTTCGCGCCCGCCATCAACGCCGCTTTTCTCCGGCACAGCGTGAGCGATGTCGGCAATGCGCGTCAAAGGAACCGAGAGTAGTTTTAACTGTACTATTTGCTCAATCAGGGCACCAGTTCTTTGTGTGAACATACCGTAATACGCCATATAAGCGGTAATCATGCCGATGGTGAGGTCGCCGGCAAGTGCCATCCCTGCAACTACAAAAATCAGCACTACCCGCAAGCCCTGAAACATTATTTCATTTACACCCATATTGATAATGTCAAGATTACCCACGCGCAAACCTGCATTGAGTTTTCGCGCCAGAGCATTGCGCCATTTGCCCTCGCGGACAGACTCAAGAGCCGTCATTTTCAGGGTGGGCATACAACGCAAGGTTTCAAGCAAGTAAGTTTCAGCGGCGGCTTCCGCCACAATGAGGTCGCCAGCCACACGGCGCATGACACCAAAAATAAGCAAACGCCAGAGGCCGTACAAAATCACAACGGTGATAACCAGAAAAGTCAACGGCGGGTGATACACAAACATGATGATGACGATAAGAATTGAGAACACCACATCCATAATCATGACTGGTGCCCCCAAAGTAAGAAAGTACTGGATTTGTTGAAGGGAATTCACCCGGTGCTGAATGTCGCCCATTTGTCGGCTGGCAAAATAATTGATTGGCAGACTCACCATCTTCTGGAAGACACGGGCTGTCATATCAAAAGACAGCACATGTCCCATGAATTGAAAAGTCAACCTGCGCATAACATTAGAAATCATCTGAAACGCCACTACCATGCCAAACCCGATGGCCAGACTATTTAACAGTGGCTGATCACCCTTCAAAAGCACCTCATCAATGGTTACCTGCATATAAAACGGGGTGGCCAGAAGGAAGAGTTCAGCTAACATGGACAAAATAAGCCCTAGCGAAAAACTCCGCATGAAATCACTACCAAACCGCACAAGATCAACAAGTTTTAACGGGTTGGCCGGGGGCTTCTTTTTGAACTTCTGTGTGGGGGTTAGTTCAAGCACTACACCTGTGAACATCTTGTTCACTTCGGCAAAAGTCAGTTTTTTCAGGCCAGCTGCCGGGTCATGGATAATTATATGTGAGCGTGTGACCTTCTTTAGCACCACAAAGTGATTAAATTCCCAATGCAGGATACAGGGAGTTCTTATGGATGCCAGTTCTTCAACTTCGCAGCGCAGGCCGCGAGCACCCAGTTCAATCTCGGTGGCTATATCAAGGATTGATTTCAGGGATGCGCCGCGTAATGACAGGGAATACTTGCGCCGCAACTCCGCCAGGTCAATCTGGTAACCGTAATAACTTGCAATCATGGCAAGACAGGCAAGACCACATTCCGCCGCTGTTGCCTGTCGGATGAGTGGCAGACGCGAAAGCCCGGTAAGATTGAGCATCGGTAAATTGTTCATTGAGTGGTTTCCGAAGGGCTCCAGCCTCTTCTTGCCATGACTGGCTCCAGCAGCCACTGCAGGAAACTACGCTGTTCCAGAATAATCTCAGCCTGTAGTGCCATGCCGGGGCGGAGTGGGAATGAACGCTCAAATGCATCAATGGACTGGACCTTGAGCATAGCACGGGCTTTGTAGGCAGACTCCTCCATACGCAGCGGTGTTGGAATTTCCTCAGGGCGCAGAATAGTATTGGTTACCTGGCTTACCTCCCCCTCGCCTGAGCCAAAGCGCTGGTGTGGGAAAGCCTCGTACATCAGGCGCACCGGCATACCTTCTTCCACAAAACCTATGGCTCTTGAAGGAATGTAAATCTCGGCAAAAAGAGTACTCCCTTCGGGAAGGATTTCCGCCAAAGAACGCTCCGGGCTTATGGAACTGCCCGCTTTGGCTCCGAGGCTGGCAATGGTTCCCGATACGGGTGATGTAATCACCTGTCGGCCACGGCTTGATAACTCTATCTTGCGCGCGGATAAAGTCGCCTTTCGCGCACGCAACTCGGAAAGTAGCCTGTCTGTTTCAAGTGGTAGTCTTTCCAATCTGTCTTGCTGCAGTTGGCTTTCCCGATTAAGTGTATGCCTGCGTTGAACCAGCCCCTCTTTTATTTGTCGCTGTGCCGCTAATGTCTCACGCTGTTGCTCAACTTGCACTTGTGACACCGCTTCATGGCGTAAAATCTCAAATCTGCGCAGAATGTCGGCAGCTATGTCAACACGGTTATCTTGTTCTGCAATTTGTTCTTCAAGGCTCTGCTTTTCTAACTCCATCTGGGCTAAGCTGGCCTCTAGTGAATCAGTATCTTCCACAAGAATTTCTTGTACCAAATCAATCTGGGCAATCAATTCTACTTCTTCCCTGGCGATTTCCACCAGCAGGGCTTCCGTGGCACGGCCTCCACCCACAAGGCCATTGTCGGACGAGAGTACCAAAATGGGTTCTCCCTCTTTTATGACAGAACCTTCTTCCACCATAAGGCTTTCCACAAGACCATACTGCCCGGCACTCAATCGCACCAGCCCCTTGTCCGGGATAAGCCACCCTACTACGGTTTCTTTTCGAGAATAGGTGGAGGTAGTAAGAAATACAGCCGCACTGACGGTGATAAGCACTAACAATACCGCAAAGAATGCCCACATACGTGGCATTCGTGCAATGGGGCGACCATAATGCTTTGCATTAAGCGCGTCCAATGCCTCCTGGCGAAACAGGTTTTCTTTAAGTGCGTCATTCATAATAGATATATTAAAATTGTTATTCCGTAAATTCTAATGTTTATTTATCTTCAGGCTCACCATATATCCGATATATTAATGATACCGTTCAAATCCCTTATCTCCGCTTTGGATTGGCAACCCAACAGAAAAAGCAATATGCCATATACAATTTTATTCATAAATCTGAACATAGGGGTTCTCCATCATCTTTTCCTACTCCTTCATAATGACAATAGAACAAGGGGGAATTGACTGGAACTGAATCCCCATCGTGATACCTGTCACGCACAGGCTCACCTAATTCGGACTGCACTTTTTGTTCAAATTTAGTAGCTCTTGCCTCTTCTTCTGAAGTGCCTGCCGTGGTGGTTACTACTCCTGGCTCTAGTTTCACAGTTGTGGGGAGATCCAAACTCTTCTCAAACTCCTTCAGGCCGACTTCATGAAACCGGAGAGCATGAGTTATTTCATGTACCAACCCTGTCGCAGGCGAGGAAATGCCCTCCTCCATATCCAAACCGCTCAGCGGGCTCCAATGAATAGTGTTATTCTTATAGTCAAACTCATTCCTATTTTCCAAGTTTTCGGTGCTGATTATTACGCCAAGACCCTTCAGTTCTTCAAACGCTACTTTAAATGTGGGTGAGTTGAGCAGATAATGAAGTGCCTTATTTATAGCGTCCTTATCGCCCATACAAATTACTATACCACTATCACAATAATTCGGTATTGATTCATTATTCGTATTCTCGCTCTCATTTCCTTGTGATGAGCTTTGATCATCTCGAACTCCGTCACCTCCATACCCACTCTCACCCCCACTTGGGGATGTAAAAAACCGATAACTAGAAATAAATGATGATCTGCCCCCGTCTCTTCTAGCTGTTACTACGATTTCTTCAATGCCACCACCTGCTACACAATTCATCTCAACAGTAGTTAATTCTCTCATGACTATTTACCTCGTCAGTTAAAGAAAAACCAAAATACCACAAACGAGCGGACTGTGCCACTACCAAATTTGGCCTGTCAACACTCGTATGATCTGCCATCGCCGAGGTTGAAACACAGAGGCTCATCCAATTCCAACTGCACTTGTCGCTCAAATCTAGTAACCCTCTCTTCCTCTGCAGCCCCTCTCCCTTATACCTTAAACTCACCGTATATCCGATAGATCGATGATATCGCTCAGACGCTTTAGCGTCATTTTGGAGTAGTAAGATTGATTGCCTACAGTAAAGCAAAGCCCGCCTAAACTGAAATACAATTCGGTGACAATCACTTGTTCCCCATCTAATAGTCTTACGGCCATATTGAAAGGTGCTGGACAGTCAGTTTCAAAGGGTATGCTTTGTAAAGCAATTTCTTTTAGCTGGCTTGTTACTTCTTTATTCTCACAAGATCTTCCACACTGAAAGGTATGCTGATGGTCCCATCCGTCAAAAATCGCTTCTTTCTTTCGGAATCCGGGGTGCCAAAGAGCTGTTGAAAGTGTTCTATAGTAAATTATCATCTGCTCACTGCTGGATAACTGCTCTACCAAAGACTTCTCCAAGTCATAATTCATATACTGCTCCCAACCATCTCTCAGGGTAAAGACTGTTTCATCCTCATCTGTTGTCGTGACAGAGATTATTTCATCTTCAGTTTGAGCATAAACCAATTGGCAGCCCAACAGAAAAAACAACACACCACATACAGTTTTATTCATAAGCCTGAACATAGGGATTCCCCCTCATGCGTGATATATGCCTAAACATATAGATAACACAAAGTCTAATGCCAGAAAATCGGCTTGTCAATTGCCTGTCTGGGTTAGCAAATTAGCACATTAACCTTGACACTGCCCGCCAACGGTCATACGATACTTGAACTCGCACACCAGCTGGGGTATTGGATTATGAAAATTGATTCGGTGAAATTGATGAGGGAACTCAGGGCAAAAATTAATCGGGAAACACGTGGTATGACTTTGGCTGAACAGCAGGAATATTTCAGGGAGCACAGTCGTTCCGTTAAATCTTTGCTGGGAAAAGAACCTGATAAAGACCAGTCATCGGGTGCTTGACGCTGTGGTGGGGGTTGTGCAAGTTTCGTTTATGAATTCTATGTATGAAAAAATACGGGCGGCGGTTGAGGGGGAGTTTGGGGATGTGGATGCGTTTATTACTGAGCAGCTTCAGTCTCGGGTGCCGTTGGTGGAGAATATTGGGCACTATATTGTGGCGGCCGGGGGGAAGCGGTTGCGGCGGGGGCGGCCTACGGTTAATGCGGAGTGGGATAATCCTTCCAGTGTGCTGGTGGATGATTTTATTTACTCGCGGGCGTTTCATGTTTTGGTGGGAATGGGCTGAGCTGGAAAGTTCCTCATATTTTCTGTTAATTACATCATTATTTATTGAGATTTTGGCCTGTTTCTGTATTTCTCGCTCCACACCGGGTTGGGCTCCTCAGCCCTTTTCGGCTCCGAGGATTTGGCGATTTCCTGTGCGAGGCCATCCTACATGGCGATAATGCTTGCTCAATTCCAGTCTTATCATATATCCGATAGATCGATGATATCAGCCAAAGATTCCAATTTCATTTTAGAATAGTAAGATTGATCGCCTGCAATAAAGCAAAGTCCGTTTATTTCAAAATACAACTCGGCGATAATTGTTTGTTCCTGATCTAATAGTCTTACTGCCTTGTTAAACTTGTTGAAAAGTGGTGGACAGCCGCTTTTTATAGGTATGCTTTGTAAAGCAATTTCTTTTAATCGATTCGCTATCCTATGATTACAGGAGTTTGAGCATTCCACTGTAAAATGATATTCCCATACACTAAGCACCGCTTCTTTCTCCCGGAATCCGGGGTGAAGAGCGGCTGTTATAGGCGACACATAATAAATTGCTATCTGCTGACTGCTGGATAATTGCTCTATCAAGAAATTTTCCAAGTCATAGTTCATATATTGCTCCCAATCATCTCTCAGGGTAAAGGTTGTTTTATCCTCATCTGTCGTGACAGAGATTATTTCATCTGCAGTTTGGGCATAAACTAGTTGGTAACCCAACAGAAAAAATAACACACCAAATACAATTTTATTCATAGGCCTGAACATAGGGATTCCCCTTCATGTATGATATATGCCTAAACGTATAGATAACACGAAGTCTAATATCAGAAAATCGGCCTGTCAATTGCCTGTCTGGGTTAGCAAATTGGCACACTAACCTTGACACTGCACGCCAACGGTCATACGATACTTGAACTCGCACACCAGTTGGGATATTGGATTATGAATTCTATGTATGAAAAAATACGGGCGGCGGTTGGGGGGGAGTTTGGGGATGTGGATGCGTTTATTACTGAGCAGCTTCAGTCTCGGGTGCCGTTGGTGGAGAATATTGGGCACTATATTGTGGCGGCGGGGGGAAAGCGGTTGCGGCCGGTGCTTGTGTTGCTGGTTGCTCATGCTTGTGGGAGTGATAATCGGCGGCATATTCCGTTGGCGGCTGTGATTGAGTTTATACATACGGCTACCTTGTTGCATGATGATGTGGTGGATATGTCGGATTTGCGGCGGGGGCGGCCTACGGTTAATGCGGAGTGGGATAATCCTTCCAGTGTGCTGGTGGGGGATTTTATTTATTCGCGGGCGTTTCAGGTTTTGGTGGAAATTGGTGATATGCGTGTTATGCGGATTATGGCGGATACTACCAATCGTATTGCTGAGGGTGAGGTGTTGCAGTTGGTTCATAAGCATGAGGCGAATCCTACTGAAAGTAAGTATATGCAGATTATTGAAAGCAAGACTGCTATTTTGTTTCAGGCGGCGGCGCAGTGTGCTGCTATTTTGGCGGGGGCGGATAAGGAGACTGAGGATAACCTTACTTGTTATGGGAGGCATCTGGGGAATGCTTTTCAGCTGATTGATGATGTGTTGGATTATGCTGGTGATACTGTTGAGTTGGGGAAGAATATTGGTGATGATTTGGCGGAGGGGAAGCCTACCCTGCCGTTGATTTATGCATTGCAGAATGGGGATGAGGCTGGGGTTAAATTGATTCGTGACAGTTTGACGGCGAAGACTGTTGATGCTGCTATGTTGCGTGATGTTATTGCGGTGGTGGCTGATAGTGGGGCGCTTGATTATACTCGGTCGGTGGCGGAAGCTCAGGTGGTTAAGGCGCGGGCGGCGGTGGCGAAATTGTCGCCGTCGGAGCATTTGAATTTGTTGCTTGGTTTGCTGGATTTTTCGTTGGCGCGCACTGTATGAAAGTGGGTGTTACTCTTCGTCATTTGTTTCAATTTCAATGGGTGTTTCATCGCGCTGGCGTTGCCAGCCATCGGGGATTATGGAGATTCCGGCGCTGGTGCTTCTCAAGATTGTTGCGCTGTCTATGATTCGCACCTTTTGTTCGGAAGGGATGTAGATTTCTTCGTTCAGGGCTATTAGTCGCGCCGCATCATCGCGTAGCTCTTGTGCTCGTTCCACATTGCCGAGTTCGAGATTAACCGCGGCGAGGGCGACATAAAAAACTGGCTCCTGCTCTTTCAGGCGTACGGCTCGCTGGAAGAATGCTCGTGCTGTGTGCAGGTCTTCATCTCGCCAGGCGATATAACCTTTGCCGTAATGGAAGTAGGGATTGCGTTTGTTGAAGCGTTCAACTGCCAGTGCGTATTTTTGTGCCAGTTCCTCGTTGCCGGTGCGGGTGTAGAACTTGGCCAGATTGCTGATGGCGGTGGGGCTGGAGTTGTTGAGGGCGAATGCTTTGTGATAGCTGTATTCGGCAAACTCCTGGTTGCCGAGGCGGCTGTAAACGGTGCCGATGTTGTTCCATGCTACTGATAAATCGGGGGCAATGAACAGGGCGTTCTTGAAATAGATTAGCGCCTCATCCAGATTGTTATCAATTAGTGCTTCCACACCGATATTGCTGAAGTAGAGGGCTCGTGCTTCATGGTCATCAATTGTTGAGGCGGTTAGTTGTTGCAGGGCAATCTCCGGGGTGAAGTCCACTACATAATGACGGCGGTGGCTGAAGCGTCCGGTGGCGTTGATGTGTTGGGCCAGCACTAGCAAATTACCGCGCATGTCCCAGCTTGGTTGCACTTTTACGGTTTGAAAGTTGGCGTCAACGTTGACATAGCGGGCCATCGCTATATACAGGTTCATCACCGACAGACAGTTGCCCTCCCGCGCCTGGAATGCTTCAAGGGCGGTGTGGGTTTTTGTGTCTGAATATTGGATGTTTAGGAACTCTTTGGTGAATAGCATCTGCTGGAGTTTGCGGACGCGAGTTTCTTTGCCGTCGCCGGAGTGTATGTAGCGGTCTGCGTAGGCTTTGATTTCATCGCTGAGGAAAAGTGGGTCTATGTTGGGGAAGCGGTCTTCGGTTTGATTGATGATGGTGGCGGCGTGGTCGGGGTTGAAGTGGAAGCCTGGATCAAAGTCAATGGCGTGGCAGGCGGTTAGTGTTGCGAGCAGGAGTGGTGCAAGCAGGCGCATTGCTTTGCGGCTGATGTTTGGTTGGCCTGTCAACTCCGGCTGCGTTGTAGACATCGCGGGCGTGGTTGATGGGATTGGATGTGCTGTGTGTGAGCGCATGGTTTGTCCTGTGGTGCTGGTCTCTGTCTCTCGTAGTTCAGTAGCGTCTTGGTGTTGAGCGGCCGTTTTGGTCTATCTTCATAAACTCATAGCGGCCTTGCAGGAATGGTATGTCATCCGTGTGGAGTTTGCGGAACAGTGCCGCCCAGCCGGCGTATTCGGCAACCGGGCTGACGCTATCGCCGAGGGCGGTGTAGTCCTGGCTTTCTCTTAGCCGGCGGGTGTCGCGGCCCCAGGCATCCTGATATTCGGTGTGGCTTGGCTGTGAGTTGAATTCATACTCCAGTGCTACGCGGGTTTGGGCGATGCGCATATTATCCGCCGAAAGGAAGCGCACTTCAAATGCGGTGTTGAAGGCCAGGGTTGTGGAGCCGGAGGAACCGTTGGCAGGGAACCAGTTGACGCTCGTGTCAATGATAACGCTTTTGCTTACTGGCAAATAGCGAATATGCTCAAACGGCTGGGTGTCGGCTTGCATTAGGGTATATCCTGCATCCGTATCGCGCAGGGCGGTTGATATGCGTACCCTGCCCTCTCCATCTATATCCACGATGGCATCGGAGTGAATCAGTTCCGAGCGTTGCACGAAATCAAACAGTGCCCGTTGCTCGGGTAGCGGCAGGGCGGGCAGGTTCCAGCTTTGTTGCGCGGTGTCCAGCAGTTGTAGGTGGCCACTGGCGAAAATGAGTTGTGCCGGTTGGATGGTGATGGCGGCGACCTCGCCTAATGCCACACCGCCGGGGACTATAATTTCTTCAATGGTGGGTTGGTTGAATTCATCGCCCAGCGTTTCCTTGAGGAACACTGCCGGTTCGTTGCGGGAATTATTGGTGCCGCGATTGCGGGCATCGTAGAAGACGGTGTTGCTGTCTCGCCCTACCCGTTCGCCGAGGAGGTTGAACTCGGTGATGTCGCTGCGGTAGCGGCGTGCACGGCGGGTGTCAATCGCCAGCCGTTGGCCTGCTGTGGCGTAGAACTCTCCGGCCTGGGGGGTGTTGGTTGTTGTGTTGTGTGTTGTGCTCTCGGTGTCTTTGATGTCTCCGGTGTTAGCGCTTAGTAATAGTGGGCGGTAGCCATTGGTGGCGGCGGCGCGGGCTATGGTTTCGGCCACTGACAGGTCTGTTGCAACAAAGGATACGAAGATTCGCCCGGCGGTGTCGGTGGTTAGCCAGGCGTTTAGTAAATCTGTCGAATCTGTTGTGGTGGCGGGGGTTGGTTTGGCATCCGGCGAATCTGTTTGCGTGTCGGCTGTCTTGTGTAGCACCAGTCCGCCGATTTCGCCTGTTTGCCAGGATGCTTCCCAGGCGGCAAGCTCGCGCCCGGTTGGCAGGGTGCCCGCAGGCAGGTCTGGAAAGCGCCCGAAACGCGGGTTTGACAGCCGACTTCTGATTACTTCGCGGGCGTTGAGGTTGTGTGCTACATCAATGGATTCAATGGTTAGCGCGTCCAGCAGCGGGGCCAGCACGGGGTCTTCAAGCGCAGCCTCATCCAGTGCGGCGGCGGAGGCGGCCGCTGGCAACCCCAAATAGAGGGCTAGGCAGAAGGGCAGTGTTAGTAGGTTTTTAGTCATCAGGGCACCTGTGGCGGCACGGCACGGTATCTACTATAACAAAGATGATGAATGTCTGTAATGACTCTGTGTATGGGCTCAAAGCCCCCCACCGCATCAGGCATTCGCCTGCGGCTCGCCTTGTTAAGCCGGGCACATGGTTGACATTTAAGACCGGGCACATGGTTTACACCTTAACTGGCCGGATGACCCGATTTTTCCGGGCATCGACCACCCCAAGATAGGCCATGC
>JBPCXV010000141.1:0-3092 GCA_051008235.1 Pseudohongiellaceae bacterium | reverse complement strand
CCTCGAATCGGAGCACGCCGGCCGTGGCCGTGGATCCGGTGATGCCGTCATTGATGGCCGCCTGGAATAGGGTGGCGATCTGCGCAGCGCTAAGCACATCGCCGTCGAATATGAACACCTCGGAAAGGCGCCCGGTGAGGTTGGTGGGAAACGTCGAGCTCGCCAGGGCGCCCAGGGCGCCACGGGTTGCGGTAAACGCATCGAACCAATCGCCATCGGCGCCGGTGCCCACTTCGGTGATGGTGAGGATCTGCACTTTGCCATCCACATAAAGCAGGATATTGGTACCGTCCGAGGTGGCCGTGATCAGGTGGAAATCGCGATCGAAAAGTTGAGAGTTGCCCACCACCGTCACGCTGTTGCCAACGGAGGTTTGCACCACGAGCTCCACCAGGTTGTCGGAATTCAAACCAAGCCGCCAGAATGCCGTGCCGGCATCGTTGGCCTGGGAATAGATAATGTTGTCCGATTGAGCGTTCGCTGCGAGAAAGCCGCCCACGGTGCCGGTGCCCACATCCACGAGCTCACCGCTAACACCGTTTACACCCATTTCGAAATAGTCGCCGAGGCCGTCGAAATAGATAGCCGCCGCGGTCACATCCGCGGGCAATGGTCCACCAGCTTCGAACGTGGGATCGCCGCCGGTGAGGATGCTGTCGGATTCGATCGGAATGGCGCGCAGCTGGGCGATGCCCGAATCCTGCAAGGGCGCCGATTCCTCATTCATGCGCCAATACCAATCTGGCCCTGGGCCGTTCGGATCGTCGCCGTTGCCTATGTCGGTGAGGGTTTCATTAAACCCGGCCGGCGGTGGTGCTGGTGGAACCGGGAATATGCCGAGCCATGCCTGGTATAGCTCGAGGGCATCGGTGTCCGTGAGCACCTTGCGCGTTTCCATTACCATCGCCACGCCGTTCGGCTCGAGCGGATCCACGGTGGCGCTGCCTTGTTCGCCGCCTATGCGCAGGTTGGCCGAGCTCGTGTAATCGGCACACCAGATATCCTCGTTGGTGCTGACAGTGACAAGGCCCGTTCGATTGGATCCGTTAATATAAATCTGCGGTCCACCACCATCACCTGGCTGCACGATCGTGACAAACAAAAGCTCATCGGAGGGCGCGATAGAAAACTCGCCACCCAGGAAATCGCTGAATACGGTATAGGTTACAACGGCCGATTCCCGCGCAATCAAGCGCACCCGATAGGTAGGCGGCGCGATCGTGCTAACGAGATCCACCTCGATGCCGTTGGAGGCGCTTGTGCCGTAGGCCCAGAAAACTTTGCTATCCAGGCCGGCGCCGTTGATCTTGAGCGCCACCGTGACGCTGCCCACCGTGTCGGAAGTTTCCCAGCCCGTGTTTGAGCCAATGGAAAAAATCGTGTTGTTGCCAGCACCATCCGCGGCATCAAAAAGAAATTGGTAACTCTCAAAGATTGAAACCTTTGAAACTTCCGCCGCATTCATGTTGCCCGGCACATTGGAGCCGATGCCGGATGTTTGCAGGCCATCGCCAAGCGGCGAACCCGGACCAATATCTACTTGCTGCCCAGGCCCAGCCGGCGATGGTGTTCCCCACACCGGCAAAAGGCGAATCAGATCATCCTGCACCTCGGTTTCATTGTGCAGGCCCAGGATGATCCATTCGAGGATATCGCTGAAATTGTTGGTGTTGTCATTCGCCGAGGCATACAGCGCCGCGATCTGCGCATCACTGATTGTCGAGTTGATCCAGATCGATGGCTGCGCAACGATCGCGGGCTCGATATCACCAGGGCCGCCCGATGTTCCGCGGCCATTGGTTGAGATATCGGTAGATACACCCAGGTTAATCACATCATCGGCCCAGCTGTCCAGGGTGATGCCGGTGCCGTTGAATGAATTGGTTGTAGCAATAGGCGCGCCGTTGACATACAGCTGCGGGCCGTTGCCATCCCCACGTTGCACCACCGTGAGCATGTGCGGGCGCCCCTCGGTAATCACGCCGGCCGCTGTTGAGCTCGCGTTATTCTGCCGGGTGCCAACAAATCGGCATTGAAATCGCAGCACGCCATTGGTGTCGATCTGGAAATACAGGCCCACATCGGGGTTATTCGACCAGAACACGCCCAGCGTGTAGGTGATCGAGCTCATATCCATCGGCGTGATCCACACGTTGAAAACGCCGGTGAGCCAGCCCACATCCGTGGGGCCGCTTTCGCGATAAGGGCCGCCGCCTATGCTCCGCCCTATCCATGATCCATAAACCGCGGGCGTCCCGCGTATCCCTACCGAGGGAAAGCCGCGTGGCGCTTCCTGGCCCAGGGCCGTCACATTCAGATCAAAGCCGCCCGTATCGCCGGTGTCCACATAGGTGGCGCCGCGCGTGAGTTCATCCAATCGCCACGTGTGATCCGGGAGTAATGCGTCGAGGGTTGCCTGGTAAGTGTTCGCCATTACGCTGCCGCAATCCTCCACCCAACGGTGGCGTTAGTGTTGGTTGTGTTGGGCTGGTTGCAGTCCAGGGTCACGCCGCGGAAATATACATCGGTCACGGCCACGCTGGTGATCTGCAGGAAGTCGCCCGCCGAGCCCGTGCGCTGGATCATCGAGCCGCCACCAACGAATGCAATGTTGTGCGGGATCGTGAGGTTGTTGGCCACAAACTCGAAACCGTTGGGCACATAAACCTCACCAGGATCCGAATCGATCACGGCCTGCATGGCCTGCTCATCATCGGTTCCACCGTCGCCTCGAGCGCCGGCCACCAGGAAATTGCGATTGTTCTCGAGATCCAGGAGCTCGGCCTGCAGCCCGTTGCCGAGTTGGATGTATAGATAGCCGTCCGGTGTGCCGGTGCCAGCTGGTTGGATCAGGTAACGCGCACCACCGAATCGGTTGGGCTCGAAATAGCCCTGGGTTTCCACCAGGTTGCCGGCGGCCAGGGTCAGGTCCGCGATCATGTCGGCCACGCTTACGCGCTGTTGCGCGATCGCATCCTCGTCGCCGGTGCTCGAGCTCAGCACCAGGTCCATCTGGCGATCCTCGAATCCATCGGAGTCGAACAACACCAGGGTGGCCGTGCCGCTGAATTTCACATCGCCGCGGATCCGCC
>JBPCXV010000140.1:0-5321 GCA_051008235.1 Pseudohongiellaceae bacterium | reverse complement strand
TGAAAGTGAAGGTGACCATGGTGCTGGTGCCCACTTTCAGCGTGGGTGACGCCGCCGCGATAGTAACAGTCGGTACTGTTGCATCCAGCATCACATTGCGCGTGGCCGCACTTGATTCGGTCTTGCCCGTCTCCGAGGCGGTTACGCGGATGGTGAGAGTGCCGTCTGACAATCTGGTCGGAGACAGGAGGTTAAGGTCGGCTGTCCAGTTGCCGCCGGTGGCGGTGGTCATTACCGGGTTGCCGCTGTTGAAGGTGCCGCCGCCAGTAACATCAATGCGGATGGTGGCACCTGTTGTGGCGGTGCCGGCGACAGTGAGGGTAATCGCGCTGGCGGCATTGACAACGGTATTGGCTGTCGGCGTGCTTGCACCGATAAAGGGCGTCGCCGTGTCATCATCGGTGACATTAACAACAGCCGAATTATTGACAGTGCTGACAGTGTAATCCTGTCCCATCGGGGCGCTTGAGAGGGTTACAGTAACCGTGCCGTCCGCCACATTGTCGTCGTCGTTCCTCATCGGAACATTGTAGGTTGCGATGTAGGGAGCGCTCTCGGCGAATCTAAGCGTTGGTGTCTTCGCGCCCTCGTTGATGGCCAGAACAAAGTTGCTGCCACCCTGCTCCGACACGGTCAGCGCAACTACCAGCGGGGCGCGCGGTTCTATGCTGGCGGTGATGGTGTAGCTGGCATTGCTGGTGCCCTCGGACACAGTCACAGGGTCGGCAGTGATAGTCAGCCCGGGTGTGTCGTCATCCAGGACAGTGTAGGTGGCAACATTGTCGGACTGATGCCGGTTATAGCCAGTGCCGCCGCTTTCAAGCGTGGCGACGATGGTGCCATCGTCCTCGTCAACAAGGTCGTCCTCGGTTGCAATAGTGAACATAACGCTGGTATTGGCGCTGGTTAGCATCACGCTGGTCGGCAGCGTAGCGCTGGTAGCGAAATCTGCGGAAACCACTACTCCCACCGGCACACTCAAAGCAGCAGCCGGCGGGGGCGTGACGCTCACAGTGAAGACCGCACCAACGCCCTCCTTGACAGAGGACGATGTGCCGCCGATGGCGATGCTGACACTCGGCACATCGTTATCGGCAACAGTAATAACAGCGCTGTTGTTCATGCCGTGCACATCGTAGATGGTACCAGTGGTGTCAGCGGCAACCGTGCCGGTTACCGTGCCGCTCGGCTCATTGTTCATGTCGTCGTCTATGGCAATGCTAAGCGTGGCGGTGGCCTTGCCATTCGCTATCGTAACCGAGTGAGTTGCAACATCACCGCCGGCAATATAGTTGCCAGTCTGCGTTACCGCTATGCCCACTGGCAGGTCGGCGCGGGCGGTTACATTGGTGGCAACAACGAACACCGCAAACTCGGCCTCGGTAACACTGCTGTCGGCGGCGGCTATGCTGATAACCGGCAAGTCATCATCGGCGACAGTGACAGTGGCGGCACTGCTGGTGGTGGACACCGAGTAGCCTGTGCCCATCTGGATGGTGGCGGTTACTCTGCCGTCCGCCTCGTCCAGATTGTCATTGACTATGGCGATGTTGAAGGTGACAGTGGTGGCACTGGATGCGATGTTCAGCTGACGGCGCATGGCATCTGTATCGGAAATGTAATCGCCAACCTGCGAGATGAGCACCTCTATAGCCAGCGGGTCGTCGGCTGTGGCGGCCACATTGGAGGTCAGGGTGAAGATTGCATTGGCGGTAGTGGTGGCACCATCGCCCTCCATTACATCACCGCCCGCGCTGATGCTGATGACCGGCCGCGGCGGGTCGGCCTGAATGGTGAACATGAATGAATCGGCAGAGTTGTCTATTCTGCCATCTATTGACTGGGTGGCATCAATGGTGTGGATGCCGAAGGCTTCGTTAGTGCCTGCTACATGAAGGGCACAGGCCGTCTGATTCGTTTGACTTGCCGTGCCGGTCGTCCCGTCAAACAAGTCGCAGTTGCCGCCCGCACCGGGGGTGCCAAACTGCACATTCATGATCGCGCTCAATGCGGTGAATGTTTTCCTTTTCCCGACGACAGTCCCGCCAGTCATCGTATATGTCGCCTCAACAGTAATAGTCGCGTCAGTTTGAAGATTGCCGATGGTGAAGACCGGCTCGCCATCAGAGGTGATGTTGTCCGTGGAGATGCCGGTATCTGACCCAGCCGTCAGCTCTATGCTTGGCTGTTGCGCCAGAGCCAACTGGGCCGCAACGGCTATGTCCAGCGCGCCGACCGTTGCCGCGCCAGGGTTGCTCGCCACATCCGTATAGGCGCCCGCCGCGACAGTAAGGCTGACGGTAAGGGCGTTGGCCCGGCTGACGGCGGTGAAGGTTGCCGTATAAACGGTGGTGGAACCCGACACCAGTGCCAGCGCACCCAGACTGCCACCATCGCTAACCACTATGTCGCCTGTCTCAAGATCAGCAACCGCTTCGCTGACGGTAACAGTAATAGTAGTGGAAGCCCCGGCAGCCAGGCTGGTGGACTCGGCGGTGAGTGTGATAGTCGGCGCCATTGTGTCTTTGCTCACAGCCACTGTCGCCGTTGTCGGAGTGCGGTTCATCTCCAAGGCCGTTGCCTCAATGGTAAGGGTGCCCTCTTCCAGAATCCCGAGGTCCAGGGTCACTGACCAGCTGCCGGCTGTGGCGGTGGCGGTCTCGGTGACCGTGCCCGTATTGGGGCTGGCGGCACTGTCGGTAACCGTAACGCTGATGGCCGCACCCGTCGTCGCGGTGCCGGAAACCATGAAGGCATTCACATTGTCGGCATTCACATAGGCGTTGGCCACCGACATACTGAAGACCGGCGCGGTGCTTGGCGCATCATCATTCTCAATAGTGCCTGTGGCAATAACCCCGGTGCTGGCCACAGTCACTACGAAGTTAAAGGTCTCGTCCGTCTCATCAGTGTCATCATCATTGGCCGTTACCATGACAGTAACCGTGTTCGCTCCCACCGCAATCATTGCCGTGCCTGACGGGAAGGTGCCGCCGAAGTCAGCCGCATCAGCCTCGTTGGTTCTATCGGTGTCCGCCTCAACAGCCCAGTTGAGCGACACAGGCGTGCCGGCAGCAGCCTCACTGCGCACAATCTCAAACGCCATCGCATCGCCCTCTAATGCGCTGACATTGGCAATGGTGTAGGTGAAATCATCGTCATTGGTGATGGTGCCCTCAACAGAATTAAACTGGGTGCCGTTCAGAGACGCCTTGAAGTTGAAGGTTTCGTCCGGCTCAACATTGGTGTCGTCATTGGCCGTTATCGTGACGGTAACCTCGGTCTCCCCGACTGCAATCATTGCCGTGCCCGACGGGAAGATGCCGCCCGCGAAGTCATCCGCACTGGCGAAGTTGGTGGTGATGCCTTCCACATCAACCTCATAAGTAAGCGACACGGCAGTGTCGCTGACCATCTCGCTGCGTGTGATGACGAACTCCATCGCATCGCCCTCGTCCGCGCTGACATTGGGGGTGCCTGTGGCACTGGCAATAGTGTAGGTCACTACCGCCGAAACATTGATGGTGTGCACAGTCATGGCACTGGGGTTGCCCGCCGCATCGGTGAAGGCGTTCTCCGCGATTGTGATGCCGCCGTTGGCATTGGCGGTGGTGGCGGTGAATACAACCGAGTAGCTGGTGTCGGAGGTTGTCATGAGAGCACCCAGTGTGCCGCCAACGGCAGAGAGGTCGCCCACCACAAAGTCGGTTGAGCCAGCCGGCGCGTCGCTGAGCATGAAGGTAACAGTGACAGTGTCACCCACTTGCGCGGCGTTGTCGCCACTGGTGGTGACAGTCGGCACCATGGTGTCCTTGGTCACTGTTCGCATAACGGGCATTGATGTGGGGAAGAAGCTATCTGTCGCCGTTATGCCAAAGGTCAGCGCGCCCTCTGCCAGAGAGCTGATATCAACCGTGGTTGCCCAGGCGCCACCGGTATCAGTGGTGACAGAGGCATTAACAGTGACAGCGGTGGGGGCGCTGTCCGTAACCGTGATGTTGATGACCTCACCCGCATTGGCGGTGCCGGACACCGGATAGACCGTCTGATTGGTGCTGGCCGCAATCACGAAGCTGTTATTCACAGGCACGTCGACCATCGGGGCGGCGGTTGGCGTGTCATCTTCCGTTATGGTCAGGGTCAGCATGCTGGCCGTGTTGGATATATTGTAGTTGGTCTCCCCGGTGGTCAGCGACAGGGTTATGGTGACCACGCAGTCGGCGGTGTTATCTACCGTGTCCGGGTTTGAGGTCACCGTGAAACTGCCAGCGCCGGAGGCAAACATCTGGTCGCCGTTCATCGCCGCCGTCATGCTCGTGCCGTCTCCCTCCAGCACATTGGCGCAGTTGGGGGGCACTTGATCGAATCGCACACCGGCGGTCAAGGTAAAGTCGGTGACGGAACCGGGTGTTACCGGTGCTACCGAGACAAGCCATTCAGCAGCATCGGTGGCATTGGCGACATCGTTGCCCTCCCGCTGGCTGAGGTCATCAGTGGTGGCAATCTGCAAGGTCGGCACCGGATCAGTGTCGTTGATGGTGCCGGTGGCGGTGCGGGTGGTCGCGCTCATTGGGAAGGCGTTCGCCGGCACAGCGTTGGACAGCTCCAGCAACACCGTCTCGTCATTCTCATCCACATTGTCGCCCACAACAGTCACTGTGATGGTCAGCGTAGAAGCGCCGGCCGCAAAGGTCAGGCTGCCGCTGGCGGCGTTGTAGTCGGTGGCTGCCTCGGCAGTGCCGTCCATGCTGGCGTAATCAAAGGTGACTTCGCTGCTGGATGTCGGGGCCAGCATTACCTCAAACTCCAGATAGCTGAGAGCACCCGGGGCATCTGCCTCGGCAACATTGGCATCGACGATGGAGATAATCGGCATGGTAGCGCCCGGAACAGTGATGCTCAGCGTGTTGCTTGCCGCATTGTTGTCATTGCCCGCTATGTCGGTGAAGGTGTTTGCCGCGACCAGGATGGTGGCGGTAATCTCGCTGGTGGTGGCATTGACGGCGGTGAAGACAACCGTGTATTCGGTGTCGGAACCCACAACCTGCGTGAAGCTTTTCAGAGTGCCGCCGGTAACAGTGAAATCATCCACGGCCAGGGTGGCGGCCTCGGTGACAGTGGCGGTGATGGTGGTGTCGGTGCCGTTCACAAGGCTGCTGGTGTCACTTGCAAGAACAACGGCGCCCGGTGCTACGGTGTCAAGGGTCAGCGTCAGCGTGGCGGCTTCAGAGGCCGTCTGGCCGGGCGCCTGCTGGGTGGCGATGATTTCCCAGTCGCCGTCATTGGCGCCCGTAGAAACACCGGAGGTGAAAGAACAACCC
>JBPCXV010000139.1:0-19396 GCA_051008235.1 Pseudohongiellaceae bacterium | reverse complement strand
GAAGAACGGCGCGCGGCCGGTCGCGCGCAAGTCGGGCAGCGTCGGCGCGGTCATTGCGCCTGCGCCCGCGCCGCGCGATCGGCGTGCGGTTTGCGCGGTTGCTTGCTCGGTTGTTCGCGTTGTTGTTCGCGCGGTTGTTTGTCTTGTTCTTCTTGCTTTTCGTTCAGGTGTTCATTTTGTTCTTCTTGTTTTTCGTTCAGGTGTTCGCCCGACCGCGCGCGGCGATGGGCGAGCGCGGCGTTGACATAGTCGGTGAACATCGGGTGGCCGTCGCGCGGGGTGGAGGTGAACTCCGGGTGGAACTGGCAGGCGACGAACCATGGATGCGTCGGCAACTCGATCACTTCGACCAAGCCCTTGGCGGAGCGTCCGGAGAACATCAGCCCGGCGTCCTCGAAGCGCTCGGTGTAGTGGTTGTTGAACTCGTAGCGATGCCGATGGCGTTCGCGGATGACTTCGGCTTGATGGATGCGGTGGTAGCGGCTGCCGGGTTGCAGGTGGATGTCTTGCGCGCCGAGGCGCATGGTGCCGCCTAAGTCGACGCTTTCGTCGCGCACTTCCAAGGCGCCGTGCTGGTTGACCCATTCGGTCACCAGCGCGATCACTGGGTCGGCGGCGTCGCGCTTGAACTCGGTGCTGTCGGCGCCTTCGATGCCGGCGACATTGCGCGCGTATTCGATGGTCGCGACCTGCATGCCGAGGCAGATGCCGAGATACGGCACCGCGTTCTCGCGCGCGTAGCCGGCGGCGGCGACCATGCCTTCGATGCCGCGCTCGCCGAAGCCGCCGGGGATCAGGATCGCGTCGGCGCGCGCGAGTATATCGGTGCCGTGCGACTCGATTTGCTCCGAGTCGACATACTCGATCTCGATGCGCGTGCGCGTCTGGATGCCGGCGTGCTGGATCGCCTCGGTCAGCGACTTGTACGATTCGGTCAGACTCACATACTTGCCGACCATCGCGATCGTGATCGCCTCGTTCGGCGCGCGGCATGCGGTCAGCACGCGTTCCCACTCGGACATGTCCGGCGCCGGCGCGTCGATGCGGAACTGGTCGGTGACGATGCGATCGACGCCCTCGTCGACATACATCTGCGGGATGCGATAGATGTTGTCAACGTCCACGCCGGAGATGACCGCGCCCTCGTCGACGTTGGTGAACAGCGCGATCTTGGCGCGCGCCGACGGCGGCAGCGGCCCCGGCGCGCGGCACAGCAGGATGTCGGGCTGGATGCCGATCGAGCGCAACTCCTTGACCGAATGCTGCGTCGGCTTGGTCTTGATCTCGCCGGCGGCGGCGATCTCCGGCACCAGCGTGAGGTGCATGAACAACGTATTCTCGCGCCCCATGCGCACGCGCATCTGGCGGATCGCCTCGAGGAACGGCAGCGACTCGATGTCGCCGACGGTGCCGCCGATCTCGACCAGCGCGAGGTCGGCGTCGCCGGCGCCGGCGACGATGCGGTCGGTGATCTCGTCGGTGATGTGCGGGATGACCTGCACCGTGCCGCCGAGATAGTCGCCGCGCCGCTCCTTGCGGATGACGCGCTCGTAGATCTGCCCGGCGGTGAAGTTGTTGCCGCGCCGCATGGTGGCGCGCACGAAGCGCTCGTAATGGCCGAGATCGAGATCGGTCTCGGCGCCGTCGTCGGTGACGAACACCTCGCCGTGCTGGAACGGACTCATCGTGCCGGGATCGACGTTGATGTACGGATCCAACTTCAGCATCGTCACCGCCAGCCCGCGCGCCTCCAGCACGCTGCCGAGCGACGCCGATGCGATGCCCTTGCCGAGCGAGGAGACCACCCCGCCGGTGATGAAGACGAACTTGGTCATCGGGCGAAACTCATACGCGATTCATACGCGACTCGACACGATTCAACGCAACTCATATGCAATGCAAATGCAACGTGGCGAACCTCGCGCGATCATTCGCATCGCTGGGCGACGCATGCCGACGATGGCACCGGCGGGCGACGAAATGGGAAAGCCGGACACGCTCCCCCGGACGGGCGAGCAATGTAGCAGGATTGCGCGCCCGACGCAACGCCTCCGCCGCCAAGCGTCGCGGCGATTTTCAACGACGGCGCGATTGGTCGGCGTCATCGGCGTTTCACCGGAACGTGGCGCGATCTCAGGAGTCGTGACGATTCGCGGAAACCACGACGCGATCACGACCGACCCGTCGTTTCACGCGCCATCGGCGACAAAACGAACCCGCACGCCGCCCGCGCCGCGCGCGCAACATGTCGCCGCCGCGCCGATGCCGTGCGCCCAGGCAACTTCGTCGCCGGCGAGCAACAGCGGCAGCGCGGCGCGCTCCCACGGCGGCACCGCGCGTTGCTGGAACAGTTTCTTCAACGCGCTGCTATGCGCGCGCCCCGGCAAGGTCATGCGCTCGCCGCCGGCGCGCCACGCCAGTTGCAGCGACTGGCCGTAACAGCGCGCCGGGTCGAGCAACGCGGGCGCATCATCATTCGCGCGCTCCGACTGCGCCAGTTCGACGCGCAAGCCGTTGCGCCGCAAGTCGCGTGCGCGCAAGTCCCAGGAGATCGCGTCGCCGACGCTCTCGTCGAGTTGCCGAGTCAAATGCAGCCGCCGCTCGAAGCAGCGCAAATGCCAATCGTCCCAGCGCAAGCCGCCAGCGCCGGCATCGAGCGTCTGCTGCAGCACGGTCGCCAACTGCGCCGAAGACGGCGAGCGGCAGCCGTGGCGATGCAACCAGCAGCGCAGCAACGCGACGCGCTCGAACCGCCCGAGCGACGCCAGCGCGTCGGTGTCGAGCGGCGGCGCGAGGCAGAACACGCCGCGCTTGTGCGCAATCTGGCAACGCTGCAGCAATGGCTCCATTGCCGCGGCGACAAAGCCAGCGGCGTCGCGGCAATTCGCGGCGGCGGCGCCGAGCGACCGGTCCGCGCCGGGCCATCTCTGGCGCAGCAACGGAAGAATCGAATGGCGCAGGAAGTTGCGGTCGAACTCGAGCGACTGATTGGACGGATCGTCAATCCACGACAACCCGAAACGCCGCGCGTATTCGCCCAACGCCGCCCGCGAAAACCCCAACAACGGACGCGCCACGCGCGTAGGAGGTATGGACGGCGAAGACGCCGATGATGATGACGGCAATGGCGACGCTGGCGATGATGACGACAACGATGACGGCGGCGATGATGACGCCGCCGGCGGTGATGACGACGACGACGATGACTTCGCCTTCGCCGATGATGACCCCGCCGACACTGGCGACGATGACTCCGACGGCGACGCCGACGGCGGCGATGATGACAACGTTGACGTTGACGATGACTTCGCCGCTACCGACGACGACGACGCCGGCGACGATAACGGCGGCGGCGATGATGACAACAACGACGACTGCGAAGACGACAGCGAAGATGGCGACGACGACAGCGATGACTCCGCCGACGACGACTCCAACACCATCGGCCGCAACGGCGCGATTCCTCCGAGCGCGGCGACGCCGCCGCCGCGCAGCAAGTTAAGCAACACCGTTTCGGCTTGGTCGTCGGCGTGATGCGCGGTCAGCAGCACTTGCCCGGGCGCGAGGGCGCGCGCGAACCAGCGATAGCGCATCGCCCGCGCGCGCGCCTCGAGGCTCTCGCCGGCGCGCTTGGGAACGACTTCGCGATGGCCGACGAACGCGACTCCCCATTCGCGGCAGGTCGCTTCGCAACGCTTCGCCCAGTCGGCCGATTCCGCCGCCAGCGCGTGATCGAAATGCAGCGCGGTCAGCGTGAACGCGTCATCGCCTTGATCGCGCGCCGCCGCCAGCGCGTGCAGCAGCACTTGCGAGTCGTGCCCGCCGCTGTACGCCACCGCCAACTCGGCGTCGCGCGCCAAGCCGAGTTGATCGAACAACACGCGGCGCAGCGCGGTCGGACTGAACGCGTTCGAGTTCACCGCGCGCATCCGATCAACCTTTGATCTCGAAGCGACCGAAGCCGGTCAGCCGCTCGTAGCGTCGCGTCAGCAGATCCTCCGCTTCGGTCGCGGCGAACTCATCGAGCGACGCCAGCACCGCTGTCTTCAAGCGCGCGGCGGCAACCTCGTAGTCGCGGTGCGCGCCGCCGAGCGGCTCGTCGATCACTTCGTCCACCAACCCTAAGCGCGACAAGTCCGCAGCGGTGACCTTCATCGCCTCGGCGGCGTCGGGCGCCTTGTCCGCGCTCTTCCACAAAATCGAAGCGCAGCCCTCCGGCGAGATCACCGCGTAGGTCGAATACTGCAGCATCAGCAACTTGTCGCACACGCCGATCGCGAGCGCGCCGCCGGAGCCGCCCTCGCCGATGACCGCCGAGATGATCGGCGTGCGCAACGTCGCCATCACTTCGAGCGACTTGGCGATCGCTTCGCTTTGCCCGCGCTCCTCGGCGCCGATGCCGGGATACGCGCCGGGGGTGTCGATCAACGTCAGCAGCGGCAGGCCGAAGCGCTCGGCGAGGCGCATCACGCGCTGCGCCTTGCGATAGCCTTCCGGGCGCGGCATGCCGAAGTTGCGCCGCTGACGCTCGCGCGTGTCGCGTCCCTTCTGCTGCCCGATCACCGCCACGCGCCGCCCGTCGAGCCAGCCGACGCCGGCGACCATCGCCGCGTCGTCGGCGTACATCCGGTCGCCGTGCAGTTCGTGGAAGTCGGTCAGCATCCGCGCGATGTAGTCGAGCGTGTACGGACGCAGTGGATGGCGCGCGATCTGGGTGATCTGCCACGCGCCGAGTTTGGTGAAGATCTCGCGGGTCAACTCGTCGTTGCGGCTGCGAAGGTTCTCGATCTCGGCGTCGAGATTGATCTCGCGACTGCTGCTGACGCGCTGCAATTCGCTGATCTTCTCTTCGAGTTCGGCGATCGGCTTCTCGAATTCGAGATAGTTCAGACTCATTGCAAACAAAGATTGCGCGGCGGGGGATGGAGCGGATTGTAGCGCATTTCCGCGCTCATCCACGGCGTCATTCCGCGCGCAACAACGCGAGCAAACCGGCGAGCGCATGCGTCGCGCTTTGTTCGCGCACCGCGGCGCGATCGCCGTTGAACTGGATGCGCTCGCAACGCGTCTCGCGCGAAAGCGCAGCCCAGCCGAAACACACCGCGCCGACCGGATTGCGCGCGCTGCCGCCGCCCGGTCCGGCGACGCCGGTGACCGCGATGCACTCGTCGGCTTCGCTGAAGCGGATGCCGCCTTCGGCCATCGCCGCGGCGACTTCGACGCTGACCGCGCCGCAACGTGCGATCAACTCGAGCGAGACGCCGACCATCTCCGACTTGGCGGCGTTGCTGTAGGTCACGAAGCCGCGCTCGAACCAGTCCGAACTGCCGGCGACGGCGGTGATCAGCCGCGCGATGCCGCCGCCGGTGCAGGACTCGACCGTGGCGACGCTGCGCCCGCATTCGCGCAAGCGCGCGCCGACTTGCGCCGCCAACTCGAGCGGGGCGAGCGACTCGCGCGCGCCGGCTTCGGCTGCGTCGTGATCGGGGTCGCGGATCGGGTCTGCCATTTCGGGTCTGCGCGTCTTGGACGGAATGCGCATCGCACGATTATGCGCCAACTCCGGCGTGAAAAGGCGATGGCGGTGGCGAGCGCGGCACGCTATCGCGCGGCGGGCGGTTTTGCTAGACTCGTCCGTCCATCCAACCGCAAACCGAAATCCCAATGAAACTCTACGGCAGTTACACCTCGCCCTTCGTGCGCCATTGCCGCGTCGCGCTGATGCAGGAGGGCATCGAGTTCGAGTTCGTCGAAGCCGACTACGCGATGAGCGCGCAACACTCGCCGACCGCCAAGGTGCCGTTCCTAAGCGACGGCGATCTGGCGCTGACCGACTCGAGTTCCATCGTCAAATACGCCCGCGAGAAAAACGGCAAGACATTCCTCGCCGCGTTGGACGACCACGAGAACTTCGCGATGGCGAACACCGTGCTTGACAGCGCGATCAACGTGTTCTTGCTCGAGAACGAAGGCTTCACCGCCGAGCAGATCAAATACATCGCCCGCCAGCAGAATCGCATCGCCTCGGGACTGAAGACACTCGACCAGCGATTCGATCCGAGCGACGGCATCGCCCGCGACGGCGCGCTGCGCTGCGCCTGCTTGCTCGACTGGGCGCTGTTCCGCAACCGCATCAGCCTCGACGGACTGAGCCATCTGCAAGCACTGCTCGACGCCGCCAATCAAGTGGACGCCTTCGCCGCGACCGCGCCGCCGCGGTGAGATTGCCCTCACGATGTAATCAAATCTTTTTTGTGCTGCTCCACGAAATCAGTCGTGGTCTTTCCCGTACGAAAAGCCGGATGCTCGACGCATTTGAGCAGAAAATTTATGTTTGTTTCCAGTCCTTCCAAGCGGATATCACGCAATGCCTCTGCGATACGCTCGCATGCCATGCCTCGGTCGTCTCCGCGCGCGATGACTTTAGCAATCATCGGATCATAATTGGGCGTAATCACATCGCCCTCTCGAAATCCAGTGTCTATCCGCACTTGCCCGGCGCTTTCGGGAAATTCCAGTTTTTCAAGCGTCCCCGGCGACGGCAAAAACATGCGCTGCGGATTTTCGGCATACAAACGACATTCTATTGCATGCCCCGAAGTAGAATTGGAATCTTGCTCTAGTTCGGACAAATTTCCGCCGGCGAAGCGCAATTGCAACGCAACCAAGTCCACGCCGCAGACCATTTCTGTAACCGGGTGTTCAACTTGTATGCGTGTGTTCATTTCCAAAAAGAAGAACTCGCCGCTGTTATCGTCAACGATAAATTCAACCGTGCCCACGCCGGCATAATGACACGCACGCGTGAGCGCAACCGCGGCGGCATACATGTCGGCGCGGACAGCATCCGAAACGCCCGGAGATGGAGATTCTTCAATGATTTTCTGGAACCGCCGCTGTACTGAACATTCACGCTCAAAAAAATGCACGGCACGACCATCACCAAGCCCGAATACTTGCACTTCCACATGGCGCGCATTGGCAATAAAACGCTCCAAAAATACGCCGCTGTCGCCAAATGCGCTTCCGGCAAGCACACCGGTCGCCTCGGCGGCTTCGACGAGTTGGTCGGGCGACTGCACAAGACGCATGCCAATCCCGCCACCGCCGGCTATCGCTTTAATAAGCAACGGGTACCCTGTTTTCTCGCCGGCTTGCGCGAGTGCGTTTGAGTCTGCGGCGTCAACGCGCTCCGACCCGGGCAACACCGGAACTCCGGCATCCTGCGCAATTTTTCGGGCGGCGCTCTTGTCGCCCATGTCACGAATGTGTTGTGCGTTGGGACCAATCCAGATCAGTCCGGCTGACGCTACGGCTTCAGCGAAAGTTGCGTTCTCCGCTAGGAATCCATAGCCCGGATGCACCGCATCGGCCTTCGCCGCTTGCACTGCATCCAAAATTGCCCCTGTTTTTAGATAACTATCCCGCGGATTAGCGCCGCCGATATGCCGCGCATCGTCGGCCATCTCGACATGCAAAGCATTTTTATCAGCATCGGAATAAACGGCAACCGTCTCGACTCCTTCCGCCCGGCACGCGCGAATAACACGGCAGGCAATCTCACCGCGATTGGCGACCAACACGCGGTGCATCGAACTATGCGGCTAGATATTCGCGCACTGAATCGTGCACAGCTGCGGCGACTTCGGGCGCGTTGGGCGTGTCTGAATGAACGCAGATGGAATCAGCCCGCACCTCGACATCTTTGCCGCCAACCGATTCGGCCTTGCCTTCCTGCAACGCTCGAAGCGCGCGAGTGGCAGCACGTTCGGGGTCAACGGCATCGTGCTCTTGCGTAATAATTAATCCACCTTCGTCGGTGTATTCAAGATCGGCGTAATACTCGGCAACAAACTTTATGCCGCGCTCGCCATAGATTTTTTCGTGGGCGCAGTTGATCATTCCAAACAAAGGAACGCCAAACACTTCGGCGGCATCACAAACAGCGTGCGCTATTTCCTCATCACGCGCCGCCATGCCATACAGTGAGCCATGCGGCTTTATATGATTGAGTGGCATCTTCTCGGCGTCCAAAAAACCTTTCAGCGCGCCGACTTGGTAGATGATGCAGTTCGCCAAGTCATCGCGCTTTAGTTTCATTTCGCGCCGACCAAAGCCCTGCAGATCCGGCAACGAAGGGTGCGCGCCGACTTTGACGCCATGCTCCTGCGCCAAACGCACGGTCTTGCGCATGTGATTATAGTCGGACGCATGAAATCCACAGGCGACATTTGCGACCGATATCAACGGCATCAACGCAGCATCGTCGCCCATTTGATAAATGCCAAAACTCTCGCCCATGTCACAGTTAATTTGCGTTTTCATCGAATTACCCCTCGCTTTAAGTTTTCATGCCGGAAATGTAGCGCAATCGCAGTTGATCGGCAACGACCGCCAAAATGAGCAGTACGCCGAGCACCACGGTTTGCAGGTAGGATTCGATGCGCGCTAGATTCATGCCGTTTTGCACCAGCCCAATAAACAGCGCACCGAGTATTACGTTTTCCAAACGTCCAACTCCGCCGCGCAAACTTACTCCTGCGATAACGCAGGCGGCGATTGAGCCCAATGGCATCGACGCGCCGATGTTGGCTTCGCCAGTCTCGAGCCGAGCAGTCAAAAGCATACCGGCGATTGCGCTTAGCAATCCGCATAGCGTATAAGTCATGAACAGCGTCTTTCGTACGCTGATACCCGACAATGCAGCCGCTTTTATGTTGCCGCCAACCGCATACAGATGCCGACCGGCCGGCGTCCAATACACGAACACCGTCAGCACCGCGACGATAATCACCGCTACGATGATTGGCACGGGAACCCCCGCGAACTCGCCGAATCCGAACACATCGCTGAATTCCGGCGGCATGCCATAGACAGGAACACCGCCCGTCATGTACAGCGCAACACCGAAGCCCACCGATGCCATTCCAAGCGTCATCATGAATGGCGATACATTAAATACGGCGACACCAATGCCATTAATCACGCCGATGACAGTTCCGCCGGCAATACCGATTAAAGAACCAAGCAAAAGCGCGAGCCAAACAGCGTCTGGCATAATGCCATGCATCGCCACAATCGCCGTTGCCCCAACAACCGATGTCAGCGCCAAAATAGTGCCGACCGACAAGTCAAATCCGCCGGTTAGCAACGCCAGCATCTGCCCAAGCGAGACGATCGTCAGATAGACCGATTGACGAGCGACATTGAGCAGATTGCGCCATGACAGAAAGTTATCGGATAGAGCCGTGAATACGATGACAGCGATAATCAGCAAGAACGGCAATACGCCAAGACGCACAAAGAGCGTCGTTGGAAGATTAATTATTCGCTGGTAATTCATGCCGCCTCCCGATGAAAAAAATGTCCTAGTACAAGATCTTCCGTGATGTCCTCGCCGCGCAGTTCCGCGCGAACTTCGCCGCTACCGAACACATACACGCGATGAGACAAGTTAAGTATTTCCGGCAAGTCGGAGGAAACCAGAATCACTGCTGCGCCGCCTTCGCACAAATTTTTGATGAATCGATAAATTTCGCTTCGAGTGCCAACATCGACGCCGACCGTCGGCTCGTCAAAGATAAACACCTCGGCGACGCGTGCTTGGCATTTCGCAAGCATGACTTTTTGCTGATTGCCGCCGGAAAAGAACTCAACCGCTCGCTCTACGCGCATCGGCGACAGACTAAACTGCTCGGCAAGTTTTCGTGTTTCTATTGCTTCCTGCCGTCGGCGCAAAAAACCACGCCGAGAAAAGCGCGTGCTATCCAACGCGGGCAGGGAGATGTTTTCGCGACATGAGCGCATCATCAGCAAACCTTCTTCGCGGCGGTCAGGCGGACTGTAAAATAACCCGCGCGACAACATCTGGCTTGACGAAAGGCCGGTAACATCTGCGCCATCCAACATGACTTTTCCGTCTCGCACGGGCAATAGCCCAAAGCAAGCACGAACCGCCTCAGATTTTCCCGAACCGACAAGGCCAGCAAATCCTACAATTTCGCCGTGCCTCGCATAGAAAGACGCTCCCCGCACTATGCCAGCCGCAAGCGAGTCAACAACCAGCGCTTTTTCACCGGAGGAATGCGAAATAGCGGGAAATATCTCAGAAATCACACGCCCGGTCATCAGTCGCACCAATTCATCATCGGATGTTTCTTTGGCACTAACGGTTGCGACATATTCACCATCCCGCAGGACGGTGACACGATCGCCAATGCGCCGAATTTCACCCATGCGATGCGTGATGTAAATAATGCCTACGCCTTTTTCTTTCAGTTGCTCGATTAACCGAAACAAGATATCGGTTTCACTGTCGGTCAAAGATGCCGTCGGCTCATCCAGTATCAAGACCGATGGTTCCTCGCTGAGCGCTTTGGCAATCTCAACCATCTGCTGCTCGGCGCGCGTCAATGTCCCGACCGAGCGCGTCGCATCTATTCCGAAATCAAGATTATCAAGGAGTTTTTGCGCGCCTTGCCGCATTTCTTTTTTCTGCACGAACCCGCCGCGTGTTTTTTCCGCGCCAAGAAAAATGTTTTCTTCCACGGTCATTTGCGGCACCAGAGAAAATTCCTGAAATACGGCGCGAATCCCAAGTGTACGTGCTTGATGCACCGAACCCAACTTCACCAGTGCGCCACGATAGCGGATCTCACCGCTTGTCGGCATGCGCGCGCCAGCAAAGATAGAAATCAGTGTGGACTTCCCTGCGCCGTTCTCGCCAAACAAAACATGAACTTCGCCCGCGCGCAGTCCAAAATTAACGCCATTCAAAGCCCGGGTGCCGGAGTAATCTTTGACTACGGCACTGGCTGCCAACACAGAATCTTCGGGCGATGTGTCGCTATTTTGCTTCATTCGGCGACAGGAGACGGTATCGCAGCGAAACTTGTCCCGCTAATTTTGCTCGGGTCGACAACCTTTCCCCAATTGTTAAAAGCATTGGCGCTGATATCAAACCAACTGCCCACGCCCAATGTTGAGTTAATGCCAGTATGTAACGCGCCTTCTATCCACCCGCTAAGCCCCAACCACGCAATTGCCTCGCCGGCAAGGAAAACCGCAGCATCGGGTCTGTTGGGCAAAACACCTGACACCGCCATGTGTACTTGGTCACTGTATCGGTTGAGATCAGCCATGCGATAACCGCCAGCAAAACCACGCTCGTGACTCCAGTTAATCGCATAAAACTTCCCATTCAAAATTGCCGATTCAATAGCCGGATACCACGTACTAAAAGGCCATTGGCGCTCGCCTTTAGCGTGATAAATATCCTTCAGCATTCGAAGCGTGCTCTGCACTTGCTCCTCGCCTTCCAGAGATCCCATCTTATGCGCCCAGTCGCCCCAAGTGTAACTCAGCATAAGCACGCCCATTTCCGATCCGGACCCCCAATGATAATCGTCAAAAGTGTATACTTGGCGAATCGCTTGGTCAGTCACCGTAGTCACAATTGAATCGCGTCCGCTCTCTTCCTCGCCCTTCCAAAAAGCTTTGGGAAATGCCAGGAAAGTCTTACCGCAGCCGGTCAACGGAATATTACGAATCCCGTTCCAAGTATCAGCATTGAAAATGCTTTCATCAAACACTATAGAAGAACTAATGGCCGTCGGGGAAGCTGTCAGCACCACGCAAGGGAAAACATACGGAGTTTCGCTGCCCTCGACATAGATATTCACGCCGTCGAATGCGGGGATTATGCGTTTCACCGGAATCGGAATGACATGGGTATTCGTCACTTCTTGCAATGACTTTGTTTGCCCATCAGCACAAAGGGTTTTATGTGTTAAAAACGGGGACAACATGTAACTGCTACCGCCAACAAACGCATCTTGATTGACTTCATCTTCGTGGATTTTAATACGCAGAATTTCCATAAAGGTAGTCCCCCAAAACGCATCAAATCCGCCCGAACCAAGCCCTAACGTGCCAAAAATGCTCAACCGAGAAGTATTGTTGGTTCCTTTAATGACGTCCTCCCAACCCTGATCGCGCAACACCTCAAAAATACTCTTGTCCTGATAGGTATCGTTTAATTCTTGCCAAATTTTGTGTATTGCGTCTGGATCATTATCAGCATACGCTTTCACCAAATCGGTGAGCACTCCGTTGGTTTGGTTAAAAAGGAACTCTGCGAATGCTGTGGATACGTCCTGTATCGGTTCCGGCAATTGGGAAAATGTCGTGCCCTTGTTTATGCGATAAGTAGTACGATCGCTGATGCCACGCGCGTAAAGCACTGTGTCGTAGACGACTTTCCAGTCGCTTTGCGGAATATCTTCGGTGCCATCATACAGCAACGGATCGCGGAAACTTGGCCACTGATTATCCACTTCCCGACCATATTTGTATTCACCCTTGAATATCGTATCCACATAAGTGCGCAAGGTTGTGTGGCTTTTGGGAAAACGCATACACCCCAACTCGCCTAGTGCGGTGGGAGCGCCCGCATCAGAAAAATCAAAACTATAAGCGCGACCGCCGGCTCTCGCTAGATTGGGGTTTTTAGGATCCGGCTGCAGTTCAAAAAACACCGGAATAAGTCCGGCGCGCATCAGTTCATACCCCGCGCACAAGCCCGCTGCGCTTGGCCGATCACTCCCACGGGCTTGCCATGCCATCTGCTGTCCACCGAAATAATCGGCTTGCCGGTTGTGATTAAGTCTGGATAATACAGTTCATGATAGAAAGCAAGTTCCGGCGGGACATCACGTTCATCTGGAAATGCCAAAGTCTTTCGCAAATCCAGCTTGGCCGCTTTTGGATTGACTGCTCGCACCTGCGACATAAAACTCGGCCCGAACAGAATCGGGGCTAACTTCGATTGGTTTTTATTGCCTGCCATTTGATTCTCCCATCGCTGGCAAAGCATTATACAAACTTATTGTCGGGGTTCACTTAATCTCGACCTCGACAAACGCGATTTGAGTAGTCTCGACATTCATTACATTGTGTTCTACGCCTTTTGGACGAAAGTAACTTTGGCCTGCTTGTAGCGGAAATTTCTTTGTGCCATCGCTATCTGCAATCGTCAAAACACCGTCAATCACCGGCACGATGACATAATCATATTCGTGCCGGTGATGTCCGGTCTCTGTTCCCGGCGGTAGCCGCCACTGCGTTACGCGAACCCGCGCGTTATCCACCTGCCCGATGGAAACACCCGGGCGCAACGACATTATTCGCTTCGTCTGCGAACCAGCCGCCAGCAACCCGGCATGACCAAGGCGGCGAGAATAATCTTCGCCGATTCGCTAAAGATGAACGGCATGAAGCCAACCGCCACCGCCTTTTCATACCCGATGAGGCTGCCGAGCCAAGCCAGTCCACCGGCAAAAATCACAGCCGTGCCAATCAGCATTGCGCCTATAGTCGAGGTGAAAGACCGTCCCCACCCGCGCTCCGCCAATGCGCCGAGCAACGTCGCGGCGACGAGAAAAGCCAACAAGAATCCGGCGGTCGGGCCGGCGAAGTATGCGATACCGCCACCGTTGGCGAACACCGGCAAACCGATCGCGCCTTCCGCCAGATATAAAGCAACAGTGGCGACCGCAAGCCGCCGTCCATAAACCATTCCCATCACTAGCACGACAAAAGTCTGCATCGTGAACGGCACCGGACCGAAAGGTACTTTGAATTGCGCCGACAGAGCCAAAATTGCCGTGCCGGCAAGCGCAAGAACTGCATAACGGAGCCAGTTGGCTTGCCCTTCGGATGACGGCCATGCCGCCGCCGCTAAAGTCATAGTATTTGCTTGCATGATTTGCTCCCAAGTTAATCGATTTCCACCGCAGTCATGTCAGCGTCCAAGCCCTCGTCGCCTTCCTCGACATGCACCGCCTTGACCGAGCCGGCGCAAGGCGCTTCGTGCGGCACTTCCATCTTCATCACTTCCATGATGAAGAGCGTATCGCCAGATTTAACCGTATCGCCGGGCTTGACCAGCACTTTCCACATATTGCCCGCTGTTTGCGTTTTCACTTCTGTCGTCATCGTTTCCCCCTATGCCAGAGATGACTCGCTGCAAGTGGCGCGTAATGCGCGCGCCATTTCTTGCGCTTGCTCTACGCTCACTGCTTTGAAGTTGTAGATTTCACCGGGCTTGGATTGCCCCAACTTCCAGAACGCCGCCTGCGGGACGGTGTACGGATTGATGAAGCCGCCCATGCTCGGCCCGTCGTTGACCAAAATAATCGGCGTTTGTCCCGCGAGGTTGATCGCGCCGCAGGGATACCCCTGATCGATGATGTTGGACGGCTCCGCGCCGTGTTCCGGCAGTTTGTCGCGGGCTTTTTCGGTAAAAGTCCATTCAGGCCCCTCCAGCCGAAAACCGGTGCGGTCGCTCTTGGATGACAATTTCCAGTCGGCGGACAGGAACATCTTGTGGCCCGCGTCATCAACCCAATCATCGTTTGGTCCCGCGACAACTTCGATTTCCCAGCGCTTATCGGTCATGATGGTCGGGCGGCAGTCATCTTTCACCCGACGTCCCGGCTTGCCTTTCGCTTCGGCAACAGGAACGGACTGCCCGTCTTGAATCGCTCGCCCCTGCATGCCACCAACGCCCGCCTTGTGAAATGTAGAACGCGAATCGAGCCACGGTTCGGTGGCAATGCCGCCTGCGACGGCGATATAGCCGCGTGCGCCCACTTTGGCAAAACTCAACGCCAGAACCTGCCCTGATTTAACGCTGACGCTTTCCCACATCGGCAACGGCTTGCCGTCAAGCATCGACTGCATATCCGCACCGGTAACAGCGATAACGCCGTCGCGCTCAAATTCCAAAGTCGGCCCCATGTATTGACATTCCAATGCGGCATCGCCGGGATCATTTCCAACCAGCACATTAGCCAACCGAAACGACCAGCTGTCCATCGGGCCTGACGGTGGAAACCCTTGATTCCAGTAGCCCAGCCGTCCGGGCCAGTCTTGCACCGAAGTCTCCAACCCCTGCTTTATGACTTTCAACATGCTATTGCCCCGCTAGAATCGTTTGTTCACGTCAAGGGTGGAAACCCACGACTTATAATTCGCAACGGCAAACTTTTGGTATTCCACCAGATTATATTCGTAGGTGCCGGCTTCCACTTGCCGCTCAATTTCTTCAAACTCCTCAACCGTGCAGGGCACGAACCGCACGCGGTCGCCCGGTTGAAACAAGCAAATGGATTTCTCAAAAACCGGAAAAGCGCGCTCGGTATCCCAAATCGGCACTGGGATGCGCGCGAATACCTGATAGCCACCGGGTAGGTGTTCGGGGTAAATCGCCGTGGACGCGCCGCCCATGCCGACCGTGCCTTTCGGCGTCCAAGTGCGCGGCGGGTTGTATTTCGGCGCGGTGAGTTTGCAACGCGGGTCAAGCGGCATCATAAACGGCAGCCCGGGCCAAAACCCGAGCGATGCCACCCAGTATTCGGTGCCTGAATGCACACGAACTAATTGCTGTACATCCGCCAGATCGTTTAGTTCGGCGACGAATTCAGGATCGGGAGTCTTGTCGGCGATTTTTTCAATGTAGTCCGCGACGCATTCTTTCGTCCACGGATCAAGATAAACCGCCGGGAAACAAAACAAGCGGCTGTCCAACACCAAATCATCCGACGGCCCAAGCGATTTCAGCAAAAGCGTAACTTCCTTCCGCAAATCGGCAAACGAGATTTCTTCCGGCTCGTAGTGAACCAAAGTCGAGGCAAAGCAGGGCGCCGTTTCAATGACGCCCTTCGTTTTTTGCTCGGCAATCGCACCAGCCAAGCCCTGCCCGGTAAAATTCAGCTCGAGATTCATCTCGTTGCCGAATTCAATCAGCATATAGCGGTCGCCGCCGGGCAGGAACCTCGGCTCGTCGTAAATCACGCTTGCATCCTCGTTTTATCCACTCCGAAGATTGCCGCGCAGACGCTACTGAACACGAAATACCGGCTTAAAGCCTCCCGGTGCCAGCGTCGTAGTGCTGTCAAAATCACCAACGTTGTCCTGGCTGACGACAAACAGCCGCGGCCCTACGTGTTTATCATAGGACTCGCCCTCTAAAATCCGCACCGCTTGGTCGATTGCCACACGCCCTTGGATCACCGTCTGGTCGGTCGGGGCGGCGAGGATTCGCTTGCGCTTGATGCCATCATGCACACCCGGCGTGTAGTAATAGGAAACGATTTTGACCTGATCTGTCAGTCCGCGTGCACGGAGGATGGAAACCGCCGCTTCAGCCGTTACCGCCGTGCCAACGATGTAATCCAAATCAGGGTAAGTTTCCAGCGTGTCTTCAACCAGTTTGGACTGCGCCTCTTTACCGGTGTCGCCGTATTTCGTATCCACCAACTCAATGGCGGAGCCCTCGATCGCGCTGGCAAATCCAGCGTTGCCGGCTTCAACCCATCCGGCTCCCGGCGGTCCTGGGAACCACGCGACTTTGGCGGCTTTGCCGCCTGCGGGGTGGCGTTTAGCGACAAACTCACCTGCTTTCCCGCCCATTTCGCCGAAAGACACCAGCGATTTCGCTGACAACTCGGGCGATGACATGCCATTGATGATATCAATTACCGGGATGTCCTTTTTGCGAATTTCGGATACCAGATTGTTCAGGCCGTCAAACGAAATCGCGCCGATCACGACTGCATCCGCTCCGGCAGCAACACAATCTTCAATCTGCGAGATTTGCTTGTTGAGTTCGGTATAGCCGCCAGCCTCCACCAGTTGCATTTTGACGCCTTGACGCTTTGCTTCCTCGACTACGCCATAGTCAACGCCCAGCCAGTAAGCGTCTTTCATGTGGGGGAAGGATACGCAAATCTCCCATTTTTTGGACGCTTTCGGCAACGCAACATAGTCAATTTCGGTACGCGGACTTGCCATGTCAAACGGCGGTTTCCACACTTCAACCGGATAAGGAAACCAATCTGCGGCTTGGACGGAAGAGAGACCGAGTCCGCATGCAGTCGCGGACACAACCAAAGCACGAATAATTTTCTTCATGACGTTACCCTCACATAGTCAGAATTAATGGGTGATACCTGCTGCCAGAATAAAGCAAACATTTACCGGTGGCAATACCAAGTTGGCTAACTTTTGCCCGAAGCAATATGGGAATTATGTCGCGTTTTTAACAAATTCCAACAATCCGCGATTTTTCGTTTGATGGCACATGTGCTGCGCCTCGCTTTCGGCGACGGCCAATGCTTCAACGGCCACGCTACCCTATCTTGTGGAGTTTCTCCCCTTGCTCGTCTCGCGCCAACCTTATTTCACAACTCAATTGCTTCGGCAAAAGTTCTTTAGACGGATATCAAACGAAAAACGCGATTTGCTGAATTTGGCGTTGCCAAACTCGGCTTGAAATGGCGTCCCCAAGGGGATTCGAACCCCTGTTGCCGCCGTGAAAGGGCGGTGTCCTAGGCCGACTAGACGATGGGGACTTAGGCGTTGCACAAATGGTGGAGCCAGGCGGGATCGAACCGCCGACCTCAACACTGCCAGTGTTGCGCTCTCCCAGCTGAGCTATGGCCCCGATGGTTTTCCAATCGGGCGCGGATTGTCGCCGATTGATGCGCGCTTGTCAATCGCGCCGGTTTATTAACATACGGCATTAACATACGGCATTAACGCACGACATTAACGCACGGCATTAACTTGCGGCGTCGAGTTTTGCGACGGCGGTTTGGATGCGCGCGCAACAGCGGTCTTGTCCGACCAACTGCAGCGTTGCATCAATCGCCGGCGTGTGCGCGCGTCCGGCGACGGCGACGCGCAACGGCGGGGCGACTTGTCCGAGTTTGAGTGCATGCGTTTTGCATATACGCGCAACGGCGTGATGAATTTCGCTTTGATTCCATTCGGTCACTGCGCGCAATTCATCATGCGCGGTTTGCAGCGATTCGCGCGTTGCGGCGTTGAGATGTTTGCGCACGGCGGCATCATCGTATTCCACTTCATCGGCAAAACAAAACGCCGCTTGCGCCGCCATCGCGCCGATGGTTTGTACGCGCGTGCGAAACAGTTCGACGACGTCGACCAGCTGCGGCCCGTTATCGGGCGACAACGACAACTTGCGCAATTGTTCATCGAGCAATGGCGTCAATTCGGCCGCGGCGCATTCGCGCAGATGTTGTTCGTTGACCCACAACAATTTGGCAAGGTCAAAACTCGCCGCCGATTTGTTGACATCGGCGATATCGAACGCCGCAATCAATTCATCGCGGCTGAAAATTTCGCGGTCGCCGCTCGCCCAACCAAGCCGCGCAAGATAATTTAACAACGCCTGCGGCAACACGCCCATCTCGCGATAGTCGAGCACGCTGACCGCGCCATGCCGTTTGGATAACCGCTGTCCGTCTTCGCCGAGAATCAGCGGGATGTGCGCGAAGGTCGGCAAGGCGGCTTGCAATGCATTGAAGATGTGGATTTGGCGCGGGGTGTTGTTTAAGTGGTCGTCGCCGCGGATGACATGGGTGATGCCCATATCGATGTCGTCGACCACCGCGCACAAGTTATAGGTCGGCGAGCCGTCGGCGCGGGCGATGATTAAATCATCCAGTTGGTCGTTATCGACCGCGACCCGTCCGCGCACGATGTCATCAAACACCACATTGGAATCGCGCGGCGTACAAAATCGCACCACCGCCGATTCACCGGCGGCGGCGCGACGCGGTTGCGCGCGGCAATGACCGTCGTAACGCGGCTTTTGTCCGCGCGCGCGTTGTTGTTCGCGCAAGGCATCGAGGCGCGTCGGCGTGCAAAAACAATGATAGGCAAAACCGCCGTCCAATAATTGCGCGATGATTTGCGCATACCGCGCGCTGCGTTCGGTTTGATAAAACGGCCCGCGTTGCCAATCCAATCCAAGCCATTGCAATGCATCGAGAATAACCGCCACCGCCGCATCAGTCGAACGCGCACGGTCGGTGTCTTCGATGCGCAACACCATCTCGCCGCCGGTTTTTTTGGCGTGCAACCAATTAAACAATGCGGTGCGCGCGCCGCCGACATGCAAAAAACCGGTCGGGCTGGGCGGAAAACGGGTGACGCTTGGCGAAGACACGGCGGGCAAGATGCGGGCGGGGAAGTAAAAGTAAAAGTGGAAGTAAAAGTGGAAGTAAAAGTGGAAGTAAAAGCGAAAGTAAAAGTACGAGTACGAGTACGAGTAGAAGTACGAGTAAAAATAAAAGCAAAAATAAAATGGTCGGGGTGAGAGGATTTGAACCTCCGACCACCGCAACCCCATTGCGGTGCGCTACCAGACTGCGCTACACCCCGAATGTAACTTTATAAAACAAGGGTCAAGACAACTTGAGCGGCTCTTCGCGGCATAGTTTTAGCAGGGTTGGATAGACCCCGGTGGTGCGATAATTGAAGCGAAATTCGCATTCTTTCAGGTGCAAATAAAACGTATGCCGGCGCA
>JBPCXV010000138.1:0-11528 GCA_051008235.1 Pseudohongiellaceae bacterium | reverse complement strand
TGATGACGATGTGGACGAGAGCGCCGATGCCGAAACCATCATCCTGACCCTCACCGCGCCGGACACGACCATGTATCCGCGCACCAGCCTCGGTACGGCTACCGCCGCCACAGTCACCATCACGGATGACAATGATGCATCCGGCCTGCCGACACTCATCATTGCCGGCAGCAGCGATGTGACGGAGGGCAACCCCGGGCCCGCCCCCGACCCCATCACCTTCACCGTCAGCACCTTTAACGACGTCGCAGTCGCCGCAAACCTGAGTGTGGAAGTCGCCGTGAGCCAGATGCGTCTCGGCTCCGGCACCACCGCCTCCGATGTCAGCTACATAGCCGCCGGCGATGTAACCACCCACACGGTAACCATTGCCACTGGCACTTCAAGCGCCTCCTTCACCCTCGCCGTACCGGGCGACAGGGTGAACCAGAGCGGCGGCCGCATCACCGGCACTATAGTGATGCCCGACGGTACCGACACCTACCGCATCAGCGGAACCCTGGGCAGCGCCTCCATCAGAGTCGAGGATGATGACATCCCGGCCATCACCATCGCCGCCACCGACACGGCAGGCACGGAGATAACCCAGGTGAACGAGGGCGAGTCATTCCACATCGTATTCACCGCCGCGCCCGGCCAGCCGCTGGATATTGTGTTTGACCTCTTCCACACCGCCACGCAAAACCAGAACATGGAGCAGAGCTATGTGGTGCAGGATTCGCTGTTCGCCGACAACAAGGCCACCTTCGGCGACCTGCGCGACCCGGTTGTCGGCATGACGGAAACCAGCGTCACCCTGGTCGTTGACACTATCGTCAATGGCAGGAACGGCACCACAAGCGGCGGCGACACCATCACCGTGATGCTTGATGTGGATATGCTGAACGATACCGCCCGTCTTTATGAGGGTTCCCGCACTCAATACACCCGGGGTGCCACCACCGAGGTCAGTGTCGCCATCATCGGCGACACCGTAGCCCCGCCCGCGCTGCCCGTTGTCTCCATCGACCCTGTGTCAAGCGACCCGACAGTGAACGAGGGCGCACCGGCACTGTTCGCAGTCTCGGTGGATGCCCCCATGACCGGCTCGCTCACCGTGGCAGTGAGCCTGTCGCAAACCGGCAACTACTTTACTCCCGGTCAGGCCAGCACGACCATGGTGACGGTGCTTTCCAATGGCCGCAGCAGTTCCTTCCAGGTGCCGACCCTTGATGACGACATAGATGAAGACTTCGGCAGGATCGTCGCCACCATTCAAGCCATGCCCGACGACTACGATCTGGGCACACCGACCAGCGCCACTATTACTGTGCGCGATAACGACGCCGCGACAGTCAGCATCACGCCGGTCAGCACCTCTGTGCGCGAAAGCGGCTCGGCCACCTTCACCATCAGCACCGGCAACATAGCGCCGGGCGCATCTTTGGTGGTGCAACTGGCCGTATCCGAAACAGCCGGGTCTTATCTGGACGGCATCCCGCCGAGCCGCATTACCATCGGCGCCACCAACACCACCGCCATCCTCTCGGTGGCACTTGATGATGACGGGGAAGTGGAGGGACCGGGCATGATTACCGCCAGCATTGTGCTCAGTGGCGGCACCACCACTTCCGGTGGCTACACCCTGGCAGCCGGGGCGAGCAGCGCTACGGTTATCGCGCTGGACAACGATGTCGCCATCACCGCGACTGTGACACAGGTGGTGGAAGATGCCGGCCCCGCCCTCAGATTCGCCGTTTCCCGTGGCAATACCAGCCCGGCGGAAACCTTTGTCGTTACCGTCTCCCAGACCGGCGACTTCATTGACATGGTTAGCACCTCGGGCGGCAGTGCGATCGCCGTCGGCGCCGATAGCAGCGTTCAATACCCGTTGACGCTGGCCAACGGCATAGCAGTGGGGCGTCTGGATATTGCCCTTGACGACGACGATGTTACCGAGGCGAATGGCCGCATTACCGCCACCCTGACTTCCGTTCCCGCCGTCTATGCGCTGGGCGTGGGCACCAGCAGCGCCAGCGCGACTGTTCTGGACAATGATGGCCCGACCCTGACGCTGGCGGATGCCTCGGCGCAGGAAGGCCAGGAGCTGGAGTTCGTGGTGACGCTGACGGGTGCTGTGGAGAATGATGTGAGTTTTGAGTATGACACCTCCGTAGGCAACGCCACCGAGAATGACGACTATTTCCCCTTCCGTTCTGTCAGGCGCGCGACCATCCCGGCGGGGCAGAGTACATTAACCCTGAGGGTGCAAACCAACACCGACAACCTGGACGAGCCGGACGAATTCATGCGGCTGTTCATTCTCAAGGCCAGTGTCGTCAATGCCAGCTTCGGGCCCGGCAGTGGCATCAACGACAACTTCGCCACCGGCACCATCATTGACATCAATGCGCCGGTGCTGCTCATCGCCGCCGGTACCAGCACCGCGGTAACCGAAGGCCCGGGTGCTGTTGCGCCCTTTGTGATTAGCCTGAGCACCAACAGCGTCAGGGTTGGCGTTGCGGTGGACTTTGAGGTAAGGGTGAACAACTCCGGCAACGATGTCCGCCGACGCAGCAACTATCTCACCGCCGACCCGCTGACGCTGACCGGCACCCTGATGCCGGGCGAGGCCAGCGTAACCGTCAATGTCCCCATTCACGACGACATGCAAGACGAAGTGAACGGCAGCATCAGTGCCAGCCTGCCGATGCCGACGGACGGCAGCTACACCGTCCTTCGCAACAACTTCGCACGGGTCAGCGTCAATGACGATGATGTAACTGGCGTAACCATTGCCGCCGGTGCAGCAGTGGAGGAGGGCTTGCAAGCCGAGTTCTTCATCACGCCGGTAACCACACCGACCGCAGAACTGAGCGTCGTCGTGCAAGTGGACAACGGCTCCGGCAACTTCCTGCCCGGCACGCCGCCGCTGACCCGCACCGTGACTGTCCCGGCCGGCACCACCACCGATGTTTCCTTCTCCGTTCCCACCGACAACGACAACCTCAACGAGCCGGACGGCAGCATCATCGCCAGCATTCAGCCTGACAGCAGCTACTCAAGCAACCAGCCATCCACCGCCACCGTAACAGTGCGCGACAATGACGCGATTCACCTGGCGCTTGGCGCAGTCCAGGCAATGGAATCCGGCAACTTGCAGTTTGAACTGAAACTGACTGACGGCGGCCCCGACCCCCGCACCTCCACCCAGAACATCATTTTCCTGGCCAGCACTGCGGATGGCGCCCGCGGCTCCAGCGATAGCGCCACTGCCCCGGCGGACTACACCGCCTTTAACAACGAATCAATCACCATAGCCGCAGGCGAGAGCGCCGCTACAATTACCGTAACCCTTATAGATGACAGCGATGACGAACCAAACGAAACCCTGACCCTGACCGTAACCGGCAGCATCAACGGCGAGGCCGTCAGCGTCAGCGCCAGAGGCACTATTGAAGACGATGACGATGCCACCATCAGCATCAGCGCGGCCAACTCATCACTCACCGAGGCCGACACCGCCGTGTTCATCGTCTCCAACGGCGGCATTGCACAGGAAGCAGCCCTGCCAGTCAGCATCAGCATAGACAACGGCACCGACGACAACTTCCTGCCCGGCACACCGCCGCTAAACCTGAGCGTAACCATCGCCAGAGGCAACAACACCGCCACCCTGAATGTCGCCCTTGACGATGACAGCACCGACGAACCAAACGGCAGCATCACCGCCACTGTTACGACTGGCACCGGCTACGCCCCGGCCACCGACGGCACTGAGACGACCACTATTAATGTAGCCGACAACGATGTACCCACCGTCACCCTCGCCGCAAGCGCCAGTAGCGCCACCGAAGGCGACACCATTACCTTCACCCTCACCGCCGGCGCCGTGCAGTCAGCCGATGTGGATGTAATTGCGGCAGTGTTCGGCGGCAGCTTCCTGCGCAACCAGCCCGCAATCGTCACCTTCACCATCACCACCGGCAACAGCACCGCCAGCCGCGACATCACCACCGATGACGACAGCCTGGACGAGGCAGACGGCGAGATAGCACTACGCCTCATCGCCTCCGGCATCCCCGCTGACTACCTGCTCGGCGACCCGTCTCAAGTCACGGTCAGTGTCAGCGACAATGACGACCCGCGGATGCCCGGCCTGAGCCTGGCCAATGCCTCCGCCATAGAGAGCGCGAGCACGATGGACTTCAGGCTGGCCCTGTCCATACCGGCGCCGACCGCACTCACCCTGTATGTCAGCACCCGCGACGGCAACAGCGCCAGCAATGATCCGACCGCCACCGCCACCGCCCCGGCGGACTACACAGCGCTGGTCATGCAGGAAGTCGTGCTCAACACCGGCGACACCGGCATAGCAATCAATGTGGCACTGGCAAACGACACCACAGACGAGCGCAACGAACAATTCACGCTGATAGTCAGCGATGACGCCGCCGGCAACAACACACTGCTTGAAGCCATCGGCACCATCTTTGACGATGACGATACCAGTGTCAGCATCAGCACCGGTGCCAGCACCATCACCGAAGGCCAGGATGCGGTATTCACTATCACCGCCACTGTGCAGCAGGATGCCGAACTCACCGTCACCGTATCGGTAACCGAGACCGGCGGCGAACACATCACCGGCAGAGACCCGCAACGCTACCGCGACCGCATCGCGGTGATACCCTACAGCTTCAGCACGGCTGTGCTCAGAGTGCCCACCGATGACGACAGGTTTGAAGATGCCACCGGCACTATTACCGCCGCCGTGCAGGGCGGCACCGGCTACAGCCCGGATGCCACCAACGGCAGTGTTGAGGTAACAGTCAACGACAATGACGGCGCTACGCCCGTCGTTACCATCGGGGCGACCAACACCAACCGGGTGACGGAAGGTGAGCCCGCCGTCTTCACCCTCACCTCATCCATAGCGCAGATGACGCCGCTGGTAGTGAGCGTAATGCTGAGCGAAGATGGTGACTTCATTGACAGCACTGCCGCCACCCTGACCTCTGTGGCCGACGGCTACACTGTTGATGTCAGCATCGCCGCCGGCAGCCGCACCGCCACGCTGACCGTGGCTACAGACGGCGATATGGTCCTTGAAGCCGACGGGTCACTATGGGCGACTGTGCAGGACGGCGCCGACTACGATCCAGGCCGTGCCGCCAGCCAGCGCATCCGGGTGCTGGATGACGGCACGCAAGTGCCGACGGTGAGCATTGCGAATGCCAGCGCGGAAGAGGGCATGCCCATATTCTTCATCGTCACCCTGTCGGCGGCCCCGGGCGAAGCGTTTGCGCTGATGTATGAGACCAACGATGGCACCGCCACATCGGGCGGCAGCACGGAGGCGGGGACGCACGACTATGGCGGCCCACCGGGTGCGGTGAGTCTGCACTTCGGCGCCGCTGCCACTGCCCGCACCATTCGCATCGGCCTGCCCAACGACCAAGTTGATGAGGGAGATGAAACCTTCACCCTGCGTCTGTTCAGCGATGCCAACCCGGCGGTGGTTGAGTTTGACGGCGGCGGTAGCGCCACCACCGTAACCGGCACCATCACCGACAACGACACCAGCGTCAGCATCAGCGCGGCCAGCAACAGCGTTGCCGAAAGCGGCGAGGCCATCTTCACCCTCACCGCCGCCGCCGCTCAGAGCGCGGACATTCCAGTGCGAATACGCCTGCTGGAGGGCACCCGCAATGGCAGAGTGATTGGCATCCTTGATGCGGCAGGCAGCAACCCCGCCCTGACCCCCGCCGACCCGACCAATATCGGCACACTGATAGGCGGCGAATACACTGTGCAGGTAACCATCCCGGCCAACAGTGCCAGCACCATGTTCACTGTTGCGCTTGACGATGACATGCTGGATGAGCCGGAGGCCAACTTCACCGCAACCGTTGAGCGGGTGCGCGATGGCAGAAATTATTTGCCTGACGCTGCCAACAATAGCGTCACTATTCAGGTGACAGATGATGACTTGCCTGTGGTGAGCATCCGCGCAAGCAACACCACCATACTGGAAGGCAATGACATTGTTTATGTGTTGGCAGTCTCGCCAGTGCAGTCAGCAGGGTTTAATGTGGATATGCTGCACAGGAGGGATGTCAGGGATACTGTGACTAACCCTGCGGGTCCTATATTCCCGTCCTTCTCGGTTCCAAGCGCTCCCACCATCCTTGGTACGAGTAACGCCACTGGTTCAGAGTACAGGGGCATGGCAACCATCCCCGCAGGCCAGGCCTCCCTGGTGGTGACTATTGAAACGACCTCCGTCGGCACCAGCCAGGGCGCGACTGCTGATGTCAGCATCCGCAGCAACGCCGCCTACACCATAGATGCCACCGCCATCACCGTTGCCCTCGTCTCGGAAGACCTGCCACAACTGAGCGGCGCCAACCCGACCGCCTCCGAGGGCGATGGCAGCATAGAGTTCGTGCTGACCCTGAACAAAGCGCCCATCTTCCCTGTGTCAGTGAGCTACGCCACCAGCAGCGGCCGCTTGCCCAATTTCCCCAGCGATCCCTCACCGGCAATCAACGCAGAGGACTTCATCGGCGTCTCCGGCGTCCTGAGGTTTGACGCAAGCAACACTGTGGCGACTGTCACCGTCGCCATCGTTGATGACGACACCCCCGGCGAGGGCGATGAGTCCTTCTGGCTGCTGTTCAGTGACGAGAAGAATGTCTCCCCCGTGCAGGGGCGGCTCGGCACCATCACCGACAACGACGGTACCATTATCAGCATAGCCGCCGCCACGACTACTGCCCCGGACGGCACCGTTGTTGATGTCATCGCCACCGAGGGCGAGCCGGCGCTCTTCGTCCTCGCGGCCAATAGCAGCAGGCACACGACTGCCGTCACGGTCAATGTGAATCTGTCCCAGATGGGCAACTTCCTCAGTGATGCCACCACCACCAGCGTCTCGGCAACCATAGGCGCCGGCGAGTCCAGCGCAACCCTGAGCATTGCCACCGACGATGACGACCTTGACGAACCCGGCGGCAGCATCACCGCCACGCTGCAAGCCAGCGCCAGCTATCGGGTTGCCGCCGAACCGGACAACGGCGCCACTGTGCAGGTGGCGGACAACGATGATCCTCTGGTCAGCATCGCCGCGCTCAACACCCCTGTGGACGAGGGCGAGTTTGCAGCCTTTGTCGTCAGCGCCACGGTCATTCAGGACAGCTGGCTGACCGTGAGCATCGCAGTTACCGAAACCGGCAATGTCATCCGCACCACGGCGCTGTCGCCCCTGCCGACGCTGGCCGTCATCAACCCGGGCGAAAACACGGCCACACTCAATGTCGCCACCGATGACGACGACATTGACGAGCCGAACAGCACCATCATCGCCACCATCCAGATGGGCGCAGGCTACTCGGTTGCCGCCGCCAGCAGCGCCGAGGTTGTAGTGACTGCCGCCGATGAAGCGCCCGTCGTGCCCGTCGGCGGCGCCGGACTGCGAATATCAGATGTCACAGCGAGAGAAGACGTCGGCATGATGAATTTCGCTGTTACCCTGACTCCCGCCAGTGCAAGCACGGCGATGACAGTTACAGTGGACTACACCACCCTTGATGACTCGGCGGTAGCTGGCGCGAACGAGGATTACATAGCCGCAAGCGGCACCCTGACCCTGGTCGCCGCCCCGACCACCGTCACCATGATGACCGGCGGCAGCACTACCACTATGGAGAGCAATCCGCCGGTTACCGTCACCATCTCCGTGACAATCAATGACGACATGGTCAGTGAAGACACTGAGAGCTTCACCCTCCTGCTGAGCAACCTGATGCCGGACACCATCCCGTTCATCCAAAGCTCGGCCATCGGCATCATCAACGACGACGACCCGCCCATTGTCGGCATAGCGCGGCCTGCCGGTGAGATACGCGAAGGCGAAGGGGCGGTGTTCCGCTTCACGCTGAACCGGTTGGTGAATGTCAGGGACGAATTTGTCATCAACCTGCTGGCCGCCGAAGATCCGGGCGGCTATCTGACCGAGGCCGCGCCGACCACAGTGACCATAGCGGCCGGCGAATACGGCGCTGCCCTGACGCTGGCAACCACCGATGATGATGACATAGAGGCGGACAGTTTCATCCGTCTGGCGATTGACACCACCGCCACCCACTACGCCACCCGGTCCGGGCAAATCAGCGCCACTGTGCGCGTAACCAGTGAAGACCGCGCCACCCTGGCCATCAGCCCGGTCGCCAATTCAGTGGTTGAGGGCAGCCCGGCCGAATTTGAAATCACCGCCACCGTTCCCGGCATGCTGATGCTGGCCCCGGATGCGGCGCTGAATGTCGGCCTGATGCTAAGCGAGCAGGGCGACTTCATTGACGGCAGCAACGCCGCACTCACTTACATCAGCAACGGCATCTACAGTGCATCGGTTAGCCTGACCGCCGGCAGCCTTACAGCAACCCTGACTGTTGCCACCCTTGACGATGATGTTGACGAAGCCAACGGCAATATCACCGCCACGCTGCAAACCGGCAGCCTTTACACCCTGTCCATCCCGCCCGGCGAAACCACTGCCAATGCCAGCGTGGGCGTAACGGATGATGACCTGCCCAGCAACCTGAGCCTGAGCCTCGCCGGCGCCAGCGCCACCGAGGGCGCAGATGCCACACTGGAGTTTGTGCTGACCCTGTCCGCCGCTGCCAGTGAAGCCATCACGATTGAAGCCAGCACCAGCGATGGCACTGCCACCACCGCCGACGGCGACTACACCGCAATAAACGCACGGCAAGTCAGCTTCGCCATCGGCGAGACCCGCCAAACCATCACCGTGGCCGTGCTTGACGACACAGATGTCGAGCCGGCAATAGAGAGCCTCTATCTGGCGCTCAGCAACCCGATGCCGTCCGACCTGACCCTGACCAACAGCCAGGCCCGCGGCGACATCCGCGATGACGAGGCGCCGGTCATCAGCATCGCCGCAGACGCCACCCCCGTAACCGAAGGCACAGCCGCAGTCTTCATCCTGACCTCGTCGGCCACGCGGCCCGACCATATTCTCGTGCAGGTGGATGTGAGCCAGATGGGCGACTACCGCACCCCGGGCGCCGCCGGACGACTGTCCCTGCGTCTGCTGCCCAACCAGAGCACGGCCACGCTGACTGTGACTACAACAGACGACAGCATGGACGAAGGCGACGGCAGCATCACCGCCACCCTCGTCACCGGCCCCGGCTATTTGACTGCCGGCAGCCCCGGCAACATCGCCACGATTGTGCTTGAAGACGATGACGCCACCAGCATCAGCATCAGGCCGGTGGCTGATTCGGTTGCCGAAAGCGACCCGGCGACCCCGGCGCTGTTCACCATCACCGCCACCTCTGTGCAAGCCACCGCCTTGACGGTGGGTGTGGGCGTCGTTGAAACAGGCGGCTTCATCGATCCGCCGCTGCCGGCCATGGCGGTCATTCCGGACGGCCAATCCTCCGTCGTGCTCACCGTGAAAATCCGCGCCGACAATGGTGTGCGCGACCCGGACAGCATCGTCACCGCCACCCTGCTGGACGGCGGCGACAGCTACAATCTGGGCGCGCCAATCAGCGCCGAAGTCCTTGTCCGCGATGCCAGCCAGCCGCTTGATCCGGCACAGCGGCCTGTGGTCGATGTCGGCACTGTCGCCCCGGCCGATGTTCCCGAGGACGGGGGCGCTATCCGCTTCAGCATCACGCTTGACCGGGCGACCTCGTCCACAGTGCGGGTGGCCTACCAGACGACTGACGGCATGGCCACCGCCCCGGCTGACTACGAAGCGCAAATAGGCACACTGGTCTTCGTCCCGGGCGAAACCACGAGCCAGACGGTAGCCGTGGCCATCGTTGACGATGCGATAGACGAGGCGGACGAGTCATTCTCCCTGGTTATCCTCAGCGCGACCAACGCATCCATTGGCATGGCCAGCGCCGGGGGCACGATTGTTGACAATGACGATACGATGGTCAGCATCAGCGCCACCACGCCGACAGTGAGCGAGGGCGGCAGTGCGCCCCAGTTCGCGCTGATGCCCAGCCTTAGACTGAATGCTCCCCTGATGGTCTCCGTGAGCCTTGACAACGCCCCGGGCAGCGACTTCCTGCAAGGCACACCGCCGCTGCTGCGGACCCTGACTATCCCGATGAACACAGTCAGCCATCCCTTCACATTCAGCAACGCGCTGGATGACGACGGCATACCCGAGGCAGACGGCAGCATCGTCATCACCCTGCTGGACGGCGACGACTACAATCCGGCGCCCGCACCGGGCAACAGCGCAACTGTCAGCGTAACCGACGACGACAGGCCCACAGTCAGCATCGTCGCCAGCGCTTCTACCGCCACCGAAGGCACGGACGGCCATGCCGAGTTCATCGTCTCCACCGCGACCGCCGTTGACGCCGCCCTGCCGGTGAATGTGTTCGTGTCCTTCAACAGCTACATCGCCCTTGCCGATGTCCGTGCCCACACGCTGACCATAGGCGCATCCGGCACCAGCGCCACGCTCACCGTCGCGATACTTGACGACGACGAAGACGAAGCCGACGGCGTCATCACCGCCAGCCTGCAAACCGCCGCCACTTACGACATAGCCACCGACGCCGCCACCGCCACCGTTGCCGTAAGCGACGATGATGAAATCACCGTCAGCGTGGCAGTCGTCGGCCAGCTGGCCATAACCGAAGCCGATGATGCCGTGTTCAGCATCACCGCCACCACCCCGCCGACTGCCGACCTGTCGGTAGCGGTGGAGATTGCCAACGGCAGGGAAGACTACGACTTCCTGCCCGACAGCCTGATAGATCTGGCCGCCGGCAACACCACCGCCACCCTGACCATCACCATCGGCGCATCCAGCACCAGCGCCGCCTTCACCGTCGCGCTGGATGACGACGGTCTGGACGAACCCGACGGCACCATCCGCGCCCTGGTATTGGCCGGCACCGGCTACACGGCCAACACAATACACGCCTCGCTACTGGTGCGTGACAATGACGACCTAGTGGGCACGCCGACCCTGACCGCCGCCGATGCCAGCGCCGCCGAGAGCGCCGGCCAGATAGAGTTCGTGCTGACCCTGACCAACCCGACCGATGCCGAGGTAACAGCCTTGCTCTATTACCTGACGGCAGACGGCACAGCCGAGGCGGGCAGCGACTACGAAGCCATAGTCCTCTCTGCCAGCCGGCCGGGCCGCCCAGGCCGGGGCCGCCCAATCGGCTTCGTCGCCGGTGCCTCCAGCAGCGCCGCGCGCACGATTACGGTGACCCTACTTGACGACGACATTGAGGAGCCGACCGAAACCTTCACCCTGAACTTCACCCCCGCCTCGGGCATCGACCTGAACGAGGGCGGCGCTGTTGAGAACTCCCTTACAGGCACTATCATTGACGATGATGGCGGAGTCACATACCGCTTTATGTCTAATTCAGTCAGACAAGATGAAGGCACTCCCATGGAGTTCGTGCTGCTGCGTAGCGCTGAGGTAACCGTCAGCACCGGCGAGGCTGTTACCTACGCCCTTGACTACACCGGAC
>JBPCXV010000137.1:0-40169 GCA_051008235.1 Pseudohongiellaceae bacterium | reverse complement strand
ATGTATTGCGATTAATCCAAATATTACTAATGGTACACCTACCACTAATAACAAAGCTAATATATCTAATACTAGCATTAGTTTATATTTTCTGATGTTAAAATACCGATTTCTAATTTAAGATCGTGAACGGTTTGCTCAGCTTTCATTAAATCCATTTTCAAATCGTATATTCTAGATTCTGTTTCAGTTAACTCATCTGTAAGGTTAATTACATTATGATCTTTATATATAGAATACCACAAAGCGATAACTATAACAACTAATACAGCAATTAAACCATATCCTGTTCCAAACATTTCCATTATTTCATCTCCTTAAATCTTGCTTGTCTTTTATTATTGAAAGTAATTCTTTTAACTTTATATGTATAACCTTGGCTATCCATATAAGTATCATCATGCCAATGCGATATTGTATGATTATTACCTCTACCAGATATAGAAGTATCTACTGCTGGTGTCACTTTTTTCTTAAAAATATTTAGTAATTTCTTAATCATTCTCTCTCCTTTAAATTAGTTATGTTTGGCTCCGCAACCTGGACTCGAACCAGGAACCAATTGATTAACAGTCAACTACTCTACCATTGAGCTATTGGGCAATAACCAGACAGTTGTGGCACTGGATGCAACACGACACGCATATAACAGCGGCACGAAGCACACCTCAACAATCTGGAAAGCACGTATGATAGTGATGTTTGAAGCCAGCGTCAACCTCAAGTAAAATCACCCTCAACCTATGCGTAAAACACGAATAAAATATGAACTAAATACGAACCAGGCCGCCCACAAACAATTCAAGGTGAGCGCCGGATTCCAGCCCGCCGGCGACCAGCCGGAGGCCATCAAAAACCTGGTGGAAGGCCTCAACGACGGCCTGCACGCACAAACCCTGCTGGGCGTAACCGGCTCCGGCAAAACCTTCACCATCGCCAATGTCATTGAACAGGTGCAACGCCCAACCCTGGTCATGGCTCCCAACAAAACCCTGGCCGCCCAACTCTACGGCGAATTCGGCGAGTTCTTCCCCAACAACGCAGTGGAATACTTCGTTTCCTACTACGACTACTACCAACCCGAAGCCTACGTACCTTCCTCCGACCTCTACATTGAAAAAGACGCCTCCATCAACGACCACATTGAACAAATGCGCCTGTCCGCCACCAAAGCCCTGCTTGAACGACAAGATGTGATAGTAGTAGCAACAGTCTCAGCCATCTACGGCCTGGGCGACCCCAACGCCTACCTCAAAATGGTAATACACCTGGACCGCGGCGGCCGCATCGACCAGCGCCAGTTGCTACGCCGCCTGGCAGACCTGCAATACACCCGCAACGACATGGAACTGCGCCGCGCCACCTACCGCGTACGCGGCGATGTCATTGACATCTACCCCGCCGAATCCGAACGCGATGCCATCCGAATAGAACTCTTTGACGACGAAATAGAACGCCTGTCCTACTTTGACCCCCTCACCGGCAACGTGCTGCGCGAAATGCCACGCCTCACCGTATTCCCCAAATCCCACTATGTAACCCCCCGCCAAATCCTGCTCAACGCAACCGACGAAATAAAAGACGAACTGAAACAACGCCTGGAAGAACTGCGAACCCAAAACCGCCTGGTGGAAGCACAACGCCTGGAACAACGCACCCGCTTTGATCTGGAAATGATTCAGGAACTCGGCTACTGCACCGGCATTGAAAACTACTCCCGCTACCTGTCCGGACGGACGGCAGGCGAACCACCACCAACCCTGTATGACTACCTGCCCGGCAACGCACTAATAATCGCCGATGAATCCCACGTCTCCATCCCGCAACTGGGCGCCATGTACAAAGGCGACCGCTCACGCAAGGAAACCCTGGTTGAATACGGCTTCCGCCTGCCCTCGGCACTGGACAACCGCCCCCTGCGCTTCACCGAATGGGAACAGATGACACCACAAATCATCTTCGTCTCCGCCACCCCCGGCTCCTACGAAGACGAACACGCCGGCCAACTGGTGCAACAGGTAGTGCGCCCCACCGGCCTGGTGGACCCGCAACTGGAAGTCCGCCCGGCCTCCACCCAGGTAGATGACTTACTGTCCGAAGTAAGACGCATAGCCAAAGACGGCGAACGCGTGCTGGTCACAGTGCTCACCAAACGCATGGCCGAAGACCTCACCGACTATCTGGCCGAACACGATGTGCGCGTGCGCTACCTGCACTCAGACATCGACACAGTAGAACGCGCCGAAATCATCCGCGACCTGCGCCTCGGCGTATTTGATGTGCTGGTCGGCATCAACCTGCTACGCGAAGGCCTGGACCTCCCTGAAGTTTCCCTCGTAGCCGTCTTTGACGCCGACAAGGAAGGCTTCCTCCGCTCCGACCGCTCACTCATCCAAACCATTGGCCGCGCCGCCCGCAATCTCAACGGCAAGGCCATCCTCTACGCCGACACCATCACCGGCTCCATGCAACGCGCCATAGACGAATCCAACCGCCGCCGAAAAACCCAACTGGAACACAACCGCAAACACGGCATCACCCCCGCCGGCGTACGCAAACGCGTACTGGATGTAATGGAAGGCGCCTACACCAACCCCAAAGCCACCGCCAAAGGCCGCACCAAACAACGCGGCATCCGCGAACCCGCAAAAAAATTCACCATCACCAGCCCGGCCGACCTCCAGCAAGAACTCACCCAACTGGAAGAACAAATGTACCAGCAAGCCCGCGACCTCGCCTTTGAAGAAGCCGCCACCACCCGCGACCGCATCACCGAACTGAAAGACCAGCTAATCACCATGCCCGCTTTATAAGGAGTTTTGTATGACTATTCGTCTGTCTGCCTGTATCACTATTTTTATATTATTCGTTTCTCCTGCCACTGCTCAGGATTACACTGTGGAATTCGGTTCTCCTGCCACTGATCAGGATTACACTGCGGAGGAGCGCTATCGTCCGGCCGCCGAACAAGGCAATGCCGATGCCCAGTTCGGCCTCGGCGAGATGTATGAATACGGCACAGGTGTGCCAAAGGATGCTGCTGAAGCGGCGCGCTGGTATCAACTGGCCGCCGGGCAGGGTCATGCCGCCGCCCAAACCAATCTCGGCGAGATGTATAAGGGTGGCACAGGGGTGCCGCTGGACTATGCCGAAGCGATGCGCTGGTTCCAACTGGCCGCCGAACAGGGCCACATTCCCGCGTATGAGCATCTCGCCGAAAGGTACTACTTCGGAGCAGACGTAGCACCGGATATTGCCGAAGCGGTGCGCTGGATGCGTCTGGCCGCCGAACAAGGCCATGTTGATTCCCAAAGCGTTCTCGCCTGGTTCTATCTTGACGGGCAGTGGGAGCCGGAGGATGATTTTGAAGCGACACGCTGGTATCACTGGTATCAAGAGGCCGATGAACGGGATGACCCTATTGCCTGGCTCCATCTCGGCGTTATGTATGGAAGAGGCGAATGGCTGCCACAGGATGATGATGTGGACGCACAGTTCCTAATCGCCCAAATGTATGAACAAGGCATAGGAGAACTGATACCGGAAGATGCCGCCGAAGCAGCGCGAAGGTATCGCCGTCTGTCCACCGAACATGGCGATGTTCGCGCTCAGTTCAGGCTCGGCGAAATGTATGAAGCTGGCGGAGGTCTGGAGGAGGGTGAGGATGCTGCTGCTGAAAAAATACGCTGGTATCAACTGGCCGCCGAGCAAGGCCACGCTCGCGCCCAGTTTTATCTTGGCTATATCTATGCAAATGGTGAAGGCGTAGCGCAGGATGATGCCGAGGCGGTGCGCTGGTATCGTCAGGCCGCCGAGCAGGGCGATGAGGGTGCCATGAACCATCTCGGCTGGATGTATGCAAATCACCGGGGCGCGCCACAACCACATGATGCTGAAACAGTGCGCTGGGTTCGCTGGTCCGCCGAGCAAGGCGAGGATGAGGCGGAGCAGTGGCTTCTCACGGTTGCAGGGCAGGGCGATGCTGATGCCCGGTTCAGCCTCGGCAAAATATATGAATACGGCGAAGGCGTACCAAGAGACCATGCCAAAGCAATGCACTGGTATCAACTGGCCGCCGAACAAGGCGACGCTCGCGCCCAGTTCAGCCTCGGCTGGATGCATCACCTGGGCAAAGGCACACCAGAGGATGCCACCGAAGCAACACGCTGGTACCAACTAGCCGCCAAACAAGGCCACGCCACCGCCCAACGCAACCTCGGCCACATGCACCACCTCGGCACAGGCGTGCCACAAGATGATGTTGAAGCTTACATCTGGTTCTCACTAGCCGCAGCAAACAATGCCGACTTCGCCGAGTTCATGCAAAACAAGATTGGCAACACACTATCCCCCACCAACCTGACCACCGCCCAACAAGAAGCCAACCGCCGACATGAAGTCATGCGTTCTCCCTAAAAGCGCTCAACTCGGCTTGCAATCAAGAATTATCTTCGCCGTTATCTTTAACGATTTTCCCATCCACCATATAAACCACAGGCACTCCAGCCTCCCGACCTTTTTCCCGTGCCTTCCGTGCCGCCCGCCTCAGGGCAGTTTCTATATTGGCCAGTTCGGGATCACGTTGCTTTTGTAAATCAGCTTTTTTCGCAGAAGTATATTTAGTCATTAGCCAACACCTTCATCAAGTAAAAACGGATTTGAACCTGAGTTATCGTAAATAGCCCACTTATCCACGATGGGTTTGTAGATTTCTTCCAGATTGCGCAGCCCGGCTGCGAAGCGACGTCGTATCACAGGCTCCGGTATGTCATGACCACCAATGCTCACACGCTGCCTGACCCGCGCAATAGCCGCCTCGGGCGATGCTAACTTCAAGAAGCAAAGTATGACATGATAGCCCAATGATTGCCAGTGCGGAATCAACTGTGAATAACGACGACCACTCAAAGTAGTTTCAAAAGCAAAACTTTCACCCTTGCAAACATGATTGCGTATTTCAGCCAACATAATACGCCCTGCCTTGAAAGCAACGCTATCTGGCGCAGAAGGTTCCAACCCGTATGCAATCAGATCAGCATTAATGAAAATAGGACAACCAGCCTCCTTAGCTAAAAACTCATCAGCAAAAGTAGTCTTCCCCGCCCCATTAGGCCCGGCGATAATAATGATTTTCTTTTCAGTCATTGCAAAAGCCAGTTCAGAGTGTGAAATAACGGCGCCGAAAAATCTAGAAAATAAGCTGCCAACTTTGGCAGTGTAGTCTACAGCCTTGTGTTATGTAACTAAGAGTATCTTCTAACCTAAAATAAACCTTATGGAACGATTAATAATCGGTTAGCAGTAGATTCAAGCAAGTTTAGATGAAATCACCTACAATGTTTGCAAATCCAATCTGCAACTTCTTTCATCAATTCTTTCGCAGCATAACTCCCGACCGTAATATTAGGGTATGGCTTAATCCCATAATACTCTACAAGTTTGGCAGTTCCTGAACTGAACCCCGTCCTTCTTGCCAACACATTAAGTGTACGGTTGTTTTCATCTCGGTAGGTGTTTGCGGCAACACAACCCATACCAGATAGAACACATTGGTGGACGACCCATTTTCTGTTACCAACGTAGTAACGATATAGAAGATGCTTATAATGGGATTTTAAAATTGTAAGATCGTAAAGACGTGCAACAAACGTCCGCATTTCGTCAAGGCTACCTTTTGCGCTCACATCCTTGCATTCAATAGAAACTGGTGGACGGCCTAATAGGATTCCTTTACTTGAGGGATTTTCTCGAAGGATGTCAACAATCTCTTTCGGTACAATTGCAATATCAATTTCATGAAGAGCTGCACTTCTTCCCTCAAACTGGATACCGTTAAGAATTTCCCATTGATTGCCATTGTTGCTAAAGACGATTGAACTGGCATTATCAGCTCCAATACCAGCAGGGGAGCCACCTGTCTGAATGAACTCCCGGTCAGAATCATTTGGTTTAATACGGCTACCATCCGAGCGTTGAATCCATACTAGACAGCCCTTGGCCTGAAGGGCTTGGCCAATGCCTGTCATAATATAAAGCTCAAAAGCACGGCCTAGACCTTTTGGGTTTGCTAGCTTCGGGTTTTTTCCGATGATTTTGCGAATAGCTTCTTGAGATTCCTGTAGTGCTTTGGACATTATTGGTTATCCTCTTTTGTGCTTTTTACCCAATTATCCAGAATCTGTTCTAATTTCTCGAGTCGCCCTTGAACATCACTTATTTGTGTTTTATAAGTTTCTATTCTTTCGTCTCCATCAAGAAGGACCAAAGCTGTAGGTGTTTCCGAAGAACTTATTTCCCCCTCGTTACCATTAGCAACGATTATATCTATCTGCTCAAAAGAGGCCAACATTTCCTCAGTTGTAGCAGAAAACCGCTCGTAGACGTATTCGGCGGCCCACTTAATTTGAGCGTCACCGAGGAGTGGTTTGCTCATTCCGTATTCAGCATTATATTTGTATACCTCAGCATCGCGTTCGTTTTCTATGTGGCCGCCGTTCTCTACTATAGCACGCACATTTTTAAGAGATTCTTCAGTTTCTTCTGGTTCCTTACCCCGCTGAACCCCTTCGAGTAGTTCAGACACGAGCCAACCAAGACCCTGCTCAGTGAGCATTTCAAGAAAAGGCATTAAACGTGGATCTGGAGTTGTCATATGAGAATGCCTCTGCGGGGGTTACCATTCTTCAGTGGCAAGGCCTTGCCACCCTGAATCAAATTGATAATTTGTAATATAAGCTACTGGGTCTTGAATGTAAATGGGCTTACTTGGATTCGTTTTAATGTTTTCTACGATGGCAAGAATAAATTGCTTTCCTTGCTTTTTAGCAAATTCAAATTGTGTGCTTGTGAGACCAACGCCTTTTTTTGACCATGTATAGGAATCACTTTTGACTTCAACATAGAATACTTCACCTGTTTCTGTGTTAATGGCTTCGATATCGTAGCCAGGATAATTACGCCGCATACGTTTTGCGTCATAGCCTTTACCTTTCAAATCTTTGAGTACGATAGATTCAGATTTCTCACCTAGCTGCTTTGCTTCCTCTGTATGTGACTGTTCTTCATCATGCGAATTCGGCTCGCTATTAGATTGACTCGAAACATAACTTACGATCCTTGACTGGCGCGCTTGTTTTTCTTTCCTTGGCGCGTCTGGAGTGGATGATACGCTCTCTCCATCATATCTATTACTTTGAGACCTCCTCGTTCCTACAGATTTTTTCTTCACATAGCCATCAGACGGTCTATGACCCCTTTTTATTCCCATTCCCTCCGGTCTCAATTCATCTGTGCTGATATCCGGAGTAGGGCGACGATCTTTCACTATCTTTTCGATATGCTTACGTACTTTAGGAGGGAGACGCCAATCACTCATTCTCTCTGTATGCCCTTTGTATTCCTGCTCATCAGAAATTTTGAGATACCATCGCAAAGAATCTTCGTATATGCTCGCATTAAAGTCAGCCAAAAGAAATTTTAATGATAGTCTTTCAAAAGCATCGCGTATTTCTGCATCACTGGATAATTCGTTTATATAGGCGATGCATTCAGTCTCATCTAGATACACAGCTTCGTTTGGCATTTCGACATAAATATCGGTGTGCTCTATTTTTGCTTCAACAGCCAAGTTATCAACAACTTTTTCTTGAATACTAAAGAATGACTTGATTTTCCCCGAAGCCATAGCTTCCTCAATGACTTCTCGCCCATCTTTATCTCTGTTAGCTATGACCAGACAAATAAACTTACGACTAAAATCTGTTAAATACTCATTTTCACTTGTTTGCTTGGGCTTAGATGCATGACTGAGAGACAAGTTCACGGAAGAGCTTAACTTCCGAACTCCTAAGAAGTCCGTAAGCTCTGACATCCGATTGTAAGTCCAGCTCTTTTCAAGAAGAGTAACAAACGGCACTTTGCCGAGAAATGCCTTGCGTAACCGCTTATCGTCGGGTAGATACGGGTATGGTTCGTCATAGGCGTTTAGCCAACCTCTGTCTGTGTAGAGCTTAGCATTTTTTCTAAACTTGACAAGCCAAGCTGGGTATTTCTCCTTTTTTGCCTCAGACCGAATTTTTGAAAAACATCTCGCACAGCGTACTCGGTCCATTTCATCCAATGTATCATTCTTTTCCTGAATATCAAGCCAAAGTTTTGCATAGGCTTCAATGTTCAAATGCTCTAGAACTTGGAGCTTCTTAATAAAAAAATCTTTCAAGCCTGAATAATGTTCTTTCAGTTCTACAAAACCGTCTTCATCAATGCTTAGTTCATTCTCCCAAATGACTTCTGAACTTGTCTTCCATCCGATATCTGGTACATATATTAAGGGGAATTTACTAAAGTCCTCTGAAATGTCTGCCTCCATTTCGTGTAGTGAAGAATAAATTCTAATCAAAGCCCTAGTGCCAAGTGTATTGTTTTTCTTTGAGAATGCCCGCAGAAATGCAAGGAGAGACTTTGTGTCACGACTTGTTTTGATGTCAAGATAATCAATCATGCTCTTTGATAATTCATCTTGCACGTAAGGAATGTCTGACCCTAGAATACCCTTTAAGTCTGGGTTGTTTGCAAAACATTCCGGTGCAGGCTTTAACCCCTTTGTTGTCATAATCCATGAAGATTTCTTGAGTGACCATCCAATAGGAGAATCAAGATCTACAGAATGCGCGTGGTAGTGGAAGTAGTGACCCTTTGCACGTTCTAATTCAGGTTTTAAAACTAACCATTCAAGGTATCTTATTAACGAGTTCCTCTGAATTTTTGTTAATTTTGATACTCTCGAAAATGAATCAGGCAGCATAGGTACAGTTGCTGATTTTGGATTGCTAGTATAGTGCTCTGCAGTATTCGAAAAAAATTCTGAGTTTATATAATCAGCATAACCATCATAGTCATCATCAAGTTGGGTGCTGGATCGAATAGTAATTTTATTAGGGGCTGGCCAATCATCTACATTGAGCTCTTCGTAATAGGCTTCTACTTGAGTTTGATTTAATTCTCTATAGAAGGGGTGGAGCACTAGCCACTCATCTGTTTCTTCTTTAGTAAATACTTTGTCCCAACCTATCTCGCCCTTACTGCTACGCGGCCTCACTAACTGATATTCCTCAATGTATGTCGTATGTCCCAGTATCATAATAGTTCCGTCTTCTAACAAAACAAGAGGGAATTCACCCCAGTACCTATCCTTTAGCTCATCCCAATGATTAATTACATAACGAATAAGTTTCTTTTTTTCTGTAAGACTCACCTGATTATCCAAATGTTCAGGGATTGCGTTGTAAAAATAATGCTCATGGCTAAAGATACTTAGTCCGATATGATTATGTATAAAGTCATGTAACGAATCATTTTTTCTAGTAATTTTTAATAATGATTGACGAAATATATCTGGCGCCGGAAATAGTTTGCCTGTAGGTGTTTTTTGATGAGAGTCTTCGGATGGCAAAAATACGAATCCCCCATTAATGCTAGAAATTTTTCCGCTCTCTGCCGGAATAAGCGGTAAATCTTTAAAATCTTCAGGGTTGCGAACAGCGAAATTGCTTTCAAGCAGATATTGATAATATTGAGTAAACCATTTTGATGACTGGTTTATTATCCACTCACTCTGCATCATCATTTCCATACTTTCTTTCTTGGGAATATTCTTAACACCCAATGTTTGGAGGCGTGCACTATAAGTCTGGATTGCTTTATTAACCCATACTCCGCTAGCTGGCCTTGGCGCGCGGCTAAACAAGTTTCGGAATTCTTCGGTAATCAGCCTACAAGATGACGGAATGTGCCACTTCCCGTCATCTCCAAATATTATTTCTTTGGATTTTAATTCTTCCAGCATGATACTTGCGATGACTGAGAAAGGCTTATCCTTGCTCTTATCTTTGGCGACTTGCCTTTTAGGAATGAAACTGTAGCCTTTAATTCCGATATTGCCCGTTGTGATTTGCTCAACCAAACTGGTAACAGCCAACCCTGATAATTCGTTGATTAACCATTGGTTCCATTCCGAATCATTGATTGCCTCCCGATTTGTGGTCAGCAGAAAATCAGCGTTAATAATGAAAGGCAGGCCGCTTACCATCTTGGTGGGCAAATAACCAAATACCGAGATAGAATCATAGGTAGCCGAAGGGTATGCTATTGAGATAGTGCGACTTTCTACTCCTTCCCGCTTTTTTTCACTCATGTTTTTGGGGACTTCAGCCAGTTTTGATTCAATGATGAATCGCTGATTCTCTGCTTCTCCGTTGATAGTGTTACTAATAACGATGACATTTCCAGAATCTTCACGTTTTGTAAAAGAAGCAGAATAATTTTGATTCGGTATTTCTATTTCCAGTTTTTGGAGTTTACCCAAGAAGAGCATTACCTCACCCTTGTGCTCCATAAGCATTTCACGAATATCGTCTTGCTTGCCATTCTTGATAGGCAACAGAATACATGTATTTTTTTGTAAGTATTTTTCTATTACATTAGGCACTTCATCACACCAGTAGGGTACGATATAACCCAGCCCCACATCAGGGTCATCTTCTTTAAAGTAAAACTGGAATCCATTGGAGTAAATGTGTGGAGATGAAGTAATTTTAAACACAGACTTGAAGCCCAGCCCCTTTTCTCCTATAAGCCCTTCTTCTTTCCTCATCCGCTTAGCGGATTCGCCTATTGAGCATATATCCTTTACATCTTCAAAACGGAATCCTTGTTCATTATTGATAATACATAGGCAACCTTTTGCACCTTCTGTTCTAGTTGGATCATCATCAAGAAATATAAACTTTAAAGTTGGCGTAATATTGGAGTCATATTTATTATCCTGTGCGTTCTGAATTAATTCATAAATGAAGTGGGAATCATCACTATAAATATCTTTTGATATTACTTCCAAGGCATTCTGGAGATCTTTCCTAAGACCTTGGTTGGTACTACCAGCTTGGCCTATTCCAAACTTTTCCTTTCTGAACTCCTGAATGCTTTCTTTCTTAGTCATCTTAATTCTCATCTTTAGCTACTGAGACAATCTCTATTATCTTACTAGGTTTATTCTATTGCACCTGCAGTTATATTCATAATGGCTTAAGATGGCTTGTAACCGCCTTGACTCAATACGTGGGCAAAATCAGGCCGCCTGCATCAACCGTTGATGATACGCCATTGATGTCTATAATCCAATACCATTGAGTTTAGGGCACGGATGGCGGAATGAGGTTTTAGGGCTCATTCAATATTTGGAAAGACTAAATCTTGTCCAATATGAAGTGAGCCTGTAAAGCCGCGCCGCGCCCGTCCATGATAAGAAGATGAACGCTATCATGAGCGTGAAAAACCTATATAATTCCCTAAAATAAACATTGAATTCGGCGGCGTTTTCCTGCTATCCTTTGACGCATGAAAAGTCCCCTCACCAAGCAGGCTACATCCAATAGCCGTAAGCCGAAGTTCGCACCACTGATCGAAAAAAACAGCGATCAAATACTAGCCCTTGCTCGCAAGTATGGTGTTTGCAATGTGCGGGTTTTTGGTTCTATGGTAAAAAATGAACCCAACCCACATAGCGATATTGACTTGCTAGTGGAGTTAGAAGAGGGCAGAACTGGTTTGTCGCTTGGTGGATTTTTGGCTGGTGTTGCGGAATTAACGCAAAGAAAAGTTGATGTTGTTACAGAAAAAGCGATACACACCCGCCTGCGCGATAAAATACTAAAAGAAGCAGTGCCATTATGAGCGACAAAGCCGCAGGCAGGTTATAGTTAATCCAGATAGCCCCGATGTCGCCTCATCCATCGCAAAAACAACAGCCGCCCCACAACCCCCCTCAAATCCTGTATAATCGCCGCTTTCAGGCGCGTAGCTCAGTTGGTTAGAGCGCTACCTTGACATGGTAGAGGTCACCAGTTCGACTCTGGTCGTGCCTACCACTATCGTAATATCGCATTGGTAACACACCAGTAACGCAAACATGCCCCAGATAACCCTGCCCGACGGCAGCAACAAAACATTTGATAATGCGGTTTCAGTCGCCCAGGTTGCCGAGGCTATCGGTGCCGGTTTGGCGCGGGCGGCGCTTGCCGGCCGGGTGAATGGCGAACTGGTTGATACCTCCCATGTCATTGAGAACGATGCCGAACTGGCCATCATCACCGACCGCGATGCGGATGGCCTTGAAGTACTACGCCACTCCTGCGCTCACCTCATGGCACAAGCCGTGCAGCGGCTATTCCCCCAAGCCCAAGTTACCATCGGCCCGGTCATAGAAAACGGCTTTTTCTACGACTTCGCCTTTGAACGCCCCTTCACCCCGGAAGACCTCACGGCAATTGAAAAAACCATGGCCACCATCGTAAAGGAAGACCTCCCGGTGCAACGCTCGGTAATGAGCCGCACCAAAGCCGTCGCCATGTTCCGCAAAATGGGCGAGGAATACAAAGTACAAATCATTGAAGCCATCCCCGGCGAAGAAGAACTCTCCTTCTACCAACAGGGAGATTTCATTGACCTCTGCCGCGGCCCCCACGTACCCAGCACCGGCAAGTTCAAGGCATTCAAACTCACCAGCGTGGCCGGCGCCTACTGGCGCGGAGATTCCCGCAACGAAATGCTGCAACGCATCTACGGCACCGCCTGGCACACAAAGCAGGACCTTGACCTACACCTGAAACAACTGGAAGAAGCCGAAAAACGCGACCACCGCAAACTCGGCAAAAAACTGAACCTGTTCCACTTCCAGGAAGAAGCCCCCGGCCTGGTGTTCTGGCACCCCAAAGGCTGGACCATCTACCAAACCGCAAAAGACTACATGCGCCAAATACAAAACGCCAACGGCTACAAGGAAATCAACACCCCCCAACTGGTGGACTACAGCCTGTGGGAAAAATCAGGCCACACCGACAAGTTCGCCGAAGAAATGTTCAGCGTTGAATCAGAAAGCCGAATGTATGCCATCAAGCCAATGAACTGCCCCTGCCACATCCAGGTATTCAACCAGGGCCTGAAAAGCTACCGCGACCTGCCCCTGCGCCTGGCCGAGTTCGGCTCCTGCCACCGCTACGAACCATCCGGCAGCATGCACGGCCTGATGCGCGTACGCGGCTTCGTGCAAGACGATGGCCACATCTTCTGCACCGAAGAACAAATCCAGTCCGAAGTGGCCGCCTTCATGGAACTGCTGTTCGCCGTCTATCGGGATTTTGGTTTTGACGAAGTAATCCTGCGCCTCTCAACCCGGCCGGAAAAGCGAGTCGGCAGCGATGAAAGCTGGGACAAATCAGAAGCCGCCCTGCAACAAGCCCTCAACGACAGCGGCCTGGAATGGCAACTGTGCCCGGGCGAAGGCGCTTTCTACGGCCCCAAAATAGAGTTCTCCCTCAAAGATTGCATGGGACGGGTGCAACAATGCGGCACCATGCAGGTGGATTTTTCCACCCCCGGCCTGCTGAATGCCGAATATGTGGATAAAAACAGCACCCGCCGCACCCCGGTGATGCTCCACCGCGCCATCCTCGGCTCCTTTGAGCGCTTCATCGGCGTGCTGATTGAGCACTACGCCGGCGCCATGCCCGCCTGGCTTGCCCCGGAGCAGGCCGTGGTGCTGAATATCACCGAAAAACAGGACGATTATTGCCTGAAATTGGTGGAATCCCTGAAAAATAAAGGGTTCAGGGCGTCTGCGGACTTGAGAAATGAGAAAATTGGCTTTAAAATCCGCGAACACACATTACAGAAGACCCCTTATCTGCTGGTAGCAGGCGATAAGGAGGTGGAATCCGGCACCGTAGCCGTTCGCAACCGCGGAGGAGAAGACTTGGGAACAATGACACTTGATGACTTTTGCAATCACCTGAGCCAGGATGTTTCCCGTAGATGAGAGCCAGTCCGAAAAGAGTCATCATCAATGAAGCCATTGAAGCTGATCCGGTTCGTCTGGTTGATGCCAGCGGCGTTCAGGTTGGTGTTGTGCCACTGGCAAAGGCGCGTGCCGATGCCACGGCGGCAGATTTGGATTTGGTATTAATCTCACCGGATGCAGACCCGCCAGTCTGCAAAATAATGGACCACGGCAAGCACGTTTTTGATTTAAAAAAACAGCGCGCCGCCAGCAGGAAGAAACAACGCCGGGTGCATGTGAAAGAAATCAAATTTCGCCCGGGCACGGAAGAAGGAGATTATCAGGTAAAACTACGCAACCTGATACGTTTCCTCACCGATGGCGACAAGACCAGAGTGTCATTACGATTCCGCGGTCGGGAACTTGCCCATCAACATCTGGGACGGGAACTGATTGACCGAATCCGGGATGACCTGGCCGAATACGGCACGGTTGAACAGGAACCGAAGATGGAAGGGCGGCAGATTGTAATGATTCTGGCGCCAATCAAAAAACGCTAACACTTGAATTGATTAAATGCGGAGCAAGAAAATGGTTGGAAAACCAGCTGGAAAATTGAAGACCCATCGTGGTGCCGCGAAACGGTTTAAGAAAACCGGTTCAGGCTTCAAGCGCAAGAGTGCGTTCAAAAGCCACATCCTCACCAAGATGACCACCAAGCGCAAGCGACAACTGCGTGGCACCCGGGACATTAACCCGGCGGATATGCCCGCGGTTAAAAAAATGCTGCGCGAAAACTAATCAACAGGAAGGAGAAAACTCATGGCTCGTATCAAACGAGGTGTCGTTGCCAACAAACGCCACAAAAAAGTACTCAAACAGGCCAAGGGCTACTACGGCGCCCGCAGCCGCGTGTTCCGCGTTGCCACCCAGGCGGTTACCAGGGCAGGGCAATACGCCTACCGCGACCGGCGCACCAAGAAGCGCGTATTCCGCGCCCTGTGGATTACCCGCATCAACGCCCAGGCCCGCGAAAACGGCATCAGCTACAGCCAGCTGATTGCCGGACTGAAGAAGGCCAACATTGAAGTTGACCGCCGGGTGCTGGCAGACCTGGCAGTGCATGACAAGCCGGCGTTCAGTGCAATCGTCAATCAGGCCAAAGCCGGTTTGGCGGTGGCTTAAAACCCAGACAAACCGCTTGCTCATAAGCAAGCCTTTGAGCAAACCATGCCCGACCCGGATTCCCTGCTCGCAGAAGCAAATCAGGCAATCGCAGAGGCCGGTGATGAGAAATCACTGGAGTCGTTGCGCGTTCGTTATCTCGGCAAGAAGGGCAGCCTCACCGCATTGCTCAAGTCCCTGGGGGAACTCTCGCCCGCCGAGCGCCCCGCGGCAGGCCAACGCATCAACCAGGCCAAGCAGGCCATACAACAAGCCATAGAAACACGCCGCCAGACTCTGGTGATGGCAAGCCTGCAAACACAACTCGCCGGCGAAAAAATTGACATCACCTTGCCCGGCCGCCGGCAATCAAGCGGCGGATTGCATCCCGTATCACTCACCATGGAAAGGGTAAGCACAATTTTTCAAGCCGCCGGTTATGAAATTGAGGAAGGCCCCGAAATTGAAGATGAATACTACAACTTTGAAGCCCTCAACATACCCGACCACCATCCCGCCCGCGCCATGCACGACACATTCTATGTAGCCCCCGGCACCCTGCTGCGCACCCACACCTCACCGGTGCAAGTGCGGGTGATGGAAAACGGCACACCCCCGTTCAGAATGATTTGCCCGGGGCGAGTGTTCCGTTGCGATTCCGATTTAACCCACACGCCCATGTTCCACCAGGTGGAAGGACTGCTGGTTGACGAACAGGTAACCTTCGCCGACCTGAAAGGCACCGTCACAGATTTCCTCCACCGATTCTTTGAACAGGAAATGCCCGTGCGTTTCCGCCCCTCCTATTTCCCCTTCACCGAACCATCAGCCGAAGTGGATATGGGCTGCGTAAGCTGCGGCGGCTCCGGCTGCCGCGTTTGCAGCCACGGCGGCTGGCTGGAAGTAGCAGGCTGCGGCATGGTGCACCCCCGCGTACTGGAAATGTCCGGCGTGGACTGCGACAAATACCGCGGCTTCGCATTCGGCATAGGCGTAGAGCGCCTCGCCATGCTGCGCTACGATGTACGCGATATCCGCACCTACTTCGACAACGACATCCGCTTCCTCGCCCAATTCACATGAAACCCAACCACCAATGAAATTCAGTTACCAATGGCTCAAACAACTGGTTGACCACGGCCTGAGCGTGCCAGACCTCACCGAAAGGCTCACCATGGCCGGCCTGGAAGTGGCCGCCACAACCCCGGTGGCCACCCATTGCGAAGGCGTGGTAGTAGGCGAAGTCAAAACCGTCGCCCCCCACCCCGATGCCAACAAACTAAGCCTATGCGAAGTATACGACGGCAAAACCACCGTACCAGTAGTATGCGGCGCCCCCAACGTGCGAGCAGGCATGCGCGCCCCATTCGCCCGAGTCAACGCCAAACTGGAACAACCCGCCGACACTAATCCCGAAGCCGCATCTCAGGATAGGTTGCACTCCGCCAACAGTGAAAAGAAACTCATAACAATTCACGCCGCCAAAATACGCGGCGTAAAATCCCAGGGTATGTTGTGCTCCGCCGAAGAACTCGGCCTTGAAGACAAGTCCGCTGGAATACTGGAACTTGATGCCGACGCCAAGCCGGGCGAAGACATCCGCACCACACTAATGCTTGACGATGTATCCATCAGCCTTGACCTGACACCAAACCGCGGCGATTGCCTGGGCATGATTGGCCTAGCCCGCGAAGTAGGCGTATTAACCCGAACAACCCCCCACTACCCAACAGTTCCCAAAGTACAAGAAAACACTCAGGAACAATTCCCCATCACCATCAGCGCCACCGCAGCCTGCCCCCGCTACCTGGGGCGAGTCATCAAAAATGTAAACCTGCAAGCAAACACACCCCTCTGGCTGCAAGAACGCCTGCGCCGCGGCGGCCTGCGCAGCATTGACCCAATAGTTGATGTCACCAACTACATCCTGCTTGAATACGGCCAACCCCTGCACGCCTTTGACCTGGACAAACTCCAAGGCGGCATCAACGTGCGCATGGCAAAACCCGATGAACGCATCAAACTACTTGACGGCAAAGAACTAAACCTGCACCACGACACCCTGGTAATCGCCGATGCCAAACAAGCAGTCGCCATAGCAGGCATCATGGGCGGCCAACACACCGCAGTAAGCAAAAACACCCGCAATATCCTCCTGGAATGCGCCTTCTTCAGCCCCCTCGCCATCTCCGGCAAAGCCCGCCACTACGGCCTGCAAACCGATGCCTCCCACCGCTACGAAAGAGGCGTAGATTTCGCCATCCAGCAACAAGCCCTGGCCGCCGCCACCCAACTACTACAAAACCTGGCCGGAGGCGACGCCGGACCGGTAGTGGAAGCCACAGGCGAACTGCCCAACCAAACCGAAGTCTCACTCAAACTAAATAATGTAGAACGCCTGCTGGGCGTGACGCTACCCGAAAAGGAAGTAATTGATGTCCTCACCCGCCTGGGTTTCAAGGTAGAAACAGAAAAAAGCGGCATTCAATACAAAGTATCAGTACCCAGCTTCCGCTTTGATGTATCCATAGAAGCCGACCTGATTGAAGAACTGGCCAGAATACACGGCTATAACCGCCTACCCGGCAGCCACGGCACACTACCTCAGCAACTGGGCATGGCACCGGAAACACAAACATCAGATGCACGACTCAAGCGACAACTGGCCGCACTCGGATATCAGGAAGTCATCAGCTACAGTTTCATAGACCCCACATGGTCGCAACTGGTGTTTCACGACACGGAATCCGAAGTAGTCGCACTGGAAAACCCCTTGTCAGCAGAAATGTCAGTAATGCGCACCAGCCTCCTGCCCGGCCTGTTACAGATTCTGGCCTATAACAGCAATCGCCAACAGGAGCGCCTGCGAATTTTTGAACTGGGCATGGTATTCCAGTGGCAAAACCAGCAGGCAGCCACCCAACAAAAATCAAAAACCTCGCCACAAACCCGGGGCAGCCAACTTGAGAACATCAAACAACACACCCGCATCGCTGGCCTGATATCAGGCTCCAGACTCCCCAGAAACTGGAGCCATCGCAATGAGTCCCCGGATTTCTACGACATCAAGGGTGATATAGAATCCCTGCTTGGCACAGGCCAGCGTGCGAAACTGGCATTCCAGCCCGCCGACCCAATGCCGTTCCACGGCGGGCAATGCGCCGCCATACTACTCGGCGGCGAAGCGGATGCAGGCAAGGGCAAGGGCAAGACAAGCAAGACAGGCAAAGCAAACAAGACAGGTAAGGTGGGCAAGACAGGCAAGGAAGCAGATAAAATAATCGGCTACATCGGTGCCTTGCATCCCGCCGTACAGCGTCAAATAGAAGTCCCCGCTCCGGTATTCCTGTTTGAACTTGACCTAGAAGCCATTCGCGCAGTAAATCTGCCCAGAGCCAATGACTTGTCCAGATATCCCGAAGTAAGCCGCGATTTAGCCTTGGTGCTGAACGAAGATATTCCTGCCGGAGAGGTGCTTCAGGAAGTGCGCGCCAACGGCGGAGAGCATCTGCAACAGGTTCGGATGTTTGATGTCTATCAGGGAGAGGGCGTTGCCAAAGGCAAAAAAAGCCTTGCATTAGGCTTAATCTGGCGGCATCCTTTACGCACCCTTGACGATAAAGAGATTAACGCCATAATAGACGACTGCATCAATGCGCTACAGCGCAAGTTTGATGCGGATTTGCGGAAATAACCCGGCCACTGCCCGCCGCAAATAGCCGGGCAACACCTAGAGAAGCGAAACACAGAGCAACACACATTCAAAGCCACAGAGAAACATGAGGAGAGAAAGATGCCGTCAGGTGAAACACTAACCAAAGCCGATATGGCCGAACGCTTGCACGAAGACCTCGGCCTGAACAAACGCGAAGCCAAGGAAATTGTTGAGCAATTCTTTGAAGAAATTCGTTTGTCTCTGGAACAAAACGAGCCGGTAAAACTTTCCGGCTACGGCAACTATGTGTTGCGCGATAAAAAGCAGCGCCCTGGTCGCAATCCAAAAACCGGCGAAGAAATCCCCATTTCAGCACGCCGGGTGGTAACATTCCGCCCAGGACAGAAACTAAGAGCGAGAGTTGAGACTTATGCCGGAACCGAACACTAACAATGACGCTGACAACGAGGCTGGCGTTGGCAACGAGGCTGAGGCTACCACTGACAATGGTGCTGGCGCTTACAACGAGGCTGAGGCTACCACTGGCAATGATGCTGGCGCTGACAGCGAGGCTGAGGCTGCCACTGGCAATGGTGCTGACATCAACAACGAGGCTAGCACTGACAATGGGGCTGGCACCGGCAACGGGGCTGGCGCCGACAATGGGTCTGGCACTGGCAACGGGGCTAGCACCGGCAACGGAGCCCGGCAGAACCTGCCGCCAATCCCCGACAAGCGCTATTTCACCATCGGCGAGGTAGGCAGCCTCTGCGCCGTCAAACCCCATGTACTACGCTACTGGGAAGCCGAGTTCTCCCAACTCAAGCCAATGAAGCGCCGTGGCAACCGCCGCTACTACCAGCACCGGGATGTGATGCTGGTTCGGCAAATCAGAAGCCTGCTCTATGACCAGGGCTACACCATCGCCGGAGCGCGCCAAAAAATCAGCCAAAAACCAGCCGAGGCCACCGAGCCCGACTTCAACCCCGCCGAAATAAAGCTGCTGATAAAAGACCTGGAAAGCGTAATCGCAGGCCTATAGTTCAAGCTTGCACTACAAATCTATAGTACAATACCACCCGCACCACCCACAAAAATTCGGGGCGTAGCGCAGCCTGGTAGCGCACTTGACTGGGGGTCAAGTGGTCGTGGGTTCAAATCCCGCCGCCCCGACCAACCTCAAGCTCACTGACGGCATTGCCGACATGATGAGTATGTGCAGCTTCGGGATATTCCCGCAAAAAGCCGGCCTCCAACTCGTCAAAGTATTCCAGCAGTGCGCGGCGCAGGAGATAGTCCCGCGAGTGCCCCACCAGCAAGGAATAATCCTGCAGCCGCCGGGCCAAATCAGATGGAACGTTTATGTTTAATGGCATACCAGCCTCCATTAGTTTTCAGTGGAAAATCATTGTGCAGGAGGCTGGCGGCGCAAGGAGGGGAAGGGTGCTGGCCCGAGGTTGATCAAACCTGGGCCAGCGAATTGCAGGTAATTTTAGTGCACTGCAATTACTACACAATTCCTTCTGCATCGGGTCAGCGTCCGTGCAGGGTTAATCTATATCCGAGCCATTAAGCCATTGTAGTTGCGTAATGCTTGACAACTAATTGACCCGCAAACACCGCAAAAAAGGGGCACATACCCGCTAGTTCACCTGTCCAGGGCAGTTTTGAGCGGAAGCCGCCCCATGGCAAGAAATGGCAATTGACAGCATGTCCAGTGCAAGGCAAAATTCATAAATGCGACTCAAATGTATTAAGCTGGCCGGTTTCAAGTCTTTCGTGGACCCCACGACCATCGAATTCCCCTCCAATTTGTGCGCGGTTGTTGGACCCAACGGCTGCGGCAAATCCAATGTCATAGACGCAGTGCGCTGGGTGATGGGAGAAAGCTCAGCCAAAAACCTGCGCGGCGAGCAGATGACGGATGTAATCTTCAACGGCTCCGGCGGCAGGAAGCCCGTAGGCCAGGCCAGCATAGAACTGATTTTCGACAACCACGACCACAAACTCACCGGCGAATACGCCAATTTCACCGAAGTATCCATAAGGCGCAAGGTTGACCGGGATTCCGTATCCAGCTACTACCTGAACGGCACCCGCTGCCGCCGCCGCGACATCACCGACATCTTCCTGGGAACCGGCCTCGGCGCCCGCAGCTACTCCATCATTGAGCAGGGCATGATTAGCCAACTCATTGAATCCAAACCGGAAGAACTCCGCGTCTTCATTGAGGAAGCCGCCGGCATCTCCAAATACAAGGAACGGCGGCGAGAAACCGAAAACCGCATCAAGCGCACCCGGGAAAACCTCGAACGGCTGGCGGACATTCGCGCCGAACTGGAACGCCAACTGCAAACCCTGAAGCGGCAAGCCCACGCCGCCGAAAAATACGGCGAACTGAAACAGCAGGAACGGGATGCCCAGGCCAATCTGAACGCCCTGCGCTGGCGCAGCCTGGATACGATAATCCGCGAGAACCAGACCACCATCGGCCAGCAGGAAGTTCAGGTGGAGGCGCGAATTGCCGAGCAACGCAAGCTGGATGCCAGCATTGAACAGCACCGCGCCGACAACGCCGAACTCACCGATGCCTTCGGCAAAGTGCAAGCCCGCTACTACGCCCTGGGCAACGACATCGCACGGATTGAACAATCCATCACTCACCACACGGAACGGGTGGAACAAATATCGCTGGACCTGAGTGAAACCCGCGAAGGGTTTGACCAAACCCGCACCGAACTTGATGCCGACCTGAGAAAAATCACCGAACTGGGCACCGAACTGGAACAGCTAACCCCGCTGCTGGAAACCGTGCAACAGGATGCCGCAGTGCAGGCCACAGCACTGGAAGCGGCGGAACAGGAGCAGCAGCAACGCCAGAAAGAGTGGGAAGAGTTCAGCCAGCGTGCGGAAGAACCGCGGCAGACAGCGGAAGTGGAACAGGCGCGCATCCAGCAACTGGAACAGATAATAGAGCGCAGCACCAACCGCAAGAACAACCTGACAACGGAACAGCAGGCACTCGCCACACAACTAAAAGCACAGGATAGCGATGAGGGAGAAGGGAGAGAAAGGGGAGAGGGGAGAGCAGAAGCAGCAACAAGCGGAACGGAAGAAAAAGAAATACAACAACTGGAAACCGAACTCGCCAACCTGCAACAACAAGGCAGCACCGCCACCGAGCAGCTGGAACAACAACGCAACGCCTATGAAGCCCTCGGCAAACAACAAAACCAGTGCCGCAGCGATTTACAAAAGCTGCTCGGCCAGCAGGCTTCACTGGAAGCCCTGCAACAAGCCGCCCTCGGCGAGGACGATGCCGAAGTAAACCACTGGCTCGCCGAGCAGGGGCTGAACAAGAAGCCGCGGCTAGCCGAATCCCTGAGCATTGAACCCGGCTGGGAAGCCGCCGTGGAAACCGTGCTGGGCGATGCCCTGCGCAGCATCAGCGTCAAAAAGTTTGACAATCTGCTCACCTCCTTCACCGCCCTGTCCGGCGGCCAACTGGCGCTAATCCGCGAGGGCAACACTCGCACCAGCGCCGCAAAAGCCAACATGCCACCCCTGGCCGACAAGGTACGCACCAAACTGGATATATCCGAACTGCTCGCCGGCATCTACATCGCCGATTCACTGGCCGCAGCCCTGCAACAACAAGCCACCCTCGCCGAAGGCGAATCCCTGGTAACCCGCGATGGCGTATGGCTGGGTCGTTCCTGGGTGCGGGTAAGCCACGCCAAAGCCGCCGACTCAACCCTCAAACGCAAGGAGCTCCTTGAGGAAATAATCACCAACATCAACGAAAAAAAGAAACTGTCCGACGAACTGGACAAGCAATCAACCCAACTCCAGGAAACCCTGCACCAACTTGAACAACAACGGGAACAACTGCAATCCACACAACAACAAAAAACCTGGCAACTAAGCGAACTAAAATCCGAACTGGGTGCCCGACAAGCCAAAGCCGAAGAAGCCCACTCCCGCATAACCCGCATAAAGCAGGAACTGACAGAACTGGAACAACACCTGCAAACCGAACAGGTCAACCTCGCCCGCGCCCGACAAAACCTGCAACAGGCACTGGACATCATGGCGCAGGACGAAGGCGGCCGCCAAAGCCTGTTGCAAGCCCGCGATGCCAGCCTCGCACAAGTGCAGCGATGCCGGGAAGCCGCCCGCGAAGTCAGCGACAAGGCGCACAACACAGCCATGAAGCAACAAAGTGTTGAGTCCCAGCTAAAGTCAACCCGCGAAACCATGGACCGCATGGCCGTGCAAGCCGAACGAGCCAAAGAGCGAATGACATCACTCAGCACCCAGATAAGCGAATCCGACGAACCGCTGGAAAAAATGCGCAGCGATTTGGAATCCCTGCTACAAAAACGCCTGGGAGTGGAGAAAGACCTGAACGAAGCCAAAGGCAAACTGGATGCCAACGAACACGCCCTGCGCAAACTGGAACAGGAACGCAGCGAAATACAGGAAAAACTCGACAAGGTGCGCGAGAACCTCACCGAACTGCGCCTGAAAAGCGAAGGCGCGGTAGTCAAACGACAAGGCATCGTAGAACAGCTGCAAGAATCAAAGTTCAACCTGGAAGCCGTACTCGCCGCCCTGCCCGAAGACCTGGACGAAACAAGCTGCGAACAAAACCTTGAAAAACTAAGCAGCCGAATTCAACGCCTCGGCCCAATCAACCTCGCCGCCACCGAGGAATACCAGCAACAATCCGAACGCAAGATATATCTGGACCAGCAAAACGAAGACCTTGAAAAAGCCCTGCACACCCTGCGCAATGCCATCCGCAAAATTGACAAGGAAACCCGCAGCCGCTTCAAGGAAACGTTTGAAAAGGTTAACACCGGCCTGCAAACCCTGTTCCCCCGTCTATTCGGCGGCGGCCACGCCTACCTTGACATGACCGGCGAAGACCTGCTGGACACCGGCGTAGCAATCATGGCGCGCCCACCCGGCAAACGCAACAGCACCATTCACCTGCTATCCGGCGGCGAAAAAGCAATGACTGCCATCGCCCTGGTATTCTCAATCTTCCATCTCAACCCCGCACCATTCTGCATGCTTGACGAGGTGGACGCCCCACTGGACGACGCCAATGTCAGCCGCTACGCCAGCCTGGTAAAAGAGATGGCAGACTATGTGCAGTTCGTATTCATTACCCACAATAAAATCACCATGGAAATGGCCCACCAACTCCTCGGCGTTACCATGCACGAAGCTGGCGTCTCCCGCATCGTCGCCGTTGATGTGGATGAAGCCGTGGAACTGGTGGAATCCTGAGCCTCCAGCCCTGAGCCCGGAGCCTTCAATTCTGAGCCTTTCAGCCCTGAGCCCGGAGCCTTCAATTCTGAGCCTTTCAGCCCTGAGTCCTGAGCCTTCAACTCATAAGAAGTCGCGTAGCCCGCGAATCCCTGCACCCCAAGCGATATCCAGATTAAAGATTACCGGGTAACTGCCAGATAACTATAAAGATTTTACAACCTTCCTCGCCCGAAGGATTTCCCCTGCCATGAATATCCGGGATCTGTTAATACTTATACTCGCCCTGCTCGCAGCAGCAGCCGTAATACGCGGGCTGTATGTAGCCTGGCGCATCCGCTACGGACAAATGCGGCTGGCGATTGACAAGAACATCCCGCAAGTTGATCTGGAAAAACTGGAGATGGCCGAGCTACCCAACGGTGGTGCCAGAGTGGTGCCACGCACGGCAGAAGAAACAGCGCAAGAAATAGCAGCAGAAAGAACAGCAACCGAACTGAAAGACACCGCCGCCCGACAACTTGAGGAAGCCAAAGACCGGGCTGCGGAAATTGACCTCGGCGATGATGAAGCAGGGGAGCCACCGATTCCAGTTCTTCTGGACACAGTGCAACTCGGCAAATTAGCACCCGTTACTCCAAAAACAATGCAGCCCGACAAGTCAACACCGGCTACCGCAAAAGCAGAACAACCTGATGAATCAACATTAGCTGCTACAGAACCGGAGCAATCTGGTTCATCAACATCAGCTACTGCAGCACCAGAGCAAGCCGACGAACCGGAAAGCGGATTCTTTAACCCGGAAAATTTCCCGGCTTTTTCCGCTTCTGCTGCTGACCGCATTGGTTTTGAAGAAGAGTCAAGACAAAAAGCACAAGCCGGAAGCAAAGTAAAAACAGGAGGCAAGACAGCGAAAAAGGTAGGCGCAGCACTCAAGCGACTATCAAAGCAACTCCCGCAAACTGACACAGCACCAGAGCAACCTGCCAAGCAAACATTCCAAGAGGAAACCGCAACAGCGCAATCAGCAGAGCAGACACCACAAGCCAAAGCCGCAACAACGCAATCAGCAAAACAAGCAGCACCGCCAGACACCGCCCCCACCCCCGGTCAGGGCGAACCGGCAACCCCCGTCTCCAGTCAAAGCGAACCGGCAGATCCCATCTCCGCTCAGAACGAACCAGCAGCCCCCACCTCCGCTCAGGGTGAACTGGCAGCTCCCGCCTCCGGTCAGGGCGAATCGGCAACCTCCGCCTCCAGCCAAGGCGAACCAGCAGCCCCCGCCGAGATTGTAGTGATCAACGTAATGGCAAAAGACGACCAGAGTTTCAGCGGCGCTAAATTGCTGGAAGTGCTAATGTCCAGCAAACTGAAATTCGGCAATATGAAGATATTCCATTCACGCTTGGGCGGTGACGATAGCCCGATAATTTTCAGCGTAGCCAACATCCTCAACCCCGGCACTTTCAATCTGGATAACATAGCGGAATTCAGCACCGTAGGACTAAGCTTCTTCATGGGTTTGCCGTCAGCAATAAACAACATGGAAGCGCTTGACAGCATGCTGCAAGCAGCGCAGCATATCAAAACCGAACTTGATGGCGAACTGAAAGACGACCAGCGTAGTATCATGACAGCCCAAACCATTGAACACTACCGGCAGCGCATTCGGGATTTTGAGTTACGCAGCCTGAAGGCAAGTAGCAAAGGCAACGGCAGCAAGGGCAGAAAGAAAAACAAGGATAAGAAGAACAAAAAGTAATATACTTAAAGTTGGGGTTAGAGTTACATTCGGATTAGCAGAGTTTTTGGTGAAAAAAGCACCGGCAAAAAAAGTACCCGACACGGTCCAGCGTGAGGTCAAAGACCTGCGCCGCCGACTGGAGCATCATAATAACCTTTACTACACCCTCGGCACACCACAAATTCCCGATGCAGACTACGACGAGTTAATGGCTCGCCTCGTTGAACTGGAAACAAAACATAATTTAACTACCCCTGATTCACCCAGTCAGCGGGTGGGCAGCACTCCGGCAGGCGAGTTCGGTGAAGTCAAACACAATCCCCCCATGTTATCTCTGGACAAGGTGTCGGACGAGCAGGCGCTGATTGATTTTGAGACGCGCATTAAAAAGCGCCTTGGTGCTGATGCCGATACCAACACAGGCACAGACACAGGTACAAGCGCAGACTCTGGCTCCAGTGCTACAAAAAGCAACACGCCCTCAACCGAACCAGAACTAGAGTACAGTTGCGAGCCCAAGATTGATGGCGTAGCAGTCAGCCTGCTATACCGGCACGGAGAGCTGAAGCAGGGCGCAACCCGCGGCGATGGCATGACCGGCGAAGACATCACCCACAATGTGCGCACAGTTCGCAATGTGCCGCTATACATCCCCGCCCTCAAAACCACACCACTACTGGAAGTCCGTGGCGAAATTTTTCTTTCCAAACAGGGCTTCACCGAATTAAACCGCCGCGCTGAAGCGGAGGGCAGCAAGGTGTTCGTCAATCCGCGTAACACCGCCGCAGGTGCGGTGCGACAATTGGACCCGCGCAACACAAGCCGCATCCCGTTACAAATGAACTGTTACGGCATCGGCTTGGCGGAAGGATTAAAACTGCCCGATACACTGGACGAGATATTCACTCTGCTGGATGATTTCGCCTTGCCAGTCAATCCCGACCGCGCCTGCCGCCGAGGCGTAAAGAACTGCTTGCAGTATTGCCTGGACCTGCTGGCCAAGCGCGATAATCTGGACTACGAAATTGATGGCGCAGTAATCAAACTGAATGAACGCGAATTGCACGAAACACTGGGCACCAACATACGCAGCCCGCGCTGGGCGATGGCCTACAAATTCCCCGCCGAAGAAAAATCCACCACCGTGCTGGCGGTAGAGTTTCAGGTAGGCAGAACGGGCACCATCACCCCGGTAGCACGGCTGGACCCGGTGTTTGTCGGCGGCGTAACCGTAAGCAACACCACCCTGCACAACATGGATGAGATTGCCCGGCTCGGCCTGAAAGTAGGCGACAGGGTAATCATACGCCGCGCTGGCGACGTTATCCCGAAAGTAGTAAAGGTCATCAACTCTGACAAGGCCAATGAGACTGACAAGCCAAATGAAGCGGGCAGGGCAGGCAAGCCGAATGAAGTGAGCAAGAAAGGTAAAGCCGGTAAATCTGGCAAAGCTGATGTAGCGAGCAAGGCAGGCAAGCCCACAAAGCACCGGAAGATAAAAATGCCAACTGCCTGCCCGGCCTGCGGCGCCGCGATAGAGCAGGAAGGTGTGCTATACAAATGCAGTGCTGGAATCACTTGCCCGGCACAGTGCAAAGAATCCATCAAACACTTCGCCTCACGCAGCGCGATGGATATTGAAGGCCTGGGCGAGAAACTGATTGAGCAACTGGTTGACAACGAACGCCTGACCAGCGTCAAGGACATATACACCCTGCAAGCGGAAGAACTCGCCAACATGGAACGTATGGCCGCCAAATCAGCAGACAATCTGCTCGCCGCCATCAACAAAAGCAAGAACACCACCTTGCCCCGCTTCCTCTACGCACTCGGCATCCGCGAAGTCGGCGAGGCAACCGCGCTGGCTCTCGCCAATCACTACGGCAAGATGCAAGCCATTGAACAAACCGATGTGGAAGCACTGGAACAGGTCGCCGACATCGGCCCGATTGTCGCACAACACATCAACACCTTCTTCGCCAACAAGGACAACAGGGAACTCATAAAAGCCCTGCAAAAGCAAGGCGTGCAATGGCCGGACATTCCAGTTAGCGCCGCCGCCACCAAACCCCTGCAAGGACAAACCTGGGTACTAACCGGCACCCTGGAACAAATGACCCGCAACGAAGCCAAATCCCAACTGCTGGCACTGGGCGCCAAGGTAGCAGGCAGCGTATCCAAAAACACCCACTGCGTAGTCGCCGGCCCCAGCGCCGGTTCAAAACTGGATAAAGCCGAAGAATTAGGTGTCAAAGTGATTGACGAAGCGGCGTTCCTGAAATTTTTAGCGAATCCAGAGTAGGCCGATACAGGGTAGGAGGTGTTACTCATGTGGCCTAGAAAGTTAATGTTAATCGGGCTTGTCCCGCTGCTACTATCCTGTGCAGCATCGCCGCCGCGGGATGTAACCGACCTGTGTCAAATCTTTGAAGACCGCCGTAGCTGGTATAAGGCGGCACAAAAGGCGGAGCGGCGCTGGGATATTCCCATGTCGGTGAACATGGCCGTCATCTATCAGGAATCCGGCTTTCGGGCGCGGGCGAGGCCAGAGCGCAAGCGCATCCTGTTTTTCATTCCGTGGTCGCGGCCATCGTCCGCTTACGGTTACGCCCAGGCACTGGATGGCACCTGGGATGAGTATGAAGCCAACTCCGGCAACAGCCGCGCATCCCGTAGCAACTTCGCCGATGCCATAGATTTTGTATCCTGGTATAACGCCAACTCAGTGCGCATCAACGGCATCCGACCCAACAATGCACGAGACCTGTATCTGGCCTACCACGAGGGCAATGGCGGCTATCAGCGCGGCACCTGGCGCGACAAACAATGGCTGCTGGACGCCGCCGCAAAAGTGCAAGGCAATGCCGACCGATTCGCCACCCAGATTAATTCCTGCCACCGCGACCTGAATCGGGGCTGGCTGTCGCGATTACTTGGTTGGTAAGTAATGAGAGTCATTAAAGCCGATAGGAACATGCCTGGCCGACCACCATCGGGCTAACAAAAAGTATCATTAATCTCAGCCAACGCCTCAGAGCCGGGGCACAACTCCGCCGCACCAAGCGAATTGAACGGCTTGTCAATAGTATCCAGCACCTGATGCAAATCGGAAGTTGACTGGTTGATATAAAGCAAGCCGGTGGCAATCTTGCCCTTTTTCTTGTGGGTGTTTATGTGACGCAAGGCTTTTTCCTTGTCGCGCGGATTGTAATTGCCGCCGGTCTTGTGCAGGTGAATAACCGAACCATCATGCAGGGTGATTTCCGTATCCTTGCCCGGTTCGTAACTGGTAGTGATTTCTTCCCGCATCGGCACAAAATCCACCTGACTGAGCGCCACCTGATTTTCCCAGGTGTGCTTGTAGCCGTGAGTTGAAGCATCCGTGTTATTAAATGTTACGCAGGGCGAGACCACATCAATCAGCGCAAAGCCCCGATGGCTGAGCCCGGCCTGAATAAGCGGCACAAGCTGATCCTTATCGCCGGAAAAACTGCGTGCCACAAAACTGCCACCGAGTTCAATGGCCAGCGCCGCCATATCTATCGCATCATACAAACTCGCCTCGCCGGACTTGGTGGTTGAACCCAGGTCGGCGGTGGCCGACAGCTGCCCCTTGGTCAAACCGTAAGTGCCATTGTTGGCAACAATGTAAAGCATATTCACACGCCGCCGCACCAAATGACAAAACTGCCCCAGGCCAATGGAAGCACTATCGCCATCGCCCGAGATACCCAGGTAATACAAATCAGGATTACCCAGATTGGCACCGGTGGCAACCGATGGCATACGACCATGCACGGCATTAAAACCATGGGAACGACTAAGAAAATAAGAAGGTATTTTGGAAGAACAACCAATGCCGGACAACTTGGCCACCCGATGTGGCTCCAGCGACATATCCGCCGCCGCCTGTATAATCGCCGCACTGATGGAGTCATGCCCGCAGCCGCCACACAAGGTGGTCAGCGTCCCCTCATAATCGCGACGCTTGAGACCCAGCGCATTCACCGCAAGCCCGGGATGGGCAAAGGCAGGCTTGTTGATATAACTCATAGCAGTTCTCCGTAGCAAATACAGCAGTCTATCTCTCAGGCTCTGGCACCCTCACCAGTCTCCGCCGCTTCAGATGAAAACTCCGGTAGGGAAGCAAGAATAGCCTTCTCAATATGTTGCGCAGTAATCAACACGCCATTGTAACTAAGAATAGAGTGCATCTTCTCCTCATTCACCTTGCACTCAATTTTCAGCAGGCTCTTCAACTGCGCGTCACGATTCTGGTCCACCACATAAGTCAATTCATGCGCCTCAATAAAATCTTTCACCGCCGCATGAAACGGAAACGCCCGAATGCGCATGATATCAAGGTGTATGCCTTGCCTGTCCAGACTATCAAGCAGTTCATTGATGGCACTGTGCGTTGAACCCACATACACCAGCCCCAACTTGTGCTTCCTGCTACCGCTGATTGCCGGTTCGGGCAGATATTGCAACGCGCTGCGAAACTTCTTGGCGATGCGGTCCATAACCTCAGCATAAACATCGCCATCTTCGGTGTAAGCGGCATTGGCATCGTGCGAACTACCCCGCGTAAAGTAACTGCCCAACTCCGGATGTATGCCCGGATAGGTGCGGTAAGGTATGCCATCATCATCCACATCCCGATAACGACCAAACTTTTCAACAGACTCCAGCTGTTCCGCAGTCAACACCTTGCCACGGTCATATTGCCGGGCATCATCCCACTGCAAAGGCTCACAAACCTGCTCATTCATACCCAGTTCCAAATCACTCATAACAATTACCGGCGTTTGCATCCGCTCGGCAATATCAAACGAATTGGCAGCGAACTCAAAACACTCCACCGGATTGGCCGGGAACAACAGGATATGTTTGGTATCGCCGTGGGAAGCATAAGCACAACTGAGCAAGTCCGCCTGCTGGGTCCGCGTTGGCATGCCGGTGGACGGGCCCACGCGCTGGATATTAAACAACACCGCCGGCACCTCAGCAAAATAAGCCAGACCAAGAAACTCCTGCATCAACGACACCCCCGGCCCACTGGACGCAGTGAACGCCCGACACCCATTCCAGCCAGCCCCGATGGCAATACCAATCGCCGCCAACTCATCATCAGCCTGAATCACCGCATACTTCTTCTTGCCACTGCCGGAATCAATCCGCAGTCGCTGGCAATATCGGGAAAAAGCATCCACCACCGAAGTAGAAGGAGTGAGAGGATACCAGGCAGCAACCGTCGCCCCACCATAAACACAACCCAGCCCGGTGGCAGTGTTGCCATCCATCAAAATCTTGCCCGTAGTTTTATTCAACGCCTTCAACCGCAACGGCAACGGGCAGGGAAAATTAGCTCTGGCATAATGCAACCCAAGCTCAAGCGCATGAATATTCGGCGGAATAAGTTTTTCCTTGCCACGAAACTGTGCACTCACCATTTCCGTCAGCACTTCAAAATCAATATCCAGCAGCGCAGCAAGGGCACCCACATAAACAATATTCTTGAACAACTGGCGCTGATTAAGACGTTCAAACTCCCGCAAACATATATCCTTTAGCGGAATGGGCAGATAATGCACATCATCACGAATAAGATTGGGCGCCAACACCTTGGAAGAGTCATACAACACATAACCACCGGGCACCACCTCAGTAATATCCCGCTGCATAGTCTGCTCATTCATGGTAACCATGATATCCACACCTTCACGCCTGCCAAGATAACCATTGGCATTCACCCTCACCTCATACCAGGTGGGCAGCCCCTGAATATTGGACGGAAAGATATTATGCGGGCTAACCGGAATCCCCATACGAAAGATGGCCTTGGCAAACATATTATTTGCACTGGCCGAACCGGAGCCGTTCACATTAGCGAACTTCACTACAAAGTCGTTGACGCGAGTCATGGTTTCCACCTTTACCATATCTTTAACCCTTAACCGCAACAGGCTGGCAAGTATCCTCCGCCTTCGCCGTGTTAAGCAGATACTTGCGCATATCCCAGGCACTGGTCGGGCAACGCTCGGCGCACAACCCGCAATGCAAACACAGGTCCTCATTCTTGGCCATAATACGCCCGGTCGTCAGCGAGCCTGACACATAAATATCCTGCTCCTGATTTTCCGCCGGCGCCAGCAGCCGCTGCCGCAGTTCGTCTTCCTCACCATTGCCGGTGAAGGTAATACAATCCGTGGGGCAAATGTCCACACAGGCATCACACTCAATGCAAAGCTTGTCGGTGAACACCGTTTGCACATCACAGTTCAAACAACGCATAGCTTCCTGATAGGCCAACTTGGGGTCATAACCCAATTCCACTTCCATATTAATATCGTTCAGAGTTTTTTCCTTGCTGGCATGCGGCACGGCGTAACGCAAGTCGTTGCTAATGTCATTATCATAAGACCACTGGTGAATACCCATCTTCTGACTTGACAGTTCAGTAAGCGGGGCAGGGCGCTGCTTGATGTCCTGCTTCTCACACAACAGATGAATGGAAACAGCAGCCTCATGCCCGTGGGCGACCGCGGTGATAATATTATCCGGCCCAAGCGCCGCATCACCACCAAAAAACACTTGCTCATGGCTGGACTGCCATGTTTGCTTGTCCAGCATCGGCAACTCCCACTTGTCAAACTCAATGCCAATGTCGCGCTCAATCCAGGGGAAGCTGTTTTCCTGCCCGATAGCGCAGATTACATCATCACAGGGAACGATAACCGGCGCTTCACCCGTAGGTAGTAATAGTCGCTTGCCATTCTCATCCAGTTCCTTGTGCACCTTCTCAAACTCCATGCCCACCAGCCTGCCATCTTCAAGCAGATAACGCTTGGGCACATGGAAGTTAAGAATGGGAATATCCTCTTTCATCGCATCTTCAATTTCCCAGGGCGAAGCCTTCATCTCATCAAAGCCACTACGCACTATCACCTGCACATTCTCACCACCCAGCCGCCTTGAAGTGCGGCAACAATCCATAGCCGTGTTACCACCGCCCAGCACAATCACCCGCTTGCCGATGCTCTCAACATGTTCAAACGCCACATTAGCCAGCCATTCAATACCGGTGTGAACGCGCTCCGCCGCTTCCGCATAACCCGGCAGTTCCAGATGCTTGCCAAGCGGCGCACCAGTGCCGACAAAAATGGCATCAAAGTTTTCAGCCAACAAGGCTTTCATACTAACGACATCCTCACCAAACCGCCGCTCCAGCCCCATATTCAAAATGTAATCAAGTTCCTCATCCAGCACTTCCACCGGCAAACGAAAACGCGGAATCTGCGTGCGCATTGCACCGCCGGCAGACTTGTCCCGTTCAAACAGGGTTATCTCGTAACCCAACGGCAACAAATCCCGCGCCACAGTGAGCGAGGCCGGTCCGGCACCCACCAGCGCAATGCGCTTGCCATTCTTGCGCTTGGGTATGGCAGGCAAACGCGCCTTGATATCATCCTTGTAATCCGCCGCCACCCGTTTCAGACGACAGATAGCCACCGGCTTCTCCTCAATCCGCACCCGCCGACAAGCCGGCTCGCAAGGCCGGTCGCAAGTTCGGCCCAAAATGCCCGGGAACACATTAGAATGCCAGTTAACCATATAGGCATCCGTATAGCGCTGCTCGGCAATAAGCCGGATATACTCAGGCACCGGCGTATGCGCAGGGCACGCCCACTGGCAATCCACCACCTTGTGGAAATAGTCCGGGTTGCTAATATCGGTTGGTTTCATGGCACCTGACTCAAAGGTGCAATTATAATGCAAACTTGCTGATTTGTATGCAATTATCCAACATATTCCACATCAGCCGGAAGCTCCCTGACAGGCTTGTAGCTTGTGTTTTCCATCCTCTCCCGCACGCTCTCATGAATTTTCCCCTGCGGCGGAACTTGCCGCTTGTGCTTGCCGCGAAAATTCCAGAACCCCGTGTGCGAGTCATGCTGCTGCTCAAGCGCGTTGCCTCTAACTTTGGCAAACTCCCGCTGCTTCAGTTTCATACCACATCGCCTGGCATTCCCCAACATCCATCGCAAAGTTATATCTGAAAGCCCACGCTCGTCATACCACCCACCCACATCAGAATGAACACCGGCGAACCACACCTGCTCCATTATTTGCCCTTTGCTGATATTATCCTCATCCCACAAACAGGGCGGAAAATCTTTACGCACTTCATCCAGTGCAATGGCGTGATAAGCGTTGCTAACTTCCTTATTCAAACGAGTATCATGAAATTTCCTCCCCTCGTGCAACACCAGAGATTCCACCGTATCCCACACACCAATAAAATGAACCGGACAAGAACGGGAAAATGTATCCTTAAACGCCGCATCCAGATTATCCCCCCTCCGGTTATAAATTTTTGAAGCCTGCTCAAGCAAATTATGCAGATCCGGACGCAGCAACCCGCAACGAAACAACATACCAGCCAACGAACGAACAGTAAACGCCCCCCGCGAAAAACCAAACAGATAAATGTTATCCCCCGGCTCATAAACCTGCATCAAAAAACGATAAGCATCCTCCACATTCTTCTGCAAGCCACCCCCAGTCGCCTGCTCACTCATATCTTTCAACTTTCCGGACAACTCATCATACTCCCATCCCCCGGTACCAACCCCCGGGTCATAAAAAACAATCTGCGAATCATCCGTCGCCGCAATCTCACAGACGCGAACCACATTGGTTTTGTTGCTCCCGTACTCATTACCAGTCCCGTCGCAACAGATTATGATGTTTCTCTGGCTTGGCATCCGAACTATCTTATTATGTGCTGAGAATGCATTGTAACACTCAGCCCATAGAGTTCAAGCGCAAAACCTGATTTGACAGCCTCAAAGTTAGCCTTATAATGCCCATCAACCTTAAGCACAGATGGGGGGTACAATGATTATCATAAAACCTGCGCTATTAGGTGTATTCCTACTCATACTCTCAATGGGTGTCAGCGCACAATGGACTTATGGCCCACCTTCTTCTGGCCCTTTCAGCACCAGATTAACAGTTTCTGCCAGAAATGACGATGCTGAATTGGAAATGCTATTCTACTGTTCTGGTGATAGGATATTGGTGGCAGTGCGTAATATTGATATTGAAAATAACTTTGGTCCACTATTTGCGGCGGTGCGCCTTCAGCTGCGGGTAGATACAGGAAGTGTTTTTGATGCATATAATGAGGCTGCTGCAATGGAAACTAGCATGATTATATTTCTCTATCCCTTTCCAGCCAACATGGATATAGTTATTCAGGAGATGCTGTTAGGTGATGTGCTACATATTCGTACTACAGATAGTGATGACAATGTGCTAAGTGGACAGATAAGTCTTTCTGGCTTTGACACTGAAATACAGAAACTGCCTTGCTTCAGGAATAGCGGGTTATGATCGCCCACACACTGCTCTTTTATAGCTCGGTAGAGTTCGTAACTACTTGCAATACAAAAAGAATAATTGCCGAAGCCGCGCACCATAGCGTCGCGCATACAGAATGCAAAAAGAATAGAAATATCTGTAAGGATATAGTGCTGTATTGACTTGCTAGTGGAGTTAGAGGAGGGCAGAACCGGTTTGGCACTTATGAGCGACAAAGATGACTCTATCTATATAGACCATGTTCTTGAATGTATATCAAATCAGCCGGGCATAAGTGGTGCTAGGGTAGTTCATTATTCAACCATGCTGCCATTCGCAATCCGGCCAGTGCCAGGCGTTGCTGTGCCACTTGCTTCATAAGTGCCACATAATCCCCGTCAAGTTCAATTTCTTCCAGCTTGCCGCCGGACTTATCAGCGCGGATTATTGCCTGCCTTATGTCTTCGTTGTAAACAACTTCGGTGAGCAGTTGTTCAGATTCAGCCAGCCACTGTTGCCAGTCCGTCGCTGCAGCATTGAACTGCAAATTCCCATTTGCCCGAATCGCCTTAAGGCTCGCCGACACCCCGTCTTGCCGCAGGGCACGGTCCCACGCCTGATGCAGGTTACGGGTAGCACTATTACCGCCCCCGCTTAACACCACAGGAATTCTGTTGCCACCGAAATCACTATCAGGGAATAGTCCGGCACTGAACAGGCTGCCACTATGCAGCGGCTGGTGAATGTCTCCAATCAAATGCAGCACCCAGCACAGGGCAACCGCCCGCTCGGGCATGGCAAGGTTGCTGTTCGCCAGAAGCCTGCTGTTGTGCTCCAGGGCACTAACTATATATTCTATATTTTCATCTTTAGCCTGACAGGGAATGTTGGGGTTGCCCTGACCAGCACCGGATCGCGGCACCGCATTGTTGATATACACATTACCTTGCCGCGAGTTAATGTAATGCCAGTTTGCATTGCAACGCCTCGTCTCTCCGGCAGAGCGCCGGGCAGTGTCCGGCCAGAATGCAGCTTGCCCCAGCAACCAGAGTTCCCGTCCGGCTTCATTCCAGTAGCGCACATAACGCGGCATTTCATCCAGAAAGTCAGTTTCATAGCGAGGGTGGGCTTCCAATATCTCCAGCATCTTCTTGCGAGTGTCCGCATCAATATGCTCCACCGCCACCGCCACACTCATCCGATGAGCCACCGCATCCCAGGCCACGGCACCGGAACTCAACACCATAAGCAACAAAATCTCACTCACAACAAGAAACCCACCCGCCAGCCAGGCACGGAACCTGCTGTCCAACCCACAGGATATTTTGTGCAAGCTGTTGTTAAGGTTGTTGCTCATACATACATTCTCATGGCTCTTTTATGTTATGGAGCACATCTACCAGATGTCAACTATCCGGCTCCAGACTTGCAATTAGCCGGGGCTAGACTTTCAATTAGCCGAAAATGGGCTTAGAACCAGCAACCATCAGCCCTGTAGCTGCGACCAACTTTTTGATGAGTGTGTTAAAAGGTGTGGCGATGAGCTAAAAAACCAGTCACATCAGATAGATAGCGACATCCCATCGTTATCACGTGTCAGGCGCAAGCTGCTCCCGCTTTAGGGGAATTTTCGCGTTTCAAGTATAGTTGGGGATGGCCGCCGCCGGAGAGCAGGCAAAAAAAAGCCCGGGTTTTGAGGGGTACCGGGCTTAATCTACTATCAAGGGAGAGATAGATAAATGAAACAAAACCCACAATTTTGATGACATCTACCTAACATACTCTCTGACTGCCCGTTTGGGTGAAAGTTCCGGGGCTTTGTGAAAATTTTCGGGCGGGCTGTGGGGCGCAGGCTACGCGGGCTTTGGTGGGCTTGGGCGGCGGGTCTAGACGGGAGCGATATTGATATTGTCCAGTTTCAGGCTTTTCGCGGTCTCCGGGCTGGCTATGATGCCGGTGCTGGCGTTTGCGGGGGTCAGCCAGGTCTCGGCCACGCGGCGCAGGTCGGGCAGGGTGGTGGCCAGCACTTGCTGGCGGAATGCCTTGCGCTGCGCCAGGCTGCGGCCGAACAGGTGGTTGTGGTAGGCCTGTCTGGCCTCGCCAGCGGGCGAGGCGGGTTTGTCCATGGCGGCGATGATGCCGAGGATGGCCTCTTCCAGCAGGCGGGGCTGGTGTTTGTCGCTGATTACCCAGTTCACGGCGGCGCTGAAATCGGCCAGGGTTTGTTCCAGCCGCGGGTCGCGGTAGGAAAACAGGCGGAAGGAGGCGGAGTTGGCATCCTGTCCGGCGCCTGCGCCGTAAGCTCCGCCCTGTTCGCGTATGGCGCGGTGCAGGAAGCCGTTACGCATGAAGCCTGCCAGCACATGCAACACCGGGTTATCCGGGTGAGCCGCCGGCACTGTGGGGAAGCTTTGGGCGCAGAAGTTGACGGCGGTGGCGGTGGTGCGTAGTTCGCAAACTTGCTCGCGCACCGGGTCAAGCGGCAGATGGCCAGGTGGCAACGGAGTGGTGGGGGATGTGGGCGAGACAGACGAAGCGGACGAAGCAAGAGCAGCGGCACCCTGCGCGCTTGACCACTGGGCATCCAATTGAGCCAGCAGTTCATCCCGCTGAGGCGGTTCGGCAATCAGCAGGAATTGACGGGGAGCCTCTTGCACCAGATTGTGCAGGCGCCGCATCTGTTCCAGCAGCCGCTCAGCCTCACGGGAATGATGCTTGCGACTCTCACCCGCCGCACTCGCCCCATCCCCCCCGTTCAAACGGTCGCGGCGAGCTTTCAAACGACGAATACCTTCCAGCCCGGCCGCCTCAAACCTGAAGCGAGCCACCGGGCTCATCATGCTGGAAGCCAGCCCCACCGCCAGACTGTGCCCCTGGCCGACAATACTGTTCTCCTTGCTTGTGCACAGTTGCTCAATCAACATGGTCAAACGCTGGCTTTCATCCAAACGCAACTCAGTAATAGTGGCGTGCAACAATTCGCCAAGAGCCTCATGATTGCGCGCCAGCCCCTTGGCGGCAAAAGTTAATGTGGCCTGCGCCTGCTGTTCGTCTTCACGCAGGCTGCGCATACTACTATAACAACTCACGCCACCACTCACGCCAGCCTGCCAGGCTTGCACCTCCGCATAATCCTTGCGCCCGATGCCCAGTTCAGTCAGGCAACTGGTATAAAGCGGCAGAATTTCCAGCAGTTCGGCATCCAGTTGCGGCAACGGCATAATGATTTGTTGATACACCAGCCCGTTGGTTCCCTGCGCGTAAAACGCCACCGGCGCACGGCTACCCGCAAGTTGACAATCCTGCCGTTGCGGCTCGGTGATTTCCGCGGGAACATCATCAAGCCCGACTTTCGGCAAAATAGCCGGGTCATCAGCCTGCGCCTGACGCGCCAGCAAGGCCTTGCTGCGTTCCACAATCTGCGTTTGTTGCGCCGCATTCAAACCGGCTTTAAGTTTTGCCAGCCGCTGTTTTTCCGCCGCCTGATTTTCCGCTTCAAGATTAGGGTTGGGGCGCAGAGTCAGCGTTACCCGATGTTGATTATCCAGCAACAGGGAACGAACAAGATTGGGAATGAAAGCCGGGTTCTTGATGTCCTCACGCAACTCGGCGAGCACCGGTTCAATATCCAGCAACTTGATAGGCTCACCCCGGTGAATTGCCGCCGACAAGCCCTCCAGTATCAGTTGCAAACCATAAGGGTAATGGCCGCCGGCAATCTCCCGCTGATTCAGCTCCAGTTGATGCAGCGCCGCTTCCACCTGTTGCTGCTCCACACCTTGCTCGGCAACATGATTAAGCGTATCAAGAATCAGTGTTTCCACCGCGGCTGTAACGCCGTTGGCGGCTGTAATGTCGCTGGCATCAGTTGCGTCATTGGCGCAACCCTCCAGCCCCGCCATGAAAGCCATCTCGCGGTTGCCATCTTCCAGCCCGCACAAAGGGGAGGGGGATTGGCCGAGCGCACTGGTTTCCAGCGCTTTCAGCAACGGGCTGGAACTGTTGTCCAGCAACACATCACATAATAGTTGCGCTTCAAACCGGGCGCGCAAATTAGTGCTGTGCCCCAGTAGCCAGCCCAGCAGCACATGGGTGCGGGGGCTGTCATCCGCTTCCGTGGCATATTCTTTTTCCACCCGCAGTGGCTTGGTGTAGCGCTGTTCATCTGTTGCGCTGATGTGGTTGTCCAGCGCTTCAAATTCATTGAGTGCCAATTCTTCAAAACGGGCATGGTGGCTGGCGGCGGGAATATCACCGTAAGTCATGAACACAGCGTTGCTCGGGTGATAGTGGCTGTGATAAAACTCTTTAAGTTGCTGGTAACTGAGGTCAGGGATGTGAGTGGGTTCACCCCCGCTGTTAAAATGATAAGTGGTGGTGGGGAACAGATGGCTACACAAGGTTTGCCACAACACGCTGTTGGTGGAACTCATGGCACCTTTCATTTCATTAAACACTACCCCCTTGTATTGCAACTCACTGTTCGGGTTATCTGCCTCGGCGAATTCCAGACGATGGCCTTCCTGAGCAAAGTCCAGTTCATCAAGACGGGCAAAGAACACAGCGTCCAGATAAACTTGCAACAGGTTATCAAAGTCCTTGCGGTTCTTGCTGGCGAAGGGATAAGCAGTCCAGTCGCTGCTGGTAAAGGCGTTCATAAAAGTATTCAGCGAACGCCGAATCATCATAAAGAACGGATCACGCACCGGATACTTGCGGCTACCACACAGGGCAGTGTGCTCCAGAATGTGAGCAACACCGGTGGAATCCATAGGCACCGTACGCAACGCCACCAGAAACACATTCTCAGAATTATCCGCCGCAATATGATAGTGCATGGCACCAGTCTTGCGGTGCCGATATTCCTCAATATCCACATTCAGCGAATCAATATGCTCCCGACGCAGCAATTCAAAGCAGGAATGTTGGGCAAGACTATCGGTTGATGCTTTCTGCGGGTTGAGATGATTCATGCTGCGTATTTTACCTTAGTATAAAGTTATTTACTCCCCCCTTGAGGGGGAGTCGCAGAAGGCGGTAAAGACCGGGCACATGGTTTACACATGAGACCGGGCACATGGTTTACAAAGTTAGGATATCGGCTTTTCAATAGGAGAAGACGATGCCCTGGA
>JBPCXV010000136.1:0-36467 GCA_051008235.1 Pseudohongiellaceae bacterium | reverse complement strand
TTTACTGTGTCATCAACATTAAAGCGGCGTGGCTCCTGCATGGCGATGGTGGAGTTCACATAGAAGCGCAGCAGCCCGCTGAGTTCGTAAATGGGGGCGTTGGAGATGGGGGTGAGTGTCAGGGTTGGCAGGTCGTTGTCTATTATGGTGCCGGTTACCGAGGGTGTGGCCAGGGTGGCGTCTCGCGGGTCGGACAGGTGTAGCCAGACTATCTCGCGGAAGAGTTCGTTGCTGTCGTCATCGGTAATTGGCAGGCGGAGGGTGAAGGTGGTTCTGCCGGGGGCGAAGGAGAATCGTCCGGATTGGTTGGCGGGATAATCCATGCCGCGAGTGGCTGTGCCGGCGCTGGTGGCGTAACTCACCGAGGCATAGTTGGCGCTGGGGCGGGACAGGGTTATCGTCCAGGCCAGGGTGCCGCCGGATTCGCGGTTGGCGGTGTGGGCGGCGGTGATTATTGGCAGTGCTTCGTCGTTGGTGATGGTGCCGATGGCGGAACTGGCGCCGGGGGCGAGGGTCAGCCTGTCGGGGTTGGAGAGGGTGAGGTTGAGGGTTTCGTTATTCTCGGTGATGCCGTCGTCCAGGATGACCACCGTGATGAGGCCGCTGCTTACGCCGGGCATGAAGGTTAGCCTGCCGGTGGTGGCCTGATAGTCTGTGCCCGCCAGGGCGGTGCCATCGCTGGTGGCGTAGGCGACGCTGGTGGTGAAGTGGGATGGAGGGTTGACATTAACCGTGAACAGTAGCGCCATTGCCCCGTTGTTTTCCGCCATGCTGGCGTTGCTGACTGATACGGGTGGTGGGTCGTCATCGTCAAGCACTGTTATGGTCAGGGTGCCGGGTGTGCCGACGCGGTAGCCACCGGCGGTGCTGCTGTCCGGTGGTAGCAGGGTGGCTGTGTAGATGAGGTTCGGGCCGTCTGACGGATTGTCAACGCCAACATTATAGAAAGGCATTGTCTGGGTGGTGCTGCCGGCGGGCAGATGGCGTGGCAGAAGGGCAACGTTGCTGGCGCCCCAGGTTATCTGCACCTTGCTGGTGAGTGGTTCATGGGTGGCTGGGTGGTAATTTATGATGAAGGTTAGTGGGCCATCGCTTTCGCTTCTGGTTTCGCCGTTGGCGCCCGCGCCCGACAGGCTGAGGGTGGCGGTTGGCGCGTTGCGGTCAAACACCGTGCCGGTGATGCCGTTGCTGACACTGGCGGTGGCGTTCAGGTTGGTTTGCATCCAGTTGCTGAAGTGTAGCGTGAAGGTTTCGCGGTAGGGTTCGGTGCTGGTGTCGGTGAGGGTGGGCACGGGGATGGTGATGGTGCTTTCGCCCGGCTGGAAGGTGAGGTTGCCGCTGCTGTGGGTGTAGTCGCTACCGGCTGTGGCGGTGCCATCGGAGGTGGCGTAGGTCAGGGTTACTGTTCTTGCTGAGGGTGGGGAGAGTGTCAGGATAAAGGCCAGGGTCTCGCCTTCGTTGGCATGGGCTGGGTAGGTGTTGAGTGTGGGGGTGGTTTCGTTGTCGGTGATGGTGATGGTGGCGGCGCTATTGCCGAGGGTTAGTCTGGTGGGGTTGGACAGGTGCAGGGTGAAAGTTTCATCGCCTTCGCCGAGGGTGTCGTCCAGGATAGTCAGGGTAACGGACTTGCTGGTTTCGCCCGGGGCGAAGGTCAGGCTGCCGGTAGCTTGGGTGTAGTCATTGCCAGCTGGAGTTGTGCCGTTGTTGGTGGCGGTGCCATCGCTAGTGGCGTAGTCAATAGTAGTGGTGAAGCCGGAGGGCAGCGACAGGGTGATTGGGATGACTAGTGTTGTTTGTGGGGCTTGGGTCTTCTCGCTTACGGTGGCATTGTTCACCGATACGCCGGGCGGCTCATCGTCATCGGTAACCGTGATGGTTAGCTGGTGCGGTGTGCCTAATGTGTAGCTGCCGAAGTTGTCTTCGTAGCCGGGCAACTGCGTGGCGGAGGTGGCCGTGTGCAGGGTGGCTGTGTAGCTGGTGTCCGGCTCGTCTATGTTGTTGTCTGCGCCGACGAGACTGCTAATGAGGTATGCGGTGCTGCCTGGCGGAATAAGCACCGTTGTGTTTGCGGCGCTGTTGCTACTGCCACTGTTGCCTCCTTGCTCCATCGTTGTCAGCACGACGAACAGGCGGTCAAGCGCCGGTGGCTGTATGAAGACCCAGAAGCCGATGCCACCGGGATACTCAGCCAGTGATGTCGTCCCCTCTGCCGCCGGGTTGCCCCGGTCCGACAGGTGCAGCCTGAGTGCCGGCAGGTCATTGTCAAGAATCGTGGCTTTCACTTGCAGCTGGTTCGGCGTGGCGGTGGTTTGACCCGGGTCCAGCGTCGCACCACCCACATTGTCAAGCCTTATGGTGAAGGTTTCGCGGTAGTGTTCGGTGGTGCTGTCGTCATAAGTCTGCACCGAATAGACCCAGCTGCTACTGCCGGGGTTAATCACGATGCTGCCCCCGCCGTGCGGACGATAGTCCTGCACCCCGGTGGCGGTATCACCGGTTACTCCCATCCTTATGTCTGCCCTCACCCGCTCTGTGGATATGGCCGAGATGCTTATCACCACCTCCATCGGCTCACCTTCGGTGATGGTGGCGGTGGTGATGGAGAGGGTGGGCAGGGCTGGTGATGTTTGCGGGGCGGGGGGCGGGGTTTGTGAAGTCGCAAGGGGGCTCAGGGCGCTGAGTAGCACAGCACTCAAAATACACGGAAACTTGCGGCCCACTTGTTTCATAGTCCACTCCCGCTGTAGCCCGGTTGCTACATGAGCAACCTTTGGGAGAGACCGACCAGTCCCGGTGCTGGCATAGGGCAGCTACCGGGGGTTGTGATACTGATATTCATAGCAAACTCTGTAAGGCGGCTTATTCAGCCGTCCGCATTCATTGGAAAAATGAACTTGCCAAAATACAGAGGGATTTTTGAAAAAGTAATAGCCCGGATGTCGATTTATGGCTCTGTATCAGGTAATTATTCTGATAATCAATGGGATATAAGCGGAGCTTGATAAGGCAGGCAAGAAACAGTGCCACAGGCTAGATAGGGCAAGGGTTTCAGGCGAATGAAACCTTGACTATGCGACAATATGCCACAGCCGCCGGGTGATGACAGGCGCGTTTTTTTGCTGGAGCAAGGTTGTTTGAGGGGGGATTTGCGGCCTGTTGGCCTGTTGTTGGCCTAGCGATAGTAGGCGTGTTCCTTGTTGGAGTGGTCGGTGATGTCGCGCACTTCCTTGAGTTGCGGGATTTGTGTCAGCAGGGCGTTTTCCACGCCGTGTTTCAGGGTTACATCCACCATGCCGCAACCCTGGCAGCCGCCGCCGAAGCGGAGCACGGCGATGTTGCCCTCATAGATTTCTTCCAGTGTGACATTACCGCCGTGGGCGGCAAGACCCGGATTAATCTCGTTGTAAAGCACATAATTCACCCGGTCTTCCAGCGGGCTGTCTTCGGTGAGTTTGGGCAGGCGCGAGTTCGGCGCCTTGATGGTGAGTTGGCCGCCCATGGTGTCTTTGGCAAAATCTACCACGGCCTCTTCCAGAAAGGGGATGCTGTGCTGGTCAATGAAGGCGCGGAAGCCGTTAAGTTCCTGCACTTCATCATCGGCTTTTTCTTCGCCGGGGCGGCAGAATGAAATACAGGTTTCGGCGCGTGGCGTGCCAGCATCCAGAATGAATATGCGCACGGCGATATCCTCCACCTTCTGCTTTGCCAGCAGTTGGGCGAGGTATTCCTGGGCGGGTTCGGTGATGATGACCATGGGGGGAATTATGGCAGAAACTCTGTCTTTATGCAAAATGATAAGTCTTTAATTCTGGTAGAATTACGCCCTTTCGCCGCTTTTCTGTTGAACTGACCACTATGAGTAGAACGACTATGAATACCGATGATACGGAACAACAGTTGCGGGAGTTGCTGGCGCGGCGGGTTTTGGTGCTGGATGGGGCGATGGGGACTATGGTACAGGCGTTGGGGTTGTCTGATGCCGAGTTTCGTGGTGAGCGGTTTAAGGGTTATTCGCAGGAGTTGGCGGGTAATAATGATTTGTTGGGGCTTGGCCGGCCGGAGTTGTTGGTGGATATTCATCGTGCTTATCTTGATGCCGGGGCGGATATTATTGAGACTAATACTTTTAATGCTACTCGGGCGTCTCAGGCGGATTATGGGCTTGAGGAACTAAGCTTTGAGATTAATTTGGAGTCTGCTCGGCTTGCGCGGGGGGTTAGTGATGAAGTGACTCTGCAGACTCCTGACAAGCCGCGGTTTGTGGCGGGGGTGCTTGGGCCTACCAGTCGGTCGGCTTCAATTTCGCCGGATGTTAATGATCCAGGGTTGCGTAATACCAGTTTTGATGAGCTGGTGGATGATTATGCTAATTCTTGTCGTGGTTTGATTGAGGGTGGGGTGCATATATTAATGGTGGAGACGGCTTTTGATACGTTGAATGCCAAAGCTGCGTTGTTTGCTATTCAGCAGGTGTTTGAGGGGTTGGGGCGCACTTTGCCGGTGATGGTGTCCGGTACTATTACTGATGCCAGTGGCCGTACTTTGTCGGGGCAGACGGTGGCGGCTTTTTGTAATTCGGTGCGTCATGTTAAGCCTTTGTCTGTTGGTTTTAATTGTGCGTTGGGGGCGGAGCAGCTTAGGCCGCATATTGCTGAGACGGGTAATTTGGTGGATTGTTTTGTTTCCACTCATCCTAATTGCGGGTTGCCTAATGAGTTTGGTGAGTATGACCAGAGTCCGGAAGAGATGGCTGGCATTATTGGTGAGTTTGCGGCGGCGGGGTTGGTTAATATCGTTGGGGGTTGTTGTGGCACTACGCCGGCTCATATTGCGGCTATTGTTGAGGCGGTGGCTGATGTGCGGCCGCGTCAGTTGCCGGAGTTGAAACCGGCTTGCCGTTTGAGCGGGCTGGAGGCGTTTAATATTGATGAGGAGTCTTTGTTTGTTAATGTGGGGGAGCGCACTAATATCACCGGCTCGGCTCGTTTTGCGCGGCTTATCCGTGAGGAAATCTATGATGAGGCGCTGGAGATTGCGCGCGAGCAGGTGGCGGTCGGCGCGCAGATTATTGATGTGAACATGGATGAGGGTATGCTGGATTCGCTGGCTGCCATGGAAAAATTTTTGAAACTGCTGGCCGGTGAGCCGGATATCAGCCGGGTGCCTTTGATGATTGATTCGTCCAAGTGGGAGATTATTGAGGCGGGGTTGAAATGTGCTCAGGGCAAGAGTGTGGTGAACTCTATCAGCCTGAAAGAGGGTGAGGAGGAGTTTCTTGCCCGGGCGCGGCTTTGCCAGCGGCATGGGGCGGCGGTAGTTATTATGGCCTTTGACGAGAAGGGTCAGGCCGATTCACTGGCGCAGCGCAAGGCGATTTGTGCGCGCAGTTACAAGTTGCTCACCGAAACGCTGGGTTTCCCGCCCGAAGATATTATCTTTGACCCGAATATTTTTGCCATAGCCACCGGCATTGAGGCGCATAACAATTATGCGGTGGATTTTATTGACTGTTGCCGTTACATCAAGGCCGAGTTGCCTCATGCGCTGATTTCCGGTGGTGTGTCCAATGTTTCTTTCTCGTTTCGCGGCAACGACAGGGTGCGGGAGGCGATTCATTCGGTGTTTCTTTACCATGCTATTCGGGCTGGGCTTAGCATGGGCATCGTCAACGCTGGTCAGTTGACGGTGTATGACGACATAGGGGCTGACTTGAAACGGGCGGTGGAAGATGTGGTGCTTAATAGGCATTCTGATGCCACCGAACGGCTGATGGAGTTGGCCCAGGCTGCCGGAAACGGCGATGATGGCAGTGGCGGCGACAGTAGCGACGGCAGTTACGATAACGATGCCAGACAAAAAGCAGAACTTGCCTGGCGCGACAAGAGTGTTAGCGAACGGCTGGCCTACGCACTGGTAAAAGGCATCAACAAATACATAGAAGAAGACACCGAAGAAGCCCGACAACAAGCGGACAAACCCATTGAAGTAATTGAAGGCCCGCTAATGGCAGGCATGGACGAAGTAGGCGAGTTGTTCGGCAGCGGCAAAATGTTTCTGCCACAAGTGGTAAAAAGCGCACGGGTGATGAAGCAGGCCGTGGCTCACCTGCTACCCTACATTGAAGCAGGAAAAGATCAGGGCGCCATCCAAAGCAAGGGCAAAATATTACTCGCCACAGTCAAGGGCGATGTACACGACATTGGCAAAAATATCGTCGGCGTAGTACTGGGCTGCAACAATTACGAGATTATTGATCTGGGCGTAATGGTGCCCTGCGAAAAAATTCTGGAAACAGCACGCCAGAAACAAGTTGATATCATCGGACTCAGCGGCCTGATTACCCCCTCTCTGGACGAAATGGTTCATGTAGCCAGCGAAATGCAACGGCTGGATTTCCATCTACCCCTGCTCATCGGCGGCGCAACCACCTCCAAAGCACACACCGCAGTAAAAATTGAGCAAAACTACAAAAACGATAGCACAGTCTATGTGCCCGATGCCTCACGCAGCGTATCAGTGGTCAGCACCCTGCTAAACAAAACCAACAAACCCGATTTCGCCACCACCCTGCGCGCCGAATACCAAACCGTACGCGAACGCACCGCCCGCCGCAGCAAGCAACGCAAACTGCTGCCCTACACCGAAGCCAACGCCCAACGCGATCTGGCCGATGCACAGCATTGGGCTGAATTCACAGCCCCCCCACCCCAATTCCTCGGCACCCGGATATTTGAAGATTACCCCCTTGCCGAACTGTTGGACTATATAGACTGGACTCCCTTCTTCGTCACCTGGGGTCTGGCTGGCAAGTACCCGGCTATTCTTGAAGATAAAAAAATAGGGCAAGCCGCCCGCGACACTTATGCCGATGCCCGACAGATGCTTGACGAGATTATCAGCAAACAATTACTAACAGCAAAAGCCATCCTCGGCTTCTGGCCTGCCCAATCTTTGGAGAATAATGATGTGGTGTTATATCAACCTGATAAACAGCAAGGGGCACAACTAGCCACCCTGCACTTCCTGCGGCAACAAATGGTGAAGGATGTGACGAGAGACGGAAAGAAAAGTGGCGAGGACGATGGGAAGCAAACCAGATTGCCACAACGCTGCCTAGCCGACTATATCGCCCCGGTCAGCAGCGGCAAACAGGATTACATCGGCGGCTTTCTGGTTACCACAGGCATCGGCGTTGAATCGCTCGCCGAACGCTACAAAGCTGAGCATAACGATTATGCGGCACTGATGGTAAAAGCTCTGGCCGACCGCCTGGCCGAAGCCTTCGCCGAACGCCTGCATGAACGAGTACGCAAAGAGTTCTGGGGCTACCAGCCAAACGAAGCACTTACTCCCGAAGCGCTGATTAAAGAAAAATATCAGGGCATCCGTCCGGCACCGGGTTACCCCGCCTGCCCCGACCACGCAGAGAAGGCCACCCTGTTCAATCTGCTGGACACCTCCCGCATCGGCGTAGAACTTACAGAGAGTTACGCCATGACTCCCGCGGCAAGCGTCAGCGGCTTATATTTCTCACATCCCCAAGCCAGTTATTTTTCAGTAGGCAAAATCAGCAAGCAACAGGTGGAAGATCTGGCCCGTCGCAAGGACAAGCCGGTAACAGAAATCAGCAAACTCTTATCACCCAATCTGGCAACCTGACCAAAGAAAAACATAAAGGACTAATCATTTTGCATGAGGGCGGCTGGGGCAAGGCCGTGCAGCACCATGCTGTGGCAGGATAGCCACTGCTGAGCCTACAGGGATGTATTCATGGCGTGTGCGGCACGGCCTTGCCCCAGCCGCCCGGACTCAAAAAAGACTACGGACTAACTGGCATTGTGCAAATCAGGCAGGTAACCTACCCCCATGCTCCCAGATTCCCTACTCTTCTCCTTCTTCCTCATTTTCAGCGGCGCAGCCCTGATTGCCACCGCCGCGTTGTATTTGCGTCAGCCGTTACTGGTGGCCTACATCCTGCTTGGAGTAGTACTTGGCCCGCATGGCCTGGGGCTGGTTACGGAAAGCACCCTGCTCACTGAGATTGCCGAGTTTGGTATTTTGTTTTTGCTGTTTTTGCTTGGTTTGGATATGCAGCCGAGCAAGCTGATGACCACTCTGCGTAAAACCTTTCTGGTTACCCTGGCCAGTTCGCTGGTGTTTTTGTTGCTTGGTTATGGCACCGGTCTGATTTTTCAGTTTAACCAGACGGATGCGCTGCTTATTGGCTTCAGTATGATTTTTTCCTCTACCATCATCGGCATCAAACTGTTGCCGACTACGGTGTTGCACCAGAAACATGTTGGTGAGTTGATGGTTGGCATTTTGTTGTTGCAGGATTTTATTGCCATTGCGCTGTTGGTGTTTCTGGATTCCGGGGGTATGGAAGCGGTGGCGATTGAGGTGTTGCTGGCACTGCCTGCGTTGCTGGTTATATCCTGGCTGGCGACTCGGTATGTGTTGATTTTTCTGATAGCGCAGTTTGACCATTTTCGGGAATACATCTTTTTGCTTGCTATTGGATGGTGTCTTGGTTTGTCGGCGTTGGGGGTGTTGATGGGGCTGTCGGCGGAGATTGGCGCGTTTGTGGCCGGGGTTTCTCTTGCTACCAGCCCTATCGCGCCGTATATCGCCGGTAATCTTAAGCCCTTGCGTGATTTTTTTCTGATTCTGTTTTTCTTTTCGCTTGGTGCGCAGTTTAATATCTCTCTGCTGGGTAGCATTCTGGCACCGGCGCTGGTGCTCGCCGTGGTGGCGCTGAGTGTGAAGCCGGTGTTGTTCCGGTTTTTGTTGCGGCGTTTCAGCGAGCACAATCGGCTGGCGTGGGATGCGGGGTTGCGGCTTGGGCAGATTAGTGAGTTTTCATTGTTGATTGCTTTTGTGGCAACGCAGTCGGGTATGATTAGTGAAATGGCGTCGCTGACTATTCAGGGGGCGGCGATTGTTACTTTTTTGGTGTCTTCTTATATTGTGGTGTTGTTCTGCCCTACTCCAATTGCTATTAATCCGAAGCTCAGGCGTGATTGACAAGCCTTTACGATTGCAGGTTAAGCAGGTAGCGGCCAGTTGCGCCGCCTTGTAATAATGTATCAAGTGCTGCTTGCAAAGCATCAAGGGTGATTTCCTTACATACCTCATCCAGTTTGGCGAGTTTCCAGTCGGTGGCGAGTTTTTGCCATACCGCCGCCTTGTGGGTGAGTGGGAGTTCCACTGAATCCACTCCCAGCAGGTTGACGCCGCGCAGAATGAAAGGGAACACCGAGGCCTGGAATGCCGGGGATTGCACCAGCCCGCAGGCGGCTACGCTGGCGCCGTAGCGCAGGGATTTGATGACATTGAACAGGATGTCGCCGCCCACCACATCCACGGCGCCTGCCCATTGTTCCCTGAGCAGGGGGCGGGGATTGTCTTCGGCAAGTTCGCTGCGGTTGATGACTTTGCTTGCGCCCTGTTGTTGTAACAGGGTGTGGGCGCTGTCTTTGCCAGTGGCGGCTACTACTTCAAAGCCCAGCCCGGCCAGTATGCCAACGGCGAGAATGCCCACGCCGCCGCTGGCGCCGGTTACCAGCACCGGGCCATCTTTCGGCTTGAGCCCTTCGTGCAGCAGTTTCTCAATGCACAGGGCGGCAGTCAGGCCGGCGGTGCCGAGCATCATGCTGTGGCGGCTGTCCAATCCTTGCGGGCATGCTACCGCCCAGTCTGTCGGCACCCGAATGTATTGGCCGAAGCCGCCCGGGGTATTCATGCCGAGGTCGTAGCCGGTAACTATTACTTTGGTGCCAGGTGCGAATGTGGGGCTGTCTGATTCCACCACCTCTCCGGCGGCATCAATGCCCGGTGTGTGCGGGTAGTTTTTGGTAACGGCTCTGCTGCCACTGGCTGACAGTGCATCTTTGTAATTAAGGCAGGAGTATTCCACCCGGATTAGCAAATTTCCGGTGGGTAAATCTGTGGTGTCTTTTTCAACGATGTTTGAGGCAAACTTTTTATCTGCCGCTTCGCTGACTTCAAATGTGCGATATTTCATACTAATTTGATGGGTTACTGATAGTCATTGGGTCTTGAGCGTTCAAGGAATACATTGAAAACCTTGTCGGCGCATAGTTGGGCTGCCTTGGCGAGTTTTTCCTGAATGGATTTTTTTACTTCAAACTCCACTTCAAACACTGTTGCATCCTTGCAGGCATCCAGCAGGCATTCATCGCTGGTGCGAATCTCATCCACCAGGCTGCGGTCTTTGGCTTGCACGCCCAGCCAGGTTTCGCCGGTGGCGAGGTTATCAATATCCACATCGGGGCGGTGCTGGCTTACCCAGTCTTTGAATATGTTGTGTACTTCATCTACTTCCTGCTGGACTTTATCCCTGCCCTTGCTGGTGATTTCACCGAACAGGGACAGGGTGCGCTTGTATTCGCCGGCGCTGATTACTTCAAAGTCCACCGCGTTTTTTTGTAGCACCCGATGAAAGTTGGGCAGCTGCACCAGCACACCGATGGAGCCGATGATGGCAAACGGCGCAGAAATCAGGCGGTCGGCCAGACAGGCCATCATATAGCCGCCGCTGGCGGCAACCTTGTCAACGCAGATGGTCAGGGGGATGTTCTTGTTCTTGATGCGTAGTAACTGGGATGAGGCAAGGCCATAGCTGTGAACCATACCGCCGGGGCTTTCCAGGCGTAATACCACCTCATCATCCGGGGTGGCCAGGGTGAGAATGGCAGACACTTCTTCGCGCAAGGAGCGCACGGCCTCAGCGGCAATATCGCCTTTGAAGTTCAGCACGAACACTCGGCGCTTGTGTGGTAAGGAGCCAGTCTCGGTTTGTTCACCCCGTTTGCCCTGTTCGCTTTGTTCGCCCTGTTCATCCTGTTTGCCCTGTTCGCCCGATCCACCCTGTTCGCCCGGTCCGTCTTGTTGCTTGGTTTGTTGTTCGCTCTGTTGCTCGGTTTGCTCCTCAGCCCGTTGCTTAGCCTGTTGCTTGGCTTGCTTCGCTTCCTGCTTGGCCGCTTTCTTTTCTTCTTTGGCAAGGCGCTTTAATTCGGGTTTGTCCAGAGTGGCATGGCGCAAGGTGTCGCGCATTTCTTCAAAATGTTCGTTTACTGTGGAAATGCGAATTCGCCCTTTCTTCCCTGCCTTGCGCTCGCGGCCACTGGCGGCGGCAATAACTCCTATCACCATGGCAATGGCAATAACCACGGTGGCCGCCTTGGCCAGAAACATGCCGTATTCAATCAGATATTCCAAGTGCCTATCCTGTAGTGAGGTCTTGTGTCGGGCTGGCAGATAGTGATATCAGCATGGGCGGCTTGTGGCACTGCCGCCTATGCTGCTATCAGTATTATCCGTATTAACCGTGCTGCGCCGCCATTACCGCAGGGGAGTTGAGAAGAAGTCAAAGAATTGCCACATGATGATGGTGCAGATGGTCAGGGTGAGTAGCATCACTGGCAGGCCTTTGCGGAACCATAGCCCCGGTGTGATGGCGAGGCTGGGGTCGCCAGCGTCTCTGGCCATGCGTTCGGAGATGGTGACGATATATACATTGGCGGTGGAGCCGATGTGGGTGCCGTTGCCGCCCATGCCTACGCCGGCGGCGAGACTCCACCATAGTGGGGTAACGTTGATGCCCTGGTCTCCCATGGCGAGGATTATGGGTATCATGGCGGCGGTGAAGGGGATGTTGTCAATGGCGGCGGAGAGGATGGCGGATACCCACATTAATATCAGGGTGGCCATGAGTAAATCGTTGCGTACTATGGGTTCAATGTATTGGCCGATGAATTTCAGGAATTCGCTGTGTTCCACGCCGCCGACGATGATGAAGAGGGAAATGAAGAACATTAGTAGTGCCAGTTCGGTGTGGGCGAAGGATTCTTCCAAATCAATGCGTTTGCCGATGAAGGCCAGGGCGGCGAGACCCAGGGCGGCGACGAACCACGGTTCCCAGTGCAGGCGGGCGTGGAGCATGAAGCCGACTACCATTATGACCAGCACGAATAGCGCCGCATACCAGGTTCTGGAATCGGACAGGGGCTCGCGGTCGGTCAGGGACAGTTCATGGGGTGTGACGGCCAGTTCTTTTCTGAACAGGAAGCGGAGCAGGCACAATGTTGCAATCCAGGCCACGAATACCATCGGTGCCATGTGGTAGGCGAAATCGTTAAAGGAGATGTTTGCGGCATCGGCCGAGCCAATCATGATGTTGGGCGGGTCGCCTACCAGGGTGGCTACGCCGCCGGTGTCTGACAGCAGTGCCGCGGCCAGCAGGAAGGGAATGGCGGTTACGCGCAGTGATTGGCAGATGAGGATGATGAGCGGGCCGAAGATGACTACGGTGGTTACGTTATCCAGTAGCAGGGAGAGTACGGTTACCAGTGAGCCCATCAGTGCCAGTAGCAGGAACAGGCGTCCCTTGCTGAAATCGGCCACCCAGTAGGCGAGTTGCTGGAAGCCGCCGGTGGGAATCATGATGGCGACGATGGTCATCATGCCGCCGAGCAGGAAGACTACGTTCCAGTCAATGGCTTCAACCGCCAGTTCGGGGTTATAAAAACCCATAATCTGGCCGGCCACAACCATGGCGGCGGCTCCACCCATGGCGCATTTTACGCGGTGGATGTGGTGAATGCCCTCGGTGAAAATTGCGATGAATGTAACAGCCAATATGATGCCGGAAATCAGCATCTCCGTATTCCAAATCAGGGTTTCCATAGAAGACTACCTCTTGCTCTTGGTTGTGGTCAGTATGTGTTGCGGTGTGTGTTGTGTGCAGGAAGTGCCTTGCTCAGTGCTGGCGGCTCCGCTGCCTGAAAGTCCCGCATAGTATAGGGTCTTGCGGCAGGATTCAAGCGATGTTGGAAGCGGCGGATTCCTGCTCCGGCTCTGGCTCCAACTCTGCTTCCAGCCCCGGCTTCAACTCTGGCTCCTGCCCCGTTTCCAGCTCTGGCTCCAGCCTCAGGTCCAGCCAGAGGCAGCCTTGTTCGCTGCGGGAGGCGATGGTTTGCAGGCGGGCGGTGTGGGCGGCCTGCTCTTCTGCGCTGGCGTGGATGACTGGCAGGGGTTTGCGGTTGGGGTCGATTGCGGAGTGTCCGGCGGCGCGTTCCTGTTCTGCGTGTAGTGACAGGCTTGACTGGCCGCTGGTCATCAGCAGGTACACTTCGGCGAGTATCTCGGCGTCCAGCAAGGCGCCGTGTAGTTCCCGGTGGGTGTTGTCCACTCCATAGCGTTTGCACAGGGCATCCAGATTGGTGTGCTGGCCGGGGTGTTTTTCGGCGGCGAGGACGCGGGTGTCAAGGACCTGGCAGAGTGAGGATAAATCTTCGCGGGGGGATGCGGTGAGGCTTATCTCATTATCAAGGAAGCCCATGTCGAAGGGGGCGTTGTGGGCTATCAGCTGGGCGCCGGAGACGAACTCAATGAACTCTTCCTCTATTTGGGCGAAGCGCGGTTTGTCGGCCAGGAACTCTGTGCTTATGCCGTGCACGCTGTATGCGCCTTCGTCGATGTCGCGGTCCGGGTTGAGGTAATGCTGGAAGCGGCGGCCTGTCAGGCGGCGGTCCATTAGTTCAACGCAGCCGACTTCGATAATCCGGTGGCCTTCGGCCCATTCCAGGCCTGTGGTTTCTGTATCAAGCACTACTTGTCTTGTCATGTTATTGCAACTCGTCTATGCCCATATTGGCCAGTTGGTCGGCCAGTTCGTTTTCCGGGTGGCCGCTGTGTCCTTTTACCCAACTCCATTCAATTTGATGCAGCTTGACCAGTTTGTCAAGCCGTTGCCACAGGTCAACATTCTGCACCGGCTTTTTGGCTGCGGTTTTCCAGTTGCGTTTTTTCCAGTTGGGCATCCATTCTGTTACCCCTGATAGTACATATTTGGAATCGGTGGTAATTAGAATCTGACAGGATTTGTTCAGGGCTTCAAGCCCCTTGATTACGGCCATCAGTTCCATGCGGTTGTTGGTGGTTTGCCAGGCGCCGCCGTGGAGGGTTTTTTCGCTGTCGCCATGGCGTAGTAACACGCCCCAGCCGCCCTTGCCCGGGTTGCCGCGGCAGGCTCCGTCGGTAAATAACTGTACATTAGCCATGATGCTTGTCTTTCCTTTTTGTCTGTTTGGCCTGTCCGGCTCTGTCCGCCCTAGTGCAAGCGGTGAACGCGAGTGTTTGCTGTGATGTCATCCAGTCCGTTGACCGGCTCTTGCCACTGTGTTCGGGCGCGCAGGTTTTCTACTGCGGGAAGCCCGGCACTGGCAGTCGGTAACGGTAGCCAGCGCGGCACTATTGGGGTTATCGGCAGCACCTGCTTCACGCAGTTCAAAAGATATACGCCACCCAGTGGGCTGTGCAATCTATTGCCCAGATGTTCCCAGCGTTGTGCGGAACGCAGCAGCCCGGCCATGGCCAGCGGTGGGAAATGCGCCGCACATTCGGATAATTCAATTTTCAGATTCAACAACTGGCACCAGTCAGCCAGCCGCGTGCGGGAAATAAAGCGGCCACTCCAGGGCACAAGCCCCTTGCGTTTGAACAGGCGCCACAAGCCCCAGGCACTCACGGGGTTGAAGCCCACTATGACCATGCGCCCGCCCGGCCTGAGTACGCGGGTGGCTTCCCGTAGCAGGCGGTGGCAGTCGGCGGTGAAATCCAGTGCGTGATGGATGAGCACCACATCAATGCTGTCGGAAGGCAGGGGTAGTTCTTCTATATCAGCCACTGGCAGCTTGTTGCCGGGCTGCCAAGTGGGGGCGAAAATAATTTTGTGCCCCACCGGACTCTGCCCGATAAGCGAGTGCTCCGCCCCGCAACCGATTTGCAATATGTGATAGCCGAACAGACGGTCAAGCACCGGCTGCACCAGTTCCCGCTCGGTTGCCAGCACTGCCGAGCCTTGCGCTGTCTGAAACCAGCGATTAATTTGCTCGGCCACCGCAGTGGCGGTCGCTCCTTGATGGTTCGGTTGGTGTTTTCGGGAAAAGTTCATGTTAAATCAACTTGGCGATTAAGGGTTCCAGACAGTTCACAGACTACTCTAAAAACCCGGTTTGAGCAAAACCCTGCCCTGACTCATTCACATAGCTATGGAAAAATGCCATTGGGAAGGAATTGATAGCGCACGACCTGGAGAGCCGGTCTCAGGCTATGCCTGATGCGGAGGGTGCTACGTTGCCTCGTTTTTGTATATGCTATACTGCCCGCTCACCTTACATACTACAGGAGAAGCAAAATGGACAGATCTAAAGATGACACCCCTACACAGGACGATTTGGATAATCATGCCAATCAGTTGAATCCGAATAACGATCTGTATGAAGGGGACGATGATGATGGTCCCGAGCGCTCGCAAGATGATCTGGATAATCACGCCAACCAGATGAACCCGAACAATGAGGCGTTCCATTCGTCCAGAAGGTAATTTGCCTCTGCAAGCGGGCATCGGGAACCGTTTATGATTAGTGCTATCCATCCCATACCGGCCTTTGCTGATAACTACATCTGGGCTTTGCTGGATGCAGATAGTGAGGCTGCCTGTGTGGTTGATCCGGGCGACCCTGCTCCGGTGCTGGATTATTTGCAGGCCAATGGGCGGCGTCTTGTGAGCATCTTGGTTACCCATCACCATCAAGACCATGTGGGTGGGCTGGGGCGGCTTATTGAGGAATATCAGCCTGTGGTTTATGGTCCCGATGGTATTGCTGGTGTTAGCGAGGTGTTGCGGGAGGGCGATGAGGTTACTGTGTTTGGCATCCGTTTCAGGGTGCTTGAAGTACCTGGGCATACGCTGGACCATATTGCCTACTTTTCTGCAGATGGAAACGCTGAAGATGGAAGTAGCAAGGCTGAAAAGAAAGACGCGCAGCCCATTCTGTTTTGTGGTGATACATTGTTTGCGGCGGGTTGCGGCAGGTTGTTTGAGGGCACGCCGGAAGTCATGTTTGCCTCACTGGGCAAATTGGCGGCGCTGCCTCCCACAAGCAAAGTTTATTGCACTCACGAATACACCCTGGCAAACCTGAAATTCGCGGCGGCGGCGGAAGCCGGCAACAAGGCTCTCAAGCAGCGCATTGACCGCGAGACTGCCAGACGCGCCGACGGGCAACCCACCCTACCCTCCAATATCGCGCTGGAACTTGCCACCAATCCATTTCTGCGTTGCGACCGGGATGAGATTCGTCATACCATTCAGGCTCGCACCGGCCAGCAGCCCGGCCAGGATGCTGAGGTGTTCGCCGCACTCCGTCATTGGAAAGATGAATTTTAATATCAACACAGGAACCCACAGCTCATGACTGACACCACAGCCCCTGCCACCCCGCCCCCCGTCGGTACGGCCTCCACTGATACCAGTTTTTTTGGTCATCCCCGTGGGCTTGCCATTTGTTTCTTTACTGAGATGTGGGAGCGCTTCAGTTATTACGGCATGCGCGGCCTGCTTATTTTTTATCTTACGAAGCACTTTCTGTTTACTGATCAAGTTGCCGCCGGTGTTTACGCTGCTTATACCTCCATGGTGTATATCACACCTGTCATCGGCGGCATTGTGGCCGACCGTTATCTGGGCGCGAGCAAGGCGGTGGTGCTTGGTGCTGTGTTGCTGGTGGCCGGGCATATGGGTATGGCGATAGAAGGCGCGCAGTCGGTTGAGGTAATCGTTCAGGGCGAGCGCATTGTGCAACGGGATCCGTTTTATTTGCAGGTGTTTTATCTCTCGCTGGCGCTGATTATTACCGGGGTGGGGTTTCTCAAGGCCAATATTTCCACCATGGTGGGTTCGCTGTATGAGCGTTATGACCCGCGGCGCGATGGCGCTTTCACTCTGTTTTATATGGGCATCAATGTGGGCTCGGTGCTGGCTGGCATATTTTGTGGCTGGTTGTATCAGCAATATGGGTTCAGCTATGGTTTTGGTGCGGCGGGCATAGGCATGCTGCTGGGGCTGGTGGTGTTTCTGCGCGGGCAGCGGCATTTTGGCGCGGCGGTCAGACCAACCCATCCGGAACTGTTGCGTGCGCAGATATTGCCGGGGCTGAGTCGGGAATGGTTAATCTATTTGCTGGCCGGGGTGGGTGTGCTGGCTTGCTGGTTCCTGATGCAGCATCGTGCTGTGATACAGGGGATGTTATACACCGCACTGGTGGCAATGGCGGCGGTGGTGGTGGTTTATGCTTTTGCCAAGTGTGAGACCCATGATCGCAACCGGATGCTGGTGTGTTTTCTGTTGATGTTGTATCAGATTCCGTTCTGGGCGCTGTTTGAACAGGCCGGCAGTTCGCTGAACCTGATGACTGATCGTAATGTGGACCGGGTCATTCTGGGTTTTGAAATACCGACGCAGTGGTTTCAATCGGCGAATGGGTTTTTCATTATTGTGTTGGCACCTGTGTTTAATATGTTATGGATAATGCTGGCGCGCCGCGGCTGGGAACCTTCCACGCCGATGAAGTTTGCGCTGGCGCTGATTCAGGTTGGGCTGGGCTTTCTGGTGCTGGCTTACGGGGCTACCCAGGCCAGTAGCCCCACCGAGATGGCGTTAATATGGATATTGTTGCTGTATTTGTTGCATAGCACGGGTGAGCTTTGTTTGTCGCCGGTGGGTTTGTCAATGACTACCAAATTGTCGGTGCCACAGGTGGTGGGTATGATGATGGGTTGCTGGTTTCTGGCCTCGGCGCTGGGTAATAATCTGGCCGGCACCATAGCGGCCATGGCGGGGGCGGAAACCCTCGGTGGTGAAGTGGTGGATATGGGGGCGGCTCTGGCGAACTATATTGAGGTTTATACTATGGTTGGCTGGTACGCCATTGCCATGGGGGTGGCGGCGATGTTTATTGCGCCGTTGCTGAAACATTTTATGCACGGCATAAGATGAGCAGGTTGGTTAGCGAATAGATTGGGAAATTGAGAAGCGAATAGATTATTCTGAATACTCAAGAGGGGAAAAACGCATGGGTTTTTTGGCTGGAAAAAAAATAGTTATTCTCGGTGTGGCCAGCAAGCTGTCCATTGCTTCCGGTATTGCTGCGGCCATGCATCGGGAGGGGGCGGAGCTGGCCTTTACTTATCAGAATGAGAAGCTTAAGGAGCGGGTAATCAAGTTTGCGGAGGGCTGGGGTTCCTCTCTGACTTTTCCTTGTGATGTTACCAGCGACGAGCAAATGGAATCCCTGTTTATTGAACTGGCGAAGCACTGGGATGGGTTGGACGGGGTGGTGCATTGCCTGGCTTATGCCCCCGCCCATGAACTGGATGGTAATTATGTGGATGTTACTACGCGCGATGGTTTTCTGACGGCGCATGAAATCTCGTCTTACAGTTTTGCCGCCCTGGCTCGGCTGGCCAAGCCGATGATGACCGGGCGCAATGGTGCCCTGCTGACGCTTACTTATCTGGGCGCGGTGCGTTCCCTGCCCAGTTACAATGTGATGGGTTTGGCGAAAGCCAGCCTTGAGGCTAATGTGCGTTATCTGGCTGCCGGGCTGGGGCCTGAGGGCACGCGGGTGAATGCTGTTAGTGCCGGGCCTATTAAAACCCTGGCGGCCTCGGGGGTGAAGAACTTTCGCAAGATGCTGGAATACAATGCTGGACAAACGCCGTTGCGGCGTAATGTAACTACTGATGAAGTGGGTAATGCGGCGGCCTTTCTGTGCTCCGATCTGGCTTCCGGTATTAGCGGCGAGATTCTTTATGTGGATGGTGGTTTTAATACCACCGCCATGGGGTCTTTGGATTAGGGAGTGGCCGGGATGTCTTGTGGCAGGGTGGGTTGCGTTATTCTGCGAATATCTGCGGTTCGCTCGAGACGGGTGAGATAGGCATTGAAGTCGTTTTCGCCGAGGTCTCTTTGTATTTGTTGTGTCAAGCCGATGAGTTGGTCTTCTTCTATTTCATCCAGTGAGCCGGGGGTGACGGTGTTAAGTTCAACGATGGCGAAGGTGCCATTGGCCAGGGTTACATAGTCGTAGTTTGGCGCACCTTCGGCTGTGGGGTGCGGCATTATGAATGTGGTTGCCAGAATATCTGCATTAACTTCGTCGGAGTCGCGCTTGAGGCCGGTGTGTTCAATCCATTCCAGTTCATTTTCTGTTAGTAGTGTATTTAATCTTTCTTCGTCACTTGCTGCGCCGCTTATTAGCAGGCCGAATATCTCGTTGCCGATGTTTTGCACGGCGGCGCGTTCCATTTGGCTTCTGAGCAGCACCGTAATCTCCGCGCTGACTTCTTCCAGTGATAGCAGTCTGGCCGGGGTGGTTTCGCGCTGGCGCAGCACTATTGCTTCGGAGTCGGATATGTCCACCACTTCGCTGTTATCGCCCGCTTGCACGGCTTCGCTCCAGGCGGCGGTCAGCACATCGGGATTGGCAAACGGGCCGATGCCGCCGTTGCGGTCAAAGGCTTCGCTTTGCTGGATTTCCAGGTCAAGTTGTTCGGAGATGGTTTCCAGGTCGTCATAGTTTTCAAATGCCAGGTTGGACATATCTTCCAGTCGCTCGGTAAAAATCAGTTCCACCTCGGAGGCTTTTGCGTCCTGTTCAATGCGGTCGCGGATTTCTTCGTAAGGGGGGAAGGGATCGTCATCAACTTCGGTGAGCTTGACCAGATGTACACCGAACTCGGTAATTACGGGTTCGGACACCGCATCCAGTTCCAGCGATTCCAGAGCCAGTTCAAGTTCGGGCGGGAAGGCTGTGCCGTCGGTGTAGCCGATATCACCGCCCTGCTCTGCTGATATGGTGTCGGAAGATAGTTCTTGTGCCAGTGTGGCGAAGGCTTCTCCTGCGGCCAGCCTTGCGGCGGCGGCGGTGGCGGCGGCAAGTGCTTCGGTCTCGCTCATGGCGGCGCCGGTTTCAAACAGGATGTGGGCGGCGCGTTTTTCGGCTGATTCTTCAAATTCAATGCGTTCATCCTCGTAGCTGGCTTGGATATCGGCTTCGTCAACTGTAATCTCGTCCAGAATTGCAGCTTGCGATAGCAGCACATAATCCACTACAACGGTTTCCGGTTCGCTGAATTCATCCGGGTTGGCCTGATAGTAGGCATCTATCTCGGTTTCGGTTATTGGCGTGTCTTCGGTGCGGTTGCCGAGAATTACTGAGAGGTAACGAAAATCGCGGGACTGGTCAAACATCTCGGCCAGGCTTTCCAGTTCGGAATTAATTACGAAGTTGGAATCGGAATAGGCTCTGACAATCTGGTTGAACAGCAGTTGTTCGCGTATTTCCTGCCGGTATCTGCTTGTGGTGTAGCCCATGGCCTCCATGGTTCTGATTGCCAGGTCATTGTTGAAGATGCCGTTAATCTGAAATTGCTCGGAGTTGACGAGGGAGCGGTCTATGGCGTCGCTGGATATTGACAGGGCGGCGGAATCTGCGTTTTGTCGCAACAGGGCGCTGCGTACCAGTTGGCCCAGGGCCAGGCTCTCCAGTTCCACCGGGTCCATATCTTCCGGGTCCTCGCCGAGGATGTTTAATACCGACTGGGTGCTGTTCTGAAGGTCAAAGACGGTAATTTCTTCGCCGTTCACTTCCATCACCGTTTGCGGGGTGATGAAGCCGCCAACGATTGATTCGGCGCCGAACAGCACGAATACGGCCACAATCAATCCGATTATGACCTTGGCGATGATTCCCTGGGAGTTGTCTCTGATGTCTTGTAGCATAGGTGGTGTCTGGCGTGGCAGGGTCGGCATAACCGAAAAAGGCGCATCAGAGATGCGCCTCGGTTTCGGGTTTATAGACTGACTGACAGGCTATCAGGAGGCGACTGCTTCCTTCAATCCTTTGCCAGCCTTGAAGCCCGGTACTCGGGCAGCCTTAATCTGAATCGGCTCCCCGGTTTGGGGGTTACGGCCGGTACGAGCGGCGCGGTTCTTGGTGACGAAGGTGCCGAAGCCGACCAGTGCTACCGGGTCGCTTCTTTTCAGTGCAGCGGTGATGGTTTCGAAAGTTGCATCAACTGCACGGTTTGAATCGGCCTTGCTCAGGCCGGTGCTTTGTGCGACAGCGTCTATCAATTCTGATTTATTCACGGTTACTCCTTAAAAATGTTGAGATGAGTGTTACTGGTTTATCAGTGGGTGTTGCATGGGTGTTACGTGCGTCTTGCGTGGGTCCTGCATACTTCCTGTGTTCTGTGTCTCTGCCACAAAGCCTGGTGGGCTTCGGGGCAGGGTCTTTATATCAAGCCCTGAAAAGCCCTGTCAACAGGAAACATCACCGATTTTGCAGATATTTCGCTGGTATTCGGGGCTTCAGTGCGTATTTACCCGTTTTTCCTCATCTTTTTTCCCGCCTCTTCTGGCTCCCGGAGGGGCGACGGGGGTGACGAGGGTGGTGTCCTTTCCGGTGGGCTGCTTGCGGCTGGCAACAGCGTCATCCGTGGCGTCCGTGCCCGGGGTGGGCTGATATTGCAAGGCCGTTTGCAGCACCTCATCAATCCATTTCACCGGAACAATCTTTAAATCCGCCTTGATGTTGTCCGGTATTTCAGCAAGGTCTCTTTCGTTATCGGCAGGTATTATCACAGTCTTGATATTGCCGCGGTGGGCGGCCAGCAGTTTTTCTTTCAGCCCGCCGACTCGCAGCACCTGGCCGCGCAGGGTGATTTCGCCGGTTACCGCCACATCCGCCCGCACCGGGATTGAGGTGAGTACCGATACCAGTGCGGTGCACATGCCCACGCCGGCGCTGGGGCCGTCTTTGGGGGTGGCACCTTCGGGCACGTGAATGTGCAGGTCAAACTTCTCGTGGAAATTGGGATTCAGACCCAGTGCCTTGCCGCGGCTGCGTACCACGGTGAAGGCGGCTTGGATGGATTCTTGCATGACATCGCCGAGGGAGCCGGTTTTGGTGGTTTTGCCTTTGCCTTCCACGGCCACGGCTTCAATGGTTAGCAGTTCGCCGCCCACCTGGGTCCAGGCTAGGCCGTTGACCTGGCCGATTCGGCTGTCTTCTTCGGCCTTGCCGTAGTCGTGTTTGCGTACGCCGCAGTATTTTTCCAGGCTGGTTGTGTCAAGTTTGAGCGGGGGCTGTTTCTTGGCGCGCGGGGGGGTGTTTTCCTTGACTACCTTGCGGCAGATTTTGGCAATCTCCCGTTCCAGCCCGCGTACGCCTGCTTCCCGGGTGTAGTAGCGGATGATTTCAAGGATGGCAGCTTCGTTGATTTCCAGTTCGTCGCCGGCGAGGCCGCAGTTTTTCATTTGCTTGGGCACCAGATAACGCTGGGCGATGTTGATTTTCTCTTCCTCGGTGTAGCCGGGGATGCGGATGACTTCCAGCCGGTCCAGCAACGGGTCGGGGATGTTCATGCTGTTGGAGGTGCAGACGAACATGACTTCGGACAGGTCGTAGTCCACTTCCATGTAGTGGTCGTTGAAGCTGTGGTTTTGTTCCGGGTCCAGCACTTCCAGCAAGGCTGCCGCCGGGTCGCCGCGGTGGTCCATGCCCATCTTGTCCACTTCATCCAGCAGGAACAGGGGGTTGCTGACGCCCACCTTGGACATTTTTTGCAGCAGCTTGCCCGGCAGGGAGCCGATGTAGGTGCGCCGGTGGCCGCGGATTTCGGCTTCGTCGCGCACGCCGCCCAGAGCCATGCGCACATATTTGCGATTGGTGGCGCGGGCGATGGATTCACCGAGGGAGGTTTTGCCTACGCCGGGGGGGCCGACCAGGCAGAGGATTGGGCCCTTGAGTTTCTTCACCCGTTTTTGCACTGCGAGGTATTCCAGAATGCGTTCCTTGACATCTTTCAGGCCGTAGTGGTCGGCTTCCAGTACTTTTTCCGCTGACTTGAGGTCAAGGCGCACCCGGCTGCGTTTTTTCCAGGGCATGTTTACCAGCCAGTCAAGGTAGGTGCGCACCACCGATGCTTCGGAGGACATGGGGGACATTTGTTTCAGTTTGGTGAGTTCCGACAGGGCTTTTTGTTTGGCGTCTTTGGTCATGCCTTTTTCTTCAATCTTCTTGCGTATTTCCTCGGCCTCGTTGGGTACTTCATCCAGGTCGCTTATTTCTTTCTGGATGGCTTTCATCTGTTCGTTCAGGTAATACTCGCGCTGGCTCTTTTCCATTTGCTTCTTTACCCGGCCACGGATGCGCTTCTCCACCTGGATTAAATCGATCTCGGCTTCAATCAGCGCCATCAGGTGTTCAACACGGGCTTCCAGTGCGGCCAGTTCAAGCAGGTTTTGTTTTTCTGCCAGTTGCAGGCTGATGTGTGAGGCGATGGTGTCAACCAGTCGTCCCGGTTCTTCAATGCCGGAAATGGAGGTGACGACTTCGGGGGGGATTTTTTTGCTGAGTTGAACGTATTGTTCAAATTGGGACAGCAGGGTGCGCACCAGTACTTGCGCCTGTTTTTTGTCAACCGCGGGCATTGGCAGGAGTTGCGCCTCGGCCTTGAAGCAGTCGTCTTCCAGTAGCAACTTGCGGACGCAGGCGCGTTCCACACCTTCCACCAGCACTTTTACGGTGCCGTCGGGCAGGCGAATCATTTGCAGGACGGTGGCTACGGTGCCGATGTCAAACAGGTGTTTTGGGTCGGGGTCGTTGTCGGAAGCGTTGCGCTGGGCTAGTAGCAACACCTGCTTGCCGGCGCTCATGGCCATTTCCAGTGCCTTGATGGAGCGGGCGCGCCCGACGAAGAGGGGTTGCACGATTTGGGGATATACCACCACATCCCGCAATGGAAGCAGGGGTAATATGGAGGTGCCGGGGGTTTCGGCCATGGCTTTGGTGCTCATTCACGCTAGATTAGGGCAATGATACCCGAATTCAAGGGCAGTGGCTATTCGCCGGCGGATTTGACGGCGGCTTGTTCGAGGCTTTCGTACATTAGTAGCGGTTCTGACTCCCCTTCAATCACGCTGGCATCAATGATTACCTTGCTGACTTCGTCCAGTGAGGGGATTCTGAACATGGAATCCAGTAGTACTGATTCCATTATGGAGCGCAGGCCGCGGGCGCCGGTTTTGCGTTCCTGTGCCTTGCGGGCGATGACGCGCAGGGCATCTTCGCGGAACTGGATTTCAACGCCTTCCATCTCAAAGAGTTTTTGGTATTGGCGAATCAGCGAGTTTTTGGGTTCGGTGGTGATGCGCACCAGGGCATTCAAATCCAGTTCGTCAAGGGTGGCAATCATTGGCAGGCGGCCGACGAATTCGGGGATGAGGCCATATTTGACCAAATCTTCCGGTTCCACATTGCGCAGTACTTCGCTTATGGCGTTGTTGCCGCCGGATTGGCTGTGCACTTCGGCGCTGAAGCCGATGCCGCTCTTGTCGGAGCGTTCGCGGATGACGCGGTCCAGCCCGGCGAAGGCGCCGCCGCAGATGAACAGGATGTTGGCGGTGTTTACTTGCAGGAACTCTTGCTGAGGATGTTTGCGGCCGCCCTGGGGTGGCACTGATGCGACGGTGCCTTCAATCAGTTTGAGCAGGGCTTGTTGTACGCCTTCGCCGGATACATCGCGGGTGATGGAGGGGTTGTCTGACTTGCGGGAGATTTTGTCAATTTCGTCAATGTAGACGATGCCGATTTGTGCTTTCTCCACATCGTAGTCGCATTTTTGCAGGAGTTTTTGGATGATGTTTTCCACATCTTCGCCCACATAACCGGCTTCGGTGAGGGTGGTGGCATCGGCGATGGTGAACGGAACGTTTAGTAGCCGCGCCAGGGTTTCCGCCAGCAGGGTTTTGCCGGTGCCGGTGGGGCCTATGAGCAGGATGTTGCTTTTGCCGAGTTCCACATCATCGGTGCCGCGGGTGTAGTTCAGGCGTTTGTAGTGGTTGTATACGGCAACTGAGAGGACTTTTTTTGCGCTTTCCTGGCCGATGACGTATTCGTCCAGGGTGCGCATGATTTGTTCGGGGATTGGTAGTTTGCGGGCGCTGGAAGTGTCGTTCTTGTCCTGGGTTTCTTCGCGGATTATGTCGTTGCAGAGATCCACGCATTCGTCGCAGACGAACACTTGGGGGCCGGCAATTAGCTTGCGTACCTCGTGCTGGCTCTTGCCGCAGAAAGAGCAGTAGAGCAGTTTGTCGTTAGCTCTGGGTCTGTTGGGGCTGTCGTCTGGCATGGTATTAGTTATCTTTCCTTTGTTTGAATACTTTATCTACCAGACCGTAGTCGCGGGCTTCCTCGGCGCTCATGAAACGGTCTCGTTCGGTGTCTTCGGCGATGCGGGCGATGTCTTGCCCGGTATGGGCTGCAAGCAGCTCATTAAGTTTCTGGCGTATCTTGATGATTTCGTTGGCCTGAATCTCAATATCGGCAGCCTGGCCCTGGGCTCCACCGCTGGGTTGGTGAATCATCATTCGCGAGTGGGGCAGTGCCAGCCGCTTGCCTGCGGTACCGCCGGCCAGCAGCATGGCGCCCATGCTCGCCGCCTGGCCGATGCACAGGGTGCTTACATCGGGTTGGATGAATTGCATGGTGTCGTAGATGGAGAGGCCTGCGGTTACTGAACCGCCGGCGGAGTTTATGTACAGGTGAATGTCTTTATCCGGGTTTTCTGATTCCAGAAACAGCATCTGGGCGACTACCAGATTGGCGTTGTGGTCTTCAATCTGGCCGGTGATGAATATCACCCGGTCTTTCAGCATGCGTGAGTAAATGTCGTAAGAGCGTTCGCCGCGGGCGTTTTGCTCAACCACGATGGGCACCAGGGCGGCGCTTGGTTCTGTGCGGCTATAGCGGTTGGTGGGGGAGTTGGGCATGGTGGTTTTTTAATCCGAACGAATGGCTTCCTGATAGGAGACTGTCTTGTTGCTCACTTGTGCCTGCTCAACTATGTAGTCAATCACCTGATCGTGTAGCACACTGGCTTGTATCTGGAACAATTCGTCTTCGTTGCGATAGTACCACGCGACAACCTCGTCCGGAGACTCATAAGTGGCGGCCAGTTCTTCCACTGCTTCCTTAACCCGCTCAGAGTCTGGTTTCATGTTTTGTTGCTGCACCACTTCCTGCAACATCAGGGATAGCGTTACCCGTTGTTCCGCCTGCTTTTGGAACATTTCGTCCGGTAGTTTGTCGGCGGCCTCTGCCTTGTGCTTCGGGTTGTTGCCGAGCCGCTGTAGCACCATTGCGCGCATCTTTTCAATTTCCGTGGCCACCATTCTGGACGGGAGCGGGAAGTTTGCCAGCTTGGCCACTTCGTCTTCCACGCGCCGCTTGAGTTTGTTTTTGCTTGCCCGTTTCAGTTCGCGTTCCATATTGCCTGCCACCTCCTTGCGGAAAGCTTGCTCGCCGCCTTCCTTAACACCGAAGGTGATGAAGAACTCATCGTTCAGTTTGGGCAACTCCGGCTCCTTGACTGTGTTCAGGGTTATCTCGCATTGCACTGTCTTGCCGGCCATTTGCTTGTTGGGGTAGTCGGCGGGGAAAGTGATGGGCAAGGTGAAGTTGTCGCCGGCGGATTTGCCTGTTATGCCCTCTTCCAAACCCGGCAGTATCTTTCCCGAACCGAGTTCCAGGTCTGCGCCCTTGGCTGTGGCATCTTCAACCACTTTGCCATCCATGGTGCTGCGGCAATCGTAGTTGACCCAATCGCCGGTGGCTGCGGCTCGCTCTACGGGTTGCCATGCGCGGCGTTGTCGGCGCAGGGTTTCCACCATTTCATCAATGTCGGAATCTTCTACTTCGGCCTGTAGTTGTTCTACTTTAATGGTGCTGAAATCGGGCAGGCTGAGTTCCGGGACTACTTCAAAGGTGGCTACATATTCCAGGTCTGCGGATTCGTCTTGAATGTTCTTTATTTCAATGTCGGGGGGCGCGGCGGGTTTCAGTTTTTCCTGTGCGATGGCATCGCTGTAGCTTCTTTGGAGTAAAGAGTCTATTACTTCCTTGCGTATGCCCTTGCCGAATTTGTTTTTTAGCACTTTTATTGGCACCTTGCCCTTGCGGAATCCTTTCATGCTGGTCTTGGCCGCGCTGCTTTGCAGGCGCTGGTCAACCAGCGAGTTGATTTGGGCGCTGGGCAAGGTTACCGTCATCTTGCGTTCAAGACCTTCGGTTGTTTTTACGGAGATTTGCATCTGTTGCCTCTTCAGCTCTTTTGTGCTTTTTTGAATTTATGCTTTTTTGAACTTCAGTGATGCGCTGTTGATGCAGTAGCGCAGGCCGGTTTCCGGCGGACCATCGGGGAATACATGGCCGAGGTGGGCGTCGCAGCGGGAGCAGGTTACTTCGGTGCGGTTCAGGCCGTGGGATGTGTCGGCGTGCTGTTCTATTTTTTTGGCGGCGGCGGGGGCGGAGAAGCTGGGCCAGCCGCTGCCGGAATCATATTTGGTGCCGGAGTTGAACAGTTCTTCGCCGCAGGCGGCGCAGAGATACATTCCGGCCTCTTTCAGGTTCCAGTATTCTCCGGTGAACGCCGGTTCGGTGCCCTTCCCTCTCACGATGTCGTAGGTTTCCGTGGGCAGTTCGGCGCGCCATTCGGCGTCTGTCTTTTGAACTTTCTTCGGTGTCGCCTGCTGTGTGTTTTGCTGTATTGCTTGCTCTGTCATTTGGGGATTCCTCTCAATCGCTTTGCCTGTGATATATTTATACCACATAAGGCGTTAATTACTCTAATCCTGTGGATGGCAACGGCGGATGATGAACACCATTGAGCAATCTCGCAAACTCAGCAATGTCTGTTATGACATTCGTGGTCCGGTGCTTGAGCATGCCCGGCGGCTGGAACAGGATGGCCATCGGATATTGAAACTCAACATTGGCAACCCGGCTCCGTTCGGTTTTGAGGCGCCGGATGCGGTCTTGCGCGCGGTTAGCAAAAATCTGCACGATGCTCAGGGTTACAGTGATTCCAGAGGGCTGTCCCAGGCGCGCGAGGCTATCCTCAAGGAGTGCAAGAGTTTGGGTATGCCCGGTGTGGAGTTGGATAACATTTATCTTGGCAACGGGGTGAGCGAACTGATTACGCTGGCCATGCAAGCCTTGCTTAATGATGGCGATGAAGTGCTTATTCCGGCTCCCGATTATCCGTTGTGGACGGCATCGGTGCGCCTTAGTGGCGGCAAGCCGGTGCACTATATGTGCGATGAGCAAGCCGACTGGTTTCCTGACTTGGCCGACATCGCCGGAAAAATTACCGGTAATACGAAAGCGCTGGTGCTTATCAATCCAAACAATCCCACTGGCGCGGTGTATAGCAGGGATTTGCTGAACGGTGTTGTGGAGTTGGCGCGCAAGCACAAACTTATCCTTTTCAGCGACGAGATTTACAGCAAGATTGTGTATGACGAGGCGCAGTATATTCCGCTGGCATCGGTGGCGGATGATGTGTTCACTGTGACTTTTAATGGCCTGTCAAAAGTCTATCGGCTGGCCGGTTTTCGGTGCGGGTGGATGGTGCTGAGCGGTTCTTGTGCCGGGGCTGCCAGCTATATTGAGGGGCTGGATATTCTTACCAATATGCGTCTTTGTGCCAATGTGCCCGCCCAGTTTGCGGTGCAAACGGCGCTGGGTAAATATCCCAATGTTAATGAGTTGGTGTTGCCCGGTGCGCGGCTCAAAATGCAACGGGATATAGCCTGGGATGCCTTGTTAAAAATTCCCGGCGTGAGTTGTGTTAAGCCGCTGGGTGCAACTTATCTCTTTCCCCGGTTTGATCCGGAGGTGTTTCTTATTGAGGATGATGAGAGGCTGGTGCTGGATTTGCTTGAACAGAAGAAGGTGCTGCTGGTGCAGGGTAGTGCTTTTAATATGCCGGACTATAATCATCTGCGGTTGGTGTTCTTGCCCGAGGAGGATGATTTGCAACGGGCTATTGACGGGCTGGAGCAGGTGCTTCAGGGTTATCGTCGATAGGCTGCCGCGTTAACATCTCTCGGCGAAAGCGGTCAAAGTCGGCAACAGCGCGGCCTGCGGCGACGCTGGCTTTGAACTGCTCGCTTAGAGTGGTTAGGTCTGAACAGCTGAGTGGCGGTTGTTGAATATCTTTATCGCAAGCTATCGGTGTTGACTGTAAAGCAGCGAGCAGTTGTTTGGCGGCGTTGTGTTTGGCTTGTATGCTGTAGCCAGCAAGGTGAGGCGTGGCGAGGGTTGCCTGTGCGACGAGAGCGGGGTCAACATCAGGCTCGTTGCACCATACATCCAGTACGCAACGCAGGCCGGGTCTGGCTGTCAGTGCGGCTTTCAGATGGGTTTCATTAACCACCCCGCCGCGGCAGGTGTTGAGTAGCACCGCCTTGTCGCCCAGCAATGCCAGTTTGTGCTTGTCAATGAGATTCAGGGTTGGATGCTTGCCGGTGGTGGTGAGTGGCACATGAAGTGAGACCACATCGCAGCGCATAAGCTCGTCAAGCGAAGTGTAGGTGTAATTTTTGTTTGATTCTTTGCTTTCCTCAAGCGGGGGGTCGCAGACCAGAGGCTTCAGGCCGAGGTCATGCAGGCGTTGATATAAGGCTGAGCCAACACATCCCGCGCCAACGATGCCGATGGTGGTATGTTCCAGATTAAGGTTGTGTTGTGTGTGCTGTTGTGTTTGTTGTTTGTCTTGCGTCTGTTCCCCGCTTCGCATAAGAAACGCCAGTGCGGCCATACAATAATCCGCCACTGTTTCAGCGTTGCTGCCTTTGGTGTCGCTGAAACGAATGTTGTTGGCGTTCAGGTAATCCACATCAATATGATTGATGCCGCTGGTTGCCGTGCCTACGAAACGCACCGGAGTATCTTTCAGCAACTCGGCATCAACACGAGTTACCGAACGGATTAGCAACGCATCTGCATCTTTCAGGTGAGCACGGCTGATTTCGCGTCCGGGTAGCAGTTGCAACTCGCCGCATTGTGCGAACAGTTCGGCGACTGCCGCTATTTCATCGTCTGCTACTATCTTCATTGGCCTTGCGAATCAGATATAAAAACTGGCCTCCCTGCTCGGCGCTGGCTACTAGCTCATGCCCCAGGTAGAGGCAAAACTTGGGCACATCGCGGCTTGTGGAGGGGTCGGTTGCGGTGAGGCGTAGCAGGTCGCCCGGTGCCATGTCGCGAATTCGGTTATGTAGCAGCATGACTGGTTCCGGGCAGTATAGGCCGGTGGCGTCCAGTTCCTGTTGCACATCGGCTTCGGTAATGGCTGCTATTCGCGTCATACTCGTTCAAGCACGGTGGCTATGCCCTGCCCCAGCCCGATGCACATGGTGGCGAGGCCGAGGGTGGCGTCTTGCTCTTCCATGTTGTTGAGCAAGGTGGTGGTAATTCGGGTGCCGGAGCAACCGAGGGGATGGCCGAGGGCGATGGCACCGCCCTTGAGATTGACTTTGTCATCCAGCTTGTCAAGCAGGTGTAAATCTTTCAGCACTGGCAGGGATTGTGCTGCGAAAGCTTCGTTGAGTTCGGCGCAATCAATATCTTCAATTTTCAGGCCTGCTTTCTTCAGTGCTTTTTGGCTGGCGGGCACCGGGCCGTAGCCCATGATGGACGGGTCAACACCGGCGTAAGCCATGGAGCGGACTTTTGCACGAATCTTGAGATTGAGTGCCTGTGCTTTGCCGGCTGACATCAGTAACATGGCCGAGGCGCCATCGGATATTTGCGACGAGGTGCCGGCGGTAACTGTGCCGTTGGCCGGATCAAACACCGGGCGCAGTTGGCTCAGGCTTTCCATGTTGGTGTCTTCGCGAATGGTTTCGTCTTGTTCCACCAGTATTTTTATGCCGTCTGCATCGTGTCCTTCAATGGGCACGACTTCGTTGTTGAAGCCGCCGCCACTGCGAGCCGTTGCCGCCAGTTTGTGCGAGCGCACTGCGAACTCGTCTTGTTGTTGGCGACCTATGCCGTGCATTTTTGATAGCACTTCTGCGGTGACGCCCATCATCCAGGATGCTTTGGCAATGTAGCGGGATGCCTTGGGGTTGGGGTCAACGCCGTGAGTCATGCCTACATGACCCATGTGTTCAACGCCGCCTGCTATGAACTGGTCGCCGTTGTCGCTTTGGATTGCCGTGGCGGCGGTGTGCAGGGCCGACATGGATGAGCCGCACAGACGATTCACAGTTTGGCCGCAGGTGGTGTGGGGCAATACTGTCATCAGCGCGGCGTTGCGGGCTACATTCCAGCCTTGTTCAAGGGTCTGGTTTACGCAGCCGAGGATTACATCTTCGGTTTCTTCCGGCGCGACTTGCGGGTTGCGGGTGAACAACTCGTTAATGAGATGTGCGGACAACTCTTCCGCGCGCACATGTTTGAATACGCCGTCTTTTGACCGTCCCATTGGCGTTCGTACGCCATCTACGATTACGGCGTCTCTGGGGCTCAGTTTGGATTGGCTCATGATGTTCTCCTAAGAGGCATAAAACTTTTGTTTGTTCGCGGCCATCGCTTGCATCTTTTCGCCGGGTTGATATAACTCGCCGAGGCTTTCATAGGCGGCGGCCAGTTGGCAGAACTTGTCCAGGCCGATGCTATCCACATAGCGCAGTGTACCACCGCGGAAGGCGGGGAAGCCAAGCCCGAGTACAAGACCCATATCCACTTCAATGGCTGTTTCCACGATGCCATCTTCCAGGCATCTGGTGGCTTCAATGCTCATGGCGAGCATCATGCGTTCTACTATTTCCTTGTCATCAAACTTGCGTGGTTGTTTTTGTATGCTGCTTATTACCGCATCAATGTCGGGGTTGGGCAGTTTTTTGGGCTTGCCGCGTTTGTCGGTTTCGTAGCGGTAAAATCCGCTGCCGGTTTTTTGGCCGTAGTGTTTTTGTGTGACCAGTTTGTCTATGGCGCTCTCAAAGTCCAGCTGCATTCGCGCAAAGCCAGCTGCCAGAACCGCCTGGGCGTGAACTGCGGTGTCCATTCCCACCACATCCAGCAGATAGGCGGGGCCCATTGGCCAGCCGAATTTTTCCATTGCCTTGTCAATCTGCCGGAAGTCGGCGCCGTCTCGAAGCAGTTGGGAGAAGGCGCCGAAATAGGGGAACAGTATGCGGTTTACCAGGAAGCCGGGGCAGTTGTTTACCACGATGGGTGTTTTGCCCATTGTTTTGGCGTAGGCCACGGTGGTGGCGATGGTTTCTTCGCTACTGTGTTTGCTGCGAATAACTTCCACCAGTGGCATGACGGGCACCGGGTTGAAGAAGTGCATGCCGCAGAAGCGTTCGGGTTTATCCAGTGCGGTGGCGAGGTCGTCCAGTGAGATGGTTGAGGTGTTGGTGGCGATAACGGTTTGTGAGGATACTTCGTTTTCCAGTTCCTTGAGTACTTGCTTTTTAATCTTTGGGTTTTCCACTACTGCTTCTACTACGATATCCACATCGGAGAAGCTCTGGTAACTTAATGTTGGGGTGATGGTGGTTAGTGTATTTAACATTACATCGGGGCTGATTCTGCCTTGGGTGACTCGCTTTTGCAGCAGTTTTTTGGCTTCGCCAAGGCCGAGGTCCAGCCCTTGCTGCGCCACATCTTTCATGCGGATTGGGATGCCGTTAAGAGCCGACTGATAGGCAATGCCGCCGCCCATGATGCCCGCCCCCAACACGGCGGCGGTGGAAACCTCGCGTGCCTTGCTCAAATGTTGCTTGGCCTTGCCGCCCAGAAACTGGTCATTGAGAAACATTTGCACCAGATTGGCAGCCACTTCGGATTTCGCCAGCTTGACGAAGGCGGCGTGTTCAATTTTCAAAGCGGCGGCGCGGTCGCAACCGGCGGCTTCTTGCATGGCTTTCACTGCGGTAATCGGTGCCGGGTAATGAGGTCCGGCTGCGGCCATCACCATCGCCTTGGCCGTTTCAAACGCCACATTGAGTTCCATCGGTTGCAAACTGAGGGGTGATGTTTTTCTTTTGCGTATTGCTTGATAGTCCAACTTGCCGGCATTGCATTGCGTGATAATTTTTTCGGCGGCGGCCAGCAACTTGTCGGCGCTGACAATGGCATCCAGTGCGCCCTCTTTCAGCGCCTGCCCGGCCTTGATGTGCCTGCCACTGCTAATCCACTGGTTGGCATTGTCGGCACCAATCAGGCGCGGCAAACGCACAGTGCCACCAAAGCCGGGCAAAATGCCCAACTTGACTTCGGGGAATCCGACTCGTGCCTTGTCGGTGCCCACCCGGTAATCCGTTGCCACCGCCAGTTCAAACCCGCCACCCAGAGCAACACCATCAATGGCGCACACCGTAGGCACCAGCAAATCCTCAATGGCGTTAAACAAGGCGTTGCTTTCCGCTACCCAGCCTTCAATGGTGGCGGCATCCTGACTGAACATTGGAATGAACTCGGTGATGTCGGCACCAACGATAAAGCTGGATTTGCCCGAGGCGAACACCACTCCGCAAACATCAGCCTCCTGCAACAACTTAACCGCCTCACGCAATTCATCCAGCGTGAGCCGGTCAAACTTGTTCACCGAAGAATCTTTGCGGTCGAAAACAGCCCGTGCAATACCCTCGCCGGACTTCTCAACCTGAATGGCTTTGCCTGAAAAAATCATGGGTGGGATTGTGTGGGAGCTTGGTGAGATTGTCAAGTGGGGGTTGTCAACTCATATTAGCTGGCGGATACTATTGCCGATAAGAGTAAAGATACTAAACAGGTTTTGTGATGACTCAGCTATCAATTGATTGTCAACCTACCTCCTGGCTGCTGGCTCCGGTGGTATCGGTGGCTCTGACAGTGTTGCTGGTGTTGCCTGCGGTGGGTTTTGCGGCGGATGATGTGGCGAGCAGTGGTGTGATTGTGGTGTATCACCATGTTGCGGAGGATACGCCGCCATCTACTACTATTTCACCGGATGATTTTCGTGGGCATCTGGTTTATTTGCGTAATAACGGTTATGTGGTGTTGCGGCTGGATGATATGGTTGGGAGGCTCAGGGGTGGTGAGGGGCTTCCTGACAGAGCCGTCGCCATTACTTTTGATGATGGGTATATTTCAATTTATGAAACGGCGTTTCCCTTGTTGCAGGAGTTTGATATGCCGTTTGCCTTGTTTGTTAGTACCGAGCCTGTTGACGGGCGTCGGCCTGGTTATATGAACTGGGAGCAGATTAGGGAGATGTCGGATGCCGGGGTGTTGATTGCCAATCATACTTTGACTCATGCTCATCTGCTGGAGCAAGTGCCTGGTGAGACGGACGGGGAGCGGCTTGCTCGCGTTCGGCGGGAGATAGTTGCGGCGGAGGAGCGTATAACTGCGGAGACGGGGCAGGCTTGGCGGTATCTGGCTTATCCTTATGGTGAGTATGACCCGCAGATTAAGGCCTTGTTGGCGGAGTTGGGTTTTACCGGCTTTGCGCAAAACTCCGGGGCGGTCGGGGTGGCTGCTGATTTTTTTGCCCTGCCCCGTTATCCGCTGGCTGGTATCTATGCCAATCTGGGTAGTGCTGCGACCAAACTGGAATCATTGGCGTTTGCTATTACGCGTCTTAGCCCGGAGTCGCCGGTAACGCAGTTGCGGAATCCTGTTGTGCGGCTTCAGTTTGATATAGGTAACTCTAGCGGCTCTGCTGACGGCTCTGCAAACAATTCTGCCAACGATGTCGCTACCAGTTTGGCGAACTATACACTGTCGGCAATAAACTGCTTTTTAAATAACAAGCCTGTTCCGCTGAACTGGATTAACCGTGCCGAGGGCATCGTTGAACTGGCACCGGAAGAGGAAGCGGGCGGTCGGCGCTGGAACTATACATGCACTGCTCGCGCCAATGACAGCCGTCGTTACTATTGGTATTCAGTGCCCTGGTTTAATCCTGATATTCCCGAATAGGGGCTTGCCATGATGGCTTGCATCGCGCCATTTTTTTAGTTGTCGTATTTCTTTTTAAGGTGGTTTTGCTGGATGATGGTTTGAATCTCGACGACATAAGTGTCGCCACGTTCGGAATATTGAATTAGGCCATAAGCCAGCTCAATTGAATCAAGAGGTCGGTCTTCCTGTCTCATGTTAGCTCTGAGATTACGAAAGCTGCGATAGCTGGGGTGGGTGTTGATGTTCATGAAGTAACCATCAACCGATTCCATAACATTCTCAAATACCCGCACTTCATGCAACGCGCCCTCGGGTCGTCGCGCCGGCACCATGCCGCAGCCCTCACGATAACACCATTGGCCGAATATGTTGAACCCTTCCAGCGCGAAGCGCGAGGTGCCCCAGGCAGACTCGGTTGCAGCCTGAGCCAGAGCCAGTGAAACCGGAATTTCATCTACCCGGTAGGCCAACTCGTTAATGATGTCTCTCTCGTTCTGGAAACTGCGGGGTATGTTGTAGTCAGAGGCAATCTTCTGTAACAGAGCACGTTCTTCATTGGATATGTTGAAACTGCGGCTTATCAAACTCTGCAACTGCAGCACCTGTTTTCGTTCTTCTGCTACTTTGGTGTTCCGCGCCGCTATGTAGTCATACAGAAAATCCAGGAACTGCTGTTTCTTGACATTCACATTGGGTACGGCGGAAAAATCGGGAAGTGCGGCAGTAACTTCCGGATCTGAGCTTAACCCCGGCCCTGACCTTGACTCGGATTGCAGTGCCTGAGCTTCCGCCCCCTGTTGATGCCAAGTGTTGTATGCGCCACTGCTTGCCAGCCACCAAGTCAACCCCAGCACGCCAACAGCGGCTACTCCGCCACAGGCCAGCACAACCTGGCGGGAACTGAATGACGGCAATGAGCGCAATAGCCGCAATGACCACAGCCATAGAGATTGCAGCGACTGTAATGGGCGCAATGACCGTAACCATGACCACAGCAATCGTAGCGACTGTAATGGGCGCAACGAACATAGCCATGACCAGAGCGATTGTAATGCCTGCAATAGCCACGACCACAGCGGCCGTAGTGATTGCAATGCCCGTGATAGCCATGACCGCAACGCTTGCAATGACCGCGATACTATTTCAGATAATTTATTCACAACAATCCAACACTCCGACTCAGTAAATAAATCCCAACAACACTATATCGGCTATTTACCACTATTACCAAACCATTATTCCCAAATCCCGAAGTAATGTTATCGGCTATTTCCCGCTACTGCTTACTGCCCCCGCGACAATCCGGCGAGGCCGGTGTGGCGCCGTCCCGTTGCTGCCACTCGGCGGGCGAATAGAGATGCAGGGACAGTGCGTGAATGCCTCCGGCAAGTTCATCGGCCAACAGCTGATACACGCGCTGGTGCCGCACTACTCTGGTCTGGTCGGCAAACTCCTCGCTAACCAGTGTCAGCTTGAAATGGGAATCGGTGGCCGGTCCGCTGTGCCTGTGGCTTTCGTTTTCTATCTCCAGCAACAGGGGGCGTAGCTCGGCGCTCAGTTTGTTGTTGATTCTTTGTTCGGTGGTCATGGTGGCTTCCAGACTGCTATTAACTCGGGTTTAGCGGGGATTGTATCGTAAATTGGGTGGTTTGACATTGTCCCCTCACCGCATCAGGCTTCGCCTTGTTAAGCCGGGCACATGGTTGACATTTAAGACCGGGCACATGGTTTACACCTTAACTGGCCGGATGACCCGATTTTTCCGGGCATCGACCACCCCAAGATAGGCCA
>JBPCXV010000135.1:0-8509 GCA_051008235.1 Pseudohongiellaceae bacterium | reverse complement strand
GTTGTTATTCATGGCGGCCGCAACGTTTGAGATTGAGCGCATCCATTCCAGCTTTGTGGGTGAGCCGCACACAATCAATTCATGTGGCAGCCCGGCGCAAGATACTGATGATTTTACTAACACCTTTGAGGTGTACGAATTCCCGCCCAATGATGGGCAATTGCCAGTTGATACTTATGAATCAGTTGGTGAGGTGGTCCCTTGGGACTACACCCCGCGGAAGGCGGGAATGTATTGGATACGCGCACGCACTTGCCAAGTTGGCGATGGTTGCAGCCCATGGGTGGCCACCGTTGAAGTGAATGATGAAGTGCCGGGATGCGTAACCAATCCACTAAGACACGTTTACTATTTTGAACTACCAGCGCCCACCGAAGGAGGCATTGAATAAACATGGCTAAGATTAGAAATCGACGCTTATTTGTAACCCCACCCAACGCACCGGATGTTGTTGGCTATGATTGGTATCACGAACTTGCGAGTGCAGACAACGCGCAGTTTCTTGGTGATGCCGACAATGGCAATGCAGCCAATGAGCCAGTGCGAACCACGGCCCCGCAATACTTCCCCGACTTGCCCGAAGCTGACTATCAGTTTTGTGTGATTGTTGTGGATGATGCGGGCAATGAATCCGATCCATTCCAACATCCGGGTTGGGTGAATGTCCCTTTGGACGTAACGCCACCACCCGCCGCAAGCGTTGGTGGCATAGATTTTGGCGCTGGCTAAAGCAGCGATGGCACAAAATTTTTTCATAACTGGATTGCCGCGTTCCCGCACTGCGTGGTTCGCGGCATACTTCAGCGCTTACCCTGATGTATGGTGCTGGCATGAAGGTTTGAAGGGTTGCGCGGTGCCAGCGGAATTTTGCAATAGGATGCAGCCGCTTGGCCCGCACCCGGCCGAACTGATCATTGGCAACAGTGATTCAGGTTTGCCATTGATGAACCTTGAAATCATGTTTCCCGATGTGCCGGTGATCGTGATCCATCGCAGCTTCATTGATTCAGTGAATAGCGTGATGGAATCCATGGCCATCAACAACCCGCCGCAAGAAATGATCGATATGTTGAACCGCATACATGAGCGCATGCGGTACATCAAAGGCTTGCACGTGGATTTCAATGATATTGATGCCCGCATGCGTGAAATCTGTGAATGGATCGGCTTGGAGTATCGCGAGGATATCCACAAGCTTTACGCCCCGTTGAACATCCAAACGATGGACAGCACCGCAGATGATAAGGCGTTGAAGTGGCTACCCTTCGCGCAGTAGAAACACCACCGATCTACAAGCTTCACTATGCGCTTGATATGTCTCAAGCCGTGGCGGAATTGTATGATGGTGGTGATTACTGGAACCGGCACCAGCTACGCACCGAACAATATGTGCATTCGGTAGTTGATGATATTTGGTTGCGCTTCCACCCGTGGCAAGATGATCTAAGCCTTGAAGAATTTAACCAGCCGCATGAATCGGTTTGGTATCCCATCGCTGAAGAACTACCCGGCTTGGTGAATGCCGTTTTAACCGTATGGCGCAACACCATTGAATCACTGCCTAGCAGGCACATTGAATTTGGTGGTGTGCTGGTGACGCGAGTACCACCCGGCAAGAAGATTGAACCGCATGATGATTGTGGAAGCTGGCACGCTGAATACTACAATCACAAGGTAGCGGTGCAGGTGCTAGGCCACAAAGATCAAGCGTTTTGTTTTGATGGGCATCGATGCGTTGCGGAAACGGGTGAGCTATATGTATTTGATAATCAGCAAGTGCATTGGATCGAGAACAACAGCGATCAAGACCGGGTAACGATGATCATTTGCATGCGGTTGAACTGATGAAGGTATTGGATTTGTTTAGCGGCTTCGGTGGCTTTAGTCTAGGGCTCGAGCGCGCAGGAATGGAAACGGTTGCTTTCTGTGAAGTGAAGAAATACCCACGCATGGTGTTGGCAAAGAACTGGCCCGGCATCCCGATACACGAAGATATTAGGGAACTAGATGGAAAGCAGTACAAAGGAGCAATTGACGTTGTTTGCGGTGGATTCCCATGCCAAGACTTATCAGCAGCCGGGGCGAAGCGAGGTATCACCGCCGCCCGATCGGGCCTATACGGGGAAATGCTTAGAGTTATTAGCGAGTGTGGGCCCAGATTCGCCATATTTGAAAACGTCACAAACTTGCTTTATGGAGACCGCGGAAGATGGTTTGCAAGATTCTTATCCGACTTGGCCAACATCGGGTTTGATGCAGAATGGCAATGCATACCGGCTTCCGCAGTTGGTGCCAACCACAAACGGGAAAGAGTTTGGATTGTGGCCTACCCCAAGGGAAACGCAATCGCGGGTTCCATTTTTCAGGGCTTCACGCGGCTTGAGCTTTTCGGAAGCGAACTTGGAAGAATATCTTGCGGAAATGTATCCGGAACTAATTGGGGAGAGGATCAACCGGGATTTGTTGAGGTGGATGATGGGCTTCCCAATTGGGTGGGATCGGTTAGCGGATATGGAAACGCCGTAGTGCCGCAAATACCAGAACTTATAGGGCGCGCAATATTATGTCGAAGCTAACAGTGATCAGCCTTGGTGCTGGTGTTCAATCTTCAGTGATGGCGCTGATGGCCGCACGTGGTGAAATCACACCGATGCCGGACTTCGCCATATTTGCCGACACGCACGCCGAGCCCCAGGGTGTATATGATTGGCTTGATTGGTTGGAGTCTCAACTACCCTTTCCAGTGTTGCGCGTGAGCAAGGGCAGCTTAACCGAAGCGGTATTGGATGGTGGCCATGATGGCAGGTTTGCAGCGCCGCCGTTCTTCACCACCAATGACAACGGCGGCATATCTTTGTTGCGCCGCCAGTGTACAAGGGAATACAAGATTGAACCGATTCAGAAGAAATTGCGCGAGCTTGCTGGATACCAGCCAAGGCAGCGCATACCCGCCGACACGATAGAACAATGGATTGGTATTAGTTGGGACGAAATGCAGCGCATGAAGGAATCAGGAAACAAGTGGTGCGTGAATCGCTGGCCCCTGATTGAAAAAGGAATGAGCCGGCTACACTGCCTTGAATGGATGCGTGATCGACAATATAACGAGTTGCCAAGCAAATCCGCATGCACCTTTTGCCCCTACCACGATGATGCCGCATGGCAGGAAATGAAAACCAACGATCCTGAATCATTCGCTGAAGCGGTAAAGATTGATGAAGCGGTGCGCGATGGCTTCAACAAAACCACGCAAAAGCTATTTGTACACCGATCGGGCATACCGCTCAAAGATGTTGATTTTGCAGATCACAGTGGGCAAGCCGGGTTTTCTTTCATGGATGAATGCGATGGTATGTGTGGTGTGTGAATGGCTGAAGCCTATAGCGAAACGGATTTAGCTTTATTCCAAAAACTGAAAGATGATTTCGAATATTACGCGCCGCGGTGCTTGATGATTCGAACCAAAGAAGATGGTGTGCAACCCTTTGAACTTAATGAAGCCCAACAGTACCTACACCAAATCGCTGAGGCACAGCTTAAGAAGCATGGCCACGTGCGCATTATTGTGCTCAAGGGTAGGCAGCAAGGTGCTAGTACCTACATCGAAGGGCGCTACTATTGGAAGGTTAGCCACCAGAAAGGCAAACGCGCCTACATACTTACGCACGAAGGTGACGCTACAACCAACCTTTTCGCGATGGTCCAACGCTATCACGAAAATTGCCCACCAGAACTTCGGCCGCATACTGATAGAGATAGCGGTAAAGAACTCAATTTCGATGGTCTTGATTCTGGATACAAGGTTGGCACCGCAGGTAGCAAGGGCACCGGCCGTTCATCCACCATTCAATATTTCCATGGCAGTGAAGTGGCTTTTTGGCCGCATGCTGGTACTCACGCAACGGGTGTTATGCAGGCTATACCGGGCGGCAACACGGAAGTCTTTCTTGAGAGCACAAGCGATGGGATGGGCAACTACTTCCACCAAACGTGGGTCAAGGCCGTTGCAGGCGTAAGCGAGTTTATCCCGGTGTTTATCCCATGGTTTTGGCAGTCTGAATACCGCGTTGAAATTCCCCTTGATGAAGATGGCGAGCCGATCCAAGTCACGCTTGATGATGATGAACTAAAATACATCGAGCAATACAGCACCGAAGAACACCCGGTGACTGTTGAGAACATGCTATGGCGCCGCCGCAAGATCCCAACACTTGAGAACGGCGAAGATGATTTCAAGCGTGAGTATCCAGCCGATGCCGAAGAAGCGTTTGAATCTGCCGGATATCGCCAGCTAATACCCGCGGCCCATGTCACCCGCGCAATCAAGAATCGCTTGCGTGATGCTGATACCGCCATTGAAGCCCGCGGCCCCATCGTGATGGGTGTGGACCCGGCCCGCTTCGGTGATGATCGCTTGGCCATATGTCTGCGCCAAGGCCGCATCGCGTTCGATGTATCCAGTTGGGCGCGCAAGATGGATCAGATGGAAATCACCGGATTGGTGAAGGGCATACTAGATTCTATTCCAATCGATCGATGCTTCATTGATGAAGGCATGGGTGTTGGCGTTATTGATAGGCTGCATGAAATGGAATATGTGCAAGTGCAAGGCGTGAACTTTGGCGCCAGTGCGTGGAATCAACAGAAGTACACCAACCGCCGAAACGAGATGTGGCAAGAGATGGCCGAGTGGTTCAAAGATTCCAATGTGCAGCTATTCACGCAAACCACCGAAGACGTGGAAGAAAAGATCAAAGCCATCACCATGGATATCTGCGCCCCTGAATACAAATTCAACAGTCGCAACATCAAGGTGCTGGAAGAAAAAGATGAGACTAAAAAGCGCTTAGGCATGTCACCAGACCTTGGAGATGCGCTTGCATTGACATTTGCCGAACCCGTTGCCGAGTATTACCATGAAGATCAAGGAAAAGGCGATCAAGGCCGAAACAGCAAAACGGGATACTAGAATGCCAAAGAAAAAGAAAGTCACAAGCTTTAGCCAATTTGATAGGGGCGCTGGCCAGAAGGCAGCGAAGCGCAAGGTTACAACTAGCAGCGATCCGCGCACTATCACCGGCAAGCGACTATCTAAAAAGCAGCGACAGCAAATTGCGCGACAGAACAGCCGCCGAAGTTAATGGCCAGCAAGCGACAGAAGGCCAAGGTTGATAAAGTCATGGGCGAATTCAAGCGTGGCAAGTTGCGCAGTGGTAGCAAGAAAGGGCCGAAGGTGCGCAGCCGTAAGCAAGCCATCGCCATCGCATTAAGCGAATCAGGACAAGGGAAAAAGTAAATGGCTGAAGTCGAGTTTGCCGAAGAAGAATTTGAAGAAGTTGATGATACCGAACTGCCCGATGAGGTAGAGCCGGAACCCGACGATATCAAATTGTTTGCATTTCTAGATGATGGCAACTTGGTGGATGAGTTGGGCAACATGCACAACGATGTGGCCGGTGAGGTTAGGCGCCTTTATGATCTGGCCAAGGATTCAATGAGCGAATGGCGCAAGAAGTATGAAAAGGCGCTGAAGCTATCCAAGCTAGAACCCGAAGCCGCGCACAAAACATTCCCCTTCGAGGGCGCCAGCAACATCATCATGCCGTTTGTGCTGGAAACCATGTTGGATTTCCACAGCCGCACCGTTCCTGAATTGGTATGGCGCGATAAGATCGTGGCGATGAAGACCAACGGCCGCGAGAACAAAGAGAAAGATGCGCGTGCCAAGCGAACCGGCATGTACATGAATTACCAAGTCAAAGAAGACATGCCGGAATGGCGCACCGAGCAAGATAAAATGTTGTTGCAGTTGCCTTGTGTGGGCACTGCCTTCAAAGAAACCTACTTCAACGCCACCGGCGAAAAAGTAAACAGCGATCTATTGATGGCTGATGAAGTGGTGTTTGATCACAAATCGCGCACCTTTCAAGAAGCCATGGATCTATTCGTGCCGTGTAAGTTTACGCGCAGCGAAGTGATAGAGCACATCCGCGGTGAACAGCAATGGCAGCTTGATGAAGAAGATTTCCCCGACAGGAATATGCACCCCGAAGATTTCGATTTCATTCGTGCATTCACATGGATAGATCTAGATGGCGACGGACTGCCAGAACCTTACCGCGTGATCTACTACCCTGAAAAGGAAATGATCGCGGCCGTGTTCCCGGCCTATGATGAAGAAGGCATCCACACCAACGATGATGGCGATATCACCAAAGTGGAACGCATGGATATCTTCACGCAATACCGCTTCTTGCCAGATCCCGAAGGTGGGCCAATGGGTATGGGTTGGGGCATCTTGCTTTCCGATATGTTCGATGCGATCAACACCACGTTCAACCAAATGATCGATGCCGGTACCTTGTCCAACTTAGCGGGCAACAGCGGCTTGATTGATGCGCAGATGAGTGGCAGCACCAACCGCGGCAATCGGCAGCAAGCCGGGCCAATTGATGTGACCATGGGCGAACTCACACCGATCACCACGGGCGGCAAGTCGCTACGTGATGGCATTGTGCAGTTCCCTTACAGCGGCCCGAACATGACGCTTTACCAGTTAACGGAATACATGATCACGCAGTTGCGCCAGATGACCAACAGCGCTTTGAACATGGATTCGAACAGCCAAGAAGCCGCCGTGATGTATCTGGCCAGATTGCAGCAAGGCTTAAAGGTACCCAACAGCATTGTTATGCGGGTGTATGACTGCGCCAAGATGGAATTCAAGCGCATAGCCATGCTGAACTTCAAGCACCACAATAGCGCCAAATACAATCGGGTGTTGGATGAGCCGCAAGAAGTTAACATGCGCAACGACTTCAACCCCGAAGATTGCGATATCAGCACCGCGGTTGATCCGAGCCAAGGCAGTGACGTGGAGCAACAAAGCCGCGCCGATATCCTGCTACAAGAAGCGAAAGAAGATCCCAACAACATCTTGAACAAGCGCGCCATCTATCTGCAATGGTTGGAAGCCTTCGGCATACCTAACCCGGAAGAAATAGCCCCGGAGCCGAGCGGCGAACCCGATCCAATGCAACAAATTATGATGGCCAACTTGCAGCGTGAAGCCAGCTTGGAAGAACGCAAACAGAAGTTGGAAGAAGTCAAAGTTGAACTTGATCGATACCGCGTTGCGCTGGAAGTCACCAAAGATATGGCGGCGAACGGCATCAAGGTGGATATGCAAGAAGCCGAGATTGCGCACAAGTATGCTGAAACGTTTAAGTTGCTATGGGAAATCGGCATGCTTAATGATGGTGATGCTGCCAGTACGGTTAAGGGGATTGAACAACAGTTCATTGATAAACAAACCCCTAGCATACCGTTACCGCAACCCGTAGAATTCCAGCTTGCGCAGAAAGATGCGCAGGATCAACAAGGGCAGGCGCCGCAAGGAGCACCCGCCCAATAGGAGAATAGTTTAGATGGCGCAAGAGCTATCGGAACCGCAGATAACGCAAGATCAATTCGACATTTGGCTAACCAGCCCGGTGACGATAGCCTACCTTAAGTGCTTGGAATGGAAACGCCTCGATACTCGCGATGCCGCGGGCGAGGGTAAGTTAGTTGATTCATCCAGTGCCGACCTAACACACGCAATGATCCATCGCGCGCTTGGCCAGCAAGATGCCTACCGAGCGGCGCACATCCCATGGGATTTATTAACCTTTTACGAAATGGTGTTTATCCCCGAACCCCCAGAAGAAGAAAACAATGAGTGATGACAATGAAAGCGTGTTAGCGCTGCCCGACCATATCCGCAACGAACAAAAGCACCGCGCCGAAGAAGCGCGGCAAATGGAATTCTTTGCAGAAATCAAAGAACTTGGTGATGCCGCCGTGCAAACCATGCGCTTTGGTGTATTGAAGCCCGCGGGCTATCGCATCTTGGTGAAGTTGATCGAAGTGAAAACCGGCCTTGAAGGGTTGGCGGCCGAGAATGCCCCGACGCTTGCGGATAAAGGTTTTCAGCAAATGACGGACAAGGAACGCGAGAAGCACGAAAAAGGCCAAGATCATGGCGTGGTGTTGGCGTTAGGTCCGTTGGCTTATCAGCGCATGGGTGCCGATGTTGAACCGTGGTGTAAGAAAGGCGATGTGATTGCCTTCACGCGGTATGCGGGCAAGCCCGTTGAACATCCGGTGGGATCTAAAATATTTTTTCAGATCATCAACGATGATGATGTGTTTGGAGTGATCGAATGAGCGAACCAGATTTCGACATAGACGCGGCCGAGAATGCCTACAATGAAGCGCGTGGAGAAGAAGCCCCCGCGGCCGATGACACCCCGCCCAACCACCCCGAAGCCAATGCGCCAGCCGAAGAAGACCCGCCCGGCTTCAAAACCTTTGAAGAATACGTGGCGGATGGTGGCGATCCTGATAACTACGTGGGCAAGAAGGCATACGAACAACACTATTCACGCATCCAAGATAACAAGGCGTTGCGCGGTGAAGTGAAGGGTTTGCAAGAGACTGTGCAGCAAACCATGGAAGCCACCAACAC
>JBPCXV010000134.1:0-4974 GCA_051008235.1 Pseudohongiellaceae bacterium | reverse complement strand
CAGTGTTGGCCCTAACGTAAAAAATCTTAGTGTCCGGCGTGCCAGCTGCATCGATGTGTGACCAAATTTGATCACCGACGTTCAGCTCGTTGGAAATCTCATTGAAATAACCTGCCTCACGAATTTGTCCAGCGCCAGTGCCGTCGTCGTCGTCGGTCCTATACGCAAACATGCGTGGCTGACCAGACGTGGCCATCCCAAGTAATGGTTTGAAAAAAGCCGGATCGAACGGCATGTCAGCTTACCCCAGGTCGAGGTCGCCGGTCGCAGTCGTAGTTGTCACAGTGTTGCCGACAACCGTTGCAACAGCAATTATGCTTACTTGGCTACCAGGTGGTGCCATTTCTGCATCACCTTGCACAACAATGAAATCACCAGCCTGTAGTAAATCTGCAGCACCAACAGGTGGCACCGCTAGAAAATCACCAGAGAAATACACGCCGGCCTCCATGACATCACCGGCAGCGATGCCGATTTCGTCTTGAGTCTTATACGACCAAATGCGCGGGCCATTGTTAGAATCAAAGCCACATGCTGGGTGTAATTGTTCACGTACAAAAGTCATGCGAGTGTTTGTCCTGTGCTCATAGTTACAATCGCGTCGAGAACGGGCCTGCCGCTCACAGACGTGATATTTGCGACTGCATTAATGGTTACGCCATCAGTGGCAACGGTCACAAAAACATCGCCAATGACTGGAAGTATACCCAGTGCTCGAACAACGTCATTAAAATAACCAACGGCTTCCACCGCGGCAATGTTATCGCCTGCAGTAACGGAGCTGTAGGTGAAAAATCTGGGCGTTAGTACACGCTGACTGACATCGTCACCCGTCTCGAACTTACCAGAGTTTGAATTATTGCAATCAGTGAGAGCAAAAGTTGCTGGATCAAAAGTCATGTGATGGTTGCTCCTGCCACTACAGTGATCGCGGCCGTGGTAGATACTGAGCAGCGATAAATTATATGCGCTGGTGTACCACCAAGGTCCACATGCGCAAAAATAACATCATTCACGCGCATGTCATTACGAACCGCATTGTCGGCATCACGCAAACCCTCTGCGCGATCAAACTGTGCACCTTTATTTTCGACTACCGTTTCAGCACTAGGAACTGCGTTGGATCCAAAATAATTTGCGGTCAGAATGTTCGCGCTCGTATCGTTGCTACGATACGAAAATAATCTCGGGCCTTCGCCTGGGCCAGAGCCCGAGATTAGGGTTAAATTTTTGCGTCGGAATGCCATCGATTATGTAGGACCGACAGTAACCGCAGCGGTTTCATCGACTTGAACGGTGACAACACCGCCCGCGTCACGAACCACCGACTGAGCTTTCAAGAAGCCCGAGCTCAACCAGGAACCCTTTTGAGGTACCCAGTCGACAGTAGTTTCGAAATCGATACCGATCGCTAAACCAGTTGACATTTCGTGCCAGAACAATAGTTCTTTGTTTGCTGCAGCACCTAAAATACCGCCTTCGTCACGATCATCGATCATGTGGAACATGAAACCAACAAACGTGTCGATCTCACCATTCACCAAAGCACGTACGGTATTGAAATCACCGGATACTGCGTTCGTAGAGGCGAGCAAGTGTTCTAGGGATAAGGCCGTAATCGCGCAATGGCGCATGCGACCCATGACACCGCGTGCATTCAACGCGCCAGAGGCTCGTCTTAATGCGGTCACTGTAAACACTGTGGCAAGCACAATGTCTGCAATGGGAGTACCGGCTGCCGCTGGCGGCTGGGATACTGCGTCAATAATTAATTGGTCTTCTCGACGTTTCAAGGCCCATGCAATCGTCATGGCTAATTCTGAAACTTCGTCGAAGTTGACATCTGCTTTGTCGAAGATGTCGGTGTACTCTGATGCGTGCCAGTTCTGTAGAACGGCAGGGATCAAAGTGTGGGCTACGTCCAACGGGATCAAGTCGGCTTGCGATACTGTCTTTTGTTTCGCTACACCGCGACCCATACGTCGGAAGTTATAGGTATTACCTACGACGTTTCGTCGTACGGTGACGGTACCTTCTAAGGCACCAGCACCATCCATCGCTTGATATTGATGCTTGACTTCATCGTCAAACATCTGCGATGCGGCATCGGATAAAAACTTAGACATAATGGCCTCGCACTAAAGTGTTAGTAAAAATAAATTAAATTTTTACTGACTTAGTCGGGCCAGTGTTTGCGGGTGTGCCCTTTCGGGGCCGTTAGTAGCTGGGTGTGCCGAATTGATCAGTTGCGCGTAATTTATCGCTGCGGCGGATTTATGTCAACTATTTTTCTTTTCGCGCCAGTTCCTTGTCCGTGAACCTTTTTGTACATGTCATTCACCATTTTGGCGTAACCAGGATCGACGTGCATTTTACGCTGGCCACGTTCGTTCTCAGCAAACAATAATTCTTTGAGGTCTGCTTCGGTAACCGTTTGCTCGGTAGTGTCTGCGCCATCGCCTGCGAGATTTGAGGGTGATTTATCTGTCATGATTTTCTCAAATAGTTGAATGCCGTCCGCGGTTGCTGTCATCCATAGCGCCAGCTTAGTGAGCTCTTCGCTATCCTTGAACGTGTTGTGAATGTAATTGCCGACTCGATCGATACGCTCTTGCGCGGTCGAACCTAGTTTGGTGCGTTCCTCCGCTGGATCCGGCTGACCCATGAGCTCACTACGGGTGAACTCGGTGACCAAATCATTAAGCGCCTCATTCGTGATGTCGGCTTTGGCGCCCCACTCACTTAGCCAGTCAGGTATTTCGTTCAGCGATTCCCGCGTGTCTTCTGGCGCAAGTGCCAGTACATCATCTGGAATTTTAATTTCGTACTTCTCAGGCGCGCCTCGGCCTTCCTGACGCTCTCGCAGTTTTGTATTAAGTTCCTTAGTCGCTGCAGCTTGCTCGGCAACGGTTTTATATTTATCTGCCTGAAACCAGTCCGGCGGATCACCTTCACCTTTTTCACCATCGGACCAAAACCAAGCTTTACCGCCATCGCCGTCACCACCTTTGCCCCCGTCTCCGTCGCCATCACCGCCTTTACCGTCACCTCCACCATCGCCGCTGCCAACGAGAGAACTGCCACGACCGCCGCCGCCGTCCCCACCACCATCGCCGCCACCATCACCGTCGCCGCCTGACCCGCCACCACCAGCGTTTTCATCTCCCTCGCCATCGACACTAAGTAACGGATTGAGTTTTTCTTCATGGCGTTCCTCTAATGACTTTCTACGAAACATTGTAATCTCCTGTTCGAGCACGTTGCATAATCTCAAGTATCAACATCACGACACGCTTTTTGCCCTCGCGGATCCCATGCGCCTCAGCGCTCTCACCTTCAATCACGGTCGGTGATAGTACACACGTGTGAAATAGATGATTGAGTACAAGTCGGCCTGGGCCTTCATTGAACGTATGGAAAAATGAATCAGCCAGCTCTACGCGGAAGTTAAACTCTTCGATGTATTTCTTGGCGTTATCGTCAAGACCTTCGGCGCCGAGCGCCTCCTCGATCAAGTCTTCATCGAAAAGCTGGTTCATTCAGTCGGTGCGGGTAGTGCGCCTTGCTCTCCACCTTCACCACCGGCTGCGCCTGCGGCTACTTGTTGGAAATTCTGCGCGAACTGGATTTGCTCCTCGGGAGTTCGAATCAGTTTAGGATCGCCACCATTTTTCTCATGTACCCATGGAGTCAAGTCTTCAACCTTGAACTTCTGCATGATGAGGTCTAGTGGTAGTGCGGCAACAGATGCCATTGTATTTTGCAAACCTAACAATTCTTCTTGGTCCTGAGCTCTTGCCAGTGGCGACGTGTGTCGCAAAGTTATTGTTCGGCCATCGACCCGCATCGGCGGGATTACGTTCTCTCTCTGCAATATAAATACTGCGCGTGCTATTAGACGCTCTACGAACTCAGTTTGCAAGCGTCCGAATTCAGCACCAATGCGACGCACCAGCTGACGATCTTCGATTGCAATCTCTGTCGCACTTCGCACTGGGCCTTCCGGTGTGATTTGGTCATTCAAGAATGCCCGCTTCACATCACCCTGTAAGTCGCGAAGCAATAAATCTGCAAAGTTTAGATCACCACTACGCTCGAGCGCTCGCAGGGTTGGATTATCGGTTGCGTTGCTCTTCACCGGTATGATCATGTTCGGCTGCAGTCTCACCGTGAATGGGTTGAATGCACCTTCCTGGCCACCGGTTCGGGTGTACACGTTACTGATACTCAGTGCCGCGTTGCGCAGTAGAAATTCTTTAACTTTGTTGAGCGTGCGAATGTCCGGCAGCATGTTGATGCCAGGACCACGACCATAGACTTCAATCGGGTTCACGCTCCATCGGAATACGATCCACGGGTTGCTCTCACCCTGGTTTTGCTGCCATCTGACATTGAACTTACCATCCACCACCACCTGGATGTAGTCACCAGTCTGCGGGTCAAACAATACAGCTTCTTTGAATTTTTCCTTACCGCGATCACCTTTGGTGACTCTGGCTTGTTCGGCCTGGGTCAAGCTAATGCCTGGCCACATACGCATTGCATGCTCGAGGCTGACTTCCATTAAGCGCCACACGTTCTCGACCATGCCGTTCGGGCCTTCCTCGAGCACGAGTATTTTCAGCGGAATCGATTTGTAGGTCAGATTACCGACACCGGTACGCTCATTGAATTCCCAGCCTGAAATTAATGCACCGGTACCAATGGATAGATCCATATAGGCTTCGGTCGCTTGCGCATGGAAGTTCGAATGATTTAGGAAATCGAAAACAATTTCGGTGATGTCACTCAGCTGTTGATTGATTGCAATGACATCCTCTTCGGACCGGCCAAGCATTACCTGGCGCCCCAAAGTTAGAATAGAAAACTCACGCCACGGAGGCGTGAGTGTTGACTGCATCACGCTGGCAAATTCCCGCGCCGACTCGCAGGCAGTCGAATCAAAAATCTGTCGGTTTTTACGTTGGCCTGGTC
>JBPCXV010000133.1:0-9858 GCA_051008235.1 Pseudohongiellaceae bacterium | reverse complement strand
GACCGCCGCCACCGGCACCATCACCGACCCGACGGGGCCGGCGCCCACTGCGGCTAACCCCCGTGCCAGCTTCAGCACGACCACCCTCACGGTAGCCGAAGGTGGGGATGTTGATATCACACTTAATCTGACCCCTGCGGCCAGCACCGGCAATACCATTGAGGTAGCGGTAGTGGAGACCCGCAGTGCGCCATCGGGGAGCGTCGGGTTTATTGATAGTGCTGAATTCGATGCTGTGGCTGCGGGGGTACTGGGCTTTGTGACGGACGGTAGTGGCTCTATAATCTACCAACTCACCATTGATAACGACATGATGACCGGCGGCGGCGGCACCATTGTGCTGACCATCGCTCCCGAGCAACACACAGACGGCACTTACACCATCGGTTCGCCCAGTATGCTCACCATCACTGTTACTGATGCGGGTGCTCCTGACACCACACGGCCGACTGTGATGATCAGAGGGGCGAACAGCCTTGTAACCGGCGCGACTACTGTTATCACCCTTACCACCAGCGAGGCCACCACCGACTTTGCGGTGGGCGACATCACGAGGGCGGGTGTTGGCTCATTATCGGGCTTCTCGGGTTCCGGCACGGGCTACACGGTTACCTTCAACGCCGGTGCCAGCCCGGGCACGGCCACGCTTTCTGTGGCGGCGAATAGATTCAATGATGCGGCGGATAATGGCAATACGGCGAGCACTACGCATGTGATTACGGTTACCGCGCCTCCGCCTGATGATACGACCCTGACACTGAGCGGGCCGAGCGGTGGTGCGGCCGATGAAGGCACGTATGTCCCCTTTGTGGTTACGCTGGGGGCTATGTTAGATGCGGATGCGGTTGTGCCAGTGACTATTACTGCCGCGCCGGGTAATACCATTACGAACATTGACACGGCGGGCGAGATAATGGGCACGGCGCCGAGCCAGGTGACGATTCCCGGGGGTATGCTGACTGCGACCTTTAGTGTGAGAACTACCAATGATGTCTATGACGGTAGCGATGGCAGTCTGACGGCGATGATTAGCCAGCCGACGTCGACGCATGACGAGGGCATCACGCTGGGCACTGATACGGTCAGCGTGACGATTAGGGACGATGATGATGCGCCGGAGATGAGGGTGGACGATACGCGGGCCAGTGAGCAGACTGGTGCGCTGGTGTTCACCGTGGGTTTGACGCAGATTTCCGGCAACACTGTTACGGTGATGTATGCCACCGGGCCTGGCTCTCCCCCGAATGCGGCGATTGCGCCCGGGGACTATGACTCTGCCAGTGGCACTTTGACTTTCGCGCCGGGCATCAGGGAACAGGGTATAACGGTGACTATCAAAACGGATGCGGATATGGTTGACGATAACCTCATGCTGACACTGAGCAGTCCGGTGAATGCGACTTTTGCGACTAATGGCAACACCGCTGTCGGCACGATTAGCGAACTGCCCAGCCTGGGTATTAACGCAGAGGGTACGGTGACGGAGGGCAACGCGATTGTCTTCATGCTTGGGATTACCGAGATGCAAACTGTTGCCGTTGATGTGCCGGTGGAGATTGTTGCCGTGCCGCCTTCCGCCATTGGCACAACGCCGAGTTCGGTGACCATTCCTGCGAGTGAAACCATGGTGACCTTTAGCGTAACCACCACCGACGACAGCACCGACAGGCCGGATGCCACCGTGACGGCGACTATCACGTCGCCGGATGCTGACGTGTATGCACTGCAGAAAGCGACGGCCAACATCACCATTCGTGATGATGACGATCTGGCAGAACTGTCGGTAGCCGATGCACGCACCGGCGAGGCGACCGGAATGCTGGTGTTCACAGTGAGTCTGTCGCCTGCGTCCGGCAAGTCGGTTACGGTAATGTATGCGACTTCCGATGGCGCCGCCGATGGCATGGGCACTGATGCGGTTGACGGCACCAACTACACGGCGGCCAGCGGCACGCTAAGCTTCGCGCCGGATGTTACCGAACAGCAGGTAACCATAGCGATTATGGCGGACACCGAAGATGAACTTGATAACCTCTTCACCCTGCGCCTGAGCAACCCGGTAAATGCCGATCTTGCGGCTGATGCATCCGCGGCCACCGGCACCATTGGCGAGATACCCATAATCTCCATCAGTGGCGCAACAAGCTTCACCGAAGGCACGCCGGCCATCTATACCCTTTCCGTGGTGCCAGCCCAGTCTGACGCTGTGATGGTTCCAGTGACTATTGCTGCCAGCCCCACCGACCTGATTGGCAGCACGCCCGATTCGGTTACCATCCCCGCCAACACCAGCAGTGTTGTTTTCAGTGTGGCCACCGGCAACCAGCGCGATGATGCGGATGGCACGATTACCGCCACCATCAGCGCCCCGGCAGGTTTGGAGTCTGACCTGGGCACGGCGACGGTTACCGCAACCGTCATAGACAATGATGCCCCGCCGGGCGTTACAGTGGCAGCAGGCGAGGCCGCCTTTGAAGGCGAACCGCTGACCTTCAGCATCACCCTGCGCGCCGTCTCCGGCAAGGAGATTTCAGTTGACTACGCCACCGCCGACGGCGGCACCAACCGCGCCGGCATCAGCGAGGCCGCCACCGCAGGCAGCGACTACACCAGCACCAGTGGCACACTAGTCATTCCGGCCGGCGAGCTGGGCGGCACAGTTCAGGTTAACACCCTGAGTGATGAAGAAACCGAGGAGGAAGAAACCCTCAGCCTCACCATTTCAAACCCGGTAAACGCCAGCATCGCCGATGCTGATGCCACAGCCGTTGGCACTATCATGGAAAGAAGGGTGGACTACCAGGCGGTTAACGAGACTGTGATGCCTCAGGTGGGCATCAATCTGGCGACTCAGGCCGGCACTGCCATTCAGGGGCGGATTAACAGTGCCTTTGATGGCACACCTGTCAGCGCCAGCAGCCTTACCCTGCAGGGTGCCAGCCCCATGCAACTCCTCGCCAGACACGCTCAGAGCCGGGCTGGTGCCTACGCTCAGGGTCAGCGCGCCGCGTCGGTGAATATGCCCCGCGACATCGGCTTCATCGTCCCCCTGGTGCAACAGGCGGATGCGGGCGGTTCATCATCAAACACTGGCCTGTTCGGCAACGAAGGCCCGCCAATAACCCTGTGGGGCCGCACCTTCCACCACGATTCAAACGGCTCCCAGGATGAGGTGAACTACGACGGCGATTTGCAAGGCGCTATGGTTGGCATTGATGTCGCGACCGGCAATGAAGTGTGGGGCGTAAGCTTCGTGCAAGCCAACTCCGACTTTATTTATGATGTGGACGGCTCCCTCGGCACACACGACATCAGCCTAAGCGGCCTGCATCCTTATGCCGGCTTCCAGCTGGACAGCGGCGCACGGATGTGGGCCTCGCTGGGCTTTAACCAAGGCGATGTAACCATCACCCAGAACAACAACCCGGGCGATGTTTATACCAGCGATGTCAGCATGCAATCATTCGCCCTGGGCGGCGATAGCCCGGCGAGAGTGATACGCAGTGGCACCTACAGTTCAATGAGCATGGGTTTCACCGGCGATGCCCTGTACACCACCAACACCGAGAAAGCACGCTCCGACGGCATGGCCGGCATAGAATCCAGCAACGGACGGTTGCGCCTGGGCGTGGAACTCACACACCAGCAACAACTTGAGGCAAGCGGCAACACCAGCAGCTCCCTGGAACTAAACTGGCGGCAAGACTTCGGTGATGGCTTCTCCGGCGGCGGCGCCGAACTTGGCGGCGAAATAAATATAACAATCCCGCAATCACAACTGACAATAGGCGTTGACGCACGCGGCTTGCTCTACCACAGTAGCGGCCTGAACGAATGGGGCGTCGGCATCAATGTAGCCTGGGCAGCCCGCCCCGACAACCGCGGCCTCTCCCTAACCTTCGCCCCCCAATGGGGCGCCACCGGCAGCCGCGCCCAACAACTCTGGCAAGCAAAAATGGGCGACTTCTACCAATCCCCCAACGCCACCGGCACAGCCAACAACTTCAACGCCAAAAACCTCTACGGCCTTGAACTCAAATACGGCATCCCCGTCCTCAACGACAAAGAACTACTAGAACTATTCGCCCGCACCAAATTCACCGCCGAACACGACACCATGTCCCTCGGCGCCGACCTCAAATTCGGCCAGGGCTTCAGCGCCGGCTACGAAGCCGCACTAGGGCAGGGCGCCTACGCCCCCAGCAACATAGGCGGCGGCATCAGCAACGGCATCGGTGGCATCAACGGCACCAACACCACAAACAACCTAGCCTCCCCCCTAATGCGCAACCTGCAACCCGGCACCGTCGGCTACCAATTCTTCACCACCCCCAGCGGCGGCACCGCCAACCCAACCACCCCCAGCGCCACACTAAACCCAACCGCAGCCGCCCGCAACATATACCACCGCGCCTACCTCCGCTACCACAAACGCTTCTAAGAACAGCGGAGACAACTCCCCCCTTGAGGGGGAGTCGCAGAAGGCGAAGCCTGATGCGGTGGGGGGACGCTGGTACCTATCCCTCCCCAAACGCCTCGTTCACCAGCCGCTCCCCATTGCGCACTTCGTCATCTTTCATCCATCGGAAGTGGCTTTTGCGCTTGTTGGCCGACAGCCTGCCATCATTTTCATGAACAACGCGAATAAACAATTCCATACTGTGGTCTGGCCAATCCAATATCTGATTCAAAGCATTACCGGCTCGGTCAAAACCAATTAACCAACCAATTTCTTGCGGCAAGTCATGCGTGATTGTGCGCTCAAGAGATTTGTAGAGAAACTCCGCCTGCACCGTCAAGTCAGGATAACGAAAATACACCGCATCGTTGCCGGTTGCGGACAGGTCTGGCTGTGTTGGATCGTAGTCGGTTAGCCTGTTTAGCGGTTTTGAAAATGCTTCAAGCGCGGCTATGTAGTCGTCAAGACCGGCGAGAATGACGGCCGAAACGGGAAGCACTATGCCTTGTGGAGTGAAACCGGCGCGGGTTAGCACTTCGTGAATCAGGTAGCGATGGATGCGACCATTGCCATCCATAAAAGGGTGGATGTACACGAAGCCAAAGGCAATGGCGGCAGCCATTAACACAGAGTCCACAGAATCAACTTCCATTTCTGCAGACTCTTGCGCCAAATCCAAAAGGCCACTCATAAGAGTGTTCACATCTTCCGGGCGCGGCGGCACGAAATCTATTTGTTGCCGGTGGCCCATATCTTTGCCAATCCAATTTTGTTCCCGCCGCCAAGTGAACTCGTGGAAGCGAGGGTCCATTACAGATTGCTGCAAGTCTGCCAGTCGTTCTTCACTCAGTGGTATCAAAGTATCTGCTTGCCGCAGCATATCAGCGAAACGCTGGGCCTTGTGTGGCGAGGGCTTTTCGCGTTCCACCTCAAACGATGACCGGGTTTCATTCAGATACAGAAATGCTGCCGCACGGCGTAGCAAATCCGAATCATATCTAGCCAGCACAGTTCGCGTTGCTTGCCGCAAATCGGAATCAATCATCTCGCGCAAATAAGGAGTGATGCGAATCAGTGGACAAAACCTGTCATTGCCCGGCAGGTTGTTCTGCACACGATATCGGGTGTCGCGTTTGCCTGTTACGAAAGCAAGTTGTCGGCCTGGGTCGGCCAACTGAACATAACTGGTTTGGGAGGGCACCGGCCTGGTCGTCGGTAGTTGTTTGCCAGTTAACCACTCATACAAGTAGCAGGCAATTCGTGCATAACGGGATGTGGGGCTGTGACCAATCCAGGCCAGAAGTTCTTGCTCCCCGATTTGAGCAAACAGCAGAGTGAGAACCTGCAAATTAATGCCCTCGTAGCGAAAGGCAAATTGCAAATGTGCACTAAGGCTGTCCTCATTCAGATATTTTGGTTCAAACAACTCAACCAGGTCGCTACCCCGCCGCCGTGTTACCCTGCCACTAACATTGTTAGCAAGCTCGGCATACTCAAGCAGCGGCAGAGATGGCAAGCCGTAGTGAGCAACAAGGTGGCTATATCCAACAGGTTTCGACACGACTGGCTCCCAATTTGCTGGTCGGCAGCGGTGAATATCCCCAAAACCTGGCCGGAAGTCAAGAAAAATTGCCGCAAACGGGCATAATCCCCGAAAAATGGCCGCAATCCCCGAAGAATTGCCGCAAATGGACATAATCTCCGAAGAATTGCCGCAAATGTTTCCGAGCTTGCCGCGCCTAGTGCATGGAATGGCCGGGAAACATATCCTCAAGCGATTTGGCAGCGAGAATCTTGTCAAGCCAACTCTCAATCTGTTCCTGCGAGGCTTGCTCAATCTGCTTTTCAACAGCCTGCGGCAAGGCATCAAATTTCTGCCCCAGTTGCCGCTTGAGTGTTTCGGCTTTACCTTCGGCTTTGCCTACGACTATGCCCTTGATTATGCCTCGGGCTTCGCCTTTGTCTTCCAATTCATCTACAAACGTTCTCATGATTTTCTCTCCTATATCACCGGGTTTGGCTTCAATAACTACGGCATTTATGCGCGCTTGACTAACACACCACACCTGGCCCAAATAACGCAAAGCCAAGTTCGTTAACTTCTGATTATTATCCGGCAGCGCCGCCACAATGTCCACCAGATTTTCCATGCCTTCCGCCCGCCGCCCATGGCCGCGCAACACAGCCAGCACCGCCCAGAGCTCCCGATTTACTCTGGAAAGATTGCGGTGCGCAATATCTCCGAGGTTTATCAGGCGGTAGCGGAAGTTAAAACTATAACGCTTATCCACTATTTCATTGGTGCCGAGTATGTCCGCATAAGACTCCGGCACATTCCACGGCTGCTCACCGTGATATACCACCAGCGGAATAACAGTTGGCAATGTCTGCCCCTCATCCGCATCCGTTTCAGCATATCGCTCCCAAACACCGTGCAGATAGCGATCCAGTTGCCTCAAAGTTTTCCCATCAGGCTGAGACTTGTGCTCTATCAAAACATAAACGCACCCCCCCGATTCAAGCCACACCCGATAAAGCATATCCCCCCGGGATTGCCGCCCGTCTGCGCCAACGAAATTGCTATCTATCAATTCGGGCAGGGCATTTTTCTTAAAACGACGAGTAATTCTGCGCGGCAAGCGCTCACGCAAGAATGCGGCAGCATATTCAAGAATCGCAAACGACTCTTTGAAAAATGCATCGTGCTGGTTGTGTGACTTTGTAGTATCGGTAGCATCAGCCATAAGAGACTCCTCATATTCCGGAGGCGCGGAATTGCATGTCTCCTACTATTAGCGTAGTCAGAAATTCCCGGCTTGCAAGTTTTCCCCGGAAATACCAAGCCCGTTGTCATTGCCCGACAGATTGCCGCAAATTCAGCAAAAGGCTTTCAATAAAGTTTCTTTTCTGGTACATTGATAGCCCCTTACGCCATTAATGCTCTCTTTTTGGTATATTATGAAAATCCTCAAAGACACATCTGATAAGGCCCTGCTCATCGAGTTAGGAGAACGGCTTGCCCGGCAGCGGCTCAACAAGGGGCTGAGCCAGAAGACGCTGGCGGAGGAAGCCGGTGTGTCGCGCATGACCGTTCACCGGGTAGAACAGGGGGAGTCAGTGCAGTTCACCAACCTTGTCAGGCTACTGCGAGCACTTGATTTGCTGGACGGCCTGGATGTGGTCGTACCCCAACCCGGTGTGAGCCCCGTGCAGTTGCTGAAACTGCGTGGCAAGGTCAGGCAACGGGCGCCACGTCAAGCAGGCAAGCCTGAAAAAAATCGGCTGGCAGAGCAAGGGCACCCAGACAGCCCTGCAAAGAAACCCTGGACTTGGGGAGACACTAAATGAATCTTGCAGTTCATCAGGCAAAAGAGATGGCAAAAACATCCTCAGGTGTTGTGGGTTTGCCCTGCCTAGTGCATGGAATGGTCGGGAAACATATCTTCAAGCGATTGGGCAGTAAGAATCTTGTCAGCCCACTGACCAATATCTTCCGGCGAGGCTTGGTCAATCCGCTTGTTGATATCCTGCGGCAAGGAACCAAATTTCTGACCCAACATCCGCCTGATTAGTTCAGCTTTGGCTTTGTCTTTCACGTCATCAATAAATGTTCTCATGTCTCCCCCTCCTGTTTTCGGGCTTGCCGCGCCTAGTGCCTGGCAGAGCCGGGAAACATATCTTCAAGCGACCGGGCAGTGAGAATCTTATCAGCCCACTGACCAATCTCCTCTGACGAGGCTTGCTCAATCTGCTTTTCAACATCCTGCGACAAGGAACCAAATTTCTGATTCATCTGCCGCCTGATTAGTTTAGCGTTGGCTTTGTCTTCCAAATCATCTATGAATGTTCTCATGTCTTTCCCTCCTGTTTCCGGGTTTGCTTTGCGGGCTGCAGTGTCTATAGTGTTATGGTCAAGTTTCCACACCTGAATCAGATATCGGAATGCCGAATTTTTTAACTCTTGATTATTATGCGGTAGCGTTCTGAGAATGTCCACCAGATTTTTCTTGCCTTCCGCCCGTCGCCCATAACCGCGTAACACGGCCAGCACAGCCCGGAGTTCCCGGTTTTTGGAGAGTTTGCGGTGCGCGATTTTCGTGAGGTCCACCAGGCGATAATGGAAGTTCAGGCCGTAAGGCTTGTCCACTATTTCATTGGCGCTAAGTATTTCTGCGTAAGATTTCGGCACACTCCACGGTTGCTTGCCGTGATATAACACCAGCGGGATAACGGTTGGCAATGTTTGTTTCTCATTTGCATCTGTTTCGGCGTAGCGTTTCCAGATGCCGTGCAGGTAACGGTCCAGTTGCTCCAGCACTTTCGCATCGGGATGAGACTTGTGCTCTATCAGAACATAAATGCAACGCCCCGATGCAAGCCACACCCGGTAAAGCATATCGCCCCGGGATTGCCGCCCGTCCGCGTCAACGAAATTGCTATCTATCAATTCGGGCAAAACATCTTTCTTGAAACGCCGAGTAATTCTGCGCGGCAGCCGCTCACGCAAGAATGCGGCAGCATATTCAAGAATCGCAAACGACTCTTTGAAAAATGCATCGTGCTGGTTGTGTGACTTGGCGGTATCGGTAATATTCGCAGCAGCATCGGCCATGAGAGGTCTCCACGTTGGTAGTCCCCGTGCCTTTTGTGCCCTGCGGGGGCGGGGACACGGGTGGGGCGCGGGCGGGAGGCGGGGAATTGTATGTCTCCTATTATTAGCGTAGTGAGAAATTCCCGGTTCGCAAGTTTTTGCCGGAAATACCCAATCCAAGGGGGGTTGGGGGCGAGGGTTGACAAATGGGGATATTTGGCTACAATGCGCCCTTTCATGGGGTAGTTGTTGCTACTGCCATTGACAAATCAGAATACTCGGCTATAATCCGTCCTTTTGAGGGCGACTACTGTGACTTGGGAGGTAGGCTAAATGAACATGGCAACTAATGGCACGACTGGTGGGTGCGTCAGGCAAGACCTCCCGCCAGAGCAGGCGAAGGAGCCTGCTTTGAGCTTTCCACCGCACACGCAAGCCACGGCTACGCAAGCCACAACCACACAGCTAACGACCAACAACGAGGGTAACCCGGAGTATCCAACAATGAAGAGACTGTCAAGTTTTTCTGGAACATTCATCAGGACACTCACCAGAACACTCACCAAAACACTCACCAAACTAACACTCGCCCTGCCGTTGCTTCTCGCTTTCGCGGCACCGCAGGTGCAGGCGCAGTCACCATTCTCGCCGGTGCCTGATCTTGATTTGCTGAGGAGTTCGGATGTCGGCAATCCGACGGATAATATCACCAGCATCGGCACGCCGGTCTTTAGCGTCGGTGGTCTTGTAGCCGGTGGCACTGTCACTGTTACCGCCACATGGAATGACGCTCCAGGCGGCTCTGCTT
>JBPCXV010000132.1:0-4139 GCA_051008235.1 Pseudohongiellaceae bacterium | reverse complement strand
CTCGTGCCTGCAACAGTAGCGGTAACAGTAACTGCGGTTGAATCTGTGTGGGTTGCAACAAGCGTAAGCATGGCAGCATCCGCAACATTGCCAACCGTGATAGTTGGCGTAGTGTCGCTGGTGTTGTTGTCGTCGTTGGTACCAAAAGTCACCCCATTTACGGTATCGGCAAAAGTGTCGGAAGCCGCCGCCAAATCCACAGTCGGCATTGAGGAACCCTCCGGTTCGGTAACCGAAACAGTAATAGCGCTGGGCGAGCCCACCGGATAGCCGTCGGCACTGGTAATCTCCAGTGAAACAGTGCCGGTGCCCGTATCACCCGGCTGGGTGCGAATGGTGACATCCACCGTGGTCTCATCCACACCCATAGTCGCCATAGTCGGCGCAGCGCCATCAATAGAATCACCTGTCTGGCTTACCTCAATGCTAATCGGCAAACCGATGCGGGCAGTTCTGTCGGCGTTGTAGATGTTATGCGCAGCACTGGCGGTGATGGTGAATACGGCAGGGGTGCCCTGTTCCACACTGCTGTTGTTGTCGGGGGCGGTGATGGACAGTGTGGGCGGGGTGGCCTCGCCCCCAACGAAATGCCCAACGGAATGAATTAGCACCAGACATTCGCTTTCGTCATCGCCATCCGCGCCCGCCGCTATCTCGCAGTTGCTGGTGTTGGGGTCCTTGGTGGTGCCGTCGCCCCGGCCGTTGCCCGTGCCCGTCCAGTTGAAGGTGTAGGGGGTGGTGGCTGTGTAGTTGGCCCCCCGGCAGTTGATGTAGGCACCGTTATTACTGTTGTCGTGACAGATAACTTCAGCGAAGTAGCCGCCGTCAGCTTGCGCGCCGTATTCATTGACGGTGTTGATGACATCGGTGACGGAGTCCGCATTGGCGCGGATGGTCAGGGTTGTCTGGCCCCGGTCGGGAGAGCCGCCGGCACTTGTCTGTATATAGTCGTACGCATTGGCTATGTCGTAGTTGGTATTTGCGTTAAGCACACCCGCCGCCAGCCGCCCATAGCGCACAGTCAAGGGGCTGGTCAAGGTCGCATCGGCGGTGAAAGTGAACACAATCGCATCGCCCTCGCAGATGCCGCGCTTTTCCGCCGTTTTCGCGGCTTCGCACATCTGGTCGCCGCTGGCCTGGCCGGCATAGTCAATGCTGATGCGCGGGATGTCCTTCACGGTTGCCGTGCCGACAGTCATGGAGCCCAGATTATAATCAGCGCTGTTATCGGTGAGGGTTACGCTGATGATGCCATCGCCGATCATGCCGTTGCCGTTGCGGCTTTCCACAGTGGGCACAGTGACGGTCACCTCGGTCTCGGTCGCCATTATGGTTGCCATGGTGGGCGGGCTGGCGCCGAGGAAGGTGCCGGCGCTGTTGGTCGCCGCCAGCGTGATGACCAGATTGGCGCTCGGCGCCTTGTCAGAGGTAATGACAAAGCTGGCGTCATTGCCCTCGGCCACATCGTCGGCGTTGGCGATGCTGACTATCGGTATCGGCGTATTAATGGTGATTTCCAGATCGTTGCTTGCAGTGTTGTCATTGCTGGCCGCATCGGTGAAGGCGCCCGCAGCAACGGAAAGGGTCGCGGTGGTGGGATTGCTACCGGCGGTGAAGGTGACTGTGTAGTTGGTGGTGTTTGGCACTAGCGCAAACTCGCCAAAGGTGCCGGCGCCCGCAGGCGCAATGGTGATGTCGCCCGCGTCAAAGTCGGTGGTTGCCACATTGATCTCAACGGTGATAACAGTGGCGGTGTCGATATCAATAGTGGTGTCCGCCGAACTCAGCCTGACTGTCGGCACCGCGGCAACCATGATTGTCACCGTCGTCGCAGTGCCCCGATTACGCACCGCATCCATGTAGTCGGCGGCTACCTCAAAGACGGCCTCGTATGGACCTGGGCCAGCTTTATAAGTGACAATAAAGGTATTGGGGTCACTTAAGTCACCGGACTGGGGAAGCCTAAAGTTGCTTAGCTCGTGCTCGTCGCTGCCGCTGACAGCGATGTCCGCCATATCCAACCCGGTAATCGGCTCGCTGGCGGTGATAATGATGTCAACGGTGGCACTGGAAGGAATGCGGATGGCAGGGGCACCGATAGGAATGGTAGTGGCAGCAATGCTGGTAATGGTCGGCGGCGTTAGATCCTTGCGCACTCTTCGCGTTTGCGGCTTTGACACTCTCTTGTTGTCCACCTTTGCCGTCACGATGAAATCCAGAATGCCATCTGCCAGACCGCTGATGTCAACCGTGGTTGACCAGCCGCCACGACTAGTGACGGTGGCAGTGACCGTGCTAGTTCCGTCCGTAACCCTGATGCTTATCATCGCACCCTCCTCAGCCGTGCCGGACACCAGATAGGTCTCCTGAGGGGTGGCGGCGGTGGTGCCAATGCTCACAACGACATTTTCGGAAGCAGGCGAAGATATGCCCGGCGTGTCGGTCACCGGTTCGGTAATCGCAACAGTGGCGATGCTGGGCATACCCACCGTGTACCTGTTGCCGGCATCAAGCATCAGTGTAATGTTGCCGTCACCGACCTCGCCCGCCTGAGAGGAAATGGAGACATTCACTGTGGTCGCGTCCGCAGCCATAGTCACCATGGTCGGCGTAGCGCCTACAATGGAATTGCCGTTCTGGCCAGCTGTAATGCTAATCGGGAAGGGCAAAGCCTCAAGGGCAGTTCTTTCAGCGTTGTAGTGGTTCGTCAGCACCTTGTCGCCGGTGATGGTGAAGATGGCGTCCCTGCCCTGTTCCACCGAGTCAGTGTTAGCCGCAATGGACAACACCGGCGGGGCAACGGGATTGATAAGCACCAGACATTCGCTTGGGTCATCGCCATCTGAGCCCGCCGCTGCAAAGTCATCGCAGTTGCTGGTGGGTTCGGTGGTGTTGCGGGCGGGGTTGCGGTTGCCCTGCGCCTGGCCCTTGCCCGTGTGGACGAAGTTGTAGAGCCTGGCGTCGTCGGTCAGGCAGTTGTCGGGGTGACCATTCAGGCAGAGAATCTCAACGAAGTAGCCGCCGTCGGCACCGGCGGTGGCGCCTGCGCCGACGCTAAGGGTGCCATAGCCATTGGTGGTATTGATGGTCATGGTGGCGGTGTTCTGGTTGGCGGGGATGGTCAGGGTTACCGGGCCCACTGCGCCGGCATAGTCCACATAGTTGGGCGGGTTGGTCAGTCCGTAATGCCCATTGGCATTCCTCCCCGCCGCCAGCCGCCCCAGCCGCACTTCCAGATCGTTTCTGGGCGCTGACAGCGCGTCGTCGGGCGCATAGGTGGCGGTGATGGTGAAGACAATCGCATCGCCCTCGCAAACGCCGCTCTTGTCCGCTGCCGGCGAAGCGGCGCAGGCCTGGCCGCCGCTGGTCTGGCCGGCATAGTCAATCGTAATATCGGGAATGGGATCATCATCATCCATCACAGTCACTGTGACGACCTGGGCGAACGGGTTCGGGAAATAGCCGCTGGGAGCAGAGACAATGGTATAGACAAGCGTGCCATTAAGCTCGTCAAGCGGATCGTCATCAATGGTGACCGTGAGGTGCCCCATTGTCTCGCCGAGAGGTATGGTAATCTCCTTGTCGCCCTGATCCCCCGCTATCAGGTAGTCGCCCTCCCCGGACTGCGTAACAGGGACAACCACTGGCCCGGTAACCGCCGCCGGGCTGGTAATCGTAAAGACAACCGTTGCGTCCGGGCCTTCGGTCACTTCCGTCTTGTCGGCTGAGATTGACAGTAAGATACTGCCCCTGGATGCATCCACAACATCGAATAGATTAGCGGTTGTTGCCAGATTGCCGTGGCCCGCCACATCTTTGAAGTTACCGGCAGCAACAGTGAAGGTGACCCTGGTCAGGTCAGTGCCGGAACTGAATAAGGCCGTGTAAACGTGCTCGGTGGGGTGGGGAGCCGTCACCGTCAAGCCGGTGGGGCTGATCAGAGTCAGGGCAGTCAGCAGGCCGGCACTCGGCGGGTTGACAGTGATGTCGGCCAACTCAATGTCGGGGGATGCCTCGCTGATCCTGACAGTGATAAGCGTGTTGCCAGTTTGCCTGACTGCAGTCGCCCCTGCGGTGATGGTGATGGTCGGCGGGGTACTGTCAATGCCGGCAATCTGCTCGCTCCGCCCGATGCCGAT
>JBPCXV010000131.1:0-3368 GCA_051008235.1 Pseudohongiellaceae bacterium | reverse complement strand
TCATGGCTAAGTGGGAAAGGATGTTGGACTCCCAAAACAACCAGGATGTTGGCTTAGAAGCAGCCACCATTTAAAGAAAGCGTAACAGCTCACTGGTCTAAGGAAGGGGTCCGGCGCCGAAAATGTAACGGGGCTTAAGCCATGCGCCGAAACCGCGGGCGCGCCTTTGGGCGCGCGGTAGCGGAGCGTTCCGCCGCCTTTGAAGGGGGACCCGCGAGGGCCCCTGGAGGCTTCGGAAGCGAGCATGCTGACATGAGTAACGACAAAGAGTGTGAGAGACACTCTCGCCGAAAGCCGAAGGTTTCCTGCGCAACGCTAATCGGCGCAGGGTCAGCCGGCCCCTAAGGCGAGGCCGAAAGGCGCAGCCGATGGGAATGCAGCGAACATTCTGCAGCCCGCGGGCGGTGACGGATGCCGTCTCCCGTGTCCCCTTACTGGATTGGGGGCGCGGGGAAGGCGTCCCTGGAAACAGCCCCCGCATTGAGGACCGTACCGAAAACCGACACAGGTAGGCGGGTAGAGCATACCGAGGCGCTTGAGAGAACTGTGCTGAAGGAACTCGGCAAATTGCTCCCGTAAGTTCGCGAGAAGGGAGCCCGCCCGCGAGGCAACTGGCGGGCGGGGGCACAGACCAGGGGGTTGCGACTGTTTATCAAAAACACAGGGCTCTGCGAAGCCGCAAGGCGCCGTATAGGGCCTGACGCCTGCCCGGTGCTGGAAGGTCAAGAGGAGGCGTGCAAGCGCCGAATTGAAGCCCCAGTAAACGGCGGCCGTAACTATAACGGTCCTAAGGTAGCGAAATTCCTTGTCGGGTAAGTTCCGACCTGCACGAATGGCGTAACGACTTCCCCGCTGTCTCCAGCACAGGCTCAGTGAAATTGAACTCCCCGTGAAGATGCGGGGTTCCCGCGGTCAGACGGAAAGACCCCGTGCACCTTTACTGCAGCTTCGCAGCGGCATCCGTGCCGGCATGTGCAGGATAGGCGGAAGGCTTTGAGGTTCGGGCGCCAGCCCGGGCGGAGCCGCCCTTGGGATACCGCCCTTCCCGGCATGGCTGCCTAACCGCGGCGCCCTTGGCGCCCGGGACCTTGCGTGGCGGGCAGTTTGACTGGGGCGGTCGCCTCCCAAAGAGTAACGGAGGCGCGCGAAGGTGGGCTCAGGGCGGTCGGAAATCGCCCGCTGAGCGCAATGGCACAAGCCCGCCTGACTGCGAGACTGACAAGTCGGGCAGAGACGAAAGTCGGCCATAGTGATCCGGTGGCCCCGCGTGGAAGGGCCATCGCTCAACGGATAAAAGGTACGCCGGGGATAACAGGCTGATGATGCCCAAGAGTCCATATCGACGGCATTGTTTGGCACCTCGATGTCGGCTCATCACATCCTGGGGCTGGAGCAGGTCCCAAGGGTTCGGCTGTTCGCCGATTAAAGTGGTACGTGAGCTGGGTTCAGAACGTCGCGAGACAGTTCGGTCCCTATCTGCCGCGGGTGCAGGAATATTGAGAGGGGCTGTCCCCAGTACGAGAGGACCGGGATGGACGCACCCCTGGTGGGCCTGTTGTGGCGCCAGCCGCATAGCAGGGTAGCTAAGTGCGGAAGGGATAACCGCTGAAAGCATCTAAGCGGGAAACCCGCCTCGAAACCAGTGTTCCCCATCAGAGCCGTGGAAGACCACCACGTCGATAGGAGGCGCGTGGAAGCCCGGCGACGGGCGAAGCCTAGCCTTACTAATGACTCGACCGGCTTGATCGCCCCCATTGGCGGCCCCCGCCCGAAAAACCGGCGGCCGCTTCCAAACGCTTCTTCGGGCGCGGCAAAAACGCCGCCCCTCGACGCGCGCGCCCGGCTTGCCGGGCGGCCATGGCGGGAAGCCTGCACCCGATCCCATCCCGAACTCGGCCGTTAAACTTCCAAGCGCCGATGGTACTGCGCCACAAGGCGCGGGAGAGTAGGTCGCCGCCAGGCATGCCGGGCGCGCGCGGCAAACGGCGAAGAAAACGCGCAAAGAAGACGGCAGCCACGGAACCGGAACGCCGCCCCGGCGGCAGGAGCCGCGAACGGCGCGGAACCGAAACCAACCGGCGCGGGGTGGAGCAGCCCGGTAGCTCGTCAGGCTCATAACCTGAAGGTCGCAGGTTCAAATCCTGCCCCCGCAACCAAATTTTACAAAATTGCCGCCGGACAACGTTTCAATTGAAACATTCCCCCATTATTGTCACTGGAGCATACCGCTTGGTTTGCTCGGCCAGCCGTTCAAAACAACGATTCCAGAGACAATTCCCGCTTGATCACCGAAATGGCGCTTCAGAAAATCATTGGGCATTGAATTGCCAATATGACGGCCCCTCCGACACTTTGTTCAGGTCACTTCCATTCTCTCCGTTCGCAAAAAGAGCAGAAGGCCTAAATGATCGGCACGGTGAACCGAGCGATTCGCCTCGGGATTGAAATGGGATATGAGTGTCCGAACAACGCCGCTAAACGGGACTTAATTCCAAAAGCCCGTCGTACCGAATTAATCGACTGCACGCATTAAATTAGCGGCACAACGCAAAACGGTCCCATAGAAATGCGTTGGTTCATCGATCGGCTTGCAGAAACGTTGACGGCCGTGGCGAAACTCGATGGAACCGCTTGCGATTCGGCGGCCAAAAAAAGTCCGTTGCCAACGGAGCGCAAATGCCGTTGCGATTCGAACGCAACCGAATCTTACAGTCGTTTGCCAAACCACATTCGCTTCAAGAGGCCGTCACCCAAAACGAACTGGTGGTAAAGCGCCGCCGCGAAATGCAGCGCAATCAGCACGATCAGCAATGTTGAAAAAATTCCGTGCGCCAAGCGCTGCGGGAACGCGGCAAGTTCGGGCGGGATCGTTGTGGCTGCGCCGCCGTAGATGATCGAGAACAGGTCAGCGCCGAAGGCCGAGGCCAAGCCAGTCAGAACCATTGCGGCAATGAGCAAATAAAACCCCCAATGGGTCCAGGCGCCAATTCGGTCAAGCAGATTGTTTCCGGTGGTTGCACGGGGAGGATGTTCGCTGCGAAGGCGGGTAACCAGCCTAATCAACAGCAATAGGCCGATCCCCATGCCATACCCCATATGCACTCCCAATACTAAAACTTTGTCGGGATTGTCGTAGGGCAGGTCGGCAAGCAGCTTGCCGAACGTCAACGTCAGAATAACCAACAGCGCCATCAGCCAATGCAACGTAACCAGAATTGGATGGTATCTTCGCATCAGGAAATCTCCTCCAATTGAGTCGCTTTTGTATGAAAGCCCTAGTCCAAATTCCTTTACAATCCGTAAACAACGCAATGGGTGGGCGCTGCAAAGGCATTTTGCCGCGCGATACAGGTGCACGACAGAAAAAT
>JBPCXV010000130.1:0-52154 GCA_051008235.1 Pseudohongiellaceae bacterium | reverse complement strand
GCGGCTGGGGTAAGGCTGTGCCGCACCATGCAGTGGCAGGACAGCCACTGCTGAGCCTACAGGGATGTATTCATGGCGTGTGCGGCACGGCCTTACCGCGCCCCCGCCCGGACTCAAAAAGAACTCGGACGCACTTCATCTTGACCAAGCACAGTATCATCAGGCACAGAACCCTGCTCAGGATAATCCAAATTATGATGCAAGCCACGACTCTCCTTACGCCGCATCGCACTCTCCACAATAAGCCGCGCCACCAACACCAGATTACGCAACTCCAGCAAGTCATTAGTAATAAGATGCCGGGCATAATAATTCTGCACCTCCTCCGCCACCACCTGCAACCGCTTGCGAGCCCGAAGCAGCCGCGCATCGCTACGCACGATGCCAACAAAATCCCACAGACAACGACGAATCTCATCCCAGTTATGGGAAATCAGCACATCATCACTGGACTCCGTCACCCGACTTTCATCCCAGGGCTTGATATCGGCAAGCGAAGTCGCATCCAGTTTCCCCGCAATATCGTCGGCGGCACCGAAAGCAACCACAAAACATTCCAGCAAAGAATTGCTGGCCATACGATTAGCCCCGTGCAAGCCGGTGAAACTGGTTTCACCTATGGCATACAGATTAGCAATGTCGGTTAACCCGGCAGTGTTCACCATCACACCGCCACATGTATAGTGCGCGGCTGGCACAACCGGGATTCGCTCGCGGGTAATGTCTATGCCAAGTTCCAGGCAACGTTGGTAAATGGCAGGAAAATGCTCGCGAATAAAATCCGCCGGCTGGTGAGTGATGTTAAGAAACACACAATCGCAACCCAGCCGCTTCATCTCATGGTCAATAGCACGAGCCACGATGTCGCGGGGTGCCAACTCGGCACGCTCATCAAACTGCGGCATGAAGCGGCTGCCGTCCGGCAATTCCAGCAGCCCGCCTTCACCGCGCAGGGCTTCGGTAATCAGAAAGGATCTGGCATGAGGATGAAACAGACAAGTCGGATGAAACTGATTGAACTCCAGATTAGCCACCCGACAACCGGCTCGCCATGCCATCGCTATCCCGTCGCCACTGGCACTATCCGGGTTGGTAGTATAAAGATAAGCCTTTGAAGCACCGCCGGTCGCCAGCACCACAAACCGCGCCCTGATAGCCAGCACCTCACCGGATTCCTGTTCCAGCACATAAGCCCCGACACACATTCGGCCTGAACCATCAGCCTGCGGCCGGGTTACCAAATCAACCGCGGTATAACCCTGCAACAACTTGATATTGGCATGAGCCTCAGCCCGTTGCCGCAATGTCTCAAACACCGCCTTGCCCGTAGCATCAGTAGCATGAATGATACGCCGATGACTGTGCCCACCCTCCCGAGTCAAATGCAGTGAGTCAAGCTGCCGCGCTACATCTGCCAAAGCGTCATCATCGGCGGAACGCGACGCAGAATCAGCTTGATTGCCTGAACCCGCCCCCGCACTACCATCAGCAAAGCTTTGCCTCGTAGTGAACGGCACCCCCTGCTCCAGCAACCAACTCACCGCCTCCGCGCTCCGACTAACAATATGCTCAACCACCTCCGACCGACACAACCCCGCCCCAACATTAAGCGTATCCGCCACATGAGAGGCTATACTATCCTCCTTATCCAGCACGGCAGCAATCCCACCCTGAGCATAAAACGTAGCACCCTGATTCAAGTCCCCCTTGCTCAACACCACAACCCGGGCATGGTCCGCACTACGCAAAGCCAGCGTCAAACCGGCAGCACCACTACCGATTATCAGTATATCTGCCGATAAGTCTGTGTCAGGCTCGTTCATAGCGGGTCTCTTGTCAGGTCCCAGTCGGGGTTCACATATGTGGCCATTACGGCCTGACTCACAGCCAGCCACGCAGGTCGGTGATTCTAGCGCGTCTCAGAACTTTTGCACCAGAAAGCTGTCAGAATGGAGAACGCAGGTGCATTTGTCCGCAGGTATGGATAGCAGACAGGTGGCAAATAAGCGATGATAGCGCTATCCGGCCACCCCGACATCAACGGAAGCGGAACAAATGACGAAGGAAACTGACCAGCAACTGGTTGACAGAGTACTAAATGGCAATCAGGATGCGTTCAATTTTCTGGTGCTGCGTTACCAGCACCGGGTTGCTGCGCTGGTCAATCGCTTCGTGCATGACCCGCAAGAAACCGAAGATGTATGTCAGGAAGCATTCATCAAGGCCTATCGCGCCCTGTCCAGATTTCGTGGCGACAGTGCGTTTTACACCTGGCTGTATCGGATTGCAGTCAACACGGCAAAGAATCATCTGGTAGCACGCAATCGGCGTCCACCGGCGGATGATTTAAGTATTGAAGATGCCGAGCTTAGTGATGCAGGTGCCGCGTTTCAGGAAATTGCAAGCCCGGAAGCGAATCTGGCCACCGAACATCTCAAACAGGAGATTGAACAGGGCATTGAAGAATTACCGGATGACCTGCGCACCGCATTCACCCTGAGAGAGTTTTCCGGCCTCAGCTATGAAGAGATTGCAGAAGTTATGGATTGCCCCGTAGGAACTGTCAGATCGCGGATTTTCAGAGCACGGGAAACTATTGACAAACGCATCAAAGACTTGCTTTGATAGCAGCGCACAGGGCAGCGAAGACACAGTTGAATACACAGTTACAGACACACACGACAGGTTGAACGATATGAATGAGCCGCACAAGCAAAATGAACTGAACAGAGAGAGCCTCTCCGCCCTGCTGGACAACGAAGGGGACGAACTGGAACTGCGCCGGGTGCTGAAAAACAGCGCAAGCGACAGGGAAATTGTTCAGCTATGGAGCCGCTATCACACGGTGCGCTCTGTGCTGCGTGGCTGCAAAACCCTGTTGCGCCCCGGTTTCAGCGACAGGGTCATCGCCCGCATCCAAACCGAAGAGTTTGAACCCCAACCTGAAATAGCCTCAAGCCGCTTCACCATCTGGCAACAAAACCTGGCCCGGTTCGCCATCGCCGCCTCGGTGGCGATGGTTGCATTCCTTACTCTGCAATCCAACCCGGACAATCTGTCGTCCCCCGATGCCACATTGCTCTCGTCAGGCAACGATGCCGCCGGCTCAAGCGCAGTCCCCAACAACGCAACCGACAGCACAACCGAAAACGTAGCCGCCAATGTGCAAGCCTACCTGGAACGCGTCTACGGCAACGAAGAACAAGAACCCGTGCCCATCGAGCACCTGCGCGATTCCCCACTCTATCGGCTGGTGAATGAAACCTACACCGACGCCGATGTCAATCGCTAACCCGCCGTGACTGACATAAAACTGATTCGCAATTTCTCCATCATTGCACATATAGACCACGGCAAGTCAACACTGGCCGACCGCTTCATCCAGGTCTGCGGCGGCCTCGCCGAACGGGAAATGGCAAATCAGATTCTTGACAGCCTGGATATTGAACGAGAACGCGGCATCACCATCAAAGCACAAAGCGTAACACTCGATTACACCGCCGCCGACGGCCACCACTACCAACTCAACTTCATCGACACCCCCGGCCACGTAGATTTCAGCTACGAAGTCTCCCGCTCACTGGCCGCCTGCGAAGGCGCCCTGCTGGTGGTGGATGCGGGGCAGGGCGTAGAAGCCCAGTCAGTAGCCACCTGCTACACCGCCATAGACCAGGGCGTGGAAGTCATCCCGGTAATCAACAAGATAGACCTACCCCAAGCCGAACCAGAACGTGTCAAACAGGAAATTGAAGAAATCATCGGCGTCGCCGCCGGCGATGCTATATGCGCCAGCGCCAAAACCGGCCTCGGCGTTACCGACATCCTCGAACAACTAATAAGCAAAGTCCCTCCCCCCGCCGGCAACCCCGCCGGCGAACTTCAAGCACTAATAATAGATTCCTGGTTTGATAATTACCTCGGCGTAGTGTCACTCGTACGCGTAGTCTCCGGCACACTTCACACCGGCGACAAAATCATTTCCAAAACCATCGGCAAAGCCCACGAAGTAGATGAACTCGGCGTCTTCACCCCCAAACGCAAACTGCTCAAACAACTCGCCGCCGGCGAAGTAGGCTTCGTAGTCGCCGGCATCAAAGACATCCAGGGCGCACCAGTAGGCGACACCCTCACCCTGGCAAAAACCCCGCAGGTGAAAGCCCTGGCAGGCTTCCGCAAAATCCAGCCACAAGTGTACGCCGGCCTGTTCCCAGTCTCCGCCGATGATTTTGAAAGTTTCCGCGATGCCCTCAGCAAACTCACCCTGAATGACGCATCACTATTTTACGAACCGGAAAGCTCCGACGCACTGGGTTTCGGCTTCCGCTGCGGCTTCCTCGGCATGCTACACCTGGAAATCGTGCAGGAACGGCTGGAACGAGAATATGACCTGACCCTGATTACCACCGCCCCCACCGTAGTCTATGAAGTGCTACTAAAAAGCGGCGAAGTAGCCACGGTAGACAGCCCGTCGCGCCTCCCACCGGTAAACAACATTGAAGAAACGCGCGAGCCCGTCGTAGTAGCAAACATCCTGGTACCCCAGGACTACCTCGGCAACGTCATCAAACTCTGCATGGAAAGACGCGGCACCCAAAAAGACATGCAGTTCATCGGCCAGCAAGTGTCGCTACGCTTTGAATTGCCGATGAATGAAGTAGTACTGGATTTTTTCGACCGGCTAAAATCAGTAAGCCGAGGCTACGCCTCACTGGACTACCATTTCCTGCGCTTCGAAAAATCCAATCTGGTGCGGCTGGATATTTTAATCAATGGTGATAAGGTGGACGCCCTGGCACTGATTGTGCACCGCGACCACGCCCAAAGCAAAGGCAGACAACTGGTTGAAAAGATGAAAGAACTGATTCCACGACAATTATTTGATGTAGCCATCCAGTCAGCCATCGGCGGACAGATAATCGCCCGCTCAACCGTCAAGGCATTACGCAAGAATGTAACCGCCAAATGCTACGGCGGCGATGTAACACGCAAGAAAAAACTGCTGGAGAAGCAAAAGGCGGGAAAAAAGCGTATGAAACACGTGGGCAATGTAGAAGTCCCCCAGGAGGCATTTCTTGCCGTACTAAAGGTGGATTCCTGAACTGAGCCACCACCAACGATGGACATAAACTTCCCCCTACCTGCTACGATGGATTCCCGATAACGATGGATATAGATTTTTCCGTAGTCTTGCTGGTGCTGGTAGCCATAGCCGGAGGGCTATGGCTACTTGACAGCCTGTGGCTGCAAAAATACCGCAACGCCGCAATCACCGAGTTTGAAGCCGATGGCATACGCGGCAAAAGCGCGGACGAAGTGCAAAAGCATCTGGCACAATTATCCCGCGAGCCAGTAATTATTGAATACGCCAAGTCATTCTTCCCCGTGCTGCTGCTGGTATTCGCACTCCGCTCATTCCTCGCCGAACCATTCCAGATTCCCACCGGTTCCATGATCCCCACCTTGGAAGTAGGCGATTTCATACTGGTAAACAAGTATGCCTACGGCCTGCGCCTGCCGGTCATCGGCAACAAAATTGTCGCAGTGGATGACCCGCAACACGGCGAAGTGATGGTATTCATACCCCCCCACGAAAACAAATATTACATCAAGCGCGTCATCGGCCTGCCCGGCGACACCATACGGCTTGAAAACAAGCAACTCTACATCAACGGCGAACCGGTACCAAAACAATTCCGCGAAAACATCAACGTTGAAACCGCAATCGGCACCCTGCCGGGCTCACTGCACACCGAAACCCTGAACGGCATTGAATACACCACCCGACACATTGATGCCATCGTAACAGGCGGCGAACGCAAAGTCTGGTTCGTCCCGCCAGGCCACTACTTCATGATGGGCGACAACCGCGACAACAGCCTTGACAGCCGCGAGTGGGGGGCGGTGGCGGAAGAAAACATAGTCGGCAAGGCCATAGCCGTATGGATGCACAAGGAACCCGGGCTGCACTTGCCCAGCTTCTCTCGCAACAAGTTTATTGAGTAACAAGATGGTGGGGCTGGAGTCTTTTTTGAGTCCGGGCTGGGGCGGGGTAAGGCAGTTCCGCACACGCCATGAATACATCCCTGTAGGCTCAGCAGTGGCTATCCTGCCACTGCATGGTGCTGAACTGCCTTACCCCGCCCCAGCCCTCATACAAAATGGCTAGTCTTCTCTGATTTGTCTCAAAATATGCTGATTCGCTGTGCTGATTTGTGTAAATGCAAATCAGTGACTATACTGCTAGTGAGACTTACAGGCGGGCGGCTGGCTATAGCTAAACAAGGATGCAGAGATGGCGCGATCAAAGACCAGCAAGCGGTGGTTGCGGGAGCACTTTGATGACAGCTATGTGAAGCGGCGTCATCAGATGGGGTATCGTTCGCGGGCCAGTTTCAAGCTGCTGGAGATTCAGCAGCGTGATAAGTTGATTAGGCCTGGTATGACGGTGGTTGACCTTGGTGCGGCGCCGGGGGGGTGGTCGCAGGTGGCGGCTCAACTGGTGGGTAAGGCTGGTTGTGTGGTGGCCAGTGATATTCTTCCTATGGATGACATTAGTGGGGTGCGGTTTATTCAGGGGGATTTTACTGAACAGCCGGTGTTTGATACTATTGTGGCTACATTGGGGGAAAACAGTGATGGCGGGGTTGACCTTGTAATTTCTGATATGGCCCCTAATATGAGTGGTATGAAGGATATTGATCAGCCTCGGGTTATGTATCTTGCTGAATTAACACTGGAATTGGCTAAGGCCGTGCTCAAACCGGGGGGGCAATTGCTGGTGAAGGTGTTTCAGGGCAGTGGATTTGATGACTATCGTGGCGAATTGATGCGGTGTTTTGCCAAAGTTAAATCGCGGAAGCCTGAAGCTTCCAAACCCAAGTCCCGGGAACTGTATTTGCTGGCTACCGATTTCAAAGCAGGGACATAATGTGCAACACAACACACGACAAGACAGAGAGACGCAACTGTGAACGATATGGCTAAAAATCTTATTCTCTGGATGGTTATCGCCGGCGTTTTGCTGATGGTGTTTAACAACATTAATCGCAGTTCGCCGGCGGAGGAAATCAGTTACTCCGCGTTTATTCGTGAGGTGAACGCTGGTCGTGTGGCGCAGATAGAAGTGTCGGGTATTGATATTCACGGCTTGCGCAAAGACAACTCCCAGTTTCGTAGCACCCTGCCCAGCAGGATAAGCGACGACCAGTTGATGATTGATCTGATGGATAACGGTGTGGAAGTCATCGGTTCCCCGCAGGAGCAGCAGAGCTTGTGGACGCAGTTGCTGGTGGCCGTCTTTCCCATACTGGTGGTGATAGCCATCTTCTTTTTCTTCTTGCGACAAATGCAGGGCGGCCCCGGCGGGCGTGGTGGGCCCATGTCTTTTGGCAAGAGCAAGGCCAAGTTGCTTGGTGAAGATCAAATCAAGATTACCTTTGCCGATGTGGCGGGCGTGGATGAGGCCAAGGAAGATGTTCAGGAACTGGTTGAGTTCCTGCGTGAGCCGGACAAGTTTCAGCGTCTCGGTGGGCGTATCCCGCGCGGCATTCTGATGGTGGGTCAACCCGGCACTGGCAAGACTTTGCTTGCTAAGGCAATCGCCGGTGAAGCGAAGGTGCCGTTCTTTTCTATCTCCGGTTCCGATTTTGTGGAAATGTTTGTTGGCGTGGGTGCATCCCGCGTGCGCGACATGTTTGAGCAAGCCAAGAAGCAGGCGCCCTGCATTATCTTTATTGACGAGATTGACGCAGTTGGTCGCCACCGCGGTGCTGGCCTCGGCGGCGGTCATGACGAACGGGAACAAACCCTGAACCAGTTGCTGGTGGAGATGGATGGATTTGAAGTTAATGATGGCGTTATTGTTATGGCCGCCACCAACCGCCCTGATGTGCTTGACCCGGCGCTGCTACGCCCCGGCCGCTTTGACAGGCAGGTAGTGGTGGGCTTGCCGGACATTCGCGGCCGCGAACAAATCCTCAAGGTACACATGCGCAAGGTGCCCATTGATGAGCGGGTTCAGGCCAATGTAATTGCCCGCGGCACACCCGGTTTCTCCGGCGCTGATTTGGCCAATCTGGTTAACGAGGCTGCGCTGTTCGCCGCCCGCGCTGGCAGACGGCTGGTTACCATGGAAGAGTTTGAAAAAGCCAAAGACAAAATCATGATGGGTGCCGAGCGCAAATCCATGGTGATGTCGGAGAAAGAGCGCAAGAACACCGCTTACCATGAAGCCGGTCATGCCATCGTCGGCCGCCTTATGCCGGAGCATGACCCGGTATATAAAGTCAGCATCATTCCCCGCGGTCGCGCGCTGGGCGTTACCATGTTTCTGCCGGAGGAAGACCGCTACAGCCTCAGCAGGCAATCCATCATCAGCCAGATTTGCAGTCTTTACGGCGGGCGCATTGCCGAAGAAATGACGCTGGGCAAGGAAGGCGTAACCACCGGCGCCGCCAATGACATCAAACGTGCCACCGAGATGGCGCGCAATATGGTTACCAAGTGGGGTCTGTCGGATGAACTGGGCCCGCTGCAATATTCCGATGATGATGGCGAAGTGTTCCTCGGCCGCGCCGCCGCCACGCCGGCCAGAGCGGTTGCCGACGAAACCGCCAAGGCCATAGACCACGAAGTGCGTCACATCATTGACCTTTGTTACAAGAAAGCAGAAGAAATATTGAAAAAAAATCGCAACTTGCTTGAACTGATGAAAGACGCGCTAATGGAATACGAGACCATTGATGCCAAGCAAATTGACGACATCATGGCTGGCAAAACCCCAAGACCTCCGGCCGACTGGAGCGACTCCGATTCCGGTGGTCCCGGTGCCGCCGCCACGGCTAAAGATAGCACCAAAGACCGGCAACAAAGCACGCCGGACGACAAAGGCAAGCCAGACTCCCCCAACCCCGACCCGCTGGGCAACCCGGTCGGCGGCCACTAGTTTGTTGCGTTCGCCACATCCGTTGCGTTTGTCACTCCACCACATCCATCATAGCCCTTATTCCCTTTTTTAGACTAACAGGGAGAGCCGCACAATGCCCAACACTCTTCACGCAGGTTCCCATCGCATAGACCTGTCCAACCCCGTTTGCATGGGCATCATTAATGTTACGCCGGATTCTTTCTCCGATGGTTCAGAACTGCGAGTGGAAGCGGGAACGGAAACGAAAACGAAAGCAGGAGCAAAAGCGGAAGAAGTAGAGAGCCCCGCCGATTTTGCTGTTGATATAGACAAGGCACTGCGCCGAGCCAAACGCATGGTAGAGGAGGGCGCTGCTATTCTTGATATAGGCGGTGAGTCCACCCGTCCGGGCGCCGCGCCGGTTAGCGAGCAGGAGCAGATGGACCGGGTGCTACCAGTCATCACCGCCATCCGCCGCGAACTGGATGTGTGTATCTCGGTGGATACCAGTTCCGCAGCAGTCATGGCCGAGGCCATCGCCCAGGGCGCCGAACTCATTAACGATGTGCGAGCACTACGGGAACCCGGCGCGCTGGAACAGGCCGCAGCTTCATCCGCCGCTGTCTGTTTGGTGCACATGCAAGGCACACCCGACACCATGCAAGACAAACCTCAATATCAGGATGTGGTAGCCGAAGTGCAACAGTTCCTTGAACAGCGAGCAAGCGCATGTCGCACGGCAGGCATCGCACCACAGCGCATTGTGCTGGATCCGGGTTTCGGCTTCGGCAAAACAGCGGAACATAATTTCTGCTTGCTCAAAGACCTGCCTCGCCTGCAAGCCTCCGGTTATCCGCTACTGGCAGGCATCTCCCGCAAAGCCATGATTGGAGCCGCCACAGGACAAGCTGTGAATGGCCGCCTGTCCGGTTCCGTCGCCGCCACAGTAATGGCTCTGCAAGGCGGCGCCGCCATCATCCGCACTCACGATGTGGCTGCCACCCGAGACGCAATTAGAGTACACTCTGCCTTCGTCAGTGCCTGATACAATTGGAAACACCAACCATGAACAAAAAATATTTCGGCACAGATGGAATCCGCGGTCGCGTTAGCGAACCGCCCATCACCCCCGACTTCATGCTCAAGCTGGGCTGGGCCGCCGGCACCGTGTTTGCCGACACCGGCAATGGCCGCAGCAAAATACTCATCGGCAAGGACACCCGCATCTCCGGTTATATGTTTGAAGCCGCCCTGGAAGCCGGCATCACCTCAGCCGGTGTGGATATCAGCCTCACCGGTCCCATGCCCACCCCGGCCGTCGCCTACCTCACGCGCACTCTGGGAGCACAAGCCGGAATCGTCATCAGCGCGTCCCATAACTCGTATGAAGACAACGGCATCAAGTTCTTCTCCGGCCAGGGCACCAAGCTGGAAGATGCCGTTGAACTGGCCATAGAGGAACAACTTGATAAAGCCATATCAACAGTCACGCCACAGTCCATAGGCAGAGCCTCACGCATTACCGACGCGGCGGGGCGTTACATTGAGTTCTGCAAAGGCACAATCGCCTCCGGCCTCAAGTTCAACGGATTGAAACTGGTGGTGGATTGCTCCCACGGCTCCACCTATCACATCGCGCCAAATGTGTTTGACGAACTGGGCGCCAGCGTAACAGCCATTGGCGCGACACCGGATGGCCTCAACATCAACGAAAACTGCGGCTCCACCGCACCGCAGCTGCTACGCGAAACAGTGCTGGCCGAGCAAGCCGACCTGGGCATTGCCTTTGATGGCGATGGCGACCGGGTCATCATGGTGGATAACCGGGGCAACATCGTTGACGGCGATGAAATTCTCTACATCATCGCCCGCGACCACCACCGGCGAAACATAAACTTCGGCGGTGTGGTGGGCACTGCCATGAGCAACTTCGGCCTTGAGCGCACGCTGGATGAACTGAACATTCCGTTTACCCGGGCTAATGTCGGCGACCGTTATGTGATGGCGGAGATGTTGAAGCGTGGCTGGCAGTTGGGCGGGGAGTCTTCGGGTCATATCATCTGCCTGGACATCACCACCACCGGCGATGGCGTGGTGTCTGCGCTGCAAGCCCTGTCTGCGGTAGTTAATTCCCAAACACCACTGGCCGAACTTACCGCCGGAATGCACAAGTTGCCTCAATCCATGATAAATGTGAAAGCCGCCGCCGGGTTTGATGTGAACCAGAATAAAAAAGTGCAACAGGCGATGTCCGCTGCCGAATCCAAACTGGGCAAAACCGGCCGCATACTGCTACGCCCGTCCGGCACCGAACCGGTGGTGCGGGTAATGGTGGAGGGAGAAGATTCGGATGTGGTGAACAAGCTGGTTAAGGAACTGTCCGATGTGGTGGCGCAGGAAAGCCGGACAAATTAGTTGCAAATAACAGAGGTCTTGGGTAGTATTAGCACCCCGTCGGGCAGGAATATCGTATGCGGCAGCGGCTTGTTGTTGGTAACTGGAAAATGCATGGCACCATAGACTCTGTGAAGACTCTGGTGAATGGTATAACGGATAGCAGGCTGGAGTTCAAGGAAGGTGTCCGGATGAGTATTTGTCCCAGTTTCGTACATCTGCTTTCTGCAGGAACATGGTTACAAAACTGGCGACACCAACAGTCCGGTGCTGCTATATCCGGCACTATTACACTTGGCGCACAGGATGTTTCCACCGAGTGGGAAGACGGAGCATTTACCGGAGAAGTATCCGCCGCCATGTTGAAGGATTTGGGTGTTAGCCAGGTGATTGTAGGCCACTCGGAACGGCGCCAGCATTTTGCCGAGACAGACGCAATAGTGGCAGCCAAGTTCAAGGCAGTGCAACACCACGGGATGGTGCCGATATTATGTTTGGGAGAGTCGCTGGCCCAGCGCGAGGCAGACGAAACCGCCGAGGTTGTGCTGGCTCAACTACGCGCCGTTACAGACGTGGTGGGTATGGAGGCCATGGCCAAGGCGGTGATTGCTTATGAGCCGGTTTGGGCTATCGGCACCGGTGTAACAGCCACTCCGGAACAGGCTCAGGAAGTGCACCGACTGTTGCGCGACGCATTGTGTCAACAGGATAGTAAAGGCAGCAAGGAAAAAGTTGGACAACAGTTACCAATTTTATACGGCGGCAGTGTTAAGGCGGCAAACGCCGCAGAGTTGTTTAGGCAACCTGATATTGATGGCGCACTGGTAGGCGGTGCTTCATTACAGGCGGAAGAATTTGTTTCAATTTGTGTTTCACTTAACGAGAGTGCGGATTCATAATCATGCAAACCCTGGTAGTAGTTCTTCATATCATCGCAGCGATTGTCATCGTCGGTCTGGTGCTGTTGCAGCAAGGCAAAGGAGCGGATGCCGGTGCATCCTTCGGTTCCGGTGCATCGCAGACCGTATTCGGGGCATCCGGCGGCGGCAATTTTCTGGTGCGGTCAACCACCATTGCCGCGACTATCTTTTTTGTCACCAGCCTGTCGCTGGCAATCTTTGCCCGCAATGACGCCGGCATAGGGCCAACCACCGAGTTGCCGATTGCCAACGAGGCCATTCTGGAAGAGGCGCTCACCGCACCGGCAAATGACCTGCCCAGCCTGGATGACATCCCAACCGACACAGCGCTGGATAATCTTCCGAACGATGCTTCTGATGCCCCCCCGGGCGATGCACCGCTACAGGATGCAACCCCGCTGAATAACCTGCTTCAATCTGATGCGGACGATGATGCATCTGATACAACAACATCGCCCGACAACAATAATTGAATTCAATCTCAATCGTGCCGAAGTGGTGGAATTGGTAGACACGCTATCTTGAGGGGGTAGTGACCTATGGTCGTGCCGGTTCAAGTCCGGCCTTCGGCACCATTTTTTATATTAGCCCGACAACAACGCTGGCAACCGCTCCGGCCAAGTTTTGAATAGCTACGAAACCGGCTCCGCCCATCAAGCATTAGTCGGACAGTAGCGCCAGCACCGCTCCTGCGGGGTCCTGAATAACTGCGAAGTTGGCACCTCCCATACGCCGCGGTCCATCAAGCACTTTCCCGCCTTTCTTCTCACACTCGGCGGCGCTGTCTGCCACACTTGCCACCCGCACATACACCAGCCATTGGCTGGGCAGGTTGGCATTGCTCCCCCTGGCGTGGCAGACACCCGCCACAGTTGTGCCCGACTCCGGCGAACTCATGCTGAAGTCGGCGTAGCTTCCCATGGGCACATCGTCGCTCTTCCAGCCCACCACCGCCGTATAAAAATCCCGTACCCGGGAAGCATCGTCAACGGTAAGATCAAGCCACTCAATATGACCGATAACAGGCTTCTGCTGTGCTGCTTCGGATGTTGTGCTGGCCTCATCGGCATCGGCTCCCTGCTGCCCATTAGATTCAGTTGTATCGTTCATGTCGAGTGTCTCCCATAAATAGTATCAAGTGATAAGTGAGTATAAGCAAATCGGTTCATACACAAACTATCAAGCCGAACACATAAATCAAGCAACTCGGCTTATGTGCAAAACTATCAAGCCAAACCCGAACATTAATCCGGCAAGCTGAATACATAGATTGCATTACCCCAACGCGGATAAGTAATCTCGGTGGCAATCACACTTGGCACAGTGCGCGGCGAAGTTCCACCCAGCGCCGTAGTTACGGCAATATACTGCTTGCCATCAATAGCATAAGTAACCGGATGCCCCTGCACCGAAGTACCGAGCCGGGTTTCCCACAAAATGTCGCCACTGTTCACATCAAAAGCCCGGAAGCGCCGATCCAAATCACCGACAAACACCAAATCACCGGCGGTGGAAATGGTGCCGGTGAGAAACGACGCCCGTTGTTGATAGTTCCACACCTCCTCCATCGTATCCACATGGTAAGCACCAATCTTGCCCAGGTTGCCGTCGGTGCCGGGCATCTCAAAAAACTTGCGGCTGGCCGCCAGCCCACCACCGCCTTGCACCAGCGCCACTTCGCGGGCTGCGTTTTCCAGACAGGTTTGGCTCAGCGGCGCAATCATCAATCCGGATGGCGGATGATAGGTCATTGAATGCCAATCCTTGCCACCTGCGCTGGAGGGGCAGGCCGAAGTCCACTCATCAAGTTGTGCGTTCTGAATATCTTGCCGATAAGTCACCTCACCGGTTTGCGCATCAATATGAGTGAAGGCATTCTGAAACATGGTTTCCACAAACCCTTTGAACTCGCCACTAACCCTGTCGTTCTTCCACATAATGCCGTACTTGCCAATGGAGAACACCAGCCGCTCATCACCCCGATTCACCAGCACCCGTTCAAACACCTCATCCAGATCCAGCGCCTCGGCGGGCACATGCTGGAAGTACCAGTTGAGGCTGCCGGTATCCACATTCACCGCCACGGTGGCATTGGTATAAAGCCCCGCATCGTTGATGCTGAGATGTCGGCTCACCGGCACCCAGGGTTTTTGCTGCGCCGTGCCCCAGTAAGTAAGTTTTAGCTCCGGGTCGTAACTGCCGGTAATCCAGGTTTCGCCGCCGGCACGGAAGAGATTGGGCAGGTCGCCCCAGGTATCGCCACCCGGTTCGCCCGCCTTGGCAATGGTAACAAAGCGCCACAATAATTCGCCGTTGTTGGCATCGTAGGCACTGATGTAACAATCTTCGGGGATGTATCGGGCGCAGCCGGCCAGGCCGGTAATCACCTTGCCGTCCGCCACAATCGGCCCGCTGGAATTGGCAAAGCCCTTGCTGTTATCAGCAATCACCGCCTCCCACACCTGCTCGCCGGTGCGGGCATCCAGCGCCACCAAACGCGCATCGGTGGTGGCCTGAATAATCTTGTCCTGATACATGGCAATGTTGCGCATGTCCTGACGATTGGCCGGGCCGCTCCAGTGTTCCCAGATGAGTTCGCCACTCTTGCCATCCAGTGCCTGAATCACATTGCCGGGGTTAATCAGATAAATAATGCCGTTATACACCAGCGGCGCCGGTTCGGAATCGCCCTCGTGCATGTTCCACACCCACTCCAGGCGCAAGCCGTTCACATTTTCCGTGTTTATCTGATTCAGCGGGCTGTAACTGTGAGCGTGATAGTTGCGCCGATGCATCGGCCAGTCAGCCGGATCGGGGTTTTCCAGCATGGCATCGGTGAGTGGCACAAACGGCACAAAGTCTTCGGTGTTGCCAGCCACGGCCAGCCCTTGTGGCGGCGGCGGTTCAGGCTGCTGGCGCAGGGCGGTTAATTCGGTTATATGGTCTTCAATGGTAAAGTCCGTGCTCGCTGTCAGTGCTTCAGTAATGGCGTCAACACCATTCACTGCAAGAATATGTGCGACCATGCCGAGGTAATCATCCTCGGAGATATGCTCGTTGCCCCCCGGCGGCATATTGGAACGGATATTCCCGAGCAACAAGGCCGGAGTTTGTGTGCCCCAGCGTTGTACGAAAGCGTTGCCGGATAGCAACGGACCAAGCACGGTGCCTTCAAGATTGCTGCCATGACAGGCGGCGCAGTTAACCTCATAAGCAACCACCCCGGCTGCGGCCTGCACGGCGAATTCTCCTGATAGGCCGCCGCTGTTCGCCGCACTTTCCGTCGGCGTTCCGCCATCAGGCCCGCAGGCAACCAGCCCTGTGGTCAGTATCAAAGCGGCACCCCGGCTCGCCTTGCCGACATCGGTTAGCCTTGTCAGATACTGCCGCGTTAGTCGCACCGTAGCTGCCACCAACAGGTTCAGGACGGGCAGAGAAAATGGTTGGGGGGAAATTTTGCAACGGGAAATCATGGTCGTACCTCACGGATGGTTAGAGGTTTTCAAAATGACTGAGCAGGAATATCCAGCCCCGCAGTTCGCCGGGTGGATTGTTTGCGCTGTGAATTTGCACATACAGTTCGTTCGCGTGTAATGCAGCAAGTTGTTCTGCGTTAAGTTCCAGTTCGGCGCTTATGTTGCCGTTGCCGATATTCTCGTTACTCTCGTCACCCCCATTGCTTTCGTTATCCCCACCCTCGGTGACAAGTTGTAGTCGGAAAACAACTGGCCCCGGTTGTGCCATCGGGCCATTATGAATATGTGCCATTGTAGCGGCTGAACTCATGCCGGAGAAACTGCCTTTTACTGACAGAGTATTGCCATCAAGGCTAAGCGTAACCTCGCCCTCGCCGGTAATGTCGTTAACTGTTTGTGGTGTGGTAGGCATGGGCGACAGGCGGGCGCGATATTCTGTCTGTGCCAGTGCTGGTTGCCCCACCGCAAGCAGACCGACCAGCACAATCGCAGAAAATAAATGGTGAAATTTCATGGTTATTCCAGTGTTCAGTTCAGAATAAAAACTACAAGTTGCCCTGAATATAGCCCACGATTATCCAGAGCGCAAGCCGGTACGCCCGCAGTCTCTTTTGGGTCCGTGCTAGGTTCTTCTCCTCAAGGAGAAAGTGCAGAAACCAGCAAACAGGCAAAGTGTGAGTACCAGTGACCAAATTGGGATGTCAATTGCTGTAGCCGAAGCACCGGCAGCCAAAGGCATGGTATAAAGTAGCGCCAAAGTTAGAATGTTCGCTGGCAACAGGTGCTTGATATAGTGGCTGTATAAGACCGCTAGTAACCAGTATGTCAGTAGCAGCAGCATAAACTCCACTGGCAAGGCAACACCTACCGCTAGCGCGGCGAGGAACAGTAGCGGCGAGATGATAAAACCCCAGCCCAATGACAATTCGCCACTGGCAAACGACCGCAAGCGTTTATTTGGATGGCGGCGGTCACTATCCAGGTCAAGCAGGTCGTCCATCAAGTATATGCTAGAGGCGCACAGGCAAAAACTTAACATGGCTGTTGCCGCGCTCGTCAGCGCTGACAGATTATTCGGCTGATTGGTTAGTAACAGCGGTACGAACACCAGCAGATTCTTTAGCCACTGATATGGGCGCATGGCTTGTAGTAACTTGGGCCAAACCGGAGATGGTGCATCAAAGTACAACAGGGTAGGGCGGCTATCAGACTGCGGGTTGTCGGATGAACCGTGCTGCGAGTCATCGGATGAACTGTGTTGCGAGCCAGTGGATAAGTTTTGGTGCGCGCCATAAGCCAAAGCCTGGCGCAGGGCGGGGTTGGCGTTAACCATAATAATCTCGCTGGCCGCCGCCCATACTGGCAGGTCGGCGCGGGAATTGCCGGCGTAGGCAAATGTCTGTTGATGACCCCTCTGTCGTATCCGCGCCAGCTTGTTGTTCGCTCTGAGATTAGTTTTGCCATCGCTCCCTATAGCCTCGCCAAACAGTTGCAACTCTTCATTCATCGCACTCACTGCGGCCTGGTCGGAAGCGGAAATAAGAATCAGCGTGCGCCCCCGGCGGCGCTCTTGCTCCAGATAATGCATAAACTCCTTATTCAGAGGAATCAAATCCAGCGCCAATTCCACCCGCTTTGCCAGCTGTTGCTTGAGATAAGCCCGCCCGCGCAACAACCACCAGAACACACAAAAAAAATATAAAGGGTTGCGCTTGAACAGCACCACAAGAGATTCCAGCAACAAATCACTTTTGATGACTGTGCCATCAAGGTCCACAAACAACGGAACAGTATTAAGCGAATCAGTCACGACTGCTCTGCTTCCGCCTTGTCACCTTCATCTTCATTGGCCAGAGGTGTCTCTTCATCCGGTGATGTCTCCTCGCCCGGTGATGTCTCCCCATCCAGCCCCCCCAGCAAGTCGGTGGCCTGGTCGCTTGGCAGGCTTTCTACATCACGAAGCTGGCGTTCCATGGCGCGGGTGCGCACGCCGGTATCATCTATGGTGTTGGATGCGGCAGCCAGTTGCTTCTTCACCTTTTTTAGCACATTGCCAAATTTGCCAAACTCGGTTTTAACCGCCGCCAACACTTCCCACACTTCGCTGGAACGTTTCTCAATGGCAAGGGTACGAAAGCCCATACGCAGGCTGTTCAAAATCGCTGACAAGGTGGTGGGCCCCGCCACTACAATGCGGTAATTGCGCTGCAAATTTTCAATCATGCCGGGCTGACGCAACACTTCCGCATATAGCCCTTCGGTGGGCAGAAACATAATGGCAAAGTCGGTGGTGTATGGCGGTTCCACATATTTCTGCTTGATATCCTTTGCCGCGTTTTGAACCGCCCGCACCAGTGCCGCAGTTGAACTCTCCACGCCATCCTTGTCAGCAGCATCGGCGGCATCCAGCAAGCGCTGGTAATCTTCCTGCGGGAATTTGGCATCAATGGGCAGCCACACCTGGGAGCTGTCACGCTTGCCGGGTAACTTCACGGCATACTCAACAGTTGCCGAGGAGTCCGGCTTTGGTTGCACATTTTTCTGATATTGGTCCGGCGTGAGAATCTGTTCAAGAATATCGCCAATCTGATATTCGCCCCAGGTACCCCGCGCCTTAACGTTGGTCAACACCCGTTTCAAATCACCCACCCCGGTGGCAAGGTTCTGCATATCACCCAACCCGCGCTGCACTGCCTCCAGCCGCTCACTCACCAACTTGAATGATTCACCCAAACGCTTCTCAAGCGTAGATTGCAACTTCTCATCAACAGTGGTGCGCATCTGCTCCAGTTTCTTTTCATTGGACTCTTGCAGTAGCTTCAATTGCTTGTCAATAGTCTCCCGCAACTTATCCAAACGAGCCTCGTTTGAAGCCGCCAGCTCCTTCACCCGCTTCTCCACTCCATTAAGCGATTCCTGCTGCAACTTGCCTAACTCCTTCACAATAGTTTGCAACGACTCACTCCCGGCTTGCTGCGCCTTGCCAACTTCCTCACGCAAACGCCGCGCATTCTCCGCCGCCTCCGAGCGACTTGCCCTGAACTCCTCACGCACCAACCGCGCCGCGCCCGCACCATCACCCTGCCCGGAGTGCCGACCAAGCCACCAGGTCGCGACTCCAATCGCCACGATAGTGAGGCCAAAAAGCACCAGACCCATCTCAAAACTCATACCATCAATCTCCATCTTCAATTAACTCAATTGTTGTTTTTATTCTACCTTATATGTATTGAATCGGCACTGCCGAGGCCAGACGACCATTTTCGCGGCGTCGCGAAAATGGCCAAGCTACAAGGGATGCGGTGGGGGGGTCTCCCTGATTTGTCTCAATATGCTGCGCCACAAGGGATTGACTAAGTCCCGAGATATTGGGTAAAGTCAGGGCACAGGTGTTCGCTATACTTAGATATGCCTGATATGCTCAACTCAAGATGTCAGATATACTAAAGAAATCAGAGGATTACACAGGAGACTATCATGTCTATTGCAACTGCCGTAAAAGGACACAAATTCAGTCAGATCCAGACCCTGCCCGCCGTGCTGGCCGCACTGGCTCTTGCTCTGTTGCCCGCCGTGGCCGGAGCGCAAGGCGCGCGGGGGGTGCAGGTGCCGCGGATTGTTCCAGCCACCCAAGCTTTGCAGGCTGCCGAGGCCACCACCGAACTCATTAAGGACAGGGTTGAGAAGCGTCTTGCGGAAGGTGCTCCGGCTTGGCCGGAACTTGCCGGGGAAGAGGCGCGCGTCGGCGATTTCTCGTTGCTGGATCAGGATGGCTATTTCCACAACATGAGCTGGTACGACAACCACGCTGCCATAGCCCTGCTGGTGCAGGCCAACGATGGTCGCGACATGGCCGCCCGGGTCGCCGAGTTTGATGCCCTGAAAGCGGAGTATGCCAGCGAGGGCATCAAGTTCATGATGATTAACCCCATGGGTCGCCTCAACCGCGATGCGGTGAAGGCTGAAGTGGCCGACTACGGGGTGGAAATCCCGGTGCTGATGGATGATGCGCGCATAATCTCCCTGGCGCTGAACATCAGCAAAATCGGCGAAGTGCTGTTGTTCAACCCCGCCAACCTTGAGGTGGAGTTCCGCGGCCCGGTTGATGCCAGCGAAACCGCCATTCAGGCCATCCTGAACGGCGATGAGATTGCCGAACCGGTAATCGCCACATCCGGCTCGTCGGTGTCCTATCCCATAGCCGCCGCCCACGCGTCCAACCCGCCGTCCTACACCGACGACATTGCCCCAATCATTGCCGAAAACTGTGCCAGCTGCCACCGCGAAGGAGGCATTGCGCCGTTTGCCATGAACAGCCACACTATGATTAAGGGCTGGTCGCCAATGATTCGCGAAGTGTTGATGACCAAGCGTATGCCGCCCGGCCAAATTGATTCTCATGTGGGCGAGTTCATCAACGATATGTTGCTGGAAGATTCGGAAGTGCAACAACTAATACACTGGATTGCATCTGGCTCGCCCAAAGATGGCGACAGCGACCCGCTGGCCGAACTAAGCTGGCCGGAAAGCAAATGGGCTTTCGGCGAACCCGATTACATCATCAAGGTGCCGGAACAGGAAATTCCACCCTCCGGCGTGCTGGATTACATTCAAGTATCAGTGCCCATTGATATTGATGAAGACAAGTGGGTGCGAGCCAGCCAATATGTAGCCGGCGACCGCACCGTGTTGCATCACACCCTGAACGCGCTGGTTGAGCCGGGCGAAACACGCCGCCGCGGATTCCTCGGCAGCGGCAAGCCGGACCAGGCCAACATCACCGCCTACATTCCCGGTGCCGAACCGCGCATGGAACCGCCCAACACCGGCGGCCTGCTCAAGAAAGGCTCGGTGCTGAACCTGCAACTGCACTACACCACCAACGGCCGCGAAACTGTTGATGCCAGCGAAATTGGTTTGTGGTTCTATGAGGATGGCGAAGTGCCGGAAGAAAGAATGTCCGGTGCCTGCGCCTGCATCTTCCCGTCCACTTGGACTAACATCCCGCCCGGCGACCCGAGCTTTGAGCAGTCAGCCACTGTTACCATAAGCCGCGATGCTCACATGCACAGCTTCACGCCACACATGCACTTCCGCGGCAAGTATATGCGCTTCTATGCCGACTACCCCGATGGCAACCGCGAAGAACTAATCAACATCGCCAACTACGGTTACAACTGGCAACTGGCTTACACTTTCGTTGAGCCCAAGTTCATACCTGCCGGCACCGTCATCACCGCAGTGGGCGCGTTTGATAACTCAAACCAGAACCTCGCCAACCCGGACCCGGAACGCTCCGTGCCCTGGGGTCAGCAATCCTGGGATGAGATGTTCTTTGGTGCGATGTCCTGGAAATATGTTGAGCAGGATGGCACGGACTAGGCAGGGAAGCGAGAACTACGCAAGCATGGCGGCGAGGGCTGAGAACCGCCCCTCGCCTCCCTTTGTTGCCGCCGCCCTATAAAATCTGCCAAATATCGTAAGCAATCTTGCCGGCGACTTGTTTATTTTTACCGACGCACACAATGTGATTAAGCCAGTCATATTGCTCCGCGGCGGTGTTGAACAGCGGCGTTATCCGCCAGTACAAACCACTGTCGCCGGGCACAACCATGCCCCGGTAAGTCATGTAGATATAAGCATCATCGTCAGTCAACAAAGTGATGCGCACATCCAGGCTACTATGACCACTCACCTGGGTAATCCAGTCAGCACCCCCCGGCATCACCGTGCCACGCAGGCGCGGGCCGGAGAAACTGCCACCTTCCAGCGGGGCGATGCTGGTATGCCCGGCATCAATCCGCGTACCGCCATCCAGCAGCAACTCCATCAGATATTCCGATTCCAGTTCACTCTGCGGTTGTTGAGCCGAAGCCAACTTGCTACTACCACCGAGCGCCGTGGCAGCCAGCGCCGCCGCACCCAGGCGATTAAAATCGCGCCGCGACAGATTGTTGCCCGCGATGTTGTCTGCGATGCTGTTCGCATCGTTGTTCATGTTGCCGTTACTAATAATTCTTTTCAGCTTACTCATTATGATGTTCCTCCATCGGTTACTTGGGTGTTACGTTATTTGTTACGTTACTTGTTGCTGCATGTCGCTACATAGTTTGCTGTAGTGGCGTAGTGGCGTAGTGGCGTAGTGTGCCATTCAGATTTATGCTCGCACCTCATAAACAGGTCTGAGCATTATAGCCGAATTTACGCGCCCCCCCCAGAGGGAGAAACGGGCCGGGAGGCAACCCCCGCCTTGCCAATCAGCGAAAAACGCCGAAACAACTCAATCATACCCCATAACGCCAGACCAATAATAATGAGCATCATAACCCATCGCATCAGGGCCGCCCAGAACAGCCCATCCACAATGGGCATACTGAAACTGTATTCACTCAATGTGGCACCGCGCTCCAGCATCCAGTGCCAGGCACTGTGAGCCACCAAAGCTGACAACAGAATAACGCCAACACGCTCATTCACCAAACGGAACAAGCTGACAAGCAAGGGAATAACCAGTGCCAGAATCAACAGCTGCCCCAACTCCACCCCCACATTAAACGCCAGCAACGAAGAGAACAGATGCCCACCGGCAAATTGCAAGGTATCACTAAACAGAAAAGAAAACCCGAAGCCGTGCACCAGCCCAAAACCAAATGTCACCAGCCAGCGATATTCCAGCTTCACCCCGACAATATTTTCAAACGCCATATATACGATAGACAAGGCAATGAGCACCTCAATCAATGGCGGGAACCAGAGCACCCCCGGCACCACCCCGAACGCCGAACCGATGAGCGTAATTGAATGGGCAATGGTGAACGAAGTAACCACAGGTATTAATCTGCGCAAACTACGCAGGGGAATAACCAGACAAAACAAAAACAGCAAATGATCAAAGCCTTGCAGAATATGCACAAACCCCATGTCAATAAAACGCAATATCGCCTGATGCCAGCGCGGGTCCAGTTCCACCAGCCCGGGGTCGCCAATAAAATTAAAAGCCCGTTCGGCGCCGCCCGAGTTTGGCACAAGGAAGCGCAACACGGTGGTAGTTTCACTCGCCAGTGTGCCCAATAACGGGTCCACCGCAAAGTCCGAATCTTCAGACCCGATGGGGTAGGTAACCAGTACATCCAGCATGCCCTGCCGCCAGAACAGGTTAGTGCTGTCGTCAAGAGGCGGGCTCAGCACATTTGCCAATGCACTATCAAACCCGGTAAAGGAACGGTCGGACGGCAGCGAAACCCGAACTGCTTCAAGCCGTTTCTCAACAAGCTCCTCGCCGTTCTCATAAAAGTAGATAGATTCAGTAATATAAACCTGAGCCGCATCACGCAAGGCAAACTCTGCCTCGGCAAATTGCAAATACCCCGGCCCGCGCAGGGGGAAGCTGATTTCACCAAAGGCATCCATTGGCACGCGTAACAGCACCGTCAACTCATCGCCCTGGGGTTGGATGAATCCATGAACGGTTACACGGGAAGGAATGTTATGCGCCGACACGATAGCGGGCGCTAGTAGCAATGCTGGTAACAATGCCAGTGACAATGTAAGTAATGACTCACGCAACAATGTACGTAACAACATACGCAACAACTTTGCTTAACATTTAATATGGTGGAGGCGGGGGGAGTTGAACCCCCGTCCGTCAGTTCGCAGCCTTTGAATCTACATGTTTAGCGTCGTCTATTGAGTTAGCCCTGATCTACCCGACGGGCAGGGTGAATTTGGGCGAGTCTGGAAAATTTAACAGCGTGATGCCAGACACACCACACTGCGGGCCCGTTCTATATGACGATTGCTAAACACCAGTTTACGGGCATCCCGGTGGCAATCGCTGGCTGCTATATTAAGCGGCCAGAGCGTAGTTGTCGTCGTTGGCAACTATAGGGTTGTAATGATTGATTCACGAGAGTCATTACCCTCTCGACATGCATCAAAGGAGTTGATACCGGCGTCGAATCCGAATCGCCCCCGTTTGCGCCAGCAAGTCTAGCACAACAGGCCAGGCCGGTTCAATCAGCGGTTGCATAACAGGCCGTGTGCCAATATACTCGCGCCATGTCAAAATCCCGCAAATCAAGCAAAACAGGCAAAACAGCCAAGTCAGGCAAGAAGTCAGGCAAGCCAGCCAAAACAAGCAAATCAAAAGACTCCACAGGCCTCATGGAAGGACAGGCAAAGGGAAGAGTGCAAGGCAACAGGGACGGCAGCGGGTTTTTCATACCGGAAGATGGCGGTGAAGACTTGTATCTGAGCTCCCGTGAAATGGAAAGCCTGTTTGATGGCGACATCGTGCTGGCTCGCGCATCCGCCACATCTGACCAGCAGCGAACAGCTTACCGGGGACGCACAGGTCGCATGGAGCGCAAGGGCATGGAACGCAAGAGAGGCACGGAGCGCAAAGAGCGCAAAGCAGGCACGGTTGTAGAAATCCTGCAACGCCGCCACCGCGAAATAGTCGGACGCTATTATAAGGAATCAAACTTCGGCCTGCTGGTGCCGGACAGCAAACGCATCAATCACGAAATAATCATCCCCAAAGGCGAGTCAGCCAATGCCACCGACGGCCAGTTCGTGGTGGCTGAAATCACGCACTACCCCAAACCTCGCAACAAGGCCGCCGCCCGTATCACCGAAGTGCTTGGTGACATCGGCACCCCCGGCGTTGAAATAGAAATCGCCCTGCGCCACCATGAGATACCCCACGAGTTCCCCAAGCCGGTAAAGCAGGAAACCGCGCAACTGCCCGATGCCGTAAACAAACACGAACTGAACGGACGGACGGACCTGCGACAAATTCCCTTCGTAACCATAGACGGCGAAGATGCCAAAGATTTTGATGATGCAGTTTATGTCCGCCGGGAACAAAGCGGCTTCACCCTTTTCGTTGCCATCGCCGATGTGTCGCACTATGTCAGACCCGGCAAGGCGCTGGATGAAGAAGCAGAAAGGCGCGGCACCTCAGTTTACTTTCCCGGCCATGTGGTGCCCATGTTACCGGAACAGCTTTCCAACGGGCTGTGTTCCCTGCGACCCAATGAAGACCGCCTCACCCTGGTGGCGGAAATTGACCTCAGCGCCGACGGCAACATCAAGGATTTCAGATTTTATGAAGCAGTCATCCATTCCCACGCCCGCCTCAGCTACAACGAGGTGGCCGATATGGTGCAACCACCAGTCAACGCCACTGGCAGACGGCTCAGACACAAAATCAGAAAACGTTACGAACCACTGCTTGAACATCTTGATAACCTGCACGAAACTTACAGCCTGCTGAACCAGGCACGGCGACGCGCCGGTGCGCTGGATTTTGACACGGTGGAAACCCGCATCGTATTCGGCAACAAGCGCAAGATTCGTGAAATAATTCCCGTAGTTCGCAACGACGCCCATCGTCTGATTGAAGAGTGCATGCTGTGCGCCAATATCTGCGCCGCCCGTCTGTTTGAAGAACTGAAACTGCCCGCCCTGTATCGCATTCACGAAGGCCCCAACCCCGACAAGCTGGAAGACCTGCGGGAATACCTTGGCGGCAAGGGGCTGTTCCTGTCCGGCGGCGCCAACCCCGACATCAGCAGTTACGCCAAACTCATGGCAGCAATCGCCGACCGCCCCGACCGGCAACTGCTGCACACCATGCTCATCCGCTCCATGATGCAGGCGGTTTACCGACCCGACAATGTCGGCCACTTCGGCCTGGGCTTCCCGGCTTATGCCCACTTCACCTCGCCCATCCGCCGCTATCCCGACTTGCTGGTGCACCGCGCCATCCGCTATCTGATACGCAACAAACAAAACAGCCATCTGGTGCAACACCCACAAGCGGCGAAACTTGCCAAAGACAAAATCTATCCCTACCCGTCCGCTGAGCTGGCCAAACTCGGCACCCACTGTTCCATGACCGAACGCCGCGCCGACGCAGCCGGTTATCAAGTGCAAGACTGGCTGAAATGTGAATACATGAAAGACAAGGTCGGCGATGAATATACCGGCACGGTAACCGCCGTCACCAACTTTGGCTTATTTGTGGAACTTACCGATATCTACATAGAAGGACTGGTTCATGTTACCGAGTTAAGTAATGACTATTATCATTTTGATTCGGTGCATCACATCCTCAAGGGTGAACGCCGCGGCCAGGTTTATGGCATGGGTGATACGGTTAATGTTAAAGTGGTGCGGGTGGATATTGAGGCGAGAAAGATTGACCTTGCCATGGTTGATATTGTGAAGGACTCTGGTACAATTCCAGCCTCATCCGGGCATCGCTCCCGATAATAGCAACCTGATAACACAGGTAGCAGCGCACACAACAGAACATGTAACGAAATACGCAACAGAATACGTAACTACAACAGCAACGAGCAAAACAATGAACGAAACAACAAGCGAAGCAACACCCAACGCACCACAAAACACACCACAAGGAAGGCCAATGTCCGTTGACCGCGGCCAATTCAGTTCCCGGCTGGGTTTCATTCTTGCCGCCGCCGGTTCGGCTGTCGGTTTGGGAAATCTGGTTGCCTTCCCGGTCAAGGCATCTCAAAACGGCGGCGCCGCTTTCCTCTTCGTTTATTTAATTTTCGTAGCCTTCATCTGCTATCCGGTAATGATGGCCGAGATAGCCATGGGCAGAAACACCAACCGCAACCCGGTGGGTGCCTTTTCCGCAATTCCCGGCGGTGGCCTGCTGTGGCGCCTGGCCGGTATGCTGGCAGTTCTCACCCCATTCATGATTGCCGTGTTTTACGCCGTAATCACTGTCTGGCTGGTGGTGTATATCAAAGAAGCGGCGTCCGGCAATCTGGCAATGATGTCGCAAGCTGACTATTTCGGCGAAGCCGTGTCCCAACGCTCCCTGTTCGCCTATCTGGCCGGCCTGCTGGCGCTGGTTTTCTTCATCCTGCTCGGCGGTGTCAGAGGCGGCATTGAGCGACTCGCCCGCCTGCTAATGCCCACGCTGGTGGTAATGCTAATCTCGCTGGTAATATTCGTGCTAACACTGGATAACGCCATGGTCGGTGTGCGCTACTATCTGGTGCCGGATTTCAGCCGCATAGATTGGCCGGTAATAAACGGCGCACTCAGCCATGCCTTCTTCTCACTATCACTGGGCATGGGCATCCTCATCACCTACGGTTCCTATTTTTCCCGCCAGGACAGCATCCCCAAATCCGCCCGTCTGGTGGCGGTGGCCGACACAGGTCTCGCCTTCTTCGCCGGCCTGCTAATTTTGCCCGCCATTTTTGTGTTTGACCCGAACATCAACACCGACGATCTTTCCACCAGCAGCGTTAGCCTCATCTTCAACTTCCTGCCACAGATATTCCTTTCCATGCAGGATGTGATTGGCTATGCCGGTGCCAGTTTCGTAGCAACCGTATTCTTCACCCTGGTATTCTTCGCCGCGCTAACTTCACTGGTATCAATTCTGGAAATCCCCATCGCCTGCTGGATTGACGAACTCGGCCTCAGCCGCTTCAAAGCCGTGCTGCTACAGGCCACGCTACTGGCCATTTTCGTTATCCCCGCCACCATGTCGCTGGGCATTTCAGATTTCTTCACCAACTTCATCAACTATGGTGGCGCCGGCAAGTCATTCTTTGATTTGGTTTCCGATGTATTTTACGAAACCATCCTGCCGTTCGTTGGTTTCACAGTGTGCATCTATTGCGCCTATCGCTGGAAGATGCACGGATTAAGAACAGAACTCGCCACTGGCGACAAAAACCACAGCGGTTCCCTGCTTGAAAAATATCTGAACTTCGCATTGGGAACCATCATCCCCGCGGTGATTCTGCTGGTATTCATCAGCACGGTAAGGCAGATTTATTTCGCTTAAGAGCTGCCATGCAACGCAGTGCTTTTGTTTGCCGGTGTCAAGTGCCGGGTAGTGACCACCGAAAGCCAGGGCAAACATAATGGCCACCATTCAACGCAGCGTGCTTGTCGAATATTCGGACGAACAGATGTTTGATCTGATTAACGACATTGAGGCCTACCCGAAGTTCATGCAGGGTTGCAAGGAAGCAAAAGTCATCAGCCGGAAAGACGGGGAGGTAGTTGGCGAACTGTGCCTGTCGGGTTCCGGAATCACCCTGCGCGTTACCACCCGCAACCAGCTGCAACGCCCCGACAAAATCATCATGCAACTGGTGGAAGGCGATTTCTCAAAGTTCAATGCCCACTGGGAGTTTCTCCCGCTGAACGAGGCCGCCTGCAAGGTAACACTCAATATGGAGTTTAAGCTCACCTCAAAAATTCTGAACCTTGCCGCCGGTAATATGCTCACCAGCTCCGCCAATGCTCTGGTTGACTCACTGGTAAAACGTGCCAAAGAAGTTTATGGTTAAAACAACAGGCGAAACGATGACGGATAACGAACAGAGTAGCAAGATGATTGCAGTGGAAATAGAGGTGAGAATATAGATGGAAACAGAGGCAAAAATAGAGGTAGAGGTGGCATACGCCGACCAGGATGAGCAGCTCATCATCCCGCTATATGTGCCGGCAGGCACCACTGCGCTGGAAGCGGCGCGACAGTCGGGCATCACCCAAACCTTTGCCGGGCTTGACCTGGAAAGCAGCCCGATGGGCATCTTTTCCACTCCCCTGAACGGCAAGGGCAAGCCGACACCGGACCAGTATGTGCTAAAGGCGGGAGACCGGGTAGAGATTTATCGCCCGCTACTCATTAACCCCAAGGAAGCCAGACGACAACGTAGCACAGGCAAGGGCTGATATGCTTGGACAAGCCATCATCGGCAATCGGAACAAATCGCGGCTATCACTTATCCAAAGGCTCCTCAATCATGTCCAGACAACCCACCACCAATAGCCAAAACAAGTCGCGATTGCGGCGGCTGCTACAAACAGTTGAGCAAGGGCTGCACGACTATTATGTAACCTCTTACCGACGTTCTTTCGCCCGCGCCCAACGCGACGAGGAAGATCTGTTCATGATGCTGGTGTTCGCCGAAAGCCTGGGCATTCCCAATCCCACCGCATTCTACACACTGGAACTGCTGCCACTGGTGTATGACCGTTTCCACGAATGGCACAAGCGAATGGGCATGGAACGCTCACCCCTTGACCACATCAGCTGTTGCTAACAATGAAAACCAGCGACAACAATCTGTCGGCCCTGGCCGAATCCAAAAAAATACTCTTCTTCGGCGGCAAGGGCGGCGTTGGCAAAACCACCGTGTCCGCCGCCACCGCTCTGGCATTGGCCAACGCAGGCCGCAGTGTGCTACTGGTCTCCACCGACCCGGCCCACAACCTGGGGCATTTGTTTGAACGCGAGATTGGCGCCGAACCGGTCAGGCTCGCCGCCGGTCTGGACGGCCTGGAACTGGACCCGGCCAAAGTAGTGCAACTACATCTGCAAGAAGTCTCCGCCGCACTACACCAACTCATGCCGGTAGCCCAGCACACTGAAATTGACAAACACATCGCCCTGTCTCGAGACGCGCCCGGAATGCAGGAAGCGGCAATGCTGGAAAAGATGGCCATAGTAATAGAGGAAGGCATGACACAATACGACCACATCATTTTTGACACCGCACCCTCCGGCCACACCACTCGTCTGATGGCATTACCCGAAATGATGACAGCCTGGACCGAAGGTTTAATCAAACGCCGCAACAAGGCCGACCGCTTCGCCCGCTTCGTCCGCGAACTGGGCCGCGACAACAGCATGGATGACAAGTTCTTCGGCAAAGGCCAGAACAGCAGCAAGGAAAGCCGCATTCGCCAAATTTTGCTGCGCCGCCGCCGCCGCTTCACACTAATGCGCGACAGGTTAACCAACCCCGAACTAACTTCGTTCATCATCGTGCTAACAGCCGAACGCCTGCCAGTGCTGGAAACCCTTGAACTATACCAACAACTCAATCACGCCGCCGTAAGCGTAGGCGCACTAATTGTCAACAAGCGCGTGCCAGCCAACAGCGGCGATTTCCTCACCGAGCGCCATGCCCAGGAAGAACGGCATCTCCACACCCTCAACGAGACGCTGGGTCACATCCCCCGCCAGGATATTTACCTTGTAGCCCACGATGTGATAGGATTGGCGGCGCTGGAAAAGTTTATTACAGTGCACCACAGTGTATCGTAATGTCATGATGTCCTAACGCACAGATGAAAACAGGTGAAAATATGTGTATCCATCAAACCATCAGAGCCAACAAACAGCCCAACCCGTTGCTGCTAGCCGCCGTGTTGCTGATCCTGCCCGCTACACACGTGGCAGGGCAAGCAGAAGAACAAGAGCAATCCCACGCAACAATACTGCACGAAGTTGTAATCACCGCACCGTTTCAGCAGTCAGAAGCGGAAACAGCCCTGCCCGTAACCATTCTCTCCGGTGAAGAGTTGCGCGAAAAAGTAAGCAACAGCCTCGGCGATACGCTACGCAATGAAGCCGGCATTGCCAATGCCTCATTTGGTGTCGGGGTAGGCCACCCGGTCATTCGCGGCCAGACCGGTAACCGGGTAAGCATTCTGCAAAACGGTGTCGGAGTAAGCGATGCCTCAAATGTAAGCGCCGACCATGCCAACGGCGTTGAGGCCTCACTCGCCAACCGCCTTGAAGTCATCCGCGGGCCGGCAACATTACTTTATGGCAGTGGTGCCGTCGGTGGTGTGGTCAATGTCATTGACAATCGCATTCCGGAACGACTGCTTGAACGGACCGATTTTCTTCTGGAGCAGCAACACAATACGGCGAGCAATGAGGATAAAACAGTGCTGCGACTGAACGGCTCAGCGGGCACGGTTGGATTTCATCTGGACGCATTCCAGCGCAACAATGGCAATGTGAAAGTGCCGGGATACGCCATTGATGAAGTAGCACTGGAAACACTTGAGGAGTTGGGAGAATCCGCACACGAAGAAGATGGTCACGAGGAAGAAGAACACGAAGAAGTTGAAAACAGCTACGGCCACATCGGCAATTCAAACGGCAAGGGTAACGGCGGCACACTCGGCCTGTCCTGGGTTGGCCCTCGCGGCTTCATCGGCTTCTCAGCGAATGAAATCAATTTTGAATATGGCCTGCCCGCCGGTGCTCACAGCCACGAGCATGAAGAGCACGACGAGGACATGGAAGACCCGGATGCTTCGGGCGACCCTCACGAGGAAGAAGAACTGGAATTCGTGCGCGTAAATATGGAACAGCGCCGCTACGACATCAAGGGCATGCTGAATTTTGACAATAGCTGGGTTGAGTCATTAACCGCCGCAGTAGGTTTCACCGATTACCAGCACGATGAAGTTGAAACTTTCCATTCCGGCGAATCCGAAATCGGAACAACTTACAGAAACGAAGGGCTTGAAAGCAGAATAACCCTGAACAGGGCAACAACCAGCGCCTGGGAAGGTGTTTGGGGCATGCAGTTTTCTGACACAGAGTTCAGCGCCAGCGGCGAGGAAGCATTCATACCCCGTTCAAACATAACTTCCGTTGGCCTGTTCGGGGTTGAACGCTTCGTTGGTAGCGGCTGGACCGGCGAACTGGGTGTTCGCCTTGAGCGTAACGAGGTTGACCCGGATGGCCGTTGCGGGAGCAGTGAAACTGTAAGCAGTGTCAGTGGTAGCGTGATTCTGGACTTATCCGACACATCAAGTCTGGTAGCTGGCGTGGCCCGCTCGCAGCGTGCGCCCACTGTTGAAGAACTGTATTCCAATGTGGATGCCACAAGCTGTGCGCCGACGGCCGACCACGAAGCACTGGTTCTGCATGCGGCAACCGGCCTGCTGGAAGTTGGCAATCCTGAACTGGGTGCCGAGACCTCCAACAACATTGAGTTCGGCTGGCGCACGCAAAGCCGACTGCTTGCCAGTGAAGTCAACGCTTATTACAACACCATTGATGACTTCATCTGGCTTAACCTCAACAGCGATCTGTATGGCGCTGACGAAGCCAGTGCCGTCTATCAGGCTCGCAATGCGGTGTTCACTGGAATTGAGGCGGAACTGTTAATACCGATTGCGGACTGGAACAACAGTGGGCTGGAACTATTGCTGGTTGGCGACTATGTGCGTGCGCGTTTTGATGCAAGCGGCACTGAAAGCAGAAACGTACCGCGAATTCCCCCGGTCAAAATGGGAATGGAGTTGCGCTGGTTTGGTAACAACTGGAGTACTCATTTCCATATTGCCCGCACCGGCAAACAGGACGACACGGCCGAACTGGAACTGGAAACGGATGGCTATACTCTGATTTCGCTATATGCCGATTATCACTTGCCTGTGTCAAGCGACTATAGAATGAAACTCTTTATCCGCGGTGACAACCTGCTGGATGAAGAGGTGCGCACACACACATCTTTCCTGAAGAACTACGCTCCGGAACTTGGTCGTGGTGTTATTTTGGGTTTGCGATTGGAGTACTAGCGGTCGGGCGGCGGGGTTTGCACTTCATCTGGCGGCGGGACTGGTTCTTCATCTGATGGCGAAGTCAGTTCTTCGTTTGATGGCGGAGCTGGTTCTTCATCCGGTGGTAGAGCCAGTAATTCATTCAGTGATGGAGTTCGTGTCTCATTCGCCGGTGAAGTTAGTGTTTCATCCGCCGGCGGAGCCGGTACCACACCCGGCAGCGTAGTTTGCGCCTCACTCTCCGGTGAAGTTAGTGTTTCATCCGCTGGCGGAGCCGGCACCACACCCGGTGGCGTAGTTTGTGCTTCACTCTCCGGTGAAGTCAGTGTTTCATCCGGCGGCGTAGTCAGCGCATCATCTCGCGGCAAGGCCAGTGCTTCTTCCGGTAGCGGAGGCAATTCTTCATCCGGTGGCGGGGCTGGCAATCGCTCAGCCGTTTCGGCGGGCGTGTAATCGCCCTCAATGCGCGCCAGTTTGTCATCCTCAAAAAACACCGTTACCTTTTCCTGACCGCGTGTACCGCCACCCGGCTGGAAACTGTATAAGTAGTCCCAACGATTCTGATGAAACGGGTCGCGAATCAGCGGAGTGCCCATCACAAATATCACTTGCCGCTTCGTCATACCCATTTGTAACTGATTCACCATATTCTGCGTGATAATGTTGCCCTGGGGAATGGATATTTTGTACACCCCGGGAAACTGTATGCCGCCACAAGCTACCAGCAGGCTCGCGCCAACAGCCAATGCCAAACTACGCAACGCACACAACACTCTCAACATACGCAATACTCGCAACACACGGAATATACAAAACACGCACTATTACCTCTTTGTCACTATCTCTTTGCCACCCGACCCATAAGCGGGCATAATACCCCACAAATTGAACAGACCGCAACCGACACAGCCCGTAGCAGGGCGCGCGGAAAGGCGGAAGTGGTGCGAAGTGTAGTGTGAATAGTGTAAGAATAGCGCGGAAACAGCGCGGAGGCAGGGTAAAATGGGCACAGAAAATCAGGAATTGCGTAAGGCCGGATTGAAGGTTACTCACCCCAGGGTAAAAATCCTTCAGATTCTGGAAAGCTCCGAGACCAAACATCTCAGCGCCGAGGATATTTACAAGCTGCTGCTTGAGGCGGAGGAAGATGTGGGTCTGGCCACCATCTATCGCGTGCTAACCCAGTTTGAAGCGGCCGGCCTGGTAATGCGCCACCACTTTGAAGGTGGCCTGTCGGTGTTTGAATTAACTTCGGTGGACCATCATGACCATATCGTCTGCACCAAGTGCGGCGTTGTGGAAGAGTTCTTTGATGCGGTTATTGAAGAGCAACAGGAAAAAATTGCCAAGCAGCATGGCTTCCGGATTACCGACCACAGCCTTTATCTTTACGGCCTTTGCAAAAACTGCCAGAAACAGGATTCGTAAGTTGTTTGTGGCAGACATTCCCGGCATCAAATGTCAGTAACAGAACTCCTGAGTTGCCTGCGATAAATGCCTGTCAGCCCCCGGCTACCATCTGCTCGGCGTGAGCAAGTGATTCATCGCTCATCTCATCGCCGCCCAACATTCGTGCCACCTCCTGAACCTTCTCCGCCTCGGATAACTCAACAATCCGCGTAAGCGCCTCGTCGCGGGAAGTCTCCTTGCTCACCACCAAATGTTGCCGCGCCTGACTGGCCACTTGCGGCTGATGGGTCACACAAAGAATTTGCGTTTTCTCACCCAGCTTGTGCAACAGTTCACCCACCACCTTCGCCACCCCGCCACCGATACCCACATCCACTTCATCAAACACCAGCGAAGGCGTTTGCGAAGTTTGCGCGGTAATCACCTGTATAGCCAAACTGATACGCGACAACTCACCCCCCGAAGCAATTTTAATCAGCGGCTTGGGCGGCTGGCCGGGATTGGTAGTAACCAGCAACTCGGCACTCTCCAGACCCTGAGCCTGTGGCTGTTCGCCTCCGTTCGGTGTCAGGCTCACTTCCAGCGCCGCATTCGCCATGCCCAACTCCGCCAGCCGCTTGTTCACCTGTTGCGCCAGCTGCCGCGCCGCCTTGCTTCGCGCCTCACTCACCTGCGCCGCAGTTTTTTGATAAGCGGCTGTGAGTTCCTCATCCTGCCGTTCCAGTTCCGCCAACTTCTCATCGCTGTGTTCTATCGCATCCAGCCGTCCGCGTAACTCGGCGGTTAACTCTCCCAGTTTGTCCGCAGTCACCCGGTGCTTGCGGGCCAGCGTATGAATTTGCCCCAGCCGCGCATTTACTTCGTCAAGCCGTGCCGGGTCAGCCTCAAAGCCATCGGCAAACTGACGCATCTCCGCAATCGCTTCGGTTAATTGCACATCGGCATTCTCAAGCAGTTTGACTATGCTGGCGATGCGAGAATCATTGGCGGCATTGTCGCGCAACAGGGTTTGACACTGATGCAGCAAAGACTGCAAGCCGGTCTCGCCGCTCGCACTGCTTCCATCTCCTGCGCTGTCGCCACTTCCCGCACCTCTCGTAACTCTCGTAACACCCGCAACACCCGTAACCCCCGCATCAGCCAGCGCCAGCGCGCCCTGCACTGACGAGACTAACTCATCAGCATTATTCAAACGTTTAAATTCAGTATTCAGCGCCGCCACCTCGTCCTCGCCCAGCGCCAACTCATCCAACTCGCGCAACTGATATGCCAGCAACTGCACCTCCGCCGAGTCATCCTCATTACGCTGCCGCAACTGTTCCAGCTGGCGATAATTATCATGCCACGCCTGCCAGCGACTGTGCAGTTCAGCCGCCAACTTTTTATCCACGCCAAACTCATCAAGCAAGCGCAAGTGGGTGGCCCGGCGCAACAAGGATTGATGCTCATGCTGGCTGTGAATATCCAGCAACATCTCCCCCAACTCTTTCATATTGGCAAGAGTAACCGGGCTACCATTGATATACGCTCTGGAGCGCCCGTCGCCGTGCCTGTCATCGTGAATGACCCGGCGCAAAATACACAGCCCGGGCTGGTCGGGATTAGTCAGGTCGCGGGATTCAAGCCAGCGGCAAGCAGCGCCAATGGCCTGGGTATCAAACTCGGCACTAATCTCAGCCTTGCCGGCCTGCCCCCGAATCACCGTCTTGTCCGCCCGGTCGCCAAGCGTCAGCCCCAGCGCTCCCAGGATGATGGACTTCCCGGCACCGGTCTCACCGGTGATGGCCGACATCCCCGGCTTGAACTCCATATCAAGAGCGGCGACTGTGGCGTAGTTTCTGATGGCGAGTGAATTTAGCATGGCGGAAAGTGAGGGTGCATATAAGTTCAAGTATATATCAGATTTTGGGAACTGCTACGTACGTAGTCTTTTTTGAGTCCGGGCTGGGGCGGGGCAGAGGCGGGGTAGCGCAGTGCCGCACACGCCATGAATACATCCCTGTAGGCTCGGCAGTGGCTGTCCTGCCACTGCACGGTACGGCACTGCGCTACCCCGCCTCTGCCCCGCCCCAGCCCTCATGTAAAATGGCTAGTCCTTTATGATTTTTCTTGTGTGCACTGAGTCAGGATATGCCTTGAATATTCTTCCGATGCCCCCATATAGTGCTGCTTGGAGATGAGTGTGAGCAGGTCAATGATTAAACGAACTAAAGGCGAAGGTAAGCCCGACAGTGGGTCCGATGACAAGCCTGACATAGAGCTTGACACAGAGTCTGGCGAGCAGTCCGGTGCGGGTGTCGCAGAGCCTGATACAGAATTCGGTGGGCAGTCCGGTGCGGGTGTCGCAGAACCTGATACAGAATTCGGTGGGCAGTCCGGTGCGGATGATGCAGGGTTGGCGGCGCTGCTGGAGCAAGCGCGGGACGAACTTGCTCATGCACAGAATGATTTGTTGCGTGTTCAGGCGGAGATGCAGAATTTGCGGCGGCGCACGGAGCAGGATGTTGAAAAGGCGCACAAGTATGGTCAGGAAGGGCTGGTTAGTGAACTGCTTGGCGTGGTGGATAATTTGGAGCGTGCGTTGGAAGCGGCCAGTGATAGTGAGGATGAAACTGTTAAGGCTATTCATGAGGGTGTTAATCTTACCTTGAAAAGTTTTATGGAGTGTTTCAAGAAAATTGATGTGGAAGTTGTTGATCCTCATGGGGAGCCGTTTGATCCTCGTTTGCATCAGGCTATGGCAACTCAGGAACATCCGGAGGTGGAACCAAACACAGTTGTTGCGGTAATGCAGAAGGGTTACACCTTGCATGGTCGAGTCATTCGCCCGGCAATGGTGATGGTTTCTAAATGATAGTTTGCAGGTAGCAACTTCCAGATGGTGATTTTTGGGTAACAGTTTTCAGGCAGATGAACAGGCGGAGTCGGGGAAATAATTGAGACTTGAAAACAGGCCGAACAGGGCCAATATACAGAACATACGGGAAGCGCGAGTGGCGCAGCGCACGGAGCATGCGGGTTGTCGTATGCACCGCACAGACCGCAGACCGCAGACCACAGACCACAGACCAACAGACCGCATACTACAGACCACAGACCACACGACACACATAAAGAGACACAAAGAGATGAAAAGACCCGACGGGTCGAGGTAGAGAAAAATGGCTAAAATTATTGGGATAGACCTGGGCACCACCAACTCCTGCGTGGCTATTATGGACGCGGGCAAGCCTAAAGTGATTGAGAATGCAGAAGGCGATCGCACTACGCCCTCCATCATTGCGTATAGCGACGAAGGAGAAACGCTTGTTGGCCAGCCGGCCAAGCGTCAGTCGGTAACCAATCCTAACAGCACCTTGTTCGCTATCAAGCGGCTAATTGGCCGTCAGTTTGATGATGAGGTGGTGCAGAAGGACATCAAGATGGTGCCCTACAAAATTGTCAAGGCAGACAACGGCGATGCCTGGGTTGAAGTGAATGGTGAGAAAATGTCGCCGCCGCAAATTTCTGCGCAGATTCTTATGAAGATGAAGAAAACAGCGGAAGACTACCTTGGCGAAGAAATCAAAGAGGCGGTGGTAACAGTGCCGGCCTATTTTAATGACTCCCAGCGTCAGGCCACCAAGGATGCCGGCCGCATCGCCGGGCTGGATGTTAAACGCATCATCAATGAACCCACCGCCGCTGCGCTGGCTTACGGCATGGATAAGAAAACCGGCGACCGCACCGTTGCGGTATATGACCTGGGCGGTGGCACGTTTGATATCTCCATCATAGAGATTGCCGAGACCGACGGCGAACACACTTTTGAAGTGCTTTCCACCAACGGCGACACCTTCCTCGGCGGCGAAGATTTTGACTTGCGTCTGATTGACTATCTCGCCGAAGAGTTCAAGAAAGAAAGCGGTATGGACTTGCACAATGACCCACTCGCCTTGCAGCGCCTGAAAGAAGCAGCCGAGAAGGCCAAGATTGAATTGTCTTCCGCCCAGCAAACCGAAGTGAACCTGCCCTACATCACCGCCGATGCAAGCGGGCCGAAACATCTGGTGCAAAAACTGACCCGCGCCAAGTTTGAATCACTGGTGGAAGATCTGGTGGAAAAAACGCTGGGCCCGGTAAAGATTGCACTGAAAGATGCCGATTTGGATGTGGCAAAAATAGAAGATGTAATTCTGGTGGGCGGTCAAACCCGTATGCCACTGGTGCAGCAAAAGGTTGCCGACTTTTTCAACAAGGAAGCACGCCGCGATGTGAACCCGGATGAAGCGGTGGCCGTAGGCGCAGCTATTCAGGCCGCGGTGCTGGCGGGCGATGTTAATGATGTGCTGCTGCTGGATGTGACCCCGCTCACCCTTGGCATTGAAACTCTCGGTGGCGTGGCCAGCCCACTAATCGACAAGAACACCACCATCCCTACCAAAAAGAGTCAGGTGTTCTCAACCGCCGATGACAATCAGACCGCGGTAACCATTCATGTGGTGCAAGGTGAACGCAAGCAAGCCTCCCAAAACAAATCCCTGGGCCGCTTTGACCTGGCCGACATTCCACCGGCGCCGCGTGGCATGCCGCAGATTGAAGTGTCGTTTGACCTTGATGCCAACGGCATTCTCAATGTGTCCGCCAAAGACAAGGCCACAGGCAAGGAACAATCCATCGTAATCAAGGCTTCCAGCGGCTTGTCGGATGAAGAGATTGAAAAGATGGTTAAGGATGCCGAAGCGCATTCAGCCGACGATGAAAAGTTTGAAGGCTTGGTGAAAGTACGCAACACCGCCGACGGCCTGATACACGCCGCAAGGAAAACGCTGGAACAAGCCGATGATTTGGCTGGCGATGAAGAGAAGGAAAGCATCAACAAGGCCATTGAAGAGGTGGAGGCCGCGTTGAAGTCTGATGACACCGATGCGATAGAAGTAAAAATCAAAATCTTGTCTGAAGCTTCTGCCGGTCTCTCTATGAAAATCGCACAGCAGGCGCAACAGGCTGGTGCGGCTGGTGGCGATGGTGGTGGTGCGGGCGCAGCAGATGCTGGCGATGACACCGGTGGTGCCGCAAAAGACGAAGCCGTGGATGCGGAGTTTGAAGAGGTAAAGGAAGAAGCGAAAGAAGAGGCAAAAGCAGAGGCGAAAGAGGAAGCGAAGGAAGATAAGTAACATTCAAAGTAACTTGATTTGTTTCGCGCTTATTGAGCCAGTACATTACCATTCGGACAGTTCGGCAGTCGGCACGAGGCAATCATGGCAACACGCGACTACTATGAGGTGCTGGGAGTTTCCCGCGACGCTTCGGACGCCGACCTCAAAAAGGCCTATCGACGCATCGCCATGAAAAACCATCCGGACCGCAATCCGGATGACGAACAAGCCGAAGAAAATTTCAAACAAGCCAACGAAGCCTTTGAAGTATTATCCGACAAGGAAAAGCGTGCCCGCTACGACCAGTTCGGACACGCCGGCGTAGCGGGCCAGACCCACGGCGGCACCGCTGATTTCGGCGACATCTTCGGTGATATATTTGGCGATTTCTTCGGCGGTGGCAGCACTCGCCGTAGTCAGGTACGCCGCGGTGCCGACCTTCGCTATCAGCTTGAACTCACTCTGGAAGAAGCAGTACAAGGCACAACCGAAGAACTCCGCATCCCCACCACCGTAAATTGTGAACCCTGCGATGGTTCCGGCGCGCGCAAAGGCAGTTCACCGGTAGATTGCAGCAGTTGCGGCGGCAGCGGCCAGATACGAATGCAACAAGGCTTCTTCTCCATGCAACAAACCTGCCCCCGTTGTCGGGGAGCCGGTAAACAAATCAAAGACCCATGCCCCAGCTGCCACGGCAACGGCAATGTAAAGAAAACCAAAACCCTCTCGGTAAAAATCCCCCCGGGAGTTGACACCGGCGACCGCATAAGACTCACCGGCGAAGGCCGCGCCGGCACACGCGGCGGTCCGCCTGGCGACTTGTACATAGAGGCAGTTATCAAACCCCACCCAATCTTCCAGCGTAATGGCCGAGACTTGTATTGCGAAATCCCCATCAGCTTTACCGATGCCGCCCTCGGTGGTGAGCTGGAAGTTCCTACTCTTGATGGCCGGGTAAAACTAAAAGTTCCTCCGGAAACTCAAAGCGGCAAACTATTTCGCCTTCGCAAGCGCGGCATAAAACCGGCCAGAGGTGGGCTTACTGGTGACCTCTTGTGTCGCGCCATAATAGAAACGCCGGTGAAGCTAACCGCTCGTCAGAAAGAACTTCTGCAAGAGTTTCAGCAAATCGCAGATGGTGAGGGCAAGCGTCAATCGCCCAAGAAATCTTCGTTTTTTGATAGTGTGAAGAAATTTATTAACGGGTAACTGCGTCTGTAGTCTTTTTTGAGTCCGGGCGGGGGCGGGGTAAGGCCGTGCCGCACACGCCATGAATACATCCCTGTAGGCTCAGCAGTGGCTGTCCTGCCACTGCATGGTGCTGCACAGCCTTACCCCGCCCCCGCCCTCATCAAGGTGATGAAGTCCTTTGTGTTTTTCTTTTTGGCAATTCTGGTTACTGTGCGACATTGTCTGGCTTCAGCCGTTCTTATGCAAAATGACTCGTCCTTTATGATTTTCTTTTGGGTGTATCTAGTTGCTTAATGATGTGTTGATGCTTTTCCGGGGGGAGGCGGGGGCCGAAGTGGGATACTGTGGTGGCGGCGGCCAGGCTGGCTAGTTTGCCGGCGGTGGGGAAATCATTTTGTTGGGTTAGGGCGTAGAGGAAGGCGCCGGCGAACATATCGCCAGCGCCGTTAGTGTCAATTGCTTTGACGGGGTGGGCGGCGATATCAACGAATTGTTGGCCGTCAAATAATAGTGCGCCCTGGCTGCCGCGGGTGATGGCGAAGCGGCGGGCTTTTTGTTTCAGGGCGGTGCAGGCTTCTTGCAGGCTGTCGGTGGCTGACCAGATTAGTGCTTCGCGTTCGTTGCAGAATAATAAATCTACGCCATCGCCCAGCACATCGTTTACATCGGATTGGAAATATTCCACCATTGCCGGGTCGGAGAAAGTCATGGCGGTATTGACGCCGTTGGCCTCGGCAAATTTTTTGAGTTGGATGACGGCTGCCTTGGCATCGGGTGAGGTAACCAGATAGCCTTCCAGATAAACATAGCGGGAATTTTGTGCTGCTTGCAAGTCCAGTTCGTGTGTTGAAATTTCTCCGGAGGCGCCGAGGTAGGTGAGCATGGTGCGTTCGGCGTCCGGGCTTATCATTACCAGGCAGCGTCCGGTCTTGCCGTTGCCGCGTTGGCTGGCGGTGTTGGTTTCTATGTTGTGGGTGCCCAACTGGCTAAGATAGAAGTCGCCGTTCTCGTCATTGGCAACCCGGCAGGATAAGAACGCATTGCCGCCGAACTGGCTCAGCGCATACAGGGTGTTTGCCGCTGAGCCGCCACCGGCCTGGGATTTCAAGGCAAAATTGTTTTCCAGAGCGTGTAGCAGCTTGTCCTGTTGTGCTTCGTCAACCAGTGTCATCATGCCTTTTTCAATGGCATGGTCGGCGAAGAACTTGTCAGTTACTTCAAACTCTTTGTCCACCAAAGCATTGCCTATTCCATATACATCAAATTTTGTCATTGTGAAAACCTTGTTGTGTTATATCGTGTCATGTTGTGTTATTTCTAAAACCCTGCGTGAGCTAAGCCGATGCTGAAGATCGGGCAACAGCCTTAAAAGCTTTTTCGGCGGCGTTAAGTGTATGTTCAATCTCCGCTTCGCCGTGTGCGCTGGAAATAAAACCTGCCTCATAAGCCGATGGTGCCAGATAGACTCCATTTGCCAGCATGGTATGAAAGAATGTCTGGAAGTGTTCGTTGTTGCATTGCATGACATGAGCGAAGTTATCCACTGTTTCCTCTTCGCTGAAGAAACAACCGAACATCCCACCCACCTGATTGGTAGTGAAAGCCACACCTGTCGTCGCCGCTCGCTGCTTTAATCCGGTCATCAGTTGCGTGGCGTGATCGCCGAGTGTTTGATAGAAGCCCGGCTCACTCACCGCATCCAACATGGCCAGCCCGGCGGCTACCGCCAGCGGCGAGCCGGACAGGGTGCCGGCCTGATACACCGGCCCAAGGGGAGCAAGCTTTGCCATCACATCCCGACGGCCACCGAACGCACCAATCGGCAGGCCGCCGCCAATTACCTTGCCCAGCGTGGTTAAATCCGGCGTGATGTTATACAAGGCCTGGGCGCCGCCAAGTGCAACCCGGAACCCGCTCATCACCTCATCAAAAATTAGTAACGTGCCGTGTTCGTTGCACACCTCTCGCAGACACTGAAGAAATTCGGCGGCGGGCGGCACACAATTCATATTGCCGGCCACCGGCTCAACGATGATGCAAGCGATGCTCGCGCCGCTTCGCGCAAACAAATCACGCACCGCAGTGCTGTCATTGTAAGGAAGCACATGAGTGAGCGCGGTGTAGCCCTGCGGCACGCCCTGGGAATCCGGCTCGCCCAGGGTGAGCGCACCGGAACCGGCTTTGACCAGCAGCCCGTCAACATGGCCGTGATAACAACCTTCAAACTTCACCACCTCATCCCGGCCGGTAAAACCACGCGCCAGACGAATGGCGCTCATAGTAGCTTCGGTGCCTGAAGTAACCAGTCGCAGTTGTTCAAGCGCCGGCATCAGTTGGCTTATGCGCTCGGCAATTTCCACTTCATCGGGTGTGGATGCGCCATAACCTAGCCCCCGTTCCATCTGTGCATGCAAGGCTTTGATAACATCGGGATGGCGATGGCCAAGAATCAGCGGGCCGAAGGCGCCGACATAATCCACATAGCGATTACCATCCACATCAGTCAGCCAGGCTCCTTCGCCCGCTGCAAAAAACAACGGCTCACCGCCCACGCTGCGAAACGCCCGCACCGGAGAGTTCACGCCGCCGGGAATATATTGCTGCGCTCGCGCAAATAACTGACTGGATTGTTTGTTGCTCATAACTTATTGACAACCTGTTTGAGAAAATCGGTTTTGTTAGCTAACTCACACAAGGCGCGCGTGTTGCCACTCACATCTTCGGAACCAAACACCGCATGAATCACCGCAAGCATATCGGCACCAGCCTGAAGCACCGAGGCGCCATTTTCCGCATTGATGCCTCCGATAGCAAGCACCGGGATATTCAGCCGCCGCTTTGCCTCGGTGAGCAGGGTGAGCGGTGCCGCCGAGGCCTCGGGTTTGCTGTGCGAAGGGAAGAAGCGCCCGAAGGCCACATAGCTCGCCCCCGCCTGCTCGGCGGCGAGTGCCAGAGACAAATCGGCATGGCAGGTGGCGCCGATAATTGCATCGTTTCCCAGTTGCGCTCTGGCCTCATCAATCAAACCATCTTCAGTGCCCAGATGCACACCTTGCGCGCCTGCTTGCTGTGCCAGTTCGGTGTCGTCATTGATGATGAGCGGCACCTTGTAACGTTCGCACAAGTCGGCCAATGAGCGGGCGCGTTGCAAACGAACATCCCGTTCCGATTGTTTGCTACGATACTGCAACATCGCCACACCCGCCGCCAAAGCCTGTTCCACACGGGGCAGAAAGTGTTGCTCGGGTAACAGGGCATCATCGGTGATGGCGCAAATACCGGAGATTTGAACTGTTCGAGATGTTTTTTGAGATGAGAGTTGCACGGATTTTCCTCAGCCCTGTTATGTAACAGAAAACACTGCGTGAAAGGCAAGGTGTTATCAGTAGTGGCGCAGATTCAGTTCATTCTAACCTTGTCCTGTCTGCGGCGGTAGGTGCCGATTGGGCAGATGCTGGCCAGCCCCAACTTGCAGCCCGTGGTGCAAAGATTCCCAGGTGAAGCGCTGAGCCCGCTTAACTGCCTCGCCAACATCAAGGCCATGAGCAAGATGAGCGGCCACCGCTGCGGCAAGCGTGCAACCGGAGCCGTGATATTGCTGCGGCAGGCGAGGCCAGGTAAAACTTGTGGCTGACTGTTGGCTACTACGTTGTTGCGAGTTGCTATAGAGATAATTCACTACATCCTCAGTGTCAGCGTGAGTGCCGGTTAGCAGGATATGCTGGCACCCGGTGCCCAGCAACTCATGACAGGCATCTTCACAAATGACACGGGTGTCTGCATCGCCGATTGAGGCTAGCTGCCTCGCCTCATCGGTGTTGGGAGTAAGCACCGTGCAACGGGGCAACAGCAGGGAGCGCATGGCCTTGATAACTCTCTTACCACTATCATCAGCAAAGGCAAAACCACCTCCGGCGCTGAATACCGGGTCCAGCACCACGGGCAATTCAGGATAGTCCGCAAGCAAACCATGCACGGCTTCAATAATGTCAACGCTGCCAAGTAATCCCAACTTGAAACATTTCACTTCCATATCATCCAGCACCGCACGGGCTTGCTGTATGAGCAGGGCTGGCTCCACTGAATTAAACTTGAGCGCATCACGTGTTGTTTGCACAGTTAGCGTGGTAACAATCGGCGCACAGTGGCAACCGAGGCTGAACAAAGTTTCAATATCGGCCTGAATGCCAGCCCCCCCGGTAGGGTCAAGGCCGGAGAAACACATCACTACGGGTTTTTTCATTGGCTCACAACGCAGAACAACACAAATTCACAACTCTTACTTACAAAATAGGCTTCACCACAACCAGCACCACAATACCCAACAACAAAAACACTGGCAACTCATTAAAGATTCTAAAAAACCGATGGCTATGTTCATCGCTCCCTCGCCGCAATGCAATCATGTAATGCCAACAGGCAACATGATAAAGCACCAGCACCAGCACCAGTGCCAGTTTCCAATGCATCCACGGCACGGCCATGAAATATTGATAGTTGGCAAACAGCAGCCAAAAACCCAAAAACACAGTAGCGAATGCCGATGGCGTGGTGATGCCCCAAAACAATTTGCGCTCCATAACAACAAACCGCTGCCGAGATACTTCATCCTCACTCATGGCGTGATAAACAAACAGGCGCGGCAAATAAAACAGCCCACTGAACCAGCAGACCATCGCCACCACATGAAAAGCCTTAATCCAAAGCATACGCCAAATCATAGCATGTATTAGGTTGGGCTACAGGGTTTCCAGTTGGCGCCTTCGTCCTGTAAAATGTTTCTTTTGTTTTAGCACATAAGGTGTAATTTTGATTAAGGCAGGCATCATTGGTGCCACGGGCTACACGGGTGTTGAGTTGCTACGGCTGCTCGCGCCCCGTAACGATGTGGAACTCGTTGTGGTTACCTCGCGGGAATTGGCAGGCAAGCCAGTGGCGAGTCATTTTCCCAATTTGCGTGGTTACAGGGTGCCGGATTTTTCCAGCCCCGATTCCGCCGCGCTTAAAGAGTGTGATGTGGTGTTCTACGCCACTCCGCACGGGGTGGCGATGCATAGCGTGCCTGAGTTGCTTGCTGCTGATGTTAAGGTTATTGACTTGTCGGCGGATTTTCGTTTGAAGGATATTGCTTCGTGGGAGGGCTGGTATAAAACTGCCCACGCTTGCCCCGAACTGGCCGCCGAGGCCGTGTATGGTTTGCCGGAAACACATCGTGCCGAAATTGCACAGGCACGATTGGTGGCCGCGCCCGGATGTTATCCCACGGCGATACAGTTGGCCTTGTTGCCGTTGTTGGAAGGAAAGCTGGTAGATGCCGGTCATCTTATTGCAGATGCCAAGTCCGGGGTGAGTGGTGCGGGTCGCAAAGCGGTGGAAGACTATTTATTGTGCGAAGCCGGTGAATCCATCAAACCCTACGCGCTGGCCGGACACCGACATCATCCTGAAATTTGCCAGCAACTGGCCTTGCTAACAGAGACACCGGTGGGGCTCACTTTTGTGCCGCACCTCGCTCCCATGTCTCGCGGCATTCTGGCAACAATCTATGCGCCTCTAATAGACGGCGCACCGCTAACACAAGGTGCGTCTCCCAAAAAAGGCGCGTCGCTATCCAAATCCGCCACCGAGTCTGTGGCCGAAAAATTGCAACAACTGTTTGAGACTCGTTATGGGGAAGAACCCTTTGTATATGTGTTACCGCAAGGCGAACTTCCTGCCACACGAAATGTCAGAGGTTCAAACAGATGTGAAGTTGCGGTAAGTTTCTCCGAACATACCCAAACAGTAATAATAATGAGCGCCGAAGATAATCTGGTAAAAGGCGCATCAGGCCAAGCAGTCCAGTGTATGAATCTTATGTTTGCTCTGCCTGAAACCACCGGCCTGGACAATATCGCGTTGCTGCCCTGACAAGGCGCAAAACAACTTGCAGCAAAGCGGGAGTGTCCCGGCTTGCTGGCAAAACTGAGTCTTATGCTGTCAAAGCCGACAATATGTATTACAATATACCCGAACGAGCAACAAACCACAGGTAAAGAACCAATGTCAGTAGTACAGGCACAAGAACCCGTAGTAATGACCCTGACCGACAACGCGGCCAGCAAAGTGCAGCGCCTGATTTCCGAAGAGGGCAATGACAAGCTGAAGCTGCGGGTGTTTGTTACCGGCGGCGGTTGCTCCGGCTTCCAGTATGGCTTTGCCTTTGACGAAGATGTGGGTGAGGACGACACAGTTATTGAGAACAAGGGCGCACGACTACTGGTTGACGCACTCAGCTATCAATATCTGGTAGGTTCAAAAATAGATTATATAGAAGGCCTGGAAGGTTCCCGCTTCGTGGTAGATAACCCCATGGCCACCACTACTTGCGGCTGCGGTTCATCCTTCGCCATATAAGTAGTGTGCGGATTCCGAAATCATATAGTGGGTATAAAACCGAGAAGTCCACTATGTTCCATTTGGGCAGTACGCCGCTCTCTTTATCCAGCCCGGTAAATGCCACCTAAAAACACCGGCTCCTGTGCACCGGTAAACGCCCGGGTATCCACTTTGCGGCCAGCCACAGTTTCCTGAGCCATCCAGGCAAAGGCCGTAGCCTCAACCCAATCCGGGTCCAGCCCCAACTCTGCGGTAGATGTAACGTTGGCATCCGGTAGCAGAGCTTGCAAACGTTCCATCATCGCCCCGTTATGTGCGCCGCCGCCACAAATATAAACTGCCCTGGCACTCACCAGCGCCTTAATGGCCTTCACCACAGTTACGGCAGATAACTCCAGCAAAGTCGCCTGCACATCTTCAGCTTTCACTGTAGCGGATGACGCAGCACTCAACCGTGCCTCCAGCCAGGAACTATTAAACAATTCACGCCCCGTACTCTTTGGATGGCCGCGCTCAAAATAAGGTTCATCAAGCAGCGCATCAAGCAAAGCGCTATTCGCCGTGCCGGAAGCAGCCCAGGCACCGTTCTTGTCAAACTGCTCGCCCTTCTGCTTGCCAATCCAGTAATCCATAAGCACATTGCCGGGGCCGGAATCAAACGCCAGACATTCACCATTCGCTTTAAGCAGAGTGATGTTAGCAATGCCGCCCAGATTAACCACCACACGACCCTCGCCGTCCGCAGCAAACACATTGCGATGCAACAGCGGTGCCAGCGGCGCGCCTTGTCCGCCGGCCGCAATGTCGCGGCGGCGCATATCGGCCACTGTGGTGATGCCGGTTAGTTGGGCTATGGTATTCGGGTCGCCAAGTTGCAGGCTGAAGGGGTTGTCGCCCTCCGGCTGGTGATACACGGTTTGGCCGTGGCTGCCGATGGCAACTACTTCACCGGCTGCGGTGCCGGTTTGTGCAAGCATGGCGTGAACGGCATCGGCAAACGATTTGCCAATGGCGATGTCTGTGGAGCCATAAGTGGCGAGGTTAATATTTTTTCCGGCATTGTTTCCGTCACACAGAGCAAGTATTTGCTCACGCAGTGCAGAGTCAATGGGAGTAGTGCTTGCGGAAATTAATTCAGGGCGGTTTGCGCTATTAAACGCGGTCAGCACACAATCAATGCCGTCAACGCTGGTGCCGGACATCAGCCCGATGTAAAGGTTACGGGGCATGGTGAGTGCAGACTGTCATTCGGACTCATTCAGCGCGACATCAGCTTCATCCGCCGCAGCATTGGCAGGCTGGGTATTTGACTCGCCCCTGTCCCGCATAACATTGGCAGGCTGCACATTTGTTTCGCCGGAGCCAGCCCCATCTCGCACAACATTGGCAGGCTGCACATTTATCTCGCCGGAGTCAGCCCCATCCCGCACAACATTAGCAAGCTGAGCGTTGCTCAACTCGCCGGACTCAACACCATTGAGCACAGCAAACAAATGCGCGGTTTGGCTATGGAAGCGCGACATCTCCTCTTCCGCCACCGATTCCGCCTGCGCCAGACTGTCGTGAACCCTGCGCGGGTTGCGGTGTACGCCGTTCACCAGCAACTCGTAATGCAGATGTGGCCCGGTGGCAAGGCCAGTGGAGCCCACATAGCCGATTATCTCGCCCTGTCGCACCCGGTCGCCCTCGCTCACGATGTAGCGGCTCAGATGTGCATACTTGGTTTCAAGTCCGCCGGAATGTTTCAGCACAACCAGATTGCCAAACGAATTGCTGCGCACCGCCTGGTCAACACGACCGCTTTTGGTAGCGCGCACCGGAGTGCCGGTGGGTGCGGCATAGTCCGTGCCCTTGTGGGCGCGAATAGTATTCAGAATCGGATGCCGCCGCCGCAAATTGAAATCGGAACTGATGCGGAATATATCCAGCGGATTACGCAGCAGGTCGCGCTGCACACTTTCGCCCGCCGGATTATAATAACCAATCTCGCCGCTCTCATGCTCATAACGCACCGCCAGATTATTCTGCCCGTTGTTCATAAACCGGGATGCGACAATGTCGCCATAACCAACAAACTCATCATTCAGATATTGCTCTTCATAAAGGATGCCAAACTCGTCGCCGTTGCGGGTATCAAGCATAAAATCAATTACGCCGCCGAAGATATTCGTCATCTGCATAATAACCGGCACCGGAATTGATTCCCGCTGCGCCGCCATAAACAGGCTGTCGGATATGGTGCCAACCTTGAATGTTTGCCGAACCTCCGGTTTGATGAGGATGGCTTCGGCTGTGTAGGTGTCGTAGTTGTGGGTGCCCGGCGTGTTGCGAGTGAAGCGGAAATTTTCCAGCGGCGATGTTTCCACTTTAAGCTGTTCCAGTTTGCCACCCTCGGCAATCAAAAAGTCCAGTTGATAGCCGGGATGAATTTGCCTGAGCACATTAGCTTCCTTGCCACTATTCAGAATCTGGTGCATGGTTTGAGCACTGAGCCCAACACCAATAAAGATAGTTGACAAGGAATCGCCGGGGCTCACTGTTACCCGTTGCCACGGATTTGTTGGGTCGCTCGTATCGTTTGTATTACTCGCATCGCTCACATCATTCGCAGCACCCGCAACACTCACAACATCGGTAACGTTCGTAACACCCGTAACATCTGTCGTCAAACCCGCCGTCAAACCCGTTGCAACCGATATGTCCGACACATCCGCCCCCGATTGCTCCGCGGAAGACGACACAGAAAAGCTAGCAATCATGCCCCCCACACCCGGCGCATCCGGCACAGTAAAGTCAACCGCCCTCGCCATATCAACAGCAACCGCGTCATCCACACCCGAACCAAAACTCATCCCCGGAATCCCAACCACATCGGCAACAGTCATGCCAACCATACCCGGCGCAAAAGGCCCCGAACCCCTCATCCCTCCCGCTCCATCCCCATCATCGGCAGAAGCCTGAAGCATATTCAAGCCAGGCTGCACCACCACTATCGTCAACACGGGAACCAGCAATCCGGCCAGCAACGCCAGCGTCGCAAACGCACCAGCCAGCGAACCGGCCAAATGCAGCCGATCCTCTGAGAAGTGCTTGCCAACAGGAGTCCAGCCGGAATGGAAGCGAGCGGAGTTGTTCAAAATCAGTACCTTTTATTCAGGGCAGGCGGGCGATTATATCAGCATAACTGAATATGCCAACCCCTCACGCCAGCCTGATATTGAGACGAAACCCCCCGGCTTTATCGTGTAAAATCGCACCCCATGACAACACCAACACACATCCTTGATGACCTTGATAGCCGCGGCCTGATATCCCGCATGGCAGGCGAGGGCGAACTCAAAAAACACCTGAACTCAGACCCCCGCACCCTTTACTGCGGCTTTGACCCCACCGCCGACAGCCTGCACATCGGCAGCCTGATGCCACTACTGGCACTGAAACGTTTCCAGCTAGCTGGCCACCGCCCCATCGTTTTAGTAGGTGGTGCTACCGGGCTGATTGGCGACCCCAGTTTCAAAACAACAGAACGCGAACTCAACTCCGCAAAAATAGTGGCTGAACGGGTAGAGCAACTCAAACCCCAACTCAGTCGCTTCCTGGATTTTGAAGACAAAGACAACGCCGCATTGTTAGTAAACAACCTGGACTGGACTCAGGATTACAATGTGCTTACCTTTTTGCGCGATGTGGGCAAACACTTTTCGGTGAACGCCATGGTGCGAAAAGAATCAGTGCGGCAACGCATTGAGCGCGAAGGAGAAGGCATCTCTTTTACCGAGTTTAGTTATATGATTCTGCAAGCTTACGATTTCGCTGAACTCTATAAACGCTACAACTGCACCATGCAAATCGGCGGCAGCGACCAATGGGGCAACATCACTGCCGGTATTGACCTCACTCGACGCCTGCACCAAACCCAGGTTTACGGCCTCACCCTGCCACTGATGACCAAGACAGACGGCAGCAAGTTCGGCAAAACCGAAGCTGGCACCGTCTGGCTGGACCCTGAAAAAACCTCTTGCTATGCGTTCTATCAATTCTGGCTTAATACGACGGATGAAGTTGTCTATCACTGTCTGCGCTACTTCACCTTCCGCACCCCGGATGAGATAGCCGCCGTAGAAGAAGCCGACAAAGCCGCCGCTGGCCGTCCCGAAGCTCAAACCATGCTGGCCAGGGATGTAACCGAACTAGTACACGGCAAGGAAGGCATGCAAGCTGTTGAACGAATCAGCAAAGCCCTGTTCAGTGGTGATGTAAGCAACCTCACTGAGTCCGACTTCAAACAAATGGAGGACGGCATGACAGCAATGCTCGTGCAAACCGGAATCAATAATATAGTAGATTTACTCGTTGCCAGCCTTTTAGCGTCCTCCAGAAAAAGAGCCAGAGAATTCATCAGCAACGGTGCCGTGCAAGTTAATGGCGAAAAAGTCACCGACCCCGAAACCATGTTCGGCAAGCAACAAGCTAAATTCGGCCGCTACCTCCTCCTGAAACGAGGCAAAAAACAATTCAAACTGCTTATCATCTAATCCCCCACTTGTGCCTGTTCCCCTAAGCTTCGGCACAAATCCCCCCAACTAACAAACACCCTGAACGAAGAAAAAACATAAAGGACTCATCATTTTGCATGAGGGCGGCTGGGGGCGGGCTGTGCCGCACCGTGCAGTGGCAGGATAGCCACTGCCGAGACTACAGGGATGTATTCATGGCGTGTGCGGCACAGCCCGCCCCCAGCCGCCCGGACTCAAAAAGGACTGCGGACGCACCACCACAACCCTAACCCACTGAATACAATAATATTTTCACCACCCCACCCGCCCCGCGCCCACCCCCCAGCCCCGCCCAAAATATATCCACAAACCCCTTGCCAACCCCCCTGAAGTGCGTATAATACGCATCCCCCAGTGTTCACTAACACCGGGTTTTTGCGGCTCTTTAAAAAGATTAAGTAATAGAAGTGGGTGCTTGCTGAGGTGGAACTGCCATTTGATAGCACCCGGCGAAAGCACTGTGCGCCCGGTTTTCGGGCAAGCGGAGCAATCGCCGGACCATCAAGGCAAGCAACTGCGTTAATCATTTAGATTAAGCCGGTCTTCGTCCCCCCGGATGGAGACCGACAGTAGTTGTGAATCTTGAGCATTAAACTCAACTGAAGAGTTTGATCATGGCTCAGATTGAACGCTGGCGGCAGGCTTAAGACATGCAAGTCGTACGGTAACAGGTCGCTGTGATCCCTTCGGGGTGAACTTGACGCTGACGAGTGGCGAACGGGTGAGTAACGCGTAGGAATCTGCCCAGTAGTGGGGGATAGCTCGGGGAAACTCGAATTAATACCGCATACGCCCTACGGGGAAAGCAGGGGATCTTCGGACCTTGCGCTATTGGATGAGCCTGCGTTGGATTAGCTTGTTGGTGGGGTAATGGCCTACCAAGGCGACGATCCATAGCTGGTCTGAGAGGATGATCAGCCACACTGGAACTGAGACACGGTCCAGACTCCTACGGGAGGCAGCAGTCGGGAATATTGGACAATGGGGGCAACCCTGATCCAGCCATGCCGCGTGTGTGAAGAAGGCCTTCGGGTTGTAAAGCACTTTAAGCAGGGAGGAAGGGGTATGTGTTAATAGCACATACCATTGACGTTACCTGCAGAATAAGCACCGGCTAACTCCGTGCCAGCAGCCGCGGTAATACGGAGGGTGCGAGCGTTAATCGGAATTACTGGGCGTAAAGCGCGCGTAGGCGGTTTGTTAAGTCGGATGTGAAAGCCCCGGGCTCAACCTGGGAACTGCATTCGATACTGGCTAACTAGAGTGCGAGAGAGGGAGGTAGAATTCCATGTGTAGCGGTGAAATGCGTAGATATGTGGAGGAATACCGGTGGCGAAGGCGGCCTCCTGGCTCGACACTGACGCTGAGGTGCGAAAGCGTGGGGAGCAAACAGGATTAGATACCCT
>JBPCXV010000129.1:0-2851 GCA_051008235.1 Pseudohongiellaceae bacterium | reverse complement strand
TATACACAAAAACCAGCGCGATATGATATAATCGCGCGGCAAAGCGGAGTATTACATAAGGGGCTTTGTCTATCCACTCCTCGGGGTGTTTTGAATGGGCGAATGCTCCATAAACCCTTGTGTTTTTTATGCCGCCGCCCTGCGCAAGAATAAGCAGATGACGGTGGGCGATAAGCAGGTTGCCCCACAATCCCACCGTCTTCGCACGGACAAGGCAAAGTCCGCGCGGGCTTTCCGGTAAGCCCCCGGTAATCATCGTTTCTTTGGGTTATGGCTTGCGCCGGAGTCATGATGACCGACACGCCCTTTCCAATACCGCCGCGGCTTCTCGCCCGGCAAACTCACCGGCGTATGCCCATACCGGCGGCGATATTCAGCGGGATTGATAATCCCATCAACTTCCAACGGCTCCGCTTTCTTATCGTCCGCCATCATTCCGTCTCTGTTGTGGTTTTTTGGTTATGACGGCATCGGCTAAACCGAAGCGCACGGCTTCCCTTGCCGTCATCCAGTTGTCTCGGTCAATGGCAGCGACAATCTGCCGCTTGGTCTTGCCTGTGTTTTTGGCGAGGCAGTCAATATACATTTGATTGCATTGTTGGATGTCTCGGTTGCGTATATCTAAATCTTTGGCGGTTTGATATTCCGCGCCCCCGCTCGCTTGGTGAATTAACACGCGGGAATGGCTTGTTATAAACCGCCGTCCTTTTTTCCCCGATGCTAATATCCCCGCACCCGCGCTGAATGCGCCGCCAATGCAAACCACCGACACCGGCGATTTGATATATGCCATCGCGTCAATGATGGCGAAGAATTGCCACAAATCGCCGCCGCCGTTGCTTAAGTAAAGCGTTATCTCTTTGCTGGCAATGGTGTCAAGGGCGATTAGTTGCGCGGCAATTTCATCGCCCTTGACATCTTCCAAGAATCCGTGCAAAAATATCGCCCGCTCTTTATACAGGCGGGTATAAACGCTTTGCGCTTGCGTGTTTGCAACTTCCTGCGTGAATATTTGCGGCGAGGTCATAACCCATTCCCGTCATCGCGCTTGTCGCCACCGCCCATCACCATTATCCGCGCAATGCCATCGTCGCCGGTTATTGACGGCGGGGGGATATGTGGCGGCGGCGGCGAATCATAATGCTTTCCCACATCTTTGGCAATGGCAAAATCCGCAAAAAACTGCCGCGATTGCATAACCCTGTCAATGACCAGACCCGCCCGCTTGCGTTGGAATTCATCGTGTTTTTTCGCATATTCGCTCTCGGGTTTAGTCCTTGCCAAATGTTCCCTGATGGCATCGTCAATATAGACGGTCGCCATCTCCGCTTCTATTGCGTTGAGGAATAAGCGGGCGATGATAAGCCGCTGCGCTTCGGTAATCGGCTGTTGTTGCAACCACTTCGCCGCCTCTTCCAGCCGGGGCAAAAGCGGCACTTCCTCATTGGCAAAGTGGCAGAGCAGGGAGCGTTTGATGGCTTGGATGTCATACAACAACTTTTCCGTAGTCATCGCTTCGCCGCCTTTATTATTTTCTGCGCATCCTTTGTGCTTTTCTCTACGGCGCATTCCAAAAGGTGGTTGTAGGTATCTTCCGCATCGGCACTTATGGCATGGGCGCGGGCGCAGTATATTTTCGCGCCGGTTTCCATCAAGGCAATGCCAAGCGTCTCGCTTGCGGTTTTGTTTTCCCCGGTAATGCTTGCCGCCACAAAGGCGGAGATGAACTTTGCCGCCCTTTGCGCTTCGGCTTCAATCGCCGCCTCGCGCAGGTTTGCCAACGACACCGGCGTTTTCGTATCAGCCATCACTGCTCTCCTTTCATTACAAGGTTTTTGCCTGTGCTTTCGCCATAACCAACCTCTTTATCAACCCGCTCGTAATCGGTGCGGTCGTTTAGTATGCATGTTGCCAAACTGCCCAATGCCTCGTATATCACTTCCCATTTGCCGTAGGATTTTTCATTGCAGTCATTGCCGCTCATCTCAATCCGGCACTCCGGATTGTAGTTGAGATGAAAAACGGCACCTTCCGGGGCGGCAAATTCAACAATCTCCGCAACCTGCCCGCCCTTGAACATGACATAGTAAATGACGCGCCCGACATAACCGCCAAAGGAAGCATCGCCCCATTTCGGGGTTTTGTCTTCCCCGGCAGTGATTACGCCAAAATCGCCGGACATCGGCGGTGTCGGTGGTATCGGTGTCATCGGTGTCATCTCCACCTCTTTATGGTCGTTGCTCTCGCGAGCGGGTGTTGTGTCAGTCATCACTCTTCCCCCCGATTAATGAATCGTCTTCTTGGACGGCAAGGGATAACCCGCTTCTTCCGCTTGTTGCGGAAACGGCGGCGCATCCCTATTCGCGCAAGCATTTATCAGCGCACCAGCGTTAATCAACGCCGTAAGCAAATCGGTATTGCCCTTACCGGCGACAATGTGCAAGGGTGTCGCGCCGTATTTGTCGCGCCCGTTAACAAGCGTCTTGTCCTTGTTGATAAGGGCGATGCCCTTTTCGGTGTCGTCTTGCCAAGCGGCTTCGTGTAATTCGTTGCCGCCGTTGGGGTATTGTTTATTTTCAGTTTCCATCTTTTACTCCTTTTGTGTTTTGTAATGGACGGCGACAAGTATATCACACAAAAACCCAAATATCCAAATCCGGCAAAAAAAGACCGATGCGAGTGAAAAGAAACCCAAAGGAAATCGCACCGGCAAGATGATTATACCACACGCATATCCCCCCGCCTTTCTGCCATTTCAAGGGCGCGAATGGCGGCGGTTTTGGTGATAAACATAGCATACGGCAAGCCGATGTGTGCGATATCCGGCGCATCGTCATTGACGACGACAATA
>JBPCXV010000128.1:0-3075 GCA_051008235.1 Pseudohongiellaceae bacterium | reverse complement strand
TGATATACACCATTGCGAGCGGGGCGTTGCCACAGTTGTATCAAGCGTGGCTGGATTTCTGCATGCCGCTGGCGGAATATGTCGGCGGGCTGACGCCGCGCGCCGGCAGGATAACCGGGCAACTGATAGAAAACGGCTATCCGGAGCGCGCCGATGATGCGCTTCATGGTATCGCAATGGCTAAGATTTTGATGGTCCCGGTGTTTATCTGCATGCTGGCAGGGTGGTTTTCTGCGGCGCACCCATCGCCCGTATTTGTTTCTTGCACACGCTGGACGCACATAAAAATATGGCTTCGCATATTTATCGGTCTGGCGATGGCTTTCGCGCTGGCGATGCTTTTTGTCTGGTTGATGGCAATAAAGGGAGGTGAAAGAATCGGTGATGAATTTCGCAATGCCGGGTTTTTAGCCAAACAAAGTCAGTATCATCGTGGCAACTTTGCCATGATGGCGGATTTGTGGGGATTGTTCGTTATTTCTATGATTCTCTCGATGGGCGCAATGGGCCTTGCGGGAATGCGCCCTTTCCTCTTCACCATAGTCACACAAAAACCCGAAGGTATACAAGATTTCGCGGCATTAAAAGCGTGGCAAAAAAAGGTGGCGGATAACAACTCCGGCGACAATGCCGACACCGCCGACAAAGAAGAAACCCCGCCAAACTAACACACCGCCCTTGCCATTATGCGGCTATCAATGGCATGCCTTGCCGTGGGCTTTTAGTCGCCAATAGTTATAGGGCAATGGCGTCAAAAAGCCGGCTGTCAAGGAGAAGGGGATGACGCTCCATGTCAGGCGGGCTTCGCCTACTATCAGATAATCGGTCAGGTTCATCGCCGTTTCCATTGCCAGCATTGAGATGAGCGACATTCCCAGCGCGGTGCGCAGGGCGTTTTGCCATTGCATTCCGCCGCGCCGCAAAATGATGGTTTCCAAGGCGATGGAAGTCAATAAGCCGTTTGTCATCGCCAGGGCGAATATCGCCAATGCCGGCCACGGTATCGCCGTGAATTGAAAAAATAATATTGTGCCGTAATCGCCCAGCGCGCAGCCGAGCAGGCACCATTTGGTATTGTGCGCGCTTTGCCGCCATACCGAACCATCGCGCCAAAAAGATAATGCGCTTTGCATTTGCCGGATTACGCCCCTTTGCCTTTTGTGCTTTTTGCGCTTTTCATACTTTTGCCGCCGCCGCTTTTGCCGCTTTTGTTTTTGGCATCTTTATCTTTTTGCATCTTTTCCCCGGCGGCGAGGATTTGGCAGTGGGCGTCAAACTCCTCGCGGCTGACGGCATTGACGCCGTCGGCAAAAAAAGCAACCGCCATTGTCGCAAAGCGCCGCCCGCACCCCCCCGCGCCGTTATCAACAAAAGCGGAATGGTTATCATTCCCCCCGTCATCTTCGCCGCCGCCTTTTGTGTTATTGTCAAAACCGCCCGCGTTGTTTATCGCCGCTTTCAATGCCGCGCAGTGCAAGTCAAAAGAATCGCGGGCGGCAAAACCCATCCGCCGCAGGATGAAGTTTGCCGTTTTTTGCCGCGCCGCCCGCAACTTTTCGCCCGCGCAAAACACGCACGGCAATAATGCCATCTTCGGGCCTTGCGAACTTTGCCTGCGGCAAAAATGGCAACCCTCGTCCTTATTAATCTTTTCGTCTTTCATCTTCTTAGGCCCGCAACAAAGCGCGGGTGAAAAAACGATAAGGCGGCAGCAATGCCAAAACCATCAACACTTTGGCGGCAAAATCGCCCAATGCCAAAGTCGCCCATGGCACTGCCGTTCCGGCGAAAGCCAAAGTAAAAAACAGCAAAGTATCCGCCGCCGATGCCGGTAATGACGAAAACAAAGGCGCGCGCCACCAAACCGCCCGCCGCAACTTGTCAAAAACATAAACATCCAGCAACTGCGCGAAAACAAAAGCCGCCCCCGATGATACGGCAATGCGCGCCGCCGCCCATAAACCCCCGCCATCGTCCGGCGGGGCAAGATACGCAAAGGCAAAAGATAACGGCGCGCCCAAAACAAAACCGGCATAAACCACGCGCCGCGCCGCCGCCGCCCCCGCCGCCCGATTGACAATATCCGTTATCAAAAACGCCGCCGGATAAGTAAAAGCGGCCAAAGTCAGCCATTCGCCGAGCGGAAAGCGCACAAGATAGTTGGAAAGCGCCAAAACAAAAGCCATCGCCGCCGCCGAGCGCAATACTATGCGCCGCCGCCGCCTTTGTTCCGCCGCTGTCATTGTCGCGGCAATTATAATGGGCGCGGCACTCCTTCCGCGCGCCTTGAATATGCCCGCCAAACAATCGCCGCCCGGATGGTGGATGATTGCGGGCGGGGATGCCTTTGCCCGGTGTTGCCGTCTTTGCGGCGGCGGTTATCGGGTATAATGGCGGGCGCCGGGTTGTTTGCCCAATACAATATCCCGCCCCTTGCCTCCTGCTGGGGGCGGGAAAACAGGCAAATCCTCCTTTGATGGTTTCATCAACCTGCCCGGCGTTTTTTGTCGCCGCCCATATTCTCCATGGTATCGGGCGGCGGCGCTTTTTTGTTATAATCGCGCCGATGACGACCGAAACCCCGCCGCCGCCGCAACTTCTTGTGCATCACAAAATTGACAATGTCGGCGTTGTTGTTGTTGAAGGTTTGCGCGCCGGTGCCGATATGCTTTGCGTTATTACCGAAGACAACTCCGACTTTCGCCTTGCGGCAAAGCACGATGCGCCCATCGGGCACAAGATAGCATTGGCGGATTTGCCAAAAGGCGCGCGCGCTGTCAAATACGGGCAGGATATCGGCATTATCACCGCGCCGGTCGGGCGCGGCGAGCATGTCCACACGCACAATCTCAAAACGGCGAGGTGGTAATATGAAAACATTCTTCGGCTTTCGGCGCGAAAACGGCAGGGTCGGCGTGCGCAATCATGTCGCCATTTTGCCGGTTGATGATATCTCCAATGCCGCATGCGAGGCGGTCGCCGGCAATATCGCGGGGACTTTGGCTTTGCCGCATTCTTACGGGCGGCTGCAATTCGGCGCGGATTTGGAACTTCACTTTCGCACCATCATCGGCG
>JBPCXV010000127.1:0-12132 GCA_051008235.1 Pseudohongiellaceae bacterium | reverse complement strand
ATCCACAAGCCAAGAGCCGTTTTGCCGACATTCGGACGCGCACCAAGCACAGTCATCTCACCCGGCATCAGCCCGGAAGTTTCGTTATCCAACTGCCAGATGGATGTGTATAATCCGCGAAACTTTTTGTTAATGCCGTCATTGTTAATTGCTTCGGTAACCTCGTCAAACATTTCTTTGGCGAGTTCGCCGCCGCTGCGGACATCATCAACATAACCGCGGCGGATTTTTTCATCCGCTCGCAATAACATCGCATGTGCTTTATCGCTGACTTCGGTAACGCTTGCGCTTTCATCCCACGAATCACCGCTCGGCTTGAAAAGCCCCGCCGCCCGACTAAAAGCATCACCCGTAACCCGCCATTCCCAAGCCTCAACGATTAGTTTTGCATACGGCATCATATTTACCGCTGCCCCGGCAATCTGCGTGAGGTCGGCAAGGTAATCATCCGGTATCTGCCCCGCCGTCGGTTTCTCGCCCTCACGGGCAATCATCCGCTTCTTAAGCATTTCTTGATAAACTTCCCGCACATCCCAATTCCCCGCCGGGTTGTTGGCATTGCAATAATCAATCGCCCGCCATATACTTTTGTGTCCTTCGGAGACAAAGTGCGAAGCCGAAAGCGCAAAGCGGGAGTTTATGACATTGTCATAATATTCATTCCTCGCCTCGCCCAACATCATCACCCCGCCCAAAACCGCGCGCTCGGAATCCATGGCGTGGAAGAACCGACTCCGCCCCCCCCCGCCGCTCTGGGCGGATTTTTTAGCACGCGTGAAAGCCATTACATTTTAGTCCGGTGTTATCACCCCGGGTTGTCTAATGACCCATTCCCACAACTCATCCGCCCCTCGCGGCGAAAGAAAATGACGAGAAAAACCGCGACCGCCCTTTCTGCCGTGTTCCGAAACCGACAATATCTTTGTCGGCGCGTCCCATTGGCAATGCAAAAGATGGCGTAATGTCGTCAAGCGCGAGCGCAAGTATCGCATCCGGTAATGGTGAAACTCGCCATATTCATCCCGCAAAAACCATCTGACATATTCCCCGCTTTCGTCCAGCCAACCGGCATCACTCGCCTCGCCATCTGTCAATCCTTTGTTGCCCCGCATCAGCAAAAACAGAGCGGCGATGACATCATCACTCGGCACCGGTGCGCCGTGCGGATAAAACTTTATCGCCGGTATGTCCCGCGGCGAAGCCCCATCTTCCAGAGTTCCCCGGCAGACATTCTCTTGTTTGTTGCCGGAAGGCGACGAAACAGGCGCGGCTTCCTTCTTCGGCAAGTCGCTCACACCCCCCGTCTTTGCGGACGAGGGCTTTCCCCACATGTCAGCGGGCGGGGCAAATATGTCATTGATATCACTCATCGCTGTTTCCTCCATCATCAGTTGCATACGAATGAAAACATTTGCTCGTGTCGGCACCGGGAAACTTTGCCGCCTCGGAGCAGTAAAAACCTTTGCTACCGCCAACAGATGCCTTGCCCGCCGCGTATGATGGGATGTGCCGGACACTATTATCATCGCGCACGACTTGCCACTCATCCGGGGAAGTCGGTATCTCACATCTCTGACGGGTGCGTCCATCGCCGCCGCCAAAAATAGCCATATTGACAACAATCTGCTTGTTGTTGTCGCTTATGGCATCTTTGAGATGGCTTGCCGTTTTTGCCAACTTTTGCAAGTCGGACAGATGCATAGAAAACCACGGCTTCTTGCCCTTGTCTTCCAACTGCTTGACAAGCATATCCCTGCGCTGTATCTCCGCCCGCAGACGATGACGGACTTCATTATCCGTCATCCTTTCAATCTCGGCATCCGATATCTCCATTTCGGCTTCCATCGGGTTGATGATTTGCCTTTCCAGCACAACCATAACCCGCGAAACAATGCCGATAAGTTTGCCGTCAGAAAGCGACCGAAACGATTCCAATGTCCGCTTCATCTCTCCGCTGTTCTTGAATATGCTCGCGGCATTGGCGAGCGCGGCATCGGTCAAATGCTTATGCGGATACGCCAACCGAAAAGCGGCGGTCGCCGGTTGCCCCTGAAAATAATGGGCGATGACGAATTTGGCATGAGGAGTCATCTCGTTGTCGCCAACGACTTCCGCCCTTGCTGTTTCAATATCACTCATTCTCGCCCCGCAACTCCGAGTATTTTTCCTCGTAGGTTTTGATGACCGCAACCAACGCCTTCGCGTTGCCGCTAACGCCGTAAGACCCGCGATGCCGCATTTGGTTGATGGTGTTTAGCGACAAGCCGTGCCGCCGGGCAAACTCCGTCCCCGTCCAACCCATCAAAGAAAGAATCGCCCGCAAACGCTTGCCCGAAATCCAATCTTGTTTTGTCGTCTTTGGCATGATGGTATTAAACCACAAAAAAAACAAAAAGTCAATAACTATTGCCATTTTATTTTGGTTGTTAACATATATCATACTCTGCATGCTTCTTAACCCCCCTCTTTGACGCTTGTGCGTTATGAATCGGATTGTGAAGTGTCAAATTATTGGAAAACATCGGCATAAATATTGGCGCAAAATCTTGTGCGAAAATCAATATGCCTTGTGCGGCGGCGCAAAACCGGCTGAAATCGGGCGTTATCCCGCCCGGATGGGTCTTTTATGGAGAGTGAAATGTCATCGCGCCGCAATGTCGGCGCGGGTTATCCGCCCGCTTGGGGGAATGTGGTTGGTAGTTTCAGGCGGCGGTAAAAAGATATCCTTGCCGCGGTGGTGATAAACACCGGCGGACGGCAGGGGATAGCCATCGCAATAAATCGCTGTCGGTTTGGACAGCCGTCATTTTTAGAATCAATGCCTTCCCCCATAATCCGGCGGACAGGCAGATGGCAATACCGGACATCTCAAAGAAACCGATAACTTGACCGAGACGCAATATCCGCCATGCGGTTGTTTTGCAAGTTTGTGCGATGCTCGCCAATCGTTTGGCGGAACCGGCATCTTTGCGGCAATCGCCGCGCGGCAATGTATGCCACCCGCGCCAACGCCACTTCCCCGCTTCGCGGGTTAGACAAAACTCCCAAACCCGCCATATTGCACGAAATTCAGCCGCGGCATTATTGTCGGCAAGGCGGGATATTACTGTCCGCTGCCATTTGACAAAATCATTCCATCCGAAATGCCCGGCATTAAGCAAGTCCCAAACTTCATCGCGGAATATCCCCAATGTCCGCCGGACTTGTCGTTGGCATTCAATCGGCAACGCCGCCGCCGCCAGCGTTTTTTGCACGAAGATGGAAAAGTTTTTTGATATATCTCCTTTTGCCGCCAGTGCCATAACAGCAAACATAACCCGGGTTTGGTCTTTTAGTGCCGGATGCTTTGCGGCAAGAGCCAAAAATGCCCGCCGCCCATAAATCCGCGCCTGTCCGCTAATCTTGGTCGCAACATTCCTGCCCGTTGCTTTGGCGAGCAGGACGAAATAAAGAAGTATCCGCTTGAAGTCAGTAGGGTCTTGGGGTGAAAGCCCGCGCAATAATGGATGAATTTTGATGATGGTTGAAAAAGCGTCTTTGTTAAAGTGGCGGTAATCCCAACTGGTGCCAGCGGTGCGGCGGTCAATCCAAATAGTCCCTGTCTTCCGTATTTTCCGCACCCGAAACCTTTCTTGTCCGCAATAGTAGAAATTACCGCTCCGCCCGTTGATAAAGGATCTTTGCGGTATCGCATCCAACGCCGCCATCAGCGCAAAATCCATAAGTGCTTCATCGGTGCGCAACTCCGCCAGAGCGGTTTTGCCAATCGCCAAACCATCGGGGTTTGCCGACCACTGCTTTTCCACGGACAGCAGAATGTCGCGGACTTCATTACGCCGGGACGAAATCCTTTCGCTCGCACCGCCGAAAACCCAATGGGCGTTTGACGGCGCGACATCGGCGGCGGTTTTGCACGGTGCGGGGTAATGGTTAACAAGACCTTGTCCGGATGCCAAAATGTCAGCGATGACAGGGATTCCGATGGTTTTGCTGTCAAAATGATGACTTTTTCGGGGGTTGTCGGCATGCCTGTTGCCGCCAGCCGCCCTCGCGGTGCCGTCGCCAAACTTTCGCCGATGGGAAGTCATAATCGGTATGATAACCCAAAACCGCCCCCAAAAAACAAATTCAGCATATATTTACAAAAAATATTTCTTGACCGCCAACACACACACCGACACCACCACCCGCCAAAAGGGGGCATTCCCCCCTGCGATGTATGATAATACCACTTATGACACTTGCGATAATCCGTATGTGATACGGACAATCACATATATTCATCGGTTTGGTCTTGGGTGATATTGTATTTATTACCTTATCGTGCAAAACGGCGGCGGCGCGGCGGGGGCATGGGCGGCAGCGGAGCGGAGCGGTGATTGGCTGATGCTTTGGCGTTTGGGTTATGCACTTCGTGCTGGCTTATCAATCATGCGGCGGATGACGAGTTGCGCCGGTATGGTCCCGCCGGGTTATAGACACAAAAAAACCCCGCGCTTTCGCGCGGGGTTATGCACTTTGTTGTTGGCGGATATTACGCCGCTTTCCGTAAGCGTTTGGCTTTGGTGTATATCCGCTTTGCTTTCAGTTGGCTCTTGGTGATTGACAACGGCAATCCGTTAATCTTGGCGTTCGCCGCGTATAACGCCGCTTTTTCCAGATTGTCCGCACTGCGCATAATCGCAAACCCATCCACCTTAACAAGACAACCGCCGGATACATGTTGGCTAATCTTGCCAATCGGCTTTCCATTCATCTCTACGGAGAAATCGCCATTGGTCCCGCCGCTAACCTTTATGGTTATGGCGGCGGCGCGGGTTTTGGGTTTTTGGCTGCTGAGTTCTTGCTGGGCAAACTTCGCCGCCGCCGCCCGATACGCCGCGATTATTTTGGTTATCGCGATGCCCTTGGTGTATTCTTTGGCAACGAAGAATGCGACCGATGGCTGTTTTTCATCGGTATATGCATAAGCATAAAACGAGTTCGCCATGGCATTCTCGGCATTGTGTATCTCCCGGTAAAACCCTGCTATCCGCCCGGCATCATGGACGGCGGACAATCCCATTTTGTCAATATCGCGGGGGCGTATCTGTTGCTCTCCCTGCCGCGATTTTTCATGCTCTTCGTCTTTTTCGGCGCGGCGGACATTGGCATGCTCTTGATAAACCGCAACTGCCATCTTTTTGGCTTCGCGGCGGTCTTGGGTTTGACCGATATACTGGGCTATATCATCGGGGGCTCCGCCGTGGTCTTTTTGGCAGAATGCATAAACAAAATATCCGTATTGCTTGCACTTGGACAACATGCCAGCGGTAAAACCGACTTTGTCTTTGACACGGATATAACCCATATCTTCAATGGATGATATTATGCGGACTTCATCGCCGGGCTTTGGCGGTTCGGCGGCGGCGGGTTTGACTTCCGCCGGTGTGCTTTCGTCTATTGCGGACGGCGGCGCGGCTTTGCCATAAAAGGAACCCGCCAACTTTATCGCGGCGTTTTCCGCATTATATCGGTCATGGAATGTTGCTGACATTGCCATTTTGGTATTCTTGTCGTCTGGGTCTTGCCAAACGATGCCAACATAACCGCCCGCCGGATGCGGACAAGTATATCCAATTTTGTCGCTGCCGTCATTGATGGGATTATAGCGGGAATGCTCCGGCAGTTTATCAAACTCCTTCCGGCTCATCAACTTCGGCATGTTGTCCGCCGGGCTATCGGGTTTGGCTTTCACCGCCGCTTTCGCGGGTTTGGCGTTTGCCGCCGTCGGCGATGCCGCCGTTTTGATTTTGTTGTTTTGTTTCATTGTTGTTTTCCTTTTTTGTTTTGCGCTTTTAACACAATACCATTATACCAAACTATCGCCAACATTCCAAATTATGTTTATGATAAGTTTGTATAACGACAATAAAAACATAACAATAATGATTGTTTTATTACGACACCGGCGGCGGTGTTTATGTAAAACATCCATTATCGCAAAAACCAAAATCACCCTGTTTATCGTCGTCAATGGGCGCGGCATTGATGGGAATGGCAGAGCGATGCAGATAAGGTTTATATTCGTGGTCTGTGCTTTCGGCGCGGTCTTGCAACCACTTCTCAAACTTAACCGCTTTGGCGAATTCGTCGGGGTAGTTATCACGGATATGTCGCCAGCGGGCATTATTGTTATTTGGACACATCCAGCATGCAGAACGGGGGGGGGTATCCCATCCATATTCCCGCACAATTTCCGCCGCCCGATAGCGTGATATTTTCAATTCCAAAAGCGGATAACGGGAATGCCACTTTTCATCATGCAGGGCAATTTTGCGCCGTTGTGCTCGCGCTATTTCATCCACACTAAATCCAATCCATTCCACAATCTTTTTCGCCTGTGGATAGCGCAACCGAAGATTATGGCGGACAACCGCCCGCTTCCAAATATCACTGCAGAATGTCCGCGCTTTGCTAACGCCGTCATTATGTTGAATGAATGCCGGGATTAGAATATTTGCGCCCAACTCATCATCAATAATCGCGCTGTTGTATTTTGGGTCCAAGTTGCTACCGGCGCGGCTGACACGCATAAACGGAATGCCAAGTTTATGGCAAAGCGGCTCGCCATATTTGGAGAGATAATTCCATGTCGCTTTTGTTTCATAGCCGGTATCGGCAATGATAACAACATCCGGCGGCGGCAACTTCCCTTGCGCAACAAGCACAAGAATAGCATTGCTTTGGACACCGCCACCAAACGATAATGATTGGACTTCGCGCATTACCGCATCAAAGCGTTTATGGCATTGCGGCGGCGCTTGTAATGACCGACAAATTCGCCCGGCACGCAACCCTCGCTGCGATAGGCGGAATATGTGTAGTCATCGCCGCTATCCGGGCATCCCGCATAGCGTTCCACAATGCCGATGCGGTTGCTGGTTTTATTGTCAAGCAACAAAGTTTTTGCGCCATCGTCCATTATCACTTGCCGCGGTTGCGGATTATTCTGTTTTGTCATTGTTGTTTTCCTTTTTTGTGTTATCCGCTTTTAACGGATTGTTAATATTCTACCATAACACCGACAAAAAAACAAGGGCGCGTATTCGCGCCCTTGTCGTTATGACCCCCGGCTGGCGATAAGATATGGGTTTGGCGGCGGGGGTTTTGTCCGCTGTTTCAGCGGCGGATAATATCCAAGAGCGGCGGCATCAATCCGGCACCGCTTGCATAACCCATGCTCCCGTGCGGCAAACGCCGCGCTTGTAATGCCATCGCAATGGATGCATCGCGCAAACCGCGCGGGCAGTTCCCGCCGCTTTTTATTCCCCGCCGTCATGCCGCCCCTTCTTTGCCGCTTGCGATAACCGGCGGGCGCGGCGCGGTTAAATGGAAAGTAGTTAGTCCGCAGTCAAAGCAAACCTCCGTATCTTGCCAATAGCATGTTGCCCAACGCCTTCTTTTGCCGCCGCAATTTGCGCACTTGCCGACAATGCGGCAGTCATCGGGTAATGATTTGTTTGTCATTGTTGTTTCTCCTTTTTGTGATTACCGGCTTTTAACCGATTACCGATATTATACCATAACGACAATCACAAAAAAAGGGCGGCATCTCTGCCGCCCTTTCGGTTATGTTTGCGCTTTGGTCATGCCGCTTGCATTTCTGCCGGGCATCGGTTTTTCCATTCATAAGCCACAATCCAAAGCGCGGCGGCGTATGTGTTAAAAGAATCCAGATACTTGCGCTTGTCCGGCAAACCGCCGCCGCTCCATTTATATCCGTCCTTGCTTTCGCCGCCAACGCCCCATGCTTCGTATTGATAACCGCCATCGCGCATCTTTTGGCGTGTGATAACGCCAACGGTTTCGCAGTTTGGATTGTGTATCAATCGGGGGAATTGTTTTGCTTTCGCCCGGTGTATCGCATTAATCGCGCCGCGCCGGGTTTTGTATGCACTGCCGCTGGGCGTATAAAGCTCTTGGATGCCGCCGGTCGCCTTGACGACAAACGCCTGCCACTTCACCGGCTCATCACCAAAGGGACCGCAGGGATTAATCATCCCCGCGATTTCGCGGCTGCCATCTTGCTGGCGCGTCTTTATCTGTGTCACTGTCATTGTTGTTTTCCTTTTTTGTGTTTCCCGCTTTTAACGGATTGATTCTATTCTACCACAATACCGACAATAAAAAAGGGCGGTATCTCTACCGCCCTTTCGGTTATTGTTGTCCGCCGGTATTATTCGCCCTCTCCGTATAACAAGCGGCGGGCTTCTTCAACGCCGCCCGCGCAAACATTATCCGCCGCATAAATGCGCTGGCGTTTCCCCGTGCCGATGTATATTTTTTCCGCGCCGCCCGATTCACTAATGCCACACTTGACGGCTTCCCCCATATTCTTTTTCGGCAACAATAACTCGGCATCGGCGCAATAGAGTCGCAGGTCGTTCGGTTTGCCGTCCCAAAAGATAGCGGATATATGCACTGCCGTCTTTTTGTCATCGGCGTAATAAACGCCGCCAACTTCCAATTTCGCCACATTCTTTTTTGTGTCATTGACGACAACGGGCGCGGTATGTTTCTGCCGATATTGGAATATCGCATCGCCCATATTACTTATAGAGGCAAGCATATTCTCCTCTTCCGCAGTATCCCAAACTTCCTCGCAAACATCAATCGCGGTTGCGGTGTGTTTGACGGCGACGATAGCATCGGTGGCATCGCCCATGCCAAAGTCCTGCATCATCTGCAAAACATCGGCAATGCGGTGGCAAGCATAACGCGCCGCCGGGTATTGCGGCTCGTCAAGCAGAATCGGCTTATCACCGTATTCGGCTTTTTCGCTGTCGTCCTCTGGCATGCGGCAGAGGAATACGCCAACATCTTCCTTCGCGCCGATGACAAACGCCATCAACGAAGCGGCGATATTGCTGGTATGTATTTTTTTCATTGTTGTTTTCTCCTTTTTGTGTCTGCGCTCTTTACGCATTGATACCATTCTATCACACTAACGACAAAAAACAAAGGGCGGCATTTCTGCCGCCCCTTTGGTTTGTTTTATCCGCCATTAGCATCCCCGATGATGGTTTTGCCATCTTTCCACAAGCCACGCCATAGCGTGATTCTTGCCATTGATGCCGTTCCATCCGGCAATATGGCGGCGGCTTTCATTCAGCCATTCCATATCGTAGATTGACAAATATAGCCAATGCTCATGGCATCCGTCATCCGTGTGTATGTTTTCCCTTTGGTTTATCCGCCCGATGACAAAGCCGCCGTCCAAAGCAACCTCGTAAGTTGCCAATACGCGATGCTTTTTCGCATTGACGGGTAATTCAAGGGCGCGGCAAGTTAAGGCAACGCCCCCGATTGTGTGTTTGGTAGCCATCACGCCGCCCTCTTGTCTATTTCGGCATTGTATGCTTTGGCAATTGCCCTCAATGGTTTGCCGTATGTGATTTTCCATGGCATATCCCACTCCCCGATTTTTTGCCTTTCGCCGCCCGTGCGGATAAGCCATGCGGGAAGTTTGCCGCCATCGCCGCGCCGCCAATCCGCCAGTTCTTTATAATAGCGATATGGGTCATCCCAAAAACAGAGATATGCGGCAACCCCACAACCGCTAACATATATCTCTCCAATTTTAGGCGATGTTTCCCACGCTGTCAAAAACACCGGCGACACGAAGCAGTCCATTCGGGAAGTTTGGAAGTCGTATGGATGGTCACATAAAACGGTTATCCCCATTGAAACACTATCGCCAACCTTAACCCCAACTTCATACTTCGCCCGCTGGTTTCTGCGCACTGATTTTATCGGCATATCCGGCTTGACCGCGGCGACAACCGCCATCGCAACGGCGGCAATGCTATCCATGACGATGCCGCCGAAGTATAGCCCGGCGGATATCACCAAACCATAAACGAGTGCGCATGCCATAATAAAGGGCAGCGCGATAGCCGCCCGCAAAACGATGCCGGGCGCGGCATCGTAATCTTTGTTGTGTTGTTTCATTTTTGTTTTCCTTTTTGTGTTGATGCGCTTTTTACGCATTGATATTATTCTACCATATTCGCGGCATCCACTGCGCACTTGTCGCAAAGCATTTTATAGCCATACCGCTGGCAGTTATTTCTTCTTTGGCAACCGGCGCATGTTGTTATGCCATTTGACGAAGTCCCGCCAACTTCCCCGCACTTGTTGCATACCATGCTTTCGCGCCCGACACCGCCCCAATGCCAATCCGCTCGCCAACAATCGCAAGCGGGCGGATGCGGGACAACAACAACATTATCCATTGTTATCCCCCGCGTTTTCCGTGTGCCGCCGTATATCCGCAAGCAAAAGTTTTTGCCGGTCATTGATGGCGGCAAGTTCTTTCGCCAAAGAATCCACGCATGCCGATAGCGTATGCTCGTCATTGTGCCATTGATACCCGGCATAAACCGGCTCCGTCGGCAACTCCCGCATCCGCCGAAGCGCATGCCGGGCGCGGCGCAACTCTTTGCGCATGTCTTTTACCCTTTCTTGCCCGATGCAATAGTCAAGATGGGTTTTGCCTATTGTCATTGTTTCTCCTTTATGCCGCCGTCTTTATCGCCGTGTTGGAATCGCATGCTGGTAGCAGAAGGATGCTTGCCATACTTGCGCACAAACCGCTTCATCAGTAGGGCAAGGTCATCATCACGCAAAAAGGCGTTTAGTTCAACATTCCCTCTATCGTCCATATCTTTCAACCGATACATGCCATCATCGCTCCACGAAGCATAAGTGCCTTGGGCGGTCGGTTTCCCGTCTTCGTCATAGATATTCCACGCCACGGCTTCCGCGACAAAATGAAAATCCTTATCCTGCTTCCGCACTTTCCCGCCGTGCCGGTAGCCAATAACAAGGTTTTCGGGGTTGTCAATGTAGTAGTTTTTGGCAAGGTATTCCCGCAGGACTTTGTCCATGTCATCGCCGCCCGCCAGCATTTTCTCCCCGTCATTGTCGCCGCGGAGATAGATGCGATACCGGTATTGAGAATCCGGGCAGTAATAAACGCCGAAGTCAATCTTCTCGTCGTTGCTGTCCCAGATGTGCCATTCCATCGCTTGCGCGATGATGATGCCCATCGCCGCCCGCGGCGATGTTGCGGTTTGGATATTGTTTTGTGTCATTGTTGTTTTCTCCTTTTGTGTTTTGCGCTTTTTACGCATTGATGATATTCTACCATAAAAGCAAAGGGCGGAAAAACCGCCCCTGCTCTACCTCGGAAAGATAACATCGGAAAACACAAACACCAAAACGATGATGGCGATAGCGCAAACGGCGGTGATAGCCGCTTCCTTCCAACTTTCTTGCCGCCGCCGCCGCCGACCGCAAACGCAATCGCCAAAGTGTATCGCCCCGCAATCGCACTTAAAGGAGTTGCGGATGATGGGTTTGGTCTTATCCATCATCATTCTCCATTTGTTGCCGCGCCTCGCACCATTGGGTGAAGTAAGCCATCGCATCGTCCAGCAGTATCTTTTTGCCGTTGTATTCGCCCAGCACAGTCCGCCCGCGCACGGAGCGGATACTCAACACTTTCTTCACGGGTCCGTCATCGCCGCCGCCATCGCCCCACTCATTAGACAATGCGGCAAGCGCAATCTTCGCCGCCTTTGCCATAACCGGCGACACGATTCCTTCTTTCGCATCGTGATGCGCATCATTGATGATTGTTTCGTTTCCCATTGTTGTTTTCTCCTTTGGTTGTTTTGATTGAAACCGCAAATAATACTATCACAAAAAAACAATATTTCATATCTTTTTATGGCAGATAAAAAATGCGCGGGACAGCAGGGGAAAACAACAACGAATTTCCTGCAGTCAATACACCGCCGCGCTCGGCAACTCGGTAAAAATGTGCGGGACGGAGTCACCTACCAACAGCAACCCCCCGTCAAAAACCGCCGCACTCGGCAACAAATGAGCATCCACAATATGCGCGATGCTCTGGCTTCACTTTTTTCCCAGAAGGAAAAGCGGGGCATATTCCCACCACAAAAAACATTATACACAAAAACCAGCGCGATATGATATAATCGCGCGGCAAAGCGGAGTATTACATAAGGGGCTTTGTCTATCCACTCCTCGGGGTGTTTTGAATGGGCGAATGCTCCATAAACC
>JBPCXV010000126.1:0-8393 GCA_051008235.1 Pseudohongiellaceae bacterium | reverse complement strand
TGGCGGGCAGAGAGGCGGAACAGGCTGTGTTCACGAACGCGATGGACTCGTTGAACGCAGGCGACACCTGCAACGCCATCGTGATGTACGGGCCTCGCGGCATGGGCAAGACCGTGCTTTTGAACTGGCTGGAGGCGCAGTGCCAGGAAAGGGGCATCAGTGTTACCGAAACCGCGCCGTCATCAGAGATGAAGTCCGCCAAGATTTTGCCCGAATTGCTGCTGCCCGCGAGTTGGTTGCCCCAAGAAGTGTCAGCCAGCGCAGGTGGATGGCTATCTGCAAAGTGGACTAGCCCCGACAGCAAAAGGCAGGTGAATTTCAAGGAGTACTTGATTCAAGCCTGCCAAAAAGAACCCAGGGCCCTGCTACTGGACGAAGCGCATACTTTGGAGCCTGATGTATGCAAAGATCTGCTGAACATTAGTCAGGCCGTGGCGGGTAAGGCTCCTTTCCTGCTGGTTCTAGCCGGAACGCCCGGGCTGGCGCCTTTCCTTCGGTCAGTGGGCGCTACCTTCGTTGACCGCTCCAAGAAAGTCGGCGTTGGACAGATTGACGAACAGTCCGCAATGGATGCGATTCGCCTACCGCTGGGTAACGAAGGCATCGTGATTGAAGAAGCGTTGCTAAAGGACATCGCCAAAGATGCACAAAATTATCCATACTTCCTGCAACTGTGGGGAGACGCACTCTGGAAAGTGGCAACAAAGCACGATCTGACAGAATTGACCGGGGAAGAAGCGAAGCTGGCAGAGCCGAATGTTCAGGAAGAAAGAACCATTTACTACTTGTCGCGATACGACGCAATGAAGGACGATGACGATCTGCTGGCCGCCGCGGTTGCCCTTGGCAAGGCATTCAAGGGCAAGGACACCTTGCATGACGATAAAGTAAGGGAAGTGATAAAAAGCAGCTTGAGCGAAAGCCTGACAGAAGAAGTGCGGCGCGACAAAACGCACGAGCTAGACAAGGAGTTGAACAGGATAGACTATGTATGGCGACCGCCAGGGTCAACTCAAGCGCAACCCGGCATCCCCAGCTTCATGACCTATGTCAGCGAGCGGTTTGAGGGGAAGGTGTAGCAACCTTCTACCTGCTAGCCTGCGCCCTAGCCTGGAACTACCCAATAACCGGACAACACACGCCGAACTGCGCGTGGGGTTGGAAAGACAGCAACAAGCCCACGACCCTAACCAATAACTCCCCCCTTGAGGGGGAGTCAAAGCAGACGAAGTCTGCTTTGGTGGGGGGCTAGCCCAAATCTAGCGACAACCTCTGCCGTTGAGCCAATGGCGAATCTCGCACAAGCCATGGCTTGGGGCTAGGCTGAGATGTGTGCTACTATGAACACCGTTTCAACACTTGTTGCATTTGGGCTTGATTGCCCTGACGATGCAGCAACTTTCGTGAACAGCAGACAGGGACACAGCCATGCTATTTGAGAAACAAGAGTATCAGGAGACCTGCGTTGACAACATCCTCAGGGTGTTTGAGCATGCTGACGGGTATGACAATCCTGATGCGCTTAAAGCGGGGCTCAGGCAACTGCATAGCGAGCAGAACATACCAGATAGGTCCTTGAGGGATGACCTTAGGCTGGATGTCCTAATGGAGACAGGGACCGGCAAGACGTTCACCTATCTCAAAACCATGTACGAGATGAACAGGCAGTACGGGCTGAACAAGTTCCTGATTTTTGTTCCCCGCCTTGCCATTAGGGCAGGGATAATTCAGAACATAGATTTAACCTACGATTATTTCTCTCAGGAATACGGTAAGCGGATAAAAAAATACACATATGGAGATAAAAACGGGTTAAGCCAGGTTGAGAGCTACATTAGTAACAAGGGAGAATTTTCAGTTTTGATTTTGACCGGCGCATCGATAACAAGCAAAACAAACGGGGACAAAATACTTGCGAGACAAAATGAAAAAGACCTGTTTGATTCTGAAGTGCCGCTAACAAAGATAAGCCAGTTAAAGCCAGTCGTATTTATTGATGAGCCTCATCTGCTGAAGGCAAAAGGGTTTACCAATGCTTACAACAAATATTTTTTCGATTCATTGCTTTTGCGATTTGGGGCCACCTTCCCACAAGAAGAAAACAGCAAGTTATCCAACGTCGTTTATACTTTGGATAGCCTTACCGCTTTTCGTAATCATCTAGTTAAAGGTATAAGCGTATCTACAATTACCGATAATAAATCAACCATCAAATTTTATCGATCTGGAAAGAAAAATGCACCACTAACATTGCACTACTTCAAAGATGGGATAGAGCGTAAGGCTGACGTTGAGCACGGCCAAAATATATCAACGATCACCGGCGATAAAAACCACAATTTTCATAGCCTTAGAATCAAGCAGGATACAATCATTTTGAGCAACGGGGAACAGCAAGACTTGTCATCGGAAAACTATGTACTGTCTGAAGATACTATCCGATATATGGTTAGGGAAACTATAAAGATACATTTTGAGAAGGAAAAGTACCTGTTCGATCGTAAAATCAAAACCCTATCTTTGTTTTTTATTCCGAGGGTATCAGATTTTCGCGGCGACAACCCTCGCGTAAAAAAGATTTTTGAAGAAGAATATGAGAAGCAAAGAGACGACAAATTGAAAGAAGTTTTATCTAACCCTTACCGTGAATACCTGAAAAGAGACTACAATGACGAAAAAGAATTGTGTGTTCATCAAGGCTATTTTTCAGGGGACAAAGGTTCGAATGAAGACGAGAGAAACAGTCGCGGCATCAAAGTTATTCTTAATGATAAGGAACGGCTGCTATCCACAGAGGAACCATTAAGGTTCATATTTTCCGTGTGGGCATTGCAAGAAGGGTGGGATAACCCGAACATTTTCACGATCTGCAAACTGGCGTCAACAAAGGTCAAAGAAGCGTCAAAAACGGTCAAAGAAACGACGCGCAGGCAGCAAGTTGGACGCGGCTTAAGGCTTGCGGTTGACAATCACGGCAGAAGACAAACCATAAAGCACTGTCAAGATAGCGAAAGCGGATTCTACAGTATCAATACGCTAGATGTTGTTGTATCCGGCCAAGAGAAAAATTTTATTGAAGGTATTCAAAGTGAAATTATTGGCGGCAGTCTAACAAGCAACCAACTATCAAGAGCAGCTTTGCTGGAACTGGGATTAAATGGATCACAAGCGAATCACCTCACCGTTTTTTTAGAAGCACATAGCATTATAACTATTGACGAAAGTGCAACGGATACATGGGCCATACATTCTTCGATTGCTGACTTCCTTAAAAAGAATAAAGACATACTTCCAGAAACATTGGCAGAGAAATACGAAACGTTAGTCGAAGCATTCAGGAAGTCCCCACATTTCTCCATAACCAATCGCAATAAAAAGTCGGATATGGTTGGTATCAGAAACGAAAAGTTTCAAGAATTTGAAAATCTATGGCACACCATAACCAATAAGGCTGAAATAGTCTATCGAAGCATTGACGATGATAAATTGATAGCAGATGTCAAGAAATATTTTAACAAAGAGGCTGTTCCTGCAATTAAAAGAAAAATTGAAAAAAGAACATATGACCACAAGAACAATCAAATTGTATTTGAAAAAGAGGAATCGCTTGGAGAAATAGAGACTTTTAGTGCGAATCGCTATAGCAGATTCATTACAGACTTTGCCGAACGAGAGATATTACCACTTCGCTTTTGTCTTAAGTTATTCAATGCACTGGATAGGAAAAAAATAGCCAACAACCCAAAGAGAGCATACGAGTTGATATCAAAGGGTATCAAAGATGCCATACACAAAAACGTGATTGAATCAGTAGATTACGAATTTAAAGGAGAGATCACCATAAACGGTAAGAGCGCTATAAACGAGACAAGAAAGATATTCTATGAAGATGACAAGTTCAAAAAGCCCAGAAAAGAGATAGAAGCATCTCATTTAGGTGACTATCATATCTCCGATCCACCACAGGCCAATTATCTCTATGATAAAATTGTCTATGATTCCAATATAGAACGCGATGTCGTCAAAAACGATCCCGAGCGAGTCGACGAAAACAAGATAGTAGTATTCGCTAAGTTGCCTAAAATATCAATTCCAACTCCATATAAATCATACAGTCCAGATTTTGCCTACTATATTCAAGGCGAATCAGGTAAAAAATTGTTTCTAGTTGTAGAGACAAAAGGTTATAACAGAGAAGGAGACATACCCGATGACGAAATGAAAAAAATCGAATATGCTAAGAGGTTTTTCTTGGCATTAAAAATGCAAACCACTGAAGCAGACATCGTGTACAAAAAGCGAATAAACAAGCAAGAACTCTCAGACTTGTTACATGAAATAGGAGCAGGAACATGATTGATAAACGAGAAGCCGATAAATCCGGATTCAAAACTGAGGACTCTGGAGGAATAATGTCCGAGCATAAGAAGGCTAGGCTGGAACAATTGAAATCCATCTTTCCTGAGGCAGTCAACAGCGATGGGTTGCTAGATACAGAAGCCTTGCAAAGCGCGTTAGGTGTTGAAAACTATGTCTCAGCCAATCAAGGGTATGGTTTGAATTTTGCTGGTAAAGGGTTGGCTAGGATTAAGGCAGATGAACCGACCACAAAAGAGTTGCATGTAGAAAAAGAACAATCAAAAGACTTCGACAAGTCAGAGAATGTCATTATCCGCGGCGACAATCTGGATGTGTTAAAGATATTGCGCAAAAATTACGAAGGCAGAATCAAAATGATTTACATTGATCCTCCCTACAATACAGAAAGTGCAAATTTTATTTATAAAGATAGTTTTAAGGAGAGCGAAGAGGAACTTATAGAAAATTACGATCTGAACCGAGACGCAGTGAAGTTTTTTGAGAACATGCTCGGTACAAAAACTCATTCAAGCTGGCTTTTTGCCATGTACCCGCGGCTTAAGCTTGCGCGGGATCTGCTAACCGATGATGGTGTTATCTTTATTTCTACCGATGATAACGAGCAGGCAAATCTAAAGATTCTGTGCGATGAAATATTTGGTGAAGAGTGTGTAGAGCAGTATATATGGGATGTCCGGGAGGACGGGACATTACCAAAGACAGCCAAGGATACTGTAAGAAAAGAACATGAGTATATTGTTACCGCTTTCAAGGGTAAAGACGAGGCTCGACTAAACAAATACTCTTCCCTCAGGTATGAAGGAAACGAAAAATTTACTAATCCCGATAACGACCCAAGAGGGCCATGGATGTCAGGCAACATAAGCCGCGGCACACAGAAAGGCAATGGCAACGGCACATCCTTCACGATAACAACCCCAGCCAATGTAGAGTATGACCGCACTTGGTCGATAACCCAGGAAGAATATGACTCTCTCCTAGCAGACAATAGGATACACTTCCCCAAGAAAGAAAAAGGTGTCCCTAGGAAAAAAATTTTTCAGAATGAACCCGTAGTGTCAACTCAGTCATCTATTTTTGAGAGACTTAGAAGTTCCCAGTCTGCGTCAGAAAGCCTTCAAGATATAATTGGGGTTGACGTGTTTGACTACCCCAAACCTGTAGGTCTATTACGTCGCCTCGTTGAGATCGGCGCAGACGAGGATAGCATCTGTTTAGACTTCTTCGCCGGGTCCGGCACAACCGCAGAGGCCGTCATGACCGTCAATGCGCAAGACGATGGCAGCCGCAAGTTTGTTCTCATCCAATGGGACGAAGAAATAGATGCAAAAAAACACAAGCCATCTCTTGATTTTTGCAAGGAAAACAATATGAAACCAGTAATATCCTCCATTTGTATAGAGCGAGTGAACAGGTCTGGCGACAAGGTAAAGCAGGAGACAGGGTTACTGGATAATGGCCTAGATATAGGCTACAAGGTGTTTTCTCTCGTAGAAAAACCCAAAGTCAATGAAGATGAAAATGGCAAGGTAACACTAGAGCTGTTCAACCGGCAATCCACAGAAGATAGTTTATACAATATGATGGCAGCAAGCGGTGAGACTTCGCTTACAGATGCCGTTGAAGAAATTGAGCCTGATAAGCTTTACAAGATACAGCAATCATACTTTGTGCTTGGCGAATGCAAAACTGATTTGAGAACACTATCCGGCTATCGAGTTTACATTGACGGATACGCAGACATTGGCCTTTTACAATGGCTGAATGCCCTAGGGCTGGATACAGAACTAGTCAAGATCCTGTATTGAAGCCCTGATACGGCTGCCACAGCCCTCACTTGGAAACACCCTTGAACAAAGTCAATCCTTTTAAGCCCAGCGCAGGTTTTTTGCCGCCACACTTGACAGGCAGGGAGAAGGAACGGGCCGCATTCGCAAAAACGATGGATATGCTGCAAGGTGGCGGCGGCATATCCATAGTAATGTGCGGCTTTCGCGGCATTAGCTATCTACCCATCACGATGCGACGCAATGATGAAAGATGAAGACCTGCTGTTGTTAATTACACCTCATCCTATGCATCATAAGGAACTTGGTTCTTTGGAAGGGACTATCACCAAGATAGGACTTGACACGCAAAATCGTCCACTAGTGTGGCTAAGGTCTCGCTTGGACGGAGCAATTGTCAAGTGCATAGTCACCGATAAAGGGCTTGAAACAATAGCGCATCTTGAAGTAGAAGTGTTGCTGGGTATCCGAGTGCGCGTTCACGGCCTACTGCACTACAAATCTCTCAAAGAAATATCCAAAATAGAGGTAGATGGAATTCACATTTTTAAACCCGATAGCGAATTGCCAAATGCAGCGGATATCGTCTCTCCTAATTTTACAGAGGGCGTGGAAGCCAGCGCATATCTAAAGGCGCTGCGTGAAAACGACTGAAATAACGAGGGTGTATTGGGATTCATGCACCTGGGTTGCATATATCAATGCAGACGAAGTCTGCTTGGGTGGGGGGCTGGTTGGGGCGGCCTCTATAGCTTTGTCGAGAGCTTCTGGCTAGGCCCCCCACCAAAGAAAGGCGAAAAGCGCCTTTCTTTGACCCCCCCTCAAGGGGGGAGTAATAAAAAACGGGAGTGTAAGAAAAACTGTGTAAATGGTCATCCGTTGTACCATCAACCCCCCCACCACAACAGGAGAGACAGAGATGACCACACAGAAACAAAAGCGGCAAAAGAGAAGAACGAAAAAGTCCGCCTTGTCGGACAAGGCCCAGGCGCTGCTTGACGAGCTGCTCGAGGAGGCCGGCGGCGATCATGAGGCGGTCATGGGCGAGGACGGCCTGATGGACGAGATCCGCAAGCGCCTCATTGAAGCCATGCTGTCGGGCGAGATGACCAGCCACCTGGGCTACGAAGCGCACGATCCCGCCGGCAACGGCACGGGCAACTCGCGCAACGGCTACGGCGCCAAGACCGTCCACACCAAGGACGGCCCGCTGGAGATCGACACGCCGCGCGACCGCAACGGCAGCTTCGAGCCGCAGGCGGTGCGCAAGGGGCAGCGGCGCATTGACCGGCTGGACGACAACATCATCTCGCTGTATGCGCGCGGGCTCAGCACCCGCGACATAGCGGCGGAGATGCGGGAGTTCTACGGGGTGGAGGTCTCGGCAACGCTGATATCCGATGTCACCGGCAGCGTGGCGGAAGAGCTGGAGGCCTGGCAGTCCCGGCCGCTGGATGCGGTCTATCCGGTCGTCTACTTCGACTGCCTGCACGTGAACTCGCGCGAGGACGGCACGGTCCGGAACAGGGCGGTGTACCTTGCCCTGGGCGTGAACATGGCGGGCGAGAAGGAGCTGCTCGGCCTGTGGCTGGCCGAGACCGAGGGCGCCAGGTTCTGGCTGCGCGTGTTCGGCGAGCTGAAGAGCCGCGGCCTGAAGGACATCTTCATCGCCTGCATGGATGGGCTGAATGGATTGCCGGAAGCGATTGAGAGCGTGTATCGGGACGTCCAGGTGCAGCTCTGCATCGTGCACCAGGTGCGCAGCAGCCTGAGGCATGTCCGGCAAAAGCGCCGCAGGGAAGTGGCCGCCGACCTCAGGGACATCTACAACGCGCCCTCCGAGGCGGCTGGCCGGGAGGCGCTGGCGCGGTTCGCGGAGAAGTGGGGCGGGAAGTACCCCGCCATAGCGCCAGGCTGGGAGCGCAACTGGGCGCGCCTGGCGCCCTTCTTCGCCTTCCCGCCGGCGATCCGCAAGGCGGTCTACACGACCAACGCCATAGAGTCGCTGAACTCCAGCCTGCGCAAGGTCATCAAGGGACGCGGCGCCTTCCCGAATGACGATGCCGTGCGCAAGGTGCTGTATCTGGCGCTGCGCAATGCGTCAAAGAAATGGACCAGGCCGATACCCAACTGGAAGGACGCACTGAACCAGTTTATGGTTGCCTTCGGCGACAGGGTGCCGGTCTGACATGAACCGGCCATTTACACGGAAAACTTTACACCCTC
>JBPCXV010000125.1:0-6639 GCA_051008235.1 Pseudohongiellaceae bacterium | reverse complement strand
CACCGCCACCGTCAGCTTCAACGCAGAAATGAACAGCCCCGGCGGCAACTGCGACCTCATCACCATAGCCGACAACACCGCCACCACCAGCAACACCACCACCTGCGGCTTCGCCGACCGCGCAACCGCAAACAACGGCCTGTGGATTATCACCGCCACCCAGCAAGAACAGGGCCGCTCCATAGCCCCGCCCACCCCGCTAATAGTGCAACTGGACAACACCCAGCCCACCGTGGCTGTCACCGCCCCAAGCCCGATAATCGCCGGCATCGCCACCCTCATCACCTTCACCGTCAGCGACAAGAACACCGACTTCGCCGAAGATGACATCACCGCCACCGGCGGCAACCTCACCGCCTTCCGCAGCACCTCCGGCACCACCTACATAGCCACCTTCACCGCCACCGCCGCCAGCACCGCCGTGATTGAAGTCACCCCCGGCAACTTCAGCGATGCGGCCGGCAACCCCAGCATCAGAAGCTTCACCGGCACCCATCGGCTGGAACTCACCGTCAATCCCGCCCCGCCACCCTCGGGAACAGCGCCCAGGCTCACCGTGCAGGTGCTGGGCACAGGCAGCGGCCAGGTGGCGGTGTATGAATTCAACTGGGTAAATTTCAGTTTTGAAGGCATTGACATCACGCGCGGCGGAGTAATCACTGAAACCACTGTCTTTGATTTCGGCGCTGATGCGGCAGTCCATTACATCGCCGTAGCCCACCCGGACCCGGGCAGCAACCTCTCTGCCAGAGATTGCAATCTGGCGGGCAATTCAATCGCCTACAACTACACCAGGAACTCCACTGAGAGAGCGGTAGTCGCGGCTGCCCTCGGCATTTCCATCAATGACTTCGTGGCAAACAACAGCTGTGCAAGAGGCTTCCTGGATCAAGGTACAGTGCTGACCGAAGATGCCACCATCTCTTTCACCTTCAACAACCTATCCGGCCCCGACACAGGCCCAGCCATCTCCGTCACCGGCGGCGATGGCGTCATGCAAGGCGATGACGCGCTCTTCTACCTCACCGCCAGCAAAGCCCCGGGCGAAGACCTGCCCATCAACATCACCCCGCTGGATGTCGGCACAGGCGACTTCCTCGCCCCCAACGCCCCCAGCCAGATCACCCTGACCGCCGCCACCACCACCGCCACCATCAGGCTGCCGACCCAGGACGGCACCGCCACAGTCGGCTCAGTCGCGCTAAGAATAGAACGCGGCAACGGCTACACCCTCGGCACCCCCGCCATCGCCACCGTGCAGGTAGGCGAAACCCAACGCGGCGCCCTCTCAACCCCGTCCCTCACCGTGCAGATACTGGGCCCGGGCCGCGGCAAGGTGGCAGTCTATGAAGCCCTGACCAGCGGCGGCCAACTGCTGGGCATTGACGACACCCGCGGCGGCATCATCACCGCCACCACTACCTTTGACTTCGGCACCGACCCCAGCTTCCGCTTCATCGCCATAGCCCACCCGGACCCAGGCAACACCCTGCTCGCCAGAGACTGCCGCGCCACCGGCAACTCATTCATCATCAACATCACCGCAGCCTCCTTCGGCAACGCACAGATAGCCGCCGACCTCGGCATAGCCACCGCCGACTTCGCAGCCAACAACGCCTGCGCCTACGGCTTTGACGACCCGATCAACATAGTAACCGACGACCGCACCATCACCTTCACCTTTGAAGGCCCAACCCTCACCCTCACCGGCGGCGACCCCATCATGGAAGGCGATAACGCCATCTTCTACCTCAACGCCAACCGTGCCCTCAACACCACCCTGCCAATAAATATAACCGCGGCCAATATCAGCGGCGGCGACTTCCTCGGCGCCGGCGCCCCCAGCCGGATAACCCTGGCCGCCACCGCCACCCGCGCCACCGTCATGGTGCCCACCCGGGACGGCAGCGCCAGCGACGGCGCCATCAAGCTCAGCATTAACACCGGCAGCGGCTACATAGTGGGCCGCCCCTTCACCGCCACAGTACGCGTCGGCACCATGCCACCCGGCCCGCAACCACCCTCACTCCGGGTGCAAGTGCAAGGCGAGGGCAGCGGCCAGGTGGCGGTCTATGAAATCAGCGGCGCAGAAAACAGCCTGCGCCTTGACGACAGCCGCGGCGGCCTAATCTCCACAAGCCGAACCTTCGACTTCGGCAGCGACCCCCGCTTCCGCTTCATCGCCATAGCCCACCCGGACCCGGGCAACACCCTGTCCGCCAGAAATTGCACCCTGCAGGACAACAGCCAGCCGCTCGATTTCACCGCCACATCCCCCAACCACGCCCAGGTGGCGGCCGCCCTCGGCATCAGCGCCGACCAGCTGGCGGCGGGCAATGCCTGTGCGGTGGGCTTCACCCAGAGCGCGCTGTCCGTTGATTATGAGCTAGCCATAGCCTTCACCTTCTCCCCGCCCGCCCTCAGCCTCACCACCGGCCCCAGCCCGATAACCGAGGGCGAGGCGGCCACCTTCATCGTCAACGCCAACATCGCACCCAGCGCCGACCTCACGGTCAGCATGGCGGTCCGCGAAACCCGCGGCAACTATATTGCCGGCACAGCCCCCAACGCCGTCACCCTCACCCGCGGCACCACCACCGCCACCCTCACCGTCAACACACTGAATGACACCACCCCCGAGTCCAGCGGCGCCGTGCAGGCGGTAATCCTGGCAGGCCCCGGCTATGTGCTGCGCGAACTCGCCCCCGCCACTGTTGAGGTACACAACGATGATGCGGATAACAGCCATCCGCGAATTACCCTCAATGTCAGCGCCTCCGCCGTCACCGAAGGCGACAGCCTCGTATTCACAGTAACAGCGAGCCCCGTCAACAACCTCCCCATTGATGTCAACGCCCTGGTATCCCAGACCGGCGACTACATTCCGGCCGACGAACTGGTGGCGGGCGAACTCGGTTTCAATCTGCCCGCCGGCAGCGGCCAGGCAATACGCAGCATCACCATCCCCGATGATATGTCAACCGCCGCCGATGGCACACTGGCACTAAGCCTCACCGGCGGCGGCTATGTGCTTGGCACACCGCACAGTGTCACCGTTGCGGTCAGCGATACCGAGACCGAACTCAGCATCGCGGCCAACGCCGCCACTTTCAACGAGCGCGATGATGTCACCTTCACCATCACCGCCCTCGCCGAACAGAAGCAGGGCCTGGTAGTGGATGTGATGGTCAGCCAGCAGCCGACGCGGGACTATCTGGATGGCGCCCCGCCAACACAGGTCACCATCGCCGCAGGTGAAAGCACCGCCCTGCTGCGGGTGCCAATCCTGAATGACAAGGAACTGGAACTCAACGCCACCATCACCGCCGCCATCACCGCCTCGCCCCGCTACCGGCTGGGCATCGCCAGTGACGATGCCAGGGTGCTGGATAATGATGTGGGGGTTTACAGCACGAAGTTCAATCCTGACGGGAGTGGTGTGGCACTAAGAATCACGGAGGGTAGAGTCACTGAGGGCTTTCCCAGAGCCATCTATGTTGTCGTGGGGGAACCGGCGCTGGAGCCACTCAGCGTCACCGTGAACATCTCCCAGGTCGGCGACTCCATTGTTGACATAGACGGCAGTGTGGTGGATGTCCCCGCAGACGGCGAAACGCAGCACACAGTGACCATAGCGGCGGGCGACACAGGGGCTCGCTTCATTGTGCGCTATGGCGACGACAACATGGAAGGGCCGCACGGCCAGGTCATCTACAGCGCCGTCGCCGTGCCCCCGGCTTATGAACTGGGCGGGCCGAGCTTCATGGACAGTGTCAGAGACATTTCAGCCCCGAAAGCGAGTTTATTGGCTGCGCCCGCCGTCTGGGAAGGCGAGCCGTTGATGTTTGTCGTCACCCTGAGCGGGGTGTCGTTTCAGAATTCCGAGGTTCCTTACGGCACTGAACTCAGAGCAGATTCAGCCATTATTCCATCCGGCACCGAGTTCGCTACCAGGGATGCGGACTATACTGCCGTCTTCGGCAGACTGACTTTTCCGTCCGGGGTGACCCGGCTCACCATTGCGGTGCAGACCATCCTTGATGAGGACTATACCGAGCCGAGCGAAAGCATGAACATAGAGTTACTACCGCCCGGCCTGGATGCGGCTGTGGAGGGTGATCTGGCCGCCGGCATCATCTACAATGTCCCCGCAGTCACCCTCGCCGCCGCCTCCACCACTGCCGTGGCCATAGGCGGCGAGGCGGCTTTCGTCATCACCGCCAGCGCACCAGTCGGCGCCGCCCTAACGGTCAATGTCGCCGTCTCGCAAGAGAGCGGCACCGGCAGCGAGACATTCACCTTCGCCACCGGCGCCACCACCGCCACCCTCAGCGTCACCGTTAATGATGTCAGCAGCGGCACCGACCACATCAGCGCCCAACTGCAAACCGGCGCCCGCTACGCGCTCGGCGCCGAAACACTGGCCAGCGTCAACATCAAGATCCCCGCCATCACCCTCGCCGCCGGCACCACCGCCAATGCCCGCGAAGGCGGCACAGCGCCTTTCCTGATTACCACACCCGTCGCACTCGGGGTTGACCTCACAGTCAATGTGGCCATCTCCCAGGAGAGCGGCGCCACCCGGCAGACGGCCACCCTGAGCGCAGGCGACACCAGCGTCACCCTGGACGCCATCATCACCGAAAACGACAGGGACGAGGTGGACGGCTCCCGCCACATCAGCGCCCAGCTGCAAACCGGCAGGGGCTACACACTGGGCACCGAAACACTCGCCAGCGTCGGCATTGAGGACAATGACGGCCCGGTGATTGATATTGCCCATCTCGTGCAAAGACCGGGAGTCAACAATATATTGCGCTGGTTCACGGACCCGCCGGCGACAGAGGAGAGCGAGATAATGGTCTTCACCGTGACCCTGTCCTACCCCCCTGTAGAGGAGACGCGGGTGACATGGGGCTCCTCGGGTGGCGGCAGCGCCAAGCCCAACACGGATTATGTTGAAGACTTCAGGTGGCCGCAGGGGCTGACCTTCGTCGGCAACCGTGGCGCCAGTACCACCCGCTCCATCACTGTGGCTCTCATAGATGACAATACAAGGGAGCCTGCGGAGACCATAGAAGTGTCATTCGGCAACCCGAGCAATGACGCCACCCTTGCACGCGACAAGCTCAGGCCAGGCACGGGCAACATCTATTTCAGAGGCGTAATCGCCGCCAGCGACCAGCCGGTAGTCATAAACCCCACAGTGGATTTGCAAGCCGCCTCCGACACAGGCGCCAGCGATGAAGACGACCTCACCGGCAACAACCGGCCCACCTTCACCCTGAGCAACCTGACAGTGGATGCCACTGTCACCGTGCTGGCCATCCATGACATTGCCAGCAACCACCGCATCACCTATGTAAAAAACTTCGTTGCAGCCGCCGCCTCGGCAGAGATTGGCTTTGGCAGCCCGGGTGCGGGCGGTCAGTGCAATCTGAATGTTTTCCAGGACGGCAGCAGTACCCTGACTCCACTCAGGAACGACTGCCGCCTCACCAACAACGGCAGCTGGCGCATCACCATCCAGCAGGAAAAAGCCGACGAGGAAATCTTTGACGCCGTACTGCGCATCACCATTGACACCCAGCCGCCAACCCTGACCCTGGCCGCCGGCCACAGCGCCATGCTGATAGGCGCCAGCACCGTCATCACCCTCACCGCCGACGGCGCCGACACCGCGCTGGCCGAATCCCACATCACCGCCAGCGGCGGCAGCCTGTCCAACTTCGCCGCCGCCGGTTCCAATGCCTACACGGTCACCTTCACCGCCGCCGCCACCGCCACCACCGCCAGCATCTTCGTCGCGGCGGGCAGCGCGGGCGGGGTTATAGTCACCGACACGGCGGGCAACCACAATACGGCCAGCAACACCCTGGTCATCCCGGTTGATGGCCCCACCGTGGTCAGCCTCACCGCAGACGGCGTGACAACGGAAAACTCCCCGACCTTCCCCTTTGTCGGCTTCATGCTGGAAGTCAATCCTACGCTGCGGGCGGCGCTGACGGTCAATGTGGCCGTCAGCGAAACCGGCGGCTACATTGCCGCCGCCGATGTCAAGACCCACCAGGTAACCATTCCAGCCGGCGCCAGCATCGCCTTCCACAACATCGCCCTGCTTGATGACAGCACCGACGAGGGCGGCGGCACGGTGAGCTTCAGCCTGCTCGGCGGCCATGCCTACACAGTGGACACCGCTGCAAACGGCGGCACTGTGAGAGTCGTTGACGATGAGGGCAAGCCGGAAGCCAACGTTACCGCCCTTGGTGGCGCGCAAACTGCCATCAGCAGTGCGTTTGAAGGCGACACCTTCACCTACCGGATTAGCTTCACGCCCGAACTCAGTCTTGACGAAGTCCCCAGCATTACCTTCACCCTGTCGGAGACAGGTGATTATTTCAGCAGTGCGGAACTGGTGCTTGACCGCGATACCGCAACGGCAATAACCCTGGGCCACAATTCCCAAACCTTCCCCGATGCCACCGGCACCACGAACCGCTTAACGGTTCGGCTTACCACGGTGGCGGGTGGCCGCAGCGGCAGCACTACCGGCGGCGGTTCCATCGTCTTTGAACTGCTGCCCACCGACTCGCCCTTTGTGCGGGATGCCTACATCCTGGGCGATGTGGTGAGAGTTAC
>JBPCXV010000124.1:0-2583 GCA_051008235.1 Pseudohongiellaceae bacterium | reverse complement strand
TGAAGCCACCGAAAAACGGGCTTAACGCGGTATCGTAAGGGATAGGATCGCCCAAAGATGGAACGCTTGGGGTGCGGTCATTGATGTACAAGAAAATTTCACCTTGCGCACTGATAAAGATACTTAGACGGAAAAACTCATTAGGGGTGATAGTGGTAGTGGTAGCCAACACAATTGCGCCGGTGCCATCATTGATGGTGGCCTGCAAAATGCCTGCCCCATCCGTGCCCCAAATAACTTCATCCGTCGCGTTTTGATCGGTGGCCAAACCGCATATTAGTTGTGAGTCTATTAGATTTACGCGCACACGCGCATCAAACCAAAGCTCTTGGCCAAGGGTGAATTCTATTGGCCTGCCAGCACCCGCCAACAAAGCCACTTGCCCGGCTGTGCCGCTGGCCCGCAATATTCCGCTTGGCTCGGAAGTTAGAAGCGCAAACCCCGCCCCGGTGGAAAAATCATTCCAATCACCTGAGCGGAATTCCGTGAAATCTTCAAACTGCGCCAAGCGCATGCCTTGATCCATTGCAGGGAAACCAGACTTGGCCGCAAATGATCCGGCGATGGCATCGCTTAAACCGTTCCTGAATCGGGTAATGTCTTGGAGTGTCATACCGCCCTCAATCCATATACGTTGAAGTAATCCACAGACAAGGTGCGATCACTCGCATCATTGCGGATTAGTGAAAATGAAGGCCCAAGATTGTCGGTTGGTCCGGGCTGGCTGGTGCCTATGTTCACGCCCTCCAACACAAGTACATCATCCACATATACATCAATAAGCGCATTTAGATAATAGCGAATACCCACCCGAATATAGGTGTCATCCACCATGTTAACGCCGGTTCCGGTTTCCACTTCGGTGGTGCCGTTGTCGGTGATTACTTTTAACTCGCCATCAGTCTCTTTTAGAAAGCCAATGGTATCGCGCAAACGAATTGATGAATCAATACTAGAAATAGTTACATGCGCTTCAGTCTGCGCAACGCTATCCACCTTGAACCGTGATTCAATCCATAGATCACGATCCAACGAGAAAGGTAACGAATTCTGTTGTGCGGATATTGGCGAGCCACCAACGGAATCGGCAAAAACCTCAAGCACGCCGTTAGGCTCTGAAGTCGATAGTCGCACTTCGCTATCACCCGTATCACCAACAATGGTGTAATCGGCGGCAAGGTATTGCAAAAAATCTTCATCGAACCGGATAACCCTATCAGGATCGAACACCGGGCCGTTGTCGCCCACAAGTGTGCCGCGGGCTTTGTCTGTGATGCCATCCGGCATTTTGGTTACTGTTGTCATCGGTCTTGCACCACGTTGAAATTATCGACCAGCATGCCGCTTTCATCTGCACCGGCTTCGGCTATCGCTAAACCGCCCGTAAGGTTTACACCAAATGGCGTGGTGGCTTGAACAAGATCAATCACGGCCACTTCATTGTTATCAAGGTACACGTGCAACTTTAGGCGCGAACCATCCAGCCAAAAGGCCAGCTCAACAAACGTGCTTGCAACCAACGTGCCCACTACTTGGCTAAGCGTGGTAGTGCTACCGTTGCGAATCTCAATGCTTACATCCGCGCTATCTTCCGGGCAATTAAAATAAATGCCATCGGCTATTGCATCGGCTGAAGCCTCTTGCGCCACCATGCCAACGCGCACACCACCATTCAAAATGGTTACGGCGCATCGCGTTTGAAACCATAGGTTTTTACCGATCTGCGCGGAATAGGGCGCACCCGGTAAACGTGCAAAGGTGTTAGTTTGTGTGCTGTCAATATCATAGCGCAACGTCCCAAATGGAAAGCTGCGAGTAAGCAAGAAAACTTCGGCGGTGCCAGTGTTGTTGGTGCGCGGCCAATCTGGAACGAAACTTTGCATGAAATCTTCGAACATGGTTAGCGGCTGGCCTACGCCGGGACCGGCATTAAACGGCGCATTGCTTAGCTCTAAAAACGAGCCAATCACCGCATCACTTACACCTTGGGGGAAGCGTGTTGGCGCGGTCATCTATCTTGGCAACCAAAGAAGTAATCAACGGCAACGCTTCTAATTCCGGCCGCTAAATTTTCAAGATCGAAGCGTACTGTAGATTGCGCCGTGTTGATGAAGCCAGCAATGCCGGTTTCTATAGAGATTAGGCTATCGTTGAAATATGCGTGAACCTCATCGCCGCCATCGTAAAACCAACCTGCGGTGAATGCCACGGTTGAAGTAATCGTGCCAAGATCAACAACACGTGAGCCACTACCATTGGCAATGACTAGCTGCAAAACATTATCGGTTACACCGTTGTTGACTCTAAAAAATATACCTTGCGTGGCATTAGACTTAATGCCGACTTCAAATTCTGTGGTTTCCGCAACACCAACAATGGCGCGAACGGCGCACCATGCGCGCTTGCCTAATGCGAATTGAAAAGGCTCGCTTTCAAGATCCACCACCGCTTGCGTGTTGATTGTGGCAATCGTGCTTATACCAAGCTGGCCACCGGGATCACCGGCAGTATCTAGCGCAACTGTTGGCGTGCCAACTGTGGTATCCCAATCATTGGCCACATAGGACATGAAATCGTTGAAGT
>JBPCXV010000123.1:0-4173 GCA_051008235.1 Pseudohongiellaceae bacterium | reverse complement strand
GCCACCGAGATTGTCCTCACCTGGAGCAAGACTGTCACGGGTTTTGATATGAGCGATATAACTGCTTCTGGCGGTGCCTTCACCGATTTCACGGAAGATACTGCCGGCCTTGTCTATACAATCAATTTCACGCCAACGGCCGGCGGGACTGGTAGCGTCGCTCTGGTTTTATTAGGTAACAGGGTCTCGGACACGGCGGGTAACATGAACGCTGCGGCGAGTATAATTTTCACCATCGGCGATATTCCTACATCGGCAGCGCCGAACCTTGTGGATTTGCTGACTGATTCCCAGTCCAATTTCAGGTTTGCCGTTGGCAACCAGACAGACAATATCACCAACGACAATACGCCGGAATTCAGGGTCAGCGGCGTCGCGAGCGGCGCTTCGGTTGTGATTACGGCAACCCGGAGTGGGCAGACAGATGTCATCGGGAGCGGCATGGTCGGCGTATCTGACGCCTCCGTTGATATCACCTTGTCCACGCTGGCCGAAGGCGACTGGTCGGTCACCGCCGTGCAGACAGCGCCCGGCTTGGTCGTCTCCGGAGCATCCACCCCCTTGTCGGTAACCATTGATACCGTTACGCCGGTTATCAGCTTTACCAAGAACCCGGACGCCACCCCGGCGCCGCAAAAGATCTACTCTGCCACGACCACTACCGACGGCACACCCGTCACCATGCATATCAGGGGTCAGGGCAACAACAGTTGCGGCTTTGGCTTTTCTTCTACCGTCCAATCTCGCGGCGTCGCAGCCTACATTGCGGGGAGCGATCTTATTCGCAATAACCCGGCCGATAATGACAACTGGATCTGCTTTTACGCCACTGATCTGGCAGGCAACAGCAGTGTCATGTTCGCCAACCAGATACTTGGCATTACCCCCGCGTCCGGCATACCCGTTGTGGATTTGCTCAGCGATTCCAACGCCCATTTTGACTATCGGCAGCGAAATAATTCCTCCAACGACACCGACAACATCACCCTTGAGAATGTGCTGGAATTTGAAATCAGCGGCCTCGTGAACAGCGCTGTGGTTGAGTTAACCGCCACTGCGACCGGGCAGACAGATGTCACCGTGGAAGGCACTGTCGGCGCGGCTGCCACCGCCATCACGCTCACTGTGGGCACTTCCAGCGCGCCGCTGGCCGATGGCGTCTGGTCGGTCACCGCCGTGCAGACCTCGCCCAGCATGGCCACCTCCACCGCCTTGCTGGTCACCATTGACTCCACGCTGCCGGTCATCACCCTTACCAAGAACCCGGACACCGCCACGCCGGGGCTGTCAAAGACCTACGCGGCCACAGCCACCAGCGGCGGCACCGGCGGCTCAGCCATCAATATGGAAACCAGGTTTCAGGGCAGCGCCGCTTGTGCCAACCCACCGCCCCAGGGTGGCGCCAATCACTACACGCCGGGGACTGACATTGCTGCAGAACAGGAGACCAACAATGGCGATTTCCTCTGCTTCTACGCCATTGATGTGGCGGGCAACGCCGTCTTTATGGCGACCAACGAGATTGGCGGCATTGACCGCACCGGGCCGACGATTGCACTTCCGGCGACAGCCGAAGTTCAGCGCGGCACCACCGCCACCATCGCCGTAACCGTGAACGAAGCCCTCGGCACTGGCAGAGACGCGCTTGCCGCTACCGACTTCACCGTCACCTCCGGCGGCACAGTGGATAGCGTTGCGGCAGTGTCAGGCAGCACCAACTACACGGCCACCTTCTCGGCGGGCGGCGGCACTGGCATGGTCAGCGTTTCCATCGCGGCGAATGTCGTTGCGGACGGGCTGGGCAATGGCAACAGCGCGAGCAATGTGCTGGTGATAGATGTGGTGCAGGCAGTGTCATCGGCTGAGCCGACTCTGGATTTGGTGGCGGCTTCTGATTCCAGGGCTTACTTCAGGTTCTTGCCCCCCCATAGAAGTCATCCCTCCAGAGACAATGACGATATCACCAACGATAACACGCCGACCATCACGGTTGGCAATGTCGTGGTGGGCGCCGAGGTAGTGGTTGTCGCCACCCACACGGATATGACAGCCGTTACCATGACTGTCGCTTCGGCTACCGCCACCAGTATAGACATCACTGTGGGCACTTCGTCCGCGCCGCTGAAAGATGGCGTCTGGGAAATCGTCGCCACGCATACGGATGGCAGCAATGCGCCAACCGACTCCGCTGAAGACGCCCTGTCCATAACCATTGACGCCACCCTACCGGTTGTCACCATTGACAAGAACCCTGACATGGACCCGGCAATGTCAAAGGTTTACGCCGCTAGCGTCACTGACGACAACGATGTGGTTATGTATTCCAGAGGCGACCCCAACAGTGGCGACGTTGCTTGCGCCGCGGAGCCCTTCTCGGTCGGGAATTATACGGCGGGGGATGATGTAACTTACGATAAGGAGGTCAATAATGGTGTATACCTCTGTTTCTACGCCATTGATACGGCAGGGAACACTACCCGTGAGCTAGCCAATCAGGTTGGCGGCATTGACCTGACCCCGCCGACTGTTACGGTGGCGCCGACCGATTTGGTTCTGGGGACGGCCACCGAGGTTACCTTTACCTGGTCTGAGGCTGTTACGGGGTTTGCGCTGGCAGATATTCAAGCTGACAGTTTCATCTTGTTCAGTGATTTTGTGGAAGTCTCTGACACTGTTTATACGGCGAATGCGGTTGATGATGAGGATGACAATGTGAGCGCCGGGACTACCGGGACTTTGGTTCTAATGGCTAATAGAGTCACGGATCTGGCCGGGAACGGGAATGCCCTTCGGTCACAAACGGTGACCTTCGTTGAGGCACCTTCGGCCGGGCCCACAGTCACCCTTGACTTCGTCGGCCTGACCAGCGGCACCAAGACCTGCGCCGCATCGGCAAGAGCCGACAAGGGCGGCGTCTGCGAGGGCGATTCCATCGTCTTCATCCTCACCGCTGACCCGGTGCCATCCGCAAACCTGGTTGTTGCTATCGGGCGGCTGGAAGCAGGGCAGCTCACCCCCAGCAGCGGCCCGTTCGCCGGCATGAGGCTGGACTACGGCCTGCCCGGCGACCCCTACAGTGAATACATAGACAATAACGAAGATGACGGCGCCGGCCACACCATAACCATCCTCGCCAATCAGGCAACCGCCCGCTATACACTCACGACCGTCAACCGCTATGGCGCCAGCAGTGTTGGCGGCATGTATTATGAAATACTGGATGCCCCCAACAACGATTATCAACACAACGAAGAGGACCGGGGCCAGTTCAACGCCCCCACTGCGACCGCCAACCCGTCCAACTGCACCACCAATGTAGATGCGATGTCAGACAACAATGAGGACAGCGAATGTCTGGTGGTTATCCACCCGGTTGCCGCGCCGGTGATAACTCTGGCCGCGGCAAGCACCGCTGCCATAGCCGAAGGCAGCGCTGCCATGTTTGCCCTCGTCTCGGACAAGGTGCCTAACCACTACAACACCGCCCGCACCGCGCTGGCCGCTCTGCCCATCTCGGTAACCATAGCCGAGACGGGCGAGGTAACCAGCGCCGCCAGCCCGATGACGGTGAACATAGCCGCCGCTGGCAGCACCAGCTTCAGTGTCGCCACAGATACCGATGACATCTGGGAAGGCAGCAGTAGCCTGTCCGTTGATGCTACTGTGGCCGCGAGTAGCGATACGCCGTCGCGCTACAGCCTTGGCGCCACCGTCGCCGGCTCCGTTGATGTTACCGACAACGATACGGTCACCGTCGTCATGGGCGCAGACCCGGCTGATGTTACGGAAGGCGGGACCCTGATGTTCACTGTGGAAGTGGCCACCGGCGAGTTGGGTGTGGATATGGTATTGGCCTACACGGTATCCGGCACCGCCACTTCTGGCGACTTCACCGCCCCGTCCGGCATGGTAACCATCACTGCCGGCAGCACGGATGCAAGCATCCCGGTGGTGACCACCACTGACAGCACGACAGAAGCCGGCGGCGAGACCGTCACCATCACCCTCACCGCGCCCACTGTGAGGGGGGCAAGCCTCGGCACCAGGACCGCCGCCACCGGCACCATCACCGACCCGACGGGGCCGGCGCCCACTGCGGCTAACCCCCGTGCCAGCTTCAGCACGACCACCCTCACGGTAGCCGAAGGTGGGGATGTTGATATCACACTTAAT
>JBPCXV010000122.1:0-4905 GCA_051008235.1 Pseudohongiellaceae bacterium | reverse complement strand
ACCAGGAAGACGCTGGTGGCATCCGGTGCGGGTGCGATGGTTGCTTTTGCCAATCCGGGTGATGATGACAATGGCATGGCTGCCAACTGCGACATACTTGCTGCGGATATGAGTGTTGTCAGGGCGGGCTACGATGAGTGTTACTTTAATGATGGTTCTTCCGAGGAAGATGACGGTGTCTGGACTGTTACCGCCATACAGATTGAACCGGAGAAGATGGCCGCCACTTCCGATGAGGTTATGGTAACCCTTGATACGATAGGGCCAACAGTCACCCTTGATGCGCCCGCCATGCTTGCCGTTGGCGCCGCTACTACTATTACACTTAGCGTTGGCGAGACGGTTAGCGGCTTTGCGGCGGCAGACATCAGGGTTGTGCCTGTTGGTGGCGGGGCTTTGAGTGACTTCGCCCTTGTTGCCGGTAGCACCGACTATACGGTTACCTTTACTGCTGGTAGCGCTATCAGTGCGGTCAGCATCAGCATACCTGCAGGCAGCAGTAGCGGCGGCTTTACTGACAGTGCGGGCAACTACAATGCCAGCGCCGAGGCGGTGATAATGCTGATGGAGGCGCCGCCGCCCACTGGCCCGGCCTCGGCACAACCGACCATAGCGCTTGGCCGGGGAACGGATACAGGTAGCAGCGACAGCGACCGGATTACCAATGAGGGCTTTCCCGTCTTTGCGCTGGGCAACCTTGTAGCCAATGCGACTATCGTTGTTCGGGCTGTTGACCCTAATGGCCTGTCAATAACCAGAAAGACGCTGGTTGCATCGGGTACAACGGCGACGGTTACTTTTGCTGACCCGGGTGATGATGATAGCGGTGTGGCTGCCAGCTGCGACATCCTTGATGGAGATGGCAGAGTCGTCTTGCGGAACTTTGACGAGTGCTACTTTAATGATGGTTCTTCCGAGGAGGATGATGGCATCTGGGTTATCACCGCCACCCAGACCGAGCCAGGCCGCGCCAACTCGCCGACCGATTCTGCTGAACTGAGGGTAACGCTGGACACCATAGCGCCGACCATCACGCTGGCAACAGGAGGCTTCGCCGCATCTGCCAGCGTAGCAATCGCTACGCTGGCCGGTGGCGCCACTACCACCATCACCCTAACCACCAGCGAGGCAGTAGTTGGCTTTGAACAAGATGATGTCAGCGTCATAGGCGGCAGTCTATCCGGCTTCGCGCAGGTGGGAGCTAGCAATAACTACACAGTCACTTTCACCGCCGACTTCAGCAGCGCCGCCATTACCGCCAGAGTCTATGTTGCGCCGGGCAGCAGCAACGTGGTCGTCGCCACCGACATAGCAGGCAACCACAATGAGTCAAGCGATTTGCTCCTCATCGCGGTTGAGCCGGTGCCAATCGTGACCATCGCCGCCAGCACCACCAGTGTTACCGAGGCCGATAATGCCAATGCGGTCTTCGTTGTTACCTCGGATATGATGCCGACCGCCAACCTGTCTGTGGATGTAGAGGTAACGCAGACCGGCAATTACATAGCCGACACTGACGCCACCACCCACACAGTGACGATAATGGCAGCCGACACCACCGCCACCCTGACCATCGCTATAGTCAATGACGACGCGGACGAGCCAAACGGCACTGTAACCGCCATGCTTGTTGACCGCGCCGACTACAGTCTGGACACGGCAAGCAGCGCCACTGTCAGTGTTACGGATGACGACACGCCAGCGCTGAGTATCGCGGCGGCCACTTCCACGGCGACCGAGGGCACGGATGCGAATGCCAACTACACCATCACCGCCGACATAGTGCCGCATGCAGCGCTGATGGTTGCCCTGAATGTAGCGGACGAATCCGGCCGCGACTTTGTTGAGTCCGACAACGAGGGCGACAAGACAGTGATGCTCAGCTTCACCGCTTCGGGTAGCGGCACGATGGCGACTGTAACCTATCAGGTGCCGATAGACGACGATGATGTCTTTGAAGAGGACGGAGTCATCACCGTGATGCTTGGACTCAATGCGGGGCAGGATTACACATTGGGTACGCCAGTCAGCGCCGAAGTAACTGTTACCAGCGAGGATGCCGAACCGGTGATGCCCGCCGTGAGCATCACTGTCAGCCCGTCTTCCGGCGCTGAGGGCAGCGATGCGGTCTTCACTGTCAGCGCCTTGCCTGTACCGAATGTCGGCAGCGACTTGACTGTGCCGCTGACAGTGGTCCTTCCCGCCGCCTTCACCAGCACCACCACCGCCGCACCGCCGACCGAAGTGACGCTAACCAACGCCGCCGCCAGCGCAACCTTCACTGTGACGACTGACGATGACGATGCTGATGAAGCCGACGCTGTTATCACCGCCACGCTTACCGACCCGATAACCAACGCCGGTTACACGCTGGGCACCAATCCGGCGATGTTCAGTGTTACGGATAACGATGGCCCGAACATATCCGTTGCGAATGCCAGCGACGGTGCCGAGCCGACAACTCCGGTGGTCTTCACTGTCACTCTGAGCGCTGCGCCGGTGGAAGACACCGAAGTTACATGGATGACAGCCGACCGCACTAGCGGCGACAATCTGGCCCTGGCGGGCACCGACTACACAGCCGTCAACGGCATTCTTACCTTCGCCGCAGCCGGTTCAACCATTACCGCGATGATTACAGTGGATGTTATCAATGACGATGATGTGGAGCCGGACGAAACCTTCCTGCTGCGACTTGGCAATCCGACCAACGACGCCAAGATTACCGAAGGCGAGGGCGAAGCCACCGGCACCATCACCAGCGAGGATGTGCCGAGCGTCAGCATCGCTGCCAGCAGCAGCAGCGTGATGGAAAGCAACAGCGCCAATGCGACCTTTGTTGTGACATCCAATGCGGCGCCGACCGCTAGCCTTGCTGTGGATGTAGCGGTAACGCAGACCGGCGACTACATAGCCGATGTTGATGCCACCACCCACACAGTAGCGATAATGGCCGCCACCACCACCGCCACCCTTACCATTGCCATAGTCAATGACGATGCGGACGAGCCAAACGGCAATGTAACCGCTATGGTTGTTGACGGCGCCGACTATGATCCGGGTACGGCAAGCAGCGCCACTGTCAGTGTTGTCGACGATGACGACCCAGCACCCGTCGCCAGCGCCATACCGACTATTACTGCACCCGCAGCCAACGCCTTCGTGAATGCCGCCAACGAGACCGCCTTCACCGTTGCTGGCACCAGCGGGGCAGACGCAGTGCTCAGCATTGATGTCACAGGCGGAGGCACCTATAACAGCGGCAACCCCACCAGCGTTACCGCTGACAGTGGTGGCGGCTGGACCATCGCCCTTGACCTTTCCGGTTTGACAGACAACACCAACCTGACCATCAGCGTGACAGCATCGGAAACGGGAATGCTGGTGTCAATGCCGACCAGGGTAACAGTGATGAGGGATGCAACAGCGCCAACTGTCACCTTCGGCGGCGACGCCACTGTTCGGGTGAACAACAGCATCAATGTCACTTTCACGCTTAGCGATACAACCACCGAGTTTGATCTGAACGACCTCACGCCCATTGCCGGCGATCTGGCCAACTTTGATGGTTCCGGCACCGACTACAATGTTGATTTCACCGGCAATGCCATCAATGCCGCCGGTGGCATCACAGTGAGGGAGAATGCCTTCACCGATACGGCGGGCAACGGCAATGCTTTGATGACGCGCACCATCAATGTTTCGGCTCTGCCCGTCATCAGCATAGCCGCCAGCAACAGTAGCCTTGCCGAGGCCGCCGACACCAATGCCGTGTTCGTTGTCACCTCGGATATGATGCCGACCGCCAACCTGTCTGTGGATGTTGCGATAACCCAAACCGGCGGCTACATAGCCGGTGCTGATACTGCAACCCACACAGTAACGATAATGGCCGCCGCCACCACCGCCACCCTCAGCATTGCCATAGTCAATGACGATGCGGACGAGATGGACGGCAGCGTAACCGCCATGCTTGTTGACGGCACCGACTACGATTTAGGCGGGGCAAGCAGCGCCACTGTCAATGTTGCCGATGACGACACGCCCGCGCTGAGCATCGCCGCGGCCAATGCCACGGCGACCGAAGGCACGGATGCGAATGCCAACTACACCATCACCGCCGACATAGTGCCGCATGCAGCGCTGATGGTTGCCCTGAATGTGGCGGACGAGTCTGGCCGCGACTTTGTTGCGGGCGACGACGAGGGCGACAAGACGGCGATGCTCAGCTTCATCGCCACAGGCAGCGGTACGCTTGCCACTGCAACCTATCAAGTGCCGATACACGACGATGATGTCTTTGAAGAGGACGGCGTCATCACCGTGATGCTTAAACCCAATGCGGGGCAGGATTACTCTGTGGGAATGCCCGCCAGCGCCGGGGTAACTGTCACCAGCGAGGATGCCGAGCCGGTGATGCCCGCCGTGAGCATCACTGTCAGTCCGTCTTCTGGCGCTGAGGGCAGCGATGCGGTCTTCACTGTCAGCGCCCTGCCTGTACCGAATGTCGGCAGCGACTTGACTGTGCCGCTGATGGTAGTTGTTCCCACCACCTTCACCAGCAGCACCGCCGCCGCGCCGCCGACCATGGTAACGCTGACCAATGCTGCCGCCAATGCAACCTTTACTGTGACGACTGACGATGATGATCTTGATGAAGCCGACGCTGTTATCACCGCCACGCTCACCGACCCGATAACCAACGCCGGTTATATGCTGGGCACCGATCAGGCGATGTTCAGTGTTACGGATAACGATGGCCCGAACATATCGGTTGCTAGTGCCAGCGACGGTGCCGAGCCGACAACGCCAGTGGTCTTCACCGTTACCCTGAGCGATGCGCCTGTGGAAGACACCGAAGTCAGATGGATGACAGCCGACCGCACTAGCGGTAGCGACATAGCC
>JBPCXV010000121.1:0-3722 GCA_051008235.1 Pseudohongiellaceae bacterium | reverse complement strand
GCTGGTATGTTGGCAAGCTGCATCACAAGGCTGCCATCCAACTCATCGGCTGTGTCATTCGTGGTGGCAATCCTCAAAGTTACAGTGGACTCAAAGGCGGCAAGCGTCACCATTGTGGGCAGTGCCTTGTTGGCAACGAAGTCGCCCTCCTCGCTACCCATCACGCCAATAACAGTGTCATCCATCGGTCTGTTGGTGGATGTAATGATGAAGACGGCATCATCACCTTCGCTTATCGGGTTGGTCATGGCACTAATGGAAAGCGTTGGCATCTCATCATCGGTGATGGTACCGGTGGCCGAAGCGGAAGTCGTAGCAAGAGTCACACGCGGCTGGGTCGGGACGCCAAGCGTTAACGTAACAGTCTCGTCATCTTCAACTATGTCATCGTCAAGCACGGTTACCAGCACGGTTTGGCTGGTGCCGTCGCCGGCGGCGAAAGTCAGGCGTCCGCTTAGCGCCGTGTAGTCACTGTTTGCGGTCGCATCGCCGGACACTGTGTAGCCAAGCGCAAGGTCGTTCTGCACCCGGGTGGCGCCGCTTGCCGGGAAGCTCACCTCGTAAGCCAGCGTAACGCCCGATGCCTCGGTGACACTGTCCTTGCCGGTGACCGACGCGATGCTCAGCATTGCCGTTTCATCATCTTCAATCTCCACTTCTGCGGTGTCGGTGCCAGTCACATTGCCCGACGAGGGTTCCGGACCGAAGATCCTCATCCGGAACCGCTCGTTGGGATTTTCAAACACCGTATCGTTGAGCACAGTTATGACTATCGTCTTGCTGGTCTCGCTGCCCGTGAAGGTCAGCCTGCCGGTGCCGGCGATGAAATCCGCGCCCGGCACAGTTGCATCACTGCCTTCGGTAGCCGGACTGACGGTCGCAGGCACAGTGATGTAGTTCACTGTAACCGTATGGCCTGTTGACGCCGGCGTTGAACTCAACATCACGGTGAACTCTGCTGTGGCATTGTCGGCTTCGGCAACAGTGGCCGGGGCGCTGATGCTGATTGTTCGCGTGGAGGAATCCAGTACTGTAACTGTGGCGCTGGTGGGTGCGATTGCTGTATAGGTAATGGATGAACCTCCGTTCACTGTGGCTGTAATTGTTCCGGTGCTTGTGTCACTCACAACTTGCGTGTTGGCGGTGTAGGCGGCGGCGGTGGTGCCAGTAGCGATGGTCACCATGGTGGGCGAATCTGCAAGAAAAGCGGCGGGGCTCGTCGCGGCACTCACGCTGACAATCAGATTTGCCAGTGGGCTCTGGTCGGCTGTAATGGTGAACAAGGCAGCATTGCCCTCGGTGATGGCGGGCTGGTCAGCGGTGATGTGGACGGCTGGCACATCTTCGCTGGTAATAGTGCCGGTGGCCTCGGCATCTTTGATGGTCGCTTCGTTGGTCGGGGCGGAGAGCGTCAGCAGGAAAGTTTCATCAGGTTCTACATCGCCATCATCCATTATGTTCACTGTGACGCTCAGACTTAAGGTTGCAGTGCCGGAGGTGAAGGTCAGTTTGCCGCTGGCACCAGTGTAGTCGGTGCCCTCTGTGGCCGGGCTGGCACCTGTCGTGTCGTCGGCGGTACTCCAACTCACTTCGGTTTGTTCAGCTGGCGTGTCTGACAAGGCAACGGTGAATGCCAGATGGCCATCCCGTTCGGCAGCGCGGGCATCTGCAACCGAAACTTTCGGGCCGTCGTTGTCTTCTATATTGACGATGGCGACGGAAGCGTTGGTCGCCGTGTAGTTAGACAACCCGCTGTCGATGTTTAGCTGCACTTCCAGGCTGCCGTCTGCCTCGTCAACAGCATCGTCTATTGTGGCAATGTTCAGGGTGGCGGCGGTTTCACCGGCGGCCAGCGTCACTAATGTGGGTAGCGGCTTGGTAACAAAGTCGTCTGCCCCGCTAGCTGACACGCCGATAACCGTGTCGCCCATTGGTCTGTTGGTGGAGGTGATGGTGAAGACGGCAGCGTTGCCTTCGGTTACCGAACCGGCCGAGGCGATGATGGACAGCTCCGGCATCTCGTCATCGGTGATGGTGCCGGTGGCGTCAAGGTTGCCGCCGATGAAGCCTGTGTCGGCTATGTTGTCGGGATTGGTGAAACGCAGGGTCAGGGTTTCCAGACTTTCCACTATGTCGTCGTCCAGCACAGTCACCTCTACCTGCTTGGTTGTTTCACCGGGCAAGAAGGTCAGGCTGCCTCTCACCGCCGTGTAGTCACTCGACTCGGTCGCGCTGCCGTCCAATGTTTCGTAACCAACTGTGGCCGTCTTGTCCGACACCTGGTCAAGCGTGACAGCAAACACCAGATTGGCAGGTTCCGTCACATCGGGCGAGGACACCATCAGCACCGGCGGGTCGTCGTCGTCTTCTATGGTGACATTGGCGACGGTGACGCTGCCCCGCATGTAGCGGGAAGGTGTGGTGTTGTCGAAGTCAATCTGCATGGCAAGGTTGCCATCCAACTCATCAGCCGTGTCGTTGGTAGTGGCGACAGTCAAGGTCGCAGTGCTTTCGCTAGCGGCGAGCGTCACCATTGTGGGCAGTGTCTTGTTGGTGACGAAGTTGCCCGTCTCAACGCCCATCACGCCGACAACAGTTTCATCCATCGGGCTGTTGCTGGAAGCGATGATGAACACGGCATCGTCACCTTCGGATATCGGGTTGGTCTCAGCGCGAATGGACAGCATCGGCATCTCGTCATCGGTGATGGTGCCAGTGGCGTCAAGGTTGCCGCCGGTGAAGCCGGTGTCGGCTATGTTGTCGGGATTGGTGAAACGCAGGGTCAGGGTTTCCAGACCTTCCACTAACTCGTCGTCCAGCACAGTCACCTCTACCTGCTTGGTGGTTTCACCAGGCAAGAAGGTCAGGCTGCCGATAGCCGCCCTGTAGTCACCCGATGTGGTCGCGCTGCCGTCCACTGTTCCGTAATCAACCGTGGCCGTCTTGCCCGAGGCCGGGGCAAGCGCAACGGCAAACACCAGATTGGCAGGCTCCGTCACACCGGGCGAGGACACCGTCAGCACCGGCGGGTCGTCGTCGTCTTCTATGTTGACAGTGGCGACGGTGACGCTGCCCGCCGTGTAGCGGGAAGGTGTGGTGTTCGCGAAGTCAATCTGCATGGCAAGGCTGCCATTCAACTCATCGGCCGTGTCGTTGGTGGTGGCGACAGTCAAAGTCGCAGTGGTCTCACTGGCGGCAAGAGTCACCATTGTGGGCAGTGTCTTGTTGGTGACGAAGTCGCCCGTCTCGGTTCCCGCTACACCGACAACAGTTTCATCCATCGGGCTGTTGCTGGAAGTGACAATGAAAACAGCAGGGACACCTTCGTTTACCGGGCTTGTCTCAGCGCGAATGGACAGTGTCGGTGTCTCATCGTCGTTTATGGTGCCGGTGGCGGTGGTGGCATCGGAGGCAAGGCTCAGGCGCGGCTGGGTCGGAGCGCCAAGTGTCAGGATGACAGTCTCGTCATCTTCAACTATGTCATCGTCAAGCACGGTTACCAGGACAGTTTGGCTGGTGCCATCGCTGGTGGCGAAAGTCAGGCTGCCGGATGGCGCCGTGTAGTCATTCTTGCCTTCAGCCGCGTTGCCGCCTGAGGTGGCGGTGCCGGCGCTGTCCACAGCGTAGTTGAGCGTGAGGTTGTTCTGCACATGGGTAGCGCCGGTGAAACTCACTTGATATGCCAGCGTGGCACCCGGCGCTTCGGTGACGCTGGCTTTGTC
>JBPCXV010000120.1:0-42411 GCA_051008235.1 Pseudohongiellaceae bacterium | reverse complement strand
GGGGCAGGATGTGGAACGGGTAACTTACGCGCAGCCCAGGACGATTGGGTTAAGGGTTAGTTTTGATTTCTGATGTGCGGTAGTTTGTTGCTATGGCATCTGACCAACTGCAAACCATTCAGCAACACATTACCGCCGGGCGCTTTGACGAAGCGCTGGCTGGTTTGGATGTGCTGCTTGAGGGTGAGCCAGCCAGTCAGGAAGCGCTGTATATGCAGGCCGTGTGTTTGCGCTATCTGAAGCGGTTTGCAGAGGCGCATGATAGTTTGCAGCAGCTTAAGCAATTGGCGCCGGAGCATGGTCGCGCTCATCAGGAGGAAGGGCATTTGATGCGTGATTCAGGCAATTTGGATGCTGCGGTTATCGCCTATCGTCGTGCTTGTCAGTACAATCCGGCACTGATTGCCGCCTGGCAAGCTTTGGCGGACTTGCTGGATAAACTAAGCACCAAAAACAAAACCACTAACAAAACCCAACCAAACACTCATAACGAAGTCGCCAGCAAAACCCAGCCAAACACTCATAACGAAGCCGCCAACAAAACCCAGTCAAACACCACAAACAAAACCACAACTGGTGCTCAGCCAAACACCCAGCGCGAAGCCATCGCCGTCAAGGCGCAGTTAAATAAACTAAAGCGCCTACCCAAACCAGTGCTGGCAGCGATGGACTTGATTGCTCAGGGGAAGTTGCTAAAAGCGGAAGACTTGCTGCGCCAGTTCCTGCGCCGGGTGCCCTCCCATGTGGAAGCCATGCGACTGCTTGCCGACATAGGCACGAGGCTGGGCGTGCTGGACGATGCGGAATACCTGCTGGAAAGCGCCTGCGAGTTTGAACCGAACAACCATCAAGCGCGCATTGATTATGTCCAGACGCTACGCAAACGCCAAAAGTTTGCCGCAGCCAAGCATCAAGCAAAGCTGCTGCTAAGCAAATCGCCGGACAATCCCAGTTTCCTCTCCCTCTATGCGGTGGAGTCCATGCACAGCGGCGACTTTGACACAGCGCTAACCATGTTTGACAAGGCACTGGCAGCACTGCCCGGCGACCCGGTTGCCCTCACCTCCCGCGGCCATGCCTGCAAGACGATGGGCAGCTTTGACACCGCAGTGCAGGATTACCGCGCCGCGCTGAATAGCCAGCCAGCCCACGGCGAGGCCTACTATTCCTTGGCCAACCTCAAAACCTACAGGTTTCAGGACGATGAAATAACCGCCATGCGCCGGCAGGCAGACAGCGCCAACCTTTCCCACCTGGACAGGGTTTATCTGGCCTTCGCGCTGGGCAAGGCCTGCGAGGACCGCGGCGAGTTTGAAGAATCCTTCCAGCACTATACGACCGGCAATCAACTCAAGAAAACACAGAGCCGCTATTCCGCCGAGCAGATGACTCAAGCGCTGGAAGCGCAAATGCAAGTGTGCAGCGCGGACTTCTTTGCGGCAAGGCAAGGCTATGGCCATCAAGCGCCCGACCCTATCTTCATACTGGGCCTGCCCCGCGCCGGTTCCACTTTGCTGGAACAGATACTGGCATCCCACAGTCAGGTTGACGGCACGCTGGAATTGCCGAACATTCTGGCGCTAACACGTAAACTGGGGCAAGGGAAAAAGATTGCGGGGGAAAGCAGTTATCCTGATGTGCTGATGGAAGTTTCGGCGGCGGACTGCGAGCGCTTCGGCGCCGAGTATCTGCACGACACCCGCATCCACCGCCAATCAGCCCCCTGCTTCATTGACAAGATGCCCAACAACTTCCGCCACATCGGCCTGATTAAACTCATCCTGCCCAACGCAAAAATCATTGACGCTCGCCGACACCCCATGGCCTGCTGTTTCTCCGGCTTCAAACAATTATTCGCAGAAGGCCAAGAGTTCACCTACTCCCTGAGCGACATCGGCACTTACTATCAAGACTACATACGCCTGATGACTCACTGGAACCAAACACTCCCCAATCAAATTCTAACCGTCCACCACGAAGAAGTAGTCAACGATTTGGAATCTCAGGTAAAACGCATTCTGGATTACTGCGGCCTCCCCTTTGAACAAGCCTGCCTCAACTACCACGAAACCAAACGCAACATCAGAACCCCCAGCTCAGAACAAGTCCGCCAACCCATCTTCAAATCTAGCCTTAACACCTGGAAAAACTTTGAACCTTGGCTGACCCCCTTGAAGGAGGCGTTAGGCCAAGACATCCGGACCAGTTATCAGATTGAGTGATGATGATTAAGCAGGGATTAAGCAGGAATTAGGCAGGGATTAAACAAGATGCTGGTGCCCAGGGCCGGAGTTGAACCGGCACAGCCGTTAAGCCGAGGGATTTTAAGTCCCTTGTGTCTACCAATTTCACCACCTGGGCAAGACTGTTTCTGCGAGGAAATTGGAGGCTAGGGTCGGAATCGAACCGGCGTACGCGGAGTTGCAGTCCGCTGCATGACCACTCTGCCACCTAGCCTTGAAAATAAAGGATGGAGCGGGAAACGAGGTTCGAACTCGCGACCTCAACCTTGGCAAGGTTGCGCTCTACCAACTGAGCTATTCCCGCATTACGCCTTTGCAAGATGAGCATTCTAACTTACGGGCGTGATAAGTCAAGCGTAAATAGACCCACTGGATTCTGTCCACAGTGTGGACACAATCTCCGCATCGGGGTAAAAGTGCTTCATGCCCTGCCAGCCTTCACAAAATAACGCAGCATTGACCACAGGCCGAGGATGGCAGATAGCATCAGTAGCCAGTAGCCCAGATACCAGAGCAGAGCCGGGGCGGTATCGGATACCAGCAAGGCGCTGATGGCTATCATTTGCACGGTGGTTTTCAGTTTGCCGGAGAATGCCACGGCCACCTTGTCGCGTTCGCCTTGGCCGGCCATCCATTCGCGCAGAGCCAGCACCACTATTTCACGGGCGATGATGAGTATGGTGGGCAAAAGTAATTCGGTGTGGGCTGAGGTGAGCAGTATTAGCATGCAGACCACCAGCAACTTATCAGCCACCGGGTCCAGGAATGCGCCGTAGTCGGAAGTCTGATTTAGTTTGCGTGCCAGATAGCCATCCAGCCAGTCGGTGATGCTGGCGATGATGAACAGCAACGCAGCCAGCCAGTAACTGATGGCCATGTTGCCATACAAATACACCACCAGAATAATCGGGATGAATGCGATGCGGCTGAATGTGATGAGGTTGGGTATATTCATGGACAGTTTAATCATTATGTAGATACGCATAGATGTTTTCGGCCAGTTTCCGGCTTATGCCAGTTACTTTTGCCAACTCGGCTTCGCTGGCGCGGGCAACTTGTTGTTGGCCGCCAAAGTGTTTGAGTAGTTCGCGGCGGCGTTTCGGGCCCAGGCCTGGAATGCGTTCCAGCATGGATTCCTTGCGCGCCTTACTGCGGCGTTGGCGATGGCCGGTGATTGCGAAGCGGTGAGCCTCATCGCGCACTTGCTGCAACAGATGCAAGGCGGGCGATGAAGCGGGCAAGGCGATTTCCCGGTTGCGGTTGGCTTCTCGCAGATAGAGGGTTTCCTGCCCGGCGCGGCGGCTGACACCTTTGGCAATACCAAGCAGCAATAACTCCGGTAACTGAAACTGTTCCAGCGCTTTCTGCGCCTGGGTGAGTTGCCCCTTGCCGCCATCTATGAGCAGAATATCCGGCAGCTTACCCTCTTCCCGGGTTAGTCGGGTAAAACGGCGTTCCAGCACCTGTTCCATGGCGGCATAATCATCGGCGGCCTTGATGCCTTCAATGTTGAAGCGGCGATAATCATTCTTCACCGCCCCTTCGGTACTAAACACCACACAGGATGCCACCGTGCCTTCACCGGCGGTGTGGCTGATATCAAAACACTCGATGCGCTCCGGCAATTCACTCAAGCCCAGCGCCTCTCGCAAAGTTTCAAAACGGCTGCGGGTATTCTGCTTGGTGCCGATGTGCCCCTGCAAGGATTCAAGAGCATTGGTGGCGGCCAGTTCCACCCATTTGGCCCGGTGCCCTCGCACTTTGCCAGCCAGCCTGATTTTGCGTTGCGCCACATAACTCAGTGCCGCCGTTAGTTCATCCGTTTCTTGCAATGCCTCCGGAACAATTATTTCATCGGGAATGGTGGCAGTCTTGTCATCGGTGAGATAGGTTTGTGAAATGAACGCGGCCAATACCTCAGCCGGGCTTTCCGCCAACCGGAAGCGCGGAAAGAAACTTTTGCTGCCCACTATGCGCCCTGCCCGCACATAAATGCTATGCACACAGGCATAAGGTTGTTGCAGGGTGGCGGCAATCACATCCGCATCGCCGCCTTGGTTGGCAACATACTGCTGCTCCTGAATGCGCCGCAGGTCAATAATCTGGTCACGCATGGTGGCGGCTTTCTCAAAATCCTCAGCCGCTGCCGCCGCTTCCATACCGGCGGTGAGTTCGCGGGTTAGCACATCGCTCTTGCCTGTCAGGAACAGTTTGGAGTAATGCACATCTTTTGCGTAATCCTCCGTTGAGATGAGGCCAACGCAAGGACCGGTGCAACGGTTAATCTGATATTGCAGGCAGGGGCGTGAGCGGTTTTTGAAATAGCTGTCTTCGCACTGGCGCAGCCGAAATACTTTTTGCAGAACACCGAGGGTTTCGCGAGTGGCGTGGGCGCTGGGGTATGGACCATAAAAGCGTCCGCCGCTACGTCTTTTACCGCGGTAGAACGCCAGCCGTGGATAGTCGTCCTTTTCCGTGAGCAGGATGTAGGGGTAAGACTTGTCATCCCTGAGCTGGATGTTATAAACCGGGCGGGTGGATTTAATCAGGCTCTGTTCCAGCAGCAAGGCTTCGGTTTCGCTGCGTGTGATGGTTACCTCAATGGTGGCGATTTTGTTTACCATTGCCAGGGTGCGTGAACTTAAGCCCGATGCGCGGAAATAACTGCCCACCCGATTTCTCAGGTTGCGCGCCTTACCCACATAAAGCACCTCACCCTGCGCATCCAGCATGCGATACACGCCGGGTTTTGCGCTGAGGTTTGCCAGGAAATTTTTGTGGTCAAATGCAGTTGGAGTATCTGCATTGGCCGGTTTGCTTGGGGGTTTCAAGAGGTTCTCCGCTGTGTGTCGGTGATTTTAGATTGCTTGGTCTCGGCAGTGCGAACATTGAGATGCCAAGCTTCCCGCTCAGGTTTATCCATCGTGGTTGGTAACGATACTGATTTCAGGTTCAAGGTTGATGCTGAAGCGGTCTTGCACTGATGTTTGCATATCGCGAGCCAGGGTCAGGATATCTTCACCTGTGGCACCACCGTGATTAACCAGCACCAGCGCGTGTTGTTCATGCACGCCAGCCTGGCCTTTGCGTTGCCCTTTCCAGCCCAGTTGTTCCAGTAGCCAGCCAGCGGGAATTTTCAGTTGCTCGTCTTTCTCGTTGGCGCTTTTGTCTGCGGGCTTGCCTGCACTGGCGGGGAAGGACGGCAACTCAGGATGGGCGGCTTTTAATTCGGCGAACTGCTTGCCTGAAACAAGCGGATTTCTGAAAAAGCTGCCGGCGTTCCCCAGCCTGGCCGGGTCTGGCAGTTTGCTACGCCGTATGTGGCAGACGGCATCAAATATCGCCTGCGGGGTTGGGGTGGTGTCGGGCGTGGCACGGGCGTGCTGGCTCTTGCCGGTGGCAGGCGGTTGCGCTGGTTGCTCGGCCAGTGCCTTGGCCAGTGCCGGGTAACTGTATTCCGGTGCGGGCTCAGTGTTCAGCCGCAGGCTCAGGGACAGGATAATCCACGGGTTTGCCACCCGCTTGAACAAGCTGTCCCGATAACCGAACTGGCAGGCCGCGCGATTGAATGTGCGGCGCTCACCGGTATTTCGGTTCAAGGCCTCCGCCTGCTGAAAGAATCGGGTCAGTTCCACCCCATAGGCACCGATGTTCTGGATTGGGGCAGCGCCGGTGTTCCCGGGAATAAGTGCCAAATTTTCAAGGCCATAGAGGTCTTTATTCAGACAGTGGATTACGGCCTGATGCCAATTCTCCCCTGCGGCCAGCAGCACTTCGCCGCTGCCCGTGTCAACTTCCCGCCCGTGCAGATTGGTATGCAGCACCAGCCCGGAGAAGTCGCCCACAAACAGGGTATTACTGCCCCCGCCCAGCACATGGATACGCAGTTTCTGTTGCGCGGCAAACTCCAGCGCGTAGCTGAGTTCTTCTACCGTGCCAACGCTGGCAAAGTAGCGGGCACGGCTGGGTACTCCGAAAGAGTTCAGAACCATCAGGTCAACCTCTTCCTGTATAGAATATGCTTTATCACTGGAGTCTGGCATTATGGAACACGCTGTGTTGTAGATATAACAGTGGTCGTATAGAAAAATTGGACAACGATGCAGACAAGAACAGACAGGATGTCATCGTACTGTGATTGTTACTCGCAGTGCGCTGGCGAAACTATTTCGCCTCACCAGATTCAGCCAAGTGTTTGGCGCAGATAGTTTCAAGCAGTCCGGCGCAGGCTTCTTCCACCAGATCAAGCACCAGTTCAAAGCCTTCGCCACCGCCGTGATAAGGATCAGGCACGGCATCGTAGGTGCCCTCGTTACTCTCGTAACTTCCATCACCCCCGTCATTCTCGTTGCTGCCGTCACTTCTGGTATTTCCAGCGTAGTCCAGCAGCAGGCTTAGCTTATGTTGCAGACCTGATGGGCACTGACGTTTCAAGTCGCGCAAATTGTATCGGTCCATTGCCAGAATATAGTCAAACCGCTCAAAATCCACCGCCTCCACCTGGCGCGCTCGCAGGCTGCTTAAGTCATAACCTCGTGTGGCCGCCGCCGCTATTGAACGGGTGTCCGGTTGCTCGCCAATGTGGTAGTCGCCCGTGCCCGCAGAGTCCACTTTTATTTTATTCTCTAATCCCTTGTTTGTTATCATTTTTTGCATTACGCCATGGGCCGTGGGCGAACGGCAGATGTTGCCGAGGCATACCATTAGCAGCTTCAGTTGAGAGTCGGTGTTGGTCTTTTTCACAATCATGTTTTTTGAGCCATCAGGCTGCGCACCAGTTCCAGATCTTTGTCGGTATCCACCCCGGTCGGGATGCGGCTGTCGGCGACGGCCACATGAATGGGAACGCCATTATAGAGGGCACGCAGCTGCTCCAGTTTTTCCTGAGTTTCCAGTTGCGCCACAGGCCAGGCAACAAACCGGTTCAGCACCGCCACCCGATAGGCATAAATGCCCACATGACGAAAACAGTTATCGGTAGCAGCGGTGGCTGTTCTGGTATCAGTTACGGACTTGGCGGACTTTACGGGGACGCTGGCTCGCCAGGGAATCGTGGCACGGCTGAAATAGAGTGCATAACCGGCCTCGTTCATAACCACCTTGACCACATTGGCATCATGCATCTCATCCTCGCTGCCCACCGGTTCGCACAGGGTGGCGATGCCCGCTTCACTGTTTGTCGCAAGATTCGCAGCCACCTGATTGATGGCTTGTGGCGGCAACATCGGCTCGTCTGCCTGCACATTCACCACAACATCGGTCTCGGCCAGTTGCAAGCGGGCGGCTACTTCCTGAATGCGCTCGGTGCCGGAGCGGTGGCTGGAGCTGGTCATGCAGACTTCGGCACCAAAACTTTCGGCGGCGGCCTGTATGCGTGAATCATCGGTGGCGATTATCACAGCCTGTGCCGCGCTCGCCCTGGCCTGCTCATAAGTGTGCTGCAACATGGGCTTGCCGCAGATGTCGGCCAGCGGCTTGCCCGGCAAACGGGTGGCGGCGTAACGAGCCGGAATGATTACACTGAATGGCATTTGCGGCATCAGTGCTTTCTCCATTTGTCCGACTCTTCCGAACTGATTTCCCGCGCTTCCCGGGTGAGCATTACCGGAATGCCATCGCGCACCGGAAACGCCAGCCGGTCGGCGCCGCAGACCAGTTCCTGTCGCTCATAGTCATAATGCAGCTCGCCCTTGCAACTTGGGCATACCAGCAAGGCCAGTAATTTTTTATCAAGCATGGATTCACCTGTCTTTCTGTTGGGTATGTTAGGTATGTTTGATACTTTCGCCAACTGCCTTGAGAAACATTTCCGGCACTTCCGCCTCTACTGCCAGAGCCCAGAAGTTGGCCTGCGCGAATGCCCGGCATTTTACCGCATCCTTTTCAGTCATAACGACAGTTTGCTGTGAGTCTATTCCGCCACGCTTGAAGTCTTCTGCGCTGAATCGGTGATGGTCGGGAAAGCTGAAGCGCTTTATCTTATATGACAGGGATTCCAGCAGCCGAAAGAACCGCTCCGGGTTGCCGATGCCCGCCACTGCCTGTATCTCGCCGCCCGTGTTGAAAGGCGCGGTGTTGACTGGTTGCTTTTCACCGCTGAGCAGATTCACAAAAAAGCGAGGCTTTAGTTTCATCCGGATTAAGTCATGTTGCATGACAACATTTTCCTCGACTGTAGGCTCTCCGTTGATTACGACAAAATTTACACTGCCAAGCCGTGAGGGTGGTTCTCGTAATGGCCCTGCCGGCAAGCAATAGCCGTTGCCCAGCAGGCGTTCGCCATCAATCACTGCAATCTCCACATCTCGCCACAGGCGATAATGTTGCAAGCCATCATCACTGATAATCACTGAAACATTAGTGTGTGTGGCCAGTAAATGCTGAGCCGCAGCCCGGCGGTCTTTAGCCACAGCCATGGGGCAGCCGGTTTTTTCACTAATCAATAACGCTTCATCGCCACAATCAGATACCGGAGTATCGGCATCCACCAACAGCGGATGGTTGGCCGCATTGCCGCCATAGCCACGGCTTATCACGCCGGGCTGCAAGCCCTGTTGCCTGAAGTGATTGGCGAGAGCAATCAACAATGGCGTTTTGCCGGTGCCGCCGAGTGTGATATTGCCTACTACCACAACTGGCACTGTGAGCCATGATGGTCGTTCACTATGTTGCTGTGTCACAAATCGCCACAGCGCTACCACAAATCGCCGTAGCGCCACCAGCAACTGGAATAACCAGGCCAGTGGCAACAATAACACCAACCATTTTGCCCGCTTGTACCAGGCTCGTTCAAGAAAACTCATTCCGCATCCTGTGTAATTTGAACCGCATCAGGGAAACTGCATCTTGTGCAGCCTGGAATAGATACCCTGTTGATTGAGTAATTCCTTATGCGTGCCATATTCAACAATCTTTCCTTCCTCCATCACCAAAATCAAATCGGCATTCTCTACGGTTGACAACCGATGAGCAATAACGAATGTGGTGCGGCCTTTAACAAGGGTTCGCAACGCTTCCTGAATATGTTTTTCGGATTCCGAATCCAGCGCCGAGGTGGCTTCGTCAAATATCAGCACCGGTGCATTCTTGAGCAATGCCCTGGCAATGGCCAGCCGCTGACGCTGGCCACCGGACAGTTGGCTGGCATCATCGCCCACTTCGGTATCCAGCCCCTCGGGTAGCTGCTTGATGAATTCCAGCGCATGGGCTGCCTTCGCCGCCGCCATGATGCGCTCACGGTCAAGTTCCTCTTCGCCGTAGGCAATGTTTTCCGCAATGGTTCCGTTAAACAACACCACATCCTGGGTTACCAGTGAAATCTGGTCTCGCAGGTTGCGCAATTCATATTCGGGCAAGGCTACGCCATCAAGTGTAATGCGACCTTCCTGATAATCATAAAAGCGCGGGATGAGGCTCACTAGGCTGGATTTGCTGCTGCCGGACTTGCCCACCAAAGCAATAGTTTGCCCCGGTTCGGCCACAAAACTGACATTGCTGAGCACAGTAACCTTATCGTTGTAGGCAAAGCGCACATTATCAAACTCAATACGCCCGACAGCCCGTTCCACTTTGTGGATGCCGCTGTTTTTCTCCGCCGGTTCATCCAGCATGGTGAATATGCTGGACGCCGCCGCCATACCCCGTTGAATGATGGCGTTTACCTGGGTCAGTTGGCGGATGGGTTTTGCCAGCAAGGCGGCGGCACCAATAAACGCAATGAAATCGCCGGAAGTTTTATCGGCGAAGAAATCCGGCGACATGGCAAACCATACCAGCAGTGCCATTGCCATGGACACGATGAGTTGTACCAGTGGCGTGCTCACACCGCGCGTCAGAGCCATTTTCATATTCTGGCGGCGATTGCGTTCACTGGCTTGGTGCAGGTTTTGCGCCACATATCGTTCGGCGTTGAAAGCGCGCACCACCTGATGGCCTTTCACGGCCTCGCTGGTAATCTGGGTTACATCACCCATGGAGTCTTGCATCTGGGTGCTGTAGCGGCGGAAGCGCCGCGAGGCTGCGCTCACAATCTTGCTGACGAACGGCGCAATAATCAAAAACACCAGACCCAGTTGCCAGTCTATGTAAAGCAAAAATGTCAGCAGGGCTATGACTGTGAACCCTTCGCGCATTACCACAGCCAGTGCATCGCTGGCGGCGCCGGTAATCTGGGATACATCGTAAGTGAATTTGGATATCAGACGGCCTGATGTGCTGCGGTCAAAGTAGGGGCTTGGCAAGGTAATGAGGCGATCTATCAGTTCGCAACGCAGTTTGTGCATAACACGGTTGGCGATGGAAGCCAGCGAATAAGCCCCCGCTAAACCACCAATGCCTCTGACTACAACAATCGCCACACAGAGTAGCGGGCTGAGAATACGGAATTCGCTGAAGTTTTCGGCATCAATGGCATCAAAAGTCCAACCCAGCCACCAGGCTCCTGCCGGTGTGGTGCCAGCGAAGATGATGAAGCCCAACGCACTGCCAAAGATGGCTAGCTTGTGGGGCGTGATGTAGGTGAACAGGCGGCGGTATAAGGGCCAGGTTGCTGTTGGCTTGGCTGCGGGCACTGGTTTAGCCGCAGACGCTGATGCCGCTGTCGCTGCTGTTTTCGTTGCAGCCGCTGTTTTCGCTGCCGTTGCTGAGCGCGCTGCCGGGTCATCACTTGAAAGGGGTTGATTCATCAAAGGGCTCACATACCATCCGGGTCTGCGTTACGCTGATTGTCAGCGCCAACATCAGAGCCGGTATCAGCGTCAGTGTTAGCACCAGCGTTAATGTCAACATCAGTGGCGGCGTCAACCTCAACATCAGTGTGGGTAGCAATGCTTATACGGGAAAACCCAGCCTGACCAATGCCATCCAGCGCCGTAACCACCGCCTGATGGCTGGCCTCGGCATCGGCCATTAGCAGAATAGACAGGCTGCTGTCGCCACCGGACTCCAGCGTTAAACCCTGAATCAAGGTTTCCATGCGGTTATTAACCAGCGCCCTGCCATTAATCAGATAATTGCCATCACGGGACACAAGAATCTCCAAAGGATACTCTTCTTCTGCCGCCAACTCTCCGTCGGCCTCCGGCAAATTAACCAGCAACCGGGTTTCGCGGCTGAAAGTAGTAGTTACCATGAAAAAAATCAGCAACAGGAATACCACATCAATCAATGGCGTGATATTAATTGCTAACTCGGTGCGGTTGGTGCGTTTGAATTTCATTCGCTTACCTCAACCTCGCGATCGCTGTGCAAGGCATCCACCAGCTTGCCCGACTCCTGTTCCAGACGCAGCACCAGCCCGTCAACCCGGCGTAAAAAGTAACGATGGAATATGTAGGTGGGAATTGCCACGGTAAGACCTGCGGCGGTAGTTATCAAGGCCTCGGAAATACCACCGGCCAGCGCATTCGCGTTACCGGTGCCTTGCAACATGATTTCACTGAACACTCGAATCATTCCCATCACCGTGCCCAGCAACCCCAACAGCGGCGTAACAGCGGCAATAACACCAAGTGTATTCAGATAACGTTCCATATCGTGAATTACCTGGGCGGCGGCTTGCTCAATGCTCAGCATCATAACATCCCGCCCATGGCGGGAAGCCAGCAGTCCGGCCGCCAGAACTTGCCCCAACGGAGAGGATTGGCGCAGTGTTTGCAGCCGCTCGGAATCCATTTCATTGTTCTTTAACCAGGTCCAAACCTGCGCCAGAGCATACCGCGGAATGACACGCCCGGCGCTTAATGTCCAGCACCGCTCAATAACAATAGCAATGGTTACAATGGAACACAAAATGATAGGCAGCATCAGCCAGCCGCCCGCCCTGACAATCTCTATCAATGGAAACCTCCGCCGAGCCAGACAATCCCGCTAGTGTATCACTGCACGGGGCTTATATGTTAGAGACTATATTATCGGCTGTGCCAGTAGCGGCGATAGCTGTCCCGATAGCGTTGTACTTCCGGCGGTTGTCCGGGGCGGAAACGAATGCGTAGCCGACCGGTGGCGTGGGTGAGATACTGGCTTGTGTTTAATGTCTGGTAGCGGGCGGTAACTTCGGGAGACGGGTGGCCGAAACGGTTGCGGTAACCGGCTGAGTGGATTGTATGACTGGGTGCCACCCATTTAAGGAAAGTCATGCCGGATGAAGTAGTACTACCGTGGTGAGGTGTGAGTAGCACGGTGGTGGCCAGTTGTTCGCGATAGCGTATTACCAGTTCACGTTCTACCTGGGTGCTAATGTCGCCAGGCAACAACACAGAAAAATCTGCCGCAGAAATTTGCAAGACACAAGAGCGGTCGTTGCCGATATAGTTTTTACTTTCGCCACTGCCCTCGCTACTGTTCTCGCCACTACCTTCGCCACTACCTTCGTTACTGCCTTCATGATTACCCTCGCCATAATCATGGTTCTTACTCGGCGGATGCAGAAAACGAAATGTTATCTCGCCCCAGCGCCACTGTTGTGCTGTGTGGCAGGGCATGGCCGCTGTGTTCAGGAACGGCAAGTCATCACCGCTATACACCTTATCTGCCGGTATGACACGCAGCAATTCGCTGGTGCCGCCTGAGTGGTCAGTGTCGTCATGGCTGATTATCAGCGCATCAAGCCGTTGTGCACCAAGTTGACGCAGCACTGGCACCACTATCGCCGAACCGGTATTAAAACCGGAAAGCAGCGCGGGGCCAGCATCATAGACCAGCCACTTGTCGGCGCTGCGAACAATCACGGCTGTGCCCTGCCCCACATCCAGCACATGAAGTTCCAGCGTTACACCGGCGGGTAATTCCGCTTTATCTTTGGGCATTACAACAGGTAGCAACAACAGCAAAGCCAGAAGCGGAACTAGCAGCCGGGAAAACAAATAACGTGGTGCCAGCAATAACAGAGCAACAACTGTTGCATAGATAAAACTCAGCGGCGACAGGAACTCATTCAACTGCAAAAATGATAATGCACTGTGGCTGTACACAACTGTCAAGCCTTGTAACAACATGCCCAGGCACCAGTCGGCAAGTGTTAGCAAGACAGTGCTGACCCAAGGTGCCCAAGCGGCAAGACACAAGGCCAGCAAGGAAAGTGGTAGCACCAGCAATCCCATTAAGGGAATGGCCAACAGGTTCACCAGCGGCGCCAGCAAGCTCATGGATTGAGTCCAGAACAGCAGTGGCACCGCCAGCGCGACGGCGATACGCCATTGGGGCAATAGCAGATTCTGTGCAATCTGTAACGGATGCCAGACCGACCGGGCCGGATTTGTCGATGCATCACCCCGGGTTTGACTCCGGGCTTCACCTCGTGCCTGACCCCAGGTTTGACTCAGCAAGGCCGCAACCGCGATAAAGGACAGCCAGAATCCGGCACCGGTGGCTGACAGGGGGTTGATACTGAGCACCAATGCCGCAGCAACAAGCAGCCGCAAGCTGGCAGCTAGACTCACCCCGCCCAGATGACTAGCTAGCACACAGGCGAGCATTATCAATGCTCGTTGTGCTGGCAAACCAAAGCCGGATATGGCGCCGTAGCCAAATGCGGCCAGCAGCCCGCCCAGTGCGGCAGCCTGCTGGGCTGGTAAGCGATGGCTGAGCCACGGGCTAAGCGTCCACAGTAAGCGCAGCAGAACAAAAACGAAGCCCGCCACCAAACCCACATGCAGGCCAGACACCACAAACAAATGTGTTGTGCCGGTGGCGTTGAATGTATCCCACTGCTCCGGGGTTACGGCGGATTGAGTTCCTAACACCAGTGCCATAACGAGGCCTGGATTATCCAGTTCCGCTACGCTGCGCTGAAACATACTTGCCAGTTGTTGACGCAGCCGCGTTAAGGCAATAGCGGGATGCACCGACGCACAGGTATTGGCAGGCACCGGCTCACCCACCAGATAGCCAATGCCGTGAATCTGGTTACGGGCCAGCCAGGCTTCATAATCCAGAGTGCCGGGGTTGGCCGTGCCGTGTGGTCGTCGCAAGCGCGCTGTGAGGCTGAGGCATTGGCCGCCGCGCACTATTTGTTCGTCATAAGCTGTCAGCAGCAGCTTGCGCCCCGGCAAAATGCTGTCGTTGGAGTTGGTGATAAATACAAAGCGACTCAATTCCGATTTGTTATCCGGCAAACTTGCCACATAACCCTGCACGGGCAGATCGGCACCTTCCAGTTCCGTCGGTAAACGCTTGTCCAGCAACCCGGCCGCCCAATGCAAATGCCATAACGCACCTGTCGCTAATGCCGCCAACGCCACTAATGCCACCACTGCCGTGGATGTCAGATTCGTTATGGCAAGCCACTGCAAACGCGACCTGCTGCCACTGCTTCTTATCAAAAGCACAACACAAACAACAGCAATGAGTAAGGCGAGCATGGCATAAACCAGTTGCAAAACCGGCAAAAAGCCAACCAAAATTATTCCGGCAGAATAAGCCAGTAAAAATACGCGCATGAGATAACAAAATGCTTGAGTGCCTCTATTTCTAATGTAGGCAAGCAATACCTATTTGGCAAATTTCTCGTTAATTCTTTCATTACCTCCTCGTTTCCTGCCGCCACAGCAACCATGAGGCTAGCTGGCACGCCGCTCAAACTACTCCCCGCGCAGCGCCTCCGCAGGCTGGATAGCCGCCGCCCGGCGGGCGGGATAGAAAGTGGCCAGCAAGGCCAAACCCAGCACGCCAACCGAAACCACCGCAATATCAGCAAATTGCAGTTGTGAGGGAAGAAAATCAATGGGATAAACTTCGGCGTTAAAAATCTGCACCCCCAGAGACTGTTCAAGAGCCGTAGCCATATCGCTGATGTTGAGTGCCAGCACAATGCCCAGTAGCAATCCGATAACCAGCCCCAGCAATCCAATCAGGCCGCCCTGCCATATAAATATCCGGTTAATGAGCCGTGGGCTGGCTCCCAAAGTGCGCAATATGGCAATGTCCGCCTTCTTGTCTCGCACTATCATTATCAGGCTGACAACCAGATTGAACGCCGCCACCGCCACCAGCAGCCACAGCATAAAAGCGATAATGTTGCGCGAGAACAAAATATTTTCATAGATGCTACCGAATTGCGCAGTCCAGCTTTGCAGCCCAAACCCCGGCGGTGCTCCTTGCGCCACTTCCCGCATCACCCGGTCGGCGGCAAGCACATCGTTCAGTTGCAGGCGCAAAGTATTGTATGGGCTGCGCAGACGAAACAGCGCCCTGGCATCAGCCAGATTAATAATCGCCAGTTCACTATCCAATTGCTGACTGCCCACCCGGTAAATACCACTTACCTCAAATCTGCGGAAGGTTGCCAGCGGGGTAAGCGGATTGATGTTGATAACCGGCGAGAACAAATCCACCGTGGCACCAATTTCAACATTCAGCCGCCGGGCCAGGCTGGCTCCAAGCACCACAGTCCAGCGGCGTTCATTGAGTGCCTCCATATCGCCGCTCTGTATAAAGCGTTGCAAGGTGGCGGTGAGCGGGTCGGTTTCAGTATCAATGCCCACCATCAGCACACCCTGCCCCACTTCTCCGGCGGCAATTACGCCCGGCACCTCAGCCAGCCCGGTAACGCTCTCTACTTCAGGGTGAGCCAGCGCAATGCGGCGCATCTCATCCCACATTTGTCGGCCTGGTTGCTCACTGCTGTGAATGGTAATGTGCGGCACCACATCAAGCACATTCAGACGCATCTCCCTGTCAAAACCATTCAGCACCGACAACACGGTGATGAGAATGGCAACACTCAAGGCCAGCCCGCCCACTGAAATCGCTGACATGAACGACACCAGTTGACTACGCTTGCCCAGATGCACATAGCGCAGGGCAATGTAACGGGGCAGATGAGTGGAATCAGTTTTCATGCAGTTGGCCGTCTCTGAGTATCAAGCGGCGATGCATTGACTGCGCCAGATGTTCATCGTGAGTAACCACGATGAAGCTGGTTGCCAGTTCACGGTTCAGATGCAGCATCAATTGCTGAACATCCAGCGCGGTTTCCCGGTCAAGATTGCCGGTGGGTTCGTCCAGTAGCACACAGCGTGGTCTGGTAACCAGAGCCCGTGCGATAGCAACCCGCTGGCGCTCGCCGCCGGACAGTTCCGCCGGTTTATGTGCAAGCCTGGCCTTTAGCCCCACCTTTTCCAGCATGGCGCTACCCCGTTCATCGGCTTCAGACAGGGCTGTGCCGCCAATAAGCAAGGGCATGCACACATTCTCCAGCGCGGTGAACTCACCCAGCAGATGATGAAACTGATAGACAAAACCGAGATAGCGGTTACGCAATGCGCCGCGCTCGGTTTCATTCAGTGAGGATAATTCACGGCTGGCCACATAAACCTTGCCTCCGGTGGGCAAGTCCAGGCCACCGAGCATATTCAGCAGGGTGGTTTTCCCGGAACCGGAGGCACCCACCACGGCAATCTGTTCGGCGGCGGCCACGGTCAGATTAAGCCCTTGCAAGACATTCACCTGTTGCGGTCCCTGGGAATAAACCTTGTCAAGATTTGTGCAGCGCAACACGGCGCTCTCTTCATTCATAGCGCAACACCTCGGCGGGGTTCACGCGACTGGCTCGATAGGCCGGATACAGTGTGGCTAGAAAACTGATTGCCAACGCAACCAGGCAGACCAGCAACACCTCAATGGGGATTATCTGTGATTGAAAATGCGGGATGAAGACATTGGCATCCGCCAGCAGGTTGTTAAGCATCCGCTCTAGCAACAGACTCAACCCGCCTATGCCATTGGCCAGCAACAAACCTGCAATCGCCCCCAGCAGGGTGCCAACGGCACCGGCCAGGAGACCCTGCAACATAAATACCAGCATGATTTGACGGCTGCTGGCACCCATGGTGCGTAATATGGCGATGTCGGCGCCCTTGTCGGAGACCACCATCACCAGAGTGGATACGATATTCACCGCACCGACGATGACAATCATTAGCAACATAAAGCCGGTCATGGCTTTTTCCATATTCAGTGCGTTAAACAGGTTGGCGCGGGTGATATTCCACGGGGCTATTTCAACATCCTCAATACCTTCAACACCCGCAACATCCACACCCTGAACAACTCCTGCTCCACGCAACGCCCTGTCGGCAATAGCAGCAGCCTGAAACAAATCCGTCACGCGCAACCGCAAGGCCGTGCTCACACCCGGGTCGGCGGCGAACAGGGATTGTGCCTGGGACAAATTGATTACTGCCATATTGCTGTTGTCATACAAGCCAAAATCCGCGATGCCAACAAGCTGAAGCCCCTGTGTGTCATCAAAGTTACGCCGTATCAGGCTGTGCAATGGCAACACACTCACCTCATCACCGCTACGCACCCCAAGAGCCGCCGCCAGCTGAATGCCGAGGATAACGCCGTTGGCCTGCGCTTCAAGGTCCATTAGCAATTCCTGATAACGGCTACTGTTGCCATCCAGCACCGCGGCTTCCAGGCCGCTACCCACGCCGCGCAGACGCACAAAGCTATCCTCGCCCTGATGACGCAGGGTGGCCTCACCTTCCATATAGGGTGCCGCCGCCAACACCTGACTGTCCGCCACCGCCAGTTCGGCCACCGCCTGCCAGTTGGCATCAACAGCCGCCCCGCTGAGCAACACATGAGGCACGGATTTCAACGCTTCGGCACGCAACACCGCAATTGAGCCGTTCATCACCGCCAGCACCACAATGAGAACAAGCACGCCCAAAGACACCCCCAGCATGGAGATAAGTGAAACAAACGACAACAGAAAGTTACCCTTGCGGGCGCGAGTTAACGAATAGCGTAAACCGATAAAGAGCGGGAGTGGTCTGAACATATGGCCACCTGAGCCCTGTACTGTTTAGAGTTGCTCGGCGTTACGCTGCAACAAACGCTGAACAGTTTTGAAACTGATTGGCATAACCGGAGTGGAAACCGCACTGGAGATGGCGCGCAAGGATTTGCCCTGCTTTTTCATTTCCAGTATTTGTTTGAGTACGCGCTGCTCCGTGGCATTTTCAACCAGCCGACCATTCTCATTGATGGTATAGCCAAACGGCCGGCTACCGCCCAGATAGCGCCCCTGCTTGCGCTGGTGCTGCTTCACGCTCTTGATACGCTCAACCGATTTGCGGGTTTCCAGCGCGACGAAGAGGTCGGCAACCTTCTCAAAGTCCACGGGGATGGCGGTGCTGGTGATGTCGGCGCTTGTGTTGTCGCCAAGACTGGACAGTTCCACAATATGCAGCGCCACCTTGTGCTTCCTGAACAGACGTATCAGCTTGCTGACTTCATCGCCGGAACTAACAATACGTTCCAGCCTGCTACACACAACAACATCACCCGGCTGCAAAACTTCCAGCAAACGCCGCCCACCTGGTCGCGCTTCAAACTCCTCATTCCAACTGTCGCTGTCGCTCAACCTTTCGTTTATCAGCCAGTCGTTTTGCAGGCAGTAGGTTTGCACGGCCAGCAACTCAGGTTCCAGAATGGCATCAAGTCGCCCCTCCTCCATGTTGGCTTCCAGCTCGGATATTCGACAGTAGGTATAGGTTGTCATAATGGTTTCGCTACGCTGTGTGTTCCGCCCTGTATTGACCGGGGCAAACACGGGAGGCGGTCATTCTACCCAAAGCATCCAGCCGGGTGCAAGGCGACAAGGCAAGAAAAGACCACGCAAGAAAAGGCCATATTTCCTGTATATTCTGCGGAATATGCCCCAGGTTTCTGTTTTTTGGCATATAAATGGCAGAAAGTATTTGCATGGACTACAATTTGCTGTTATAGTCCGCAACACTTGATTTTACAGCCTTCTGGCCGCTATTAGAGACGTGGGAGCCGCTACTTGCTGTGAAGCAAAGATACAGACAGCTAAACAGGCAAGAAGGCAAGTAAACAGCCAGGCGACCACTACCCAACACGAACCACAAACGAACACCGAACTACAAACACCGAACCCTGTCCATTTGACAGGCAGACCCAAAGAACCAGAGATTTCAGGAATTTGTAAGCCACGCCACCTCAGCCATCGCAGGTTTTACAGAAGTGATGCGAGAAATGCGAAGTTGGCAAGCACACAAGGCCACTGTCACCAAAGGAAGGCGGTGCCCTCCGTAACAGAACATGATGGAATATGCTGCGAAGCATAAGCGAAGGCCTTGGCATAAACGTAAATGTGCAGTGCCAGGATTAGGCAAAAGCCATAGCGGCAACGGAATGCCCAACGGAACGCAAGAGTGGGAACAACAGGAAACACGGAGCATTATCCGCACCTCGCCGACAAGCGAGGCCTGTCCCGCCCGCCGCCTTACAACACTGGCTTGTCCCCGTCGGGGACGGCGGTGGCAAGTGAACATTTCCTGATTTCGTAACTGGTTCCAACAATGAGAACTTGTTATGAAACGTATGCTTATCAATGCGACCCAGAAGGAAGAACTTCGGGTCGCCCTCGTAGATGGTCAGCGTCTGTATGATCTGGACATCGAAAATCGCACCCGAACCCAAAAGAAAGCAAACATCTACAAAGGTAAAGTGACCCGGGTTGAACCCAGCCTGGAAGCCGCCTTTGTAGAGTTTGGCGCTGAGCGGCACGGCTTTCTGCCACTGAAAGAGGTATGTCGCCAGTATTTCACGCAGGATCCCCGGAATGCCAGCGGCGACCAGCTTAAGCAGTTGCTGCCTGTCGGCACCGAAGTCATCATTCAGGTTGAGAAAGAAGAACGCAGCACCAAGGGTGCCGCGCTGACTACTTTTGTCAGTCTGGCCGGCCGCTATCTGGTGCTGATGCCCGACAATCCAAAGGCGGGCGGCATCTCGCGCCGCATTGAAGGTGATGAGCGCAAGGATTTGCGTGATGCCCTGCGCGACATTAATATCCCCGATGGCATGGGCATTATCGTGCGCACCGCCGGTGTTGGCAAAGCCTCGGAAGAATTACAGTGGGATCTGGATTATCTGCTGGCCCTGTGGCGTTCCATTCAGGAGGCCGCCGAAGCCAAGGCCGCGCCGTTTCTTATTTATCAGGAAAGTAACGCAATCATTCGCATGATTCGTGACTATTTGCGCCGCGACATTGACGAGGCAATTTTTGATACCGAGAAATCTCACGAAGAGGCACTGGAGTTTGTGCGTCAGGTGATGCCGCAGTATGAAGCGCGCATCAAACTTTACGAGGACAGGTTGCCGCTGTTCAATCGTTATCAGATTGAAAACCAGATTGAGAGTGCCTTTGAGCGGGAGGTGAAACTGCCTTCCGGGGGCTCCATTGTTATAGACCCCACCGAAGCACTTATCTCCATTGACATCAATTCATCCCGTGCCACCCGCGGTGCGGATATTGAAGAAACTGCGTTGCTGAATAACCTTGAGGCGGCGGATGAAATAGCCCGTCAACTGCGCTTGCGCGATATGGGCGGGCTGATAGTAATTGATTTTATTGACATGACCTCCAACCGGAACCAGCGCGATGTGGAAACCCGCATGCGCGCGGCTCTTGATGCAGACCGCGCCAAAATTCAGGTGGGGCGGATTTCCCGCTTCGGCCTGATGGAGATGTCGCGGCAGCGGTTGCGCCCATCACTGGGGGAGACCAGTGATACTGTGTGCCCCCGTTGTGACGGGCGTGGCACGATTCGGGGTGTGGAGTCCCTGTCCCTGTCTATCTTGCGTATGTTGCAGGAGGAGGCCAACAAGGATAAGTGCAAGGAAGTGCGGGCCAAGGTGCCGCTGGCAATATCTTCCTATCTGCTTAACGAAAAGCGGGATGCGATTGCCGAGGTTGAACAACAAAGTCGCGCCAGGGTAACCATTGTGCCCGAACCGGAACTGGAAACACCGCACTACAAAATTACCGGCGTGAATCGCAGTGCGGAAGAGTATGAGGTGGAGACTGCCATCACCCCTGAACCACCGCCACCGAATGCCAGAGGCGGCGGCAGGCAAAGGCAACGGGCGGCGATAGATTCACCGGCTGTGGCCGCCGCCCCGCCGACGGCCAGGCCGAAAAAGGCACGGAAAGGTTTGTTCGCACGTCTGTGGAGTGGCTTATTTGGTTCTGCTGATGACAAGAGTCGAAGCCGGGATGACAGCAGGAAAAAATCAGCACGTGGTCAGTCCCGCGGTGGTAGGCAGCAACAGCGTAGTGGGCAGCGTCAGGGTCAGGGGCAACGCCAGGGTCAACGTCGGGACAACCGGCAGCGCAGCAGGCAAGGCCAGGATAATCAAAGCAGACGCGCAGATGGCAGGTCCGGCCAGCAGCCTCGCCGCAGACAGCAAGGTGAGGGTTCTCGCGACGGGCAGGATAAGCGCGAGAGTCGTGGAGGGCGAGATAACCGAGACGGGCGAATTGGTAGAGATAGCCGGGATGGGCGTGGGAATCGTGATGCTCGTGGTGGCCGTGATAATCGTGACAGTCGCGACAATCGGGATGTTCAAGGTAGTCAAGGCAATCGCGGCAACCGAAATATTCGAGATGGCCAGGACAATCGCGGCAATCGAAATGTACAGGATGGTCAGGACGGTCGCGGTAACCGGAATGTTCGAGATGGCCAGGACAATCGCGGCAACCAAAATGCTCGAGATGGTCAGGACAATCGCGGTAACCGGAATGTTCAGGATGGCCAAGGTAATCGAAATGACGGCAACCGAGGTGCTCAAGATAGTCAAGATAATCGCGGCAATCAAAATGTTCAGAGCGGTCAGGGCAACCGAAATGGCGGCAACCGAGATGCTCAGGGCAGTCAAGATAATCGCGGCAATCAAAATGTTCAAAGCGGTCAGGGCAATCGCGACGATGCAAGACACCGCCCGAGCGGTAATCGTCCGCGTAACACCCGAGAGCGCAGGCGCGGGCCACGTCCCGAACAGGCGGATATCGCTGCCGCTCAAACCGGGGCCGATACTACTCAAACCGCAGCGGCTGAACTGAGCCAGATGAAACCACAACCGGACAATCAGGCGGGAGCAGCAGGTATGCAAGCCACCAATACCACTTCGGTGAGATATGAGCGGATACCACCAGAGCCTGCCAATCAAACAAGCCATATCGGCATTCAGGACACTCCTTCTACTCCTGCTTCTACCCCTGCACCCACTCCTGCTTCTGCCCCTCCCCCTGCCCCACCAGCAAGTCCGGCAGAGTCAACAGCCGAAAAGGAAAAGGAACAAACAGGAAACAACAGTGGCCGCGCATTAAATGACCCGCGGGGAATGCGCCACTAACCGTTCGTAGCGAGCGTTCAATACCAAAGGACTAGTGGTTAAAGCAAAAGTAGAACTATGCAGCCGCGCTATGCTGCGAAACTATAAGGCCGCTTCCAGTTCAGGCAAAACCTTGAACAAGTCCGCCACCAGCCCGTAATCGGCAATCTGGAAAATCGGTGCTTCCTCATCCTTGTTGATTGCCACAATCACCTTGCTGTCTTTCATACCGGCAAGGTGCTGAATGGCACCGGAGATACCCACGGCAATATAAAGTTCCGGTGCCACCACCTTGCCGGTTTGCCCCACCTGCATATCGTTAGGCACATAACCGGCATCCACCGCCGCTCTGGAAGCCCCGATGGCGGCGCCGAGTTTATCCGCAATCTTCTCCAGCAGTGCAAAGTTCTCACCACTCTGCATACCACGCCCCCCGGAAACTATAATGGAAGCGGAAGTCAGTTCCGGACGTTCCGATTTGGAAAGCTGCTCGCCAACAAAGGCGGCCATATCTTGCTCTGCCACAAAATCGCTGGCTTCTATTTTGGCACTTTCACCACCAGTCTCAGCCGCGTCAAAGGCCGTAGTGCGCACGGTAATCACCTTGATGGCATCTTCCGACTGCACCGTGGCCAGCGCATTGCCGGCATAAATTGGCCGAACAAAAGTATCGGCGGACTTCACCTCAATAATGTCAGATACCTGTTCCACATCCAGCAAAGCCGCCACTCTGGGCATAAGATTCTTGCCGGTGGTAGTAGCCGGTGTCAGCAGATAAGCATACTGCTTGCCAATCTCCACAAGCAGCGGCGCCACAGCCTCAGGCAGCTGATGTTGATAGGCAACATTGTCCGCACAAATCACCTTGCCCACACTCGCAATTCCGGCCGCCGCCTCGGCAACCGCCTTGCACTCACAACCCGCAACCAGAATATCAATGCTACCGACATCGCCACCACTATCAGCAATAGCCCTGGCGGCACTCACAGTGCACAAGGTTGCCGGTTTGAGTCCGGCATTATCGTGTTCTGCAACTACTAAAATTGACATGATTATTCCTTTGGATAACTTCAAATAACTTTGGCTTCAGTTTTTAACTTGCTGATTAACTCTTCCACCGATTCAACCATCACACCACCACTGCGCTCAGCAGGCGGCGCAACACTAATAGTCTTGAGTTTGGATTTAATATCCACCCCCAACTCATCCGGCTTCATGGTGTCAATCGGTTTCTTCTTGGCCTTCATAATATTGGGCAAGGAAGCATAACGCGGTTCATTCAGACGCAGGTCAGTAGTAACCACCGCTGGCAAACCAAGCAACACAGTCTGCTCCCCGCCATCAATCTCACGCGCAACTTCAATCTTGCCATCTTTCAGTTCCGCCTTGCAGGCAAACGTACCCTGCGGATAATTACACAAGGCCGCCAGCATCTGACCCACCTGATTATTATCAGAATCAATAGACTGCTTGCCCAAAATCACCAACTCAGGGCTTTCCTTTTCAACGATGGCCTTGAGCATTTTGGCCACGGCCAAAGGCTCCAGCTGCTGCTCACACTCCACCAGAATCCCCCGGTCGGCACCCAGCGCCAGGGCGGTGCGAATCTGCTCCTGGGCAGCCCCGGGGCCAATAGACACCACCACAACCTCGGTAGCGGAACCCGCCTCCTTCATACGCACGGCTTGCTCAACCGCGATTTCACAAAACGGATTGATTGACATCTTCACATTGCCCAGATCCACCCCCGACCCATCGGCCTTAACCCGCACCTTGACATTAAAATCCACCACCCGTTTGATGGCTACCAAAACTTTCATAAAATCTCCCAGGGAATTACAAAACGGAGCAATGGTGCCCGATTTGGCCGTTCAGGTCAACCGATGCAGGATTACGAGCTTTAATGGTATCAATCAGTTTCATCCATTCATTCCACCAGAAATGCGGGCATCAGGTCAATCTGACGCTCATTTGAGTGTTACACTTTGCCATGAGAGTAATCAATAAACTGAACGCCTGCGGGCGAATTGGCCGTGGTGAATGATTCCCTATGGAAGAAATTTCTACTGAGCAGAACATTATCAAGCTGCTATTGAGTAAGACACCCTTGCTTGATGTGCGGGCACCGATAGAGTTTGCCCGGGGTGCGTTGCCGGGTGCCACTAATATCCCGCTGCTGGATGATGAGCAGCGCGCCGCGGTTGGCAAAGCCTATCGTCAGGCCGGGCAGACGGCGGCCATAGAGAAGGGGCACACGCTTGTTACTGAACAGGGCAAGGCTCAGCGCATTAACGAGTGGCAGACATTCCTCGCCGCCGGCTCTGGTGCGGCGCTGTATTGTTTGCGTGGAGGGTTGCGTTCGCATATCGCGCAACAGTGGCTGGCGGAGCATGGCAGTGAAACCCCGCTTGTTACCGGAGGCTATCGGCGGGTGCGCCGTCTGTTGCTGGCGCGGCTTGAGACACTTGCCACCACCCTGCCCCTTGTGCTGGTGGCCGGAAAAACCGGTTCGGGCAAGACCAGTCTGATTAACGCCCTGCCCCATAGTGTTGACCTTGAAGGGTTGGCCAATCATCGGGGTTCGGCTTTTGGACAGCGTCTGGCCAGCCAACCGAGTCAGGCCAATTTTGAGAATGAGTTGTGTGTTACGCTACTCCGGCAAGCGGCTAACTCGCCGCAACCGTTATTCCTTGAAGATGAGAGTCGCTCCATCGGCGCCTTATCTATTCCCTTGTCTTTTTATCAGGCCATGCAACGGGCACCGCTGGCGCTAATTGAATCAACAGCGGCGGAGCGCAGCCGCACTATCATGCAAGACTATATTCTCTCCAATTATGCCGAACTGCGAGCGGACAATCCGGCTTCGGCGCAAGAGCGTTTCAGCGCGACTCTGCGTGACAGTTTGGCGCGCATTCAAAAACGACTGGGCGGCGACAACTACCACCGCATATCCAAACTCATGGAACAGGCCTTGCGTGCACAGTTTGAGGATGACGACGGTCAGTTACATCTGCGCTGGATTGATACCCTGCTTAATGCTTATTATGACCCCATGTATGACTATCAACTCAGTCGAAAGTTGGATCGGGTAGTGTTTCGCGGCAGTCAAAAAGAGTTTCTGCACTGGACCGGGCAACTCACTGCCGATAATTATGAGCAGGCGGTATCCGGCTGATGTCTGCCATACGAATCAATCCTGCGCTACTGCCGGACTCGTTGCAGGAAACCGACCTGGTGCTGGTGCCTAACCACCGCTTGCGGACGGCGCTGGTGGATTATTATCAGAACCTTCAACAACAGCACACATTTCGTACGCCTCGAATCATGGCCGTGGACGTGTGGGCACGTGATTTATGGCATTTCGGAGCCAGTGCCGGGCTGCAACCCTGTACGGACTTGCGCGTGCTGTCGCCCGGTGAGGAGTTGTTGCTGTGGACATCAGTCATTAGTAATTCACTGGACGAAGTACCGCTACTGAACCCCACCGACACTGCCGGACAGGTACGAAACAGTTATCAGACGTTGCGCCAATGGCACACCGGCAGCGATGACCCGCTGGCAGACTCAAATCAGGACAATGTGCAGATATTTCGGCGCTGGTTGAATGCCTACTCGGCGCTGTGCAAGAAAAATGGTCTTATCAGCCTGGTGGATATGTTGCCGCGGCTCAAGGCTCTGCCACAACTGAAACAATTGATTCGGGCCGAGCGCATTATGCTGGTCAACTTTACCGGACCGCCGCCCTTGTACACCGCTCTGTTCAACAGCCTGACCAATCATTGTGAAGTGGTGTCGGTTAACACCGTGCCGGAATCAGTCAGTGCGATTTGCTCAAAGCAAGCGTTTACCACAGCTAGTGAAGAAATCAGTGCCTGCGCCGACTGGCTGAACGAACTGCTGGCGCAGAATGTGTCGAGTCATATCGGCATCGTTACCGTACAGGACGAACAATACCGCACGCAGCTTGAATACCAACTGAGACGGCAAGTGTCCCAGTTGTCATCTGACAATCAATCCGACGCTCACTCCTCCAGGCAATCCATGACTGGCTTGCCAGCGACAGGGTTGGCACAACAGGGCATCATTCATACTGCCTTGCTGCTGCTTGAGCTGAACCTGAACGGAGACAGGGTAAATAGTGAAAACTTTTGCCGAATATTACACTCTCCCTACCTGACTGGCAGCGAAGCCGAGCGGGAGAACAGAATTCAGCTGGAATATTTCATTCGCCGCAACAAGCAGGCGCACAGCGAACTCGCCGACTTGAGCAAACTATGCCTGCTAAAAGACAAGAACTACAGTTGCCCCCTGCTGGGAAGCAGCCTGCGTGAGTTCAGAAAACTGGCTCGCGGCCTTTCTGCCAAGTCTCTGCCAACACATCGCTGGCGCAAGCTTTTCACCGCCCAGCTTGAGGCTATGGGTTGGCCGGGGGAGACTCTTGTAGCACAGGATGGCAATTCGGATGAGCAGGCCAGGGAACAAGCGCAGCAAACAACTACCACTGACGATTCGCATATTGTAGAACTGAATACCACCGAACAGCGGAGCATAGAACTATTAAAAGATGCCTTGCATACTCTTGCAGGTTTAAGCTCAGTGCTTGGCTCGCTAACAGTAGAACAGGCTTATGATTACCTGCGCACACTTTGTCATAACGCCCAGGTTGATTATCAGCAGGCTAATAACTCATCCGTATCACTATTCACTCTGGAAGAAGCAGCCGGTTTGCACTTTGATTATGTCTGGCTGGCTGGGTTTGATGACCAGCACTGTCCTGCTCCCGCCCGCCCGTCGCCATTTTTGCCCCACAGTTTACAACACCAGTTGAATTTGCCAGGCAGTAGTGCTGAACTTCAGCATGAGCAAGCATGGAACCTGTTCAATGAATTGCAGCGTGGCATTGCCACAACATTCATATGTAGCCACCATCGCCTGTTTGAAGATCAGGAAAGACGTCCGGCCGCATTCACCGCCAACTGGTCGGCATCGTCTTCTGCCACTCCCGACACCGCTGATGTTTCTGATATTCCTGTTGCCGACAACAACGCTGCTTCAACTACTACTCCCAACACTGCTACTAACATCGCAGCAGCACTTGAATCAGTGCCAGACATCGCCTCACCCTTACAGGGGAATGAACACCCCCACGGCGGGCAAAGCATTATCAGCGACCAGTCCAGTTGTCCGTTCCGCGGTTTTGCCGCTCACCGGCTAAATGCCGCCCCCCTTGACGAGTTTCAGCGCGGCCTCACACCTCAACTACGCGGCACCGCCCTGCATCTTGCTCTGGCGCATCTGTTCACTGCCATTGGTGATTCCACCCGACTACACGCCCTCAGCGACAAGAAACTGGATGAACTAGTTGAACATGGCGTAGAGGAGGCATTGAACTACCTGCACCGCCAACAACGGCAAACTATGACTCCCCGCTTCAAGGTACTGGAACATAACAGGCTCAAACGTTTACTACAGGGCTTTGTGGCGGTGGACAAGGAGCGGCCTGACTTCACCGTGCTAGCCCATGAGAAAAAACTCAGCTGGCAATATGGCGACCTGACTCTCAATATCCGCGTTGACCGCATAGACCGGCTGAACGAGGCCGATGGTCAACTTGCCATCATTGACTACAAATCCGGCAAGACAGCAAGCCCGGCCAGTTGGCAGGATGAGCGCCTGACCGATATGCAGTTGCCACTGTATCTGACTGTGAGCGCTGAAACGAGTGACGGAATCAATGACGATACTAGCACCACCGCCAAGAATAAAACAAAGACCGAACCAGTAATTGCAGTAATGATTGCCCATGTGCACGTTCAAAAGTTTGGTTATTCCGGCGAAACCGCAGCAGAACAATTTCATCCCCGCTGCAAAACCATCAATGCTAAAACCCATGGCAAGATAGACTGGGATAACCTCGCCTCTCGCTGGCAGGAACAGGTTCACGCCATCGCCAAAGAGTTTATGGCGGGGCGGGCCATAGTCCAGCCGATTAACCCAACTATTACCTGCAAGCGTTGTGGCCTGCAAGAGTTTTGCCGCATTGCTGATAGCAGCGCCATCGCCGAGGATGTTGCTGATGACTAACTCCTCACCCAAGAACAAAACCACTCAAGCGATGACTGATGCCCTGCCCGATGCAGCGGCGCGTGTCAAAGCTATTCAGCCGGATGTGTCTTGCATCGTGCAGGCACCGGCTGGCTCCGGCAAAACTGAGTTGCTGATTCTGCGCTACATGAATTTGCTGGCCAGTTGCGACAAGCCCGAAGAAGTGCTGGCTATTACCTTTACCCGCAAGGCCGCTGCCGAAATGCGCGATCGCATTGTGGATGCTCTCAATCAGGCTCGCCGGCAGCAAGAGCAGCAACAAAACTCTCAACAAAGCCCAGACACGCCCGTATTTAATAACAGCCTGGAAGAAGCTCGCTTTAATGTGGCAACCGCCGTGCTCAAACGTGATGCCGAACAACAATGGCAGATTACCGACAATCCGAATCGACTGCGTGTGCAGACCATTGACAGTTTCTGCCATTATCTGGCCGCACAATTACCAATACGCTCCCAACTCGGCGGTGCGGCCAGCATCGCTACCGATATAAGGCCGGTGTTACAAGAAGCCATCGCCGCCACCCTAGCCCAGCTTGATGAAGGCGACACCATCCTTGCCGAACACATTGCTACGGTGCTGGAACATTTTAATAATGAGTTGTACACACTGGAACGCTTGCTACTGGACTTGCTGGGTCAGCGCGAACAATGGCTGGCTTATGCGCTGAGTATTCAAAAAACTGGTAATGATGTGCGTGAATATCTGGAACACGCCCTCACTGAACTTATTGAAGAAGCTCTGACAGAAACTGAAACATTGATGGCGCCTTATGCTGAACAGCTCATCCCCTTGCTGAATTTTTCCATACCCAACCGCCTGACAGAGGATCCGGGCAACCCCGCCCTGAGCCATTACCAGCCACTCACTGCGATGCCCGCCACCACCGCCGATGGCCTGAGCGACTGGCAGCTACTGGCAGAGATGTTGCTAACCCAACAGGGTAGCTGGCGCAAAAGCGTTACCAAAAATAACGGTTTCCCGGCGAGCGCTCCCGGAGACAAAGCACTTACCAACGAATATAAACAGCAAAAAGAAGCCATCAAAGATCTGCTTGGTGAATTGGCAGAACTACCGGCAGAAGATGCCATCAGACAAAACCTGACCTGGTTACAAATGCTACCCACACCCGCCATTGAAGAACAACAGTGGAATTTTCTTACCGCCCTCACCCACTTGCTATACGCTCTCAATGGCAACTTGTTGCTGGCATTTCGCCGCCATCGCTTAATTGATCACACCCAGACCAGCCTTGCCGCCTGCGATGCCCTCGGCAGTGATACCGAGCCAAGCGAGTTTCTCATGCAACTGGATTACCACATCAATCATATTCTGGTTGATGAGTTTCAGGACACCTCGCGCTTGCAACTGGATATTCTGGAGAAACTCACCAGCGGCTGGCAGCATGGTGATGGCAGAACCTTGTTTCTGGTGGGCGACCCTATGCAGTCTTGCTATGGTTTTCGCAATGCCAATGTGGGTATTTATCTGAATGTATGGCAACGCGGACTCGGCACTATGCAACTGGAGAATCTCACTCTGAAAGCCAACTTCCGTTCCGACCCGACAGTGGTGGAATGGGTGAACGAAGTGTTTGCCGATGCCTTCCCCGTTACGGCAGACAGTTCACGAGGAGCGGTAACCTACACCCCGTCAATCTCCCGGCAGAGCGATGGCGCACTGTCAAAAATGCAGGCGCAAATTACGGTGCAAACTAATTCACAAACTACAACACAGAACACGGCACAAGGCAGCGGTTCTGGCAAGGGTGCGGCGCAGTGGCCGGTGCAAGGCCCGACACAGGAAGCACATCAGGAGGCCGCTCAGGTAGTAACACGCATTCAGAATATTCGCAGCCAAGATGCGGAAGGCTCCATCGCCATTCTGGTGCGTAATCGTTCTCATCTGCTGGCCATCATAGCCGCGCTGAAAGACGCTGGTATAAATTGGCAAGCCACCGAAATAGACCCGTTGCAAAGCCTCCCTCTCATCAGCGATTTGTTCAGCCTCAGCCGCGCCCTGCTCAGCCCGGCTGACCGTCTGGCGTGGCTGGCAATACTGCGTGCGCCCTGGTGTGGCCTCACGCTGAAAGATATTCACGCCCTGCACATAGCCAGTGCTGGCAACAGCCTGCTATCGGCACTGGAAAAACTGGCCGCCGGTGCCGAGATGGGTTTAAGCGCGGACGGCAGCAGACGTGCCCTCGCCCTCTACCACGCGCTGGCACCGGTTCTGGCACAACGCATGCGAGCCGAACCCCGGGATTTGGTGGAAGCCTGCTGGCAACGCCTGAACGGCCCGGCCTTATGGCAGGAAGTGGATGCTTCGGCCAGTGTATCCACTTTCTTTGAACTGCTTGCCGAACACAGCGTCGGCCAGGGATTGGCGGATATATTTGAATTCAAACGCCAGTTGCAGGCTGCTTACACACCCCCCGCTCACGCGACAAGCGACTCGGGTGTGTTGCATATAATGACCATTCATAAAGCCAAGGGGCTGGAGTTTGACCATGTCATTATCCCCTCTTTGCATCGCCTTCCCCGCAGTGATGACCGCCTCCCGCTCATCTGGCACGAACGCCTCAATCACAGCAACGAGATGTGTTTCTTCCTTGCCGGTTTGCCGGCCACCGGCGACGAAGACAGCCAGCTATACAACTTGCTGCAACATGAACGCAAGTTGAAAGGCGATTATGAAGACACGCGCCTGCTATACATCGGCATTACTCGCGCAAAACACTCGGTGCTGCTGCTGGGAACAGTTAAAGAGACAGATGCGGGTGAACAACAGCTGAGAAAAAACAGCCTGCTGGCAAAAATATGGCAGCAGATTAAGGAGCGTGGAGATACTCTTCAGAACGATAACAGCAACACAGGCGACATGGCACCCACCGCTACAGAGAATCTGACTGACAGCAATCAGGAAACCAGCTATATCCATCGAATAGTTAGCGGTGCACTTCCCTCTCCGGTCAGCCTTGCCATCGCCCCGACTTCTACTGTTGCAACACCCGTCTCTGTCGCCGTTACAGGAAACGACATCGCCATTAAGTGCGGCACGCTGGTGCATGAATTCTTGCAGGCTTATGTGGAACTGGGCAACCCCACGCCGGATGCCGAGCGCGAAGCGGCACTGCGACAACACTGGAGACGGCAGTTCGCCGGTTTGCTGCCATCTGGCACTTGGCTAAACAGTGCCGTAGATTTCGTAGCCCAGGCAATCAAGAATGTTTTGGAAGATACCGACAACGCCTGGGTATTTGACCCCACCCACGAAGATAGTCGCTGTGAACTGCGTTTCACCGTCGCACAATCCAGACAATATGTGGTGGACCGCAGCTTTATTGATAGCAAGGGAGTTCGCTGGATTATTGATTACAAGAGCACAGCCTACCATGCCCCCGAAAGCGGTGCCGATGATAATCAGGAGGCCTTTATCACAGAGCAAGTTGAGAAGTACCAGAAACAACTAGCCACCTATCAAAGTCTGTTCCAGGCGGAAGGTAACGCTCATCCAATCCAACTGGCCCTGTATTTCACCAGCATCCCCAAACTGGTAAAAATCACCGAATGAGAAACCCCATTGCCCTGCGCCAGCCCCGAACCAGCTAGCAATCACCCGCATCAATAGCAAAAATCCCGGCCGCATTACGCCAATACCCCTTGTAATCCATCCCGTAACCAACAAGGTAATAATCCTCCGTTTGCAAGCCAACAAAATCAGCCTGTAAATCACTCAACTTGTGGTCATGCAACTTCTCAACCAGCACGGCCACATAAACCTTTTTGCACCCTTGCTCCCGGCAATAGGCAACAACCTTTTCCAGCGTGGCACCCTCATCAAGAACATCATCCACCAGCAACACCACACGCCCGCTTAAACTCTGACTCGGTTCCCTGTGCCAGTTGAACTCACCGCCACGGATCTCATCCCGATAGCGGCTCACATGCAGATAATCCACTTGCAGGGGAAACGCCAGCCGCGTCAGCAACTTGCCAGCCGTAATCAACCCCCCGTTCATAACACACAAGAGCAGAGGGTTCTCACCCTGCAACTTGCCGCTAATCGCCGCCGCCATTTCATCCAGCGCGGCCTCCACCGCCCGCTCGTCGTGCAAACAGCGTGCTCTGGAAAACACCTCACTGGCTTGTTTCGCTATCATAATTAACAGTCCCTTCCAGAGTGCGAGTGGGAAACGCGAAGTCAGCACCGTGCTTGTGCACAATTTCAACTATTTTTAGTAGCACATCCTGCTTGATTTCATGGAAGTCTATCCAGTTGGTGGTTTTGGTTAAGGTATAAACGAAGAAATCCAGTGAAGAGGAGTTAAAGGTATTGAAGTTCACAATGAGTGCCTGATTGGTATCAATCTCCTGATGATTTTGCAACATGGTTTTAACATCACTCACTATCTGCCCCATCTTGTCCGCATCCTTGTAGCGGATGCCAATAGTTTCATAGATGCGCCGATTCTTCATACGTGAGGGATTTTCCAGTGCCAGTTTGGTGAACATGGAATTCGGCACATAAAGAGGCCGCTTGTCAAAGGTGCGCACCACAGTCAGGCGCCAGCCGATGGACTCCACGGTTCCTTCAATCTCCCTGTCCGGGGAGCGAACCCAGTCGCCGATGGCGAACGGGCGGTCCAGATAAATCATCAGGCCGCCGAAAAAATTGGCCAGCAAATCCTGGGCGGCGAAACCGACCGCTATGCCGCCCACGCCGCCGAAAGCAAGCAATGCAGTGATTTCAATTCCTATGGTGGGCAAGGCCACCAGCACCGCCGATATGATGGCCGAGAGGCGCAGCAGTTTGGCCAGTGCGTGTATGGTGGTGGGGTCGGTGCTGGTTTGCGTGGTGGCGGCACCTTCATTGCGGGCAAGAAAGTTTCTCTCGGCAATGGTGATGAAGCGCACCATAAACAACATGATGAGGGTGATGAGGGTCAGTTGGCGGAAGACTGCCAGATTGGCGTCGGAGAATAGTTCGGAATCCACATAGCCCGCGCTTAGCTGGATAGCCCAGAGCAAACCCATGATGAGAATGAGCCAGCTCAGCGGTGCCTTCGCCGCCTCAAGGAAAGAATCATCCCACAGGTTTTCGGTTTTGAGGACTTGCTTTTCCAGCACCTTGAGCAAGCGCATGGCGACGAAGCGCAGCAACAGTGTGAGCGTGACAATCGCCAGCAACTCAATTCCCCAGTTGAGTTCCAGCAAAGCTTGTAGTGATGATGTTATGTTTTCAATAAACGCCATGATTATTCCTTAAACTTTAGTAGCACCTCACGCCAGCGTTCGCTTTGATACAGGGTGGCAATTTCGGGGGCGGGTTTGGCAACCATTGCTGATTGTCTTTGTCGGCTTGCACACAGCTTTGCTTTAAGCGAGCCATCCGCCGCCGCCTGCCGTTCCAGCCACTTCGCCAGTTGCCCGGCCTCGGCGGAGTGATTGCAGAGCAGCACCATATCGCAGCCCGCTTCCAGTGCGGCCTCGGCTCTGGCTTCAACCGGACCGGTTACTGCGGCGGCGGCCATGCCAAGGTCATCGCTGAACACCACGCCGGTGAAGCCCAGCGCATCCCGTAGCAACTCCTGAATCCAGACCCGGGAGAACCCGGCGCAAACATCGTCCACGGCAGGATACACTATATGGGCGGGCATGATTGCTTCAAGCTGGCCAATACAGTCTGCGAATACCCGATAATCGCTTGCCAGTATTTGCTCGCGGCTGCGTTCATCCACTGGCAATTCGTGATGGGAATCGGCCTCCACTGTGCCATGGCCGGGATAATGTTTGCCGGTGGCCGCCATACCTGCCGCGTGCATCCCTTCAATGTAAGCCCTGGCCAGCGGCACTGTTTGTTCCGGCGTAGCGGCGAATGCCCGCTCGGCGATAACCTTGCTGGCCGGATTATACACATCCAGCACCGGCGCAAAACTGAAGTCAATGCCGTGATGAAGCAGTTCGGCGGCCATTGCCCAGGCGCAGTTTGACACCAGTTGCAGATTCGGCTCGCGGCCTTCCTCCCCTGCCGCCCCACCCTTATCCGTAGCGCTACGCCCGGACAGTGCTGCATTGGCAAGGCTGTAAAGGGACGGCAGTGGCAGAAAGCCCTCGCGAAAGCGCTGTACCCTGCCGCCTTCCTGGTCAACGGCAATGAGCATATCCGCCCGCTGCTGGCGGATGGCCGCCGTTAAATCGGCCAGTTGCGCCGGGGCGGTGTAGTTGCGGGCAAACAGGATTACCCCGCCCACCACCGGATTCAGCAGCAAATCCGCTTCCGCGGCTTGCAACACGGGTCCTTGCAAATCAAGCATGAGGACAGCGGGAGGTGGTGGCGTTGTCATTCGGATATCCTAAAGTTTTCTTGCAATTGCCGGATAACTGTATATTATTACAGTTATCCGTGGCGGCTGGTATTGATGTTCATAAACAGATGTCAGAACCCACGGTAACTCACTGTAAAATGAGGATTGTACGCGAGGTGTATCATGCAAAAACTAACAGCCAGACAGACTGAAATACTAACCTACATTCAGGGCTATATGCAGGAAACTGGCATGCCCCCCACCCGTCTGGAAATCTCCAAAGATATGGGTTTCAGGTCGCCCAACGCCGCCGAAGAGCACCTGCGGGCACTGGCGCGCAAGGGTGCCATTGAGATGATTCCCAGCACCTCGCGCGGCATTCGCCTGCCCATCAACAAGCAGCTGGGCTTGCCTGTTGTCGGCCAGGTAGCGGCTGGCAGCCCTATTCTGGCGGAGGAATGCATCGCAGCCCGCTATGACATTCCGCCAAGCCTGTTCACTCCCCGCGCCGACTACCTGCTGACTGTGAAAGGCGACAGTATGGTGGATGTGGGTATCTATGAGGATGATTTGCTCGCGGTGCATAAAACCGATGTGGCCAACGATGGTGATATTGTGGTCGCACGGGTTGAGGATGAAGTTACGGTCAAGCGTTTGCAGAAAAACCGTGGCGGGCGCATTCTCAAGTTGATTGCTGAAAATCCGGATTATGCTGCGATTGAGGTTGATTTGAAAACCCAGCGCTTCGCTATTGAAGGTGTCAGCGTAGGTGTGATTCGCCGTCAGGTTTCCTGACTATTATCCGGCTTGTTTATCTCATTCGGTTTACTCATTTCACTGGGTTGACTCGTCTCACCGGGTCTACTCACCTGACTAGGCTTGATCGTCTCACTGGGCTTACTCATCTCACCAGACTTACTCGTCTCACTGGGCTTGCTCATCTCATCGGATTGATTCACCTTACTTGCCCTGGCAATCTTCTTTGTTTTGCCCGCCTTCTTGCGAACCTTGCGCCTGACACGTTTGCGTGGTGGCGGCTCGGTAATTTCCCATTTGCCATTATGATAAAACGCTTTCCAGCCCGTGGGCTTTTTGTCCACCTCGGTCATCAGATATTGCTCCCGGGTTTTGCGCGCGAAGCGCACCTGGGTTCTGTTGCCGGCATTGTCGGTGGTTGGCGCGTCAAACAGGAAGGCATATTTGGGGTCTATCTTGTCCTTGTACGGCAACAGTTCTTCCACAAAAGGTGCCCGGGTTTCCCGCTTGCGGGGGAATTCGCTGGCGGTTAGAAACAGCCCGGCGGCTCCGTCTCGCAACAGGAAGAAGTCATCCACATTGGCACAGGGCAGTTCAGGCATCGGCACCGGGTCCATTCGAGGCGGCGCGGCGGTGCCATTACGTAGCAGCTTCCGCGTGTTCTTGCAGTCCTCATTAGTGCAGCCGAAGTATTTGCCAAAGCGGCCGGTCTTGAGTTGCATGTCCGAGCCGCACTTGTCGCATTCAATAACCGGACCGTCATAGCCGCGAATTTTGAACTCCCCATGCTCAACCTCAAAGCCGGGACAATCCGGGTTGTTGCCACAAACATGCAGTTTGCGTTTCTCGTCAATCAGATATGAGTCCATTCCCGTGCCGCATTTTTTGCAGCGGTGTTTTTTGCGCAGCAACTGGGTTTCCTGCTCTTCCGCTTCCTCCACCGTGTCGGTGCGAACGGCCTCCTCGCCCGGTGTCAGATTAATTGTGCTCTTGCAGCGCTCTTTCGATGGCAAGGCATAGCCGCTACAACCAAGAAACACACCGGTTGAGCCAGTGCGAACCTGCATGTTGCGCCCGCAGGTTGGGCATTCAATATCAATGTTGGTGGGGTCGCTGCTGCGCATCCCACTGTCTTTGGCTTCGGCTTTGGCCAGTTCGCTGGTGAAGCCGGCGTAAAACTCGTTAAGCAGGTTTTTCCAGTCGCGCTCGCCCTGTGCCACTTCGTCAAGGGAATCTTCCATGCGGGCGGTGAAATCGTAATCCATTAACTCGCTAAAACTTTCCAGCAGCCGTTCGGTTACGATGTCGCCCATCTTCAGTGCAAAGAAACGTTTGCTTTCCACCTGAACATAACCGCGTTCCTGAATGGTTGAGATAATGGCTGCGTAGGTGGATGGTCTGCCGATATCCCGCTTCTCCAACTCTTTCACGAGGCTTGCTTCGGTGTAACGCGGCGGGGGTTTGGTAAAGTTCTGAAACGGTTCCAGTTGTTGCAGGGTTAAGGTTTCTCCTTCGGTTACATCGGGCAGCACCACATCTTCATCCTTGCTGGGCATTACTTTCAGATAGCCGTCAAATTTCATGATGCGGCCTTTGGTGCGTAACTCAAAACTGTCGCGCTGACCAGCACTAATGTTGTCGGGATTCGCTTCAGCGTCTGATAATGCACTCTTGCCGTTCCCGTCAGCACGCACAGTAATAGTGCTGCTGAGATATTTTGCTGGCGGCATCTGGCAGGCCACGAAGTATTGCCAGATTAGTTGGTAAAGACGCACAGCATCCGGCTCTATGCGTTCCAGCCGCTCGGCCCGCACATTCACATTGGATGGCCTTATGGCTTCATGCGCCTCTTGCGCGCCTTCCTTTGAACTGTAGCGTCGCGGTTCGGCGGGAAGGTATTCGGCACCGAAAGAAGTGTTGATAAATTGCCGACAATCGTTAACCGCATCATCACTCAGATGGGTGGAGTCAGTGCGCATATAGGTAATGTGCCCGGCTTCATACAAACGCTGCGCCATCAACATGGTTTTCTTTACGCCAAAGCCAAGCCGGGTGCTGGCGGCCTGTTGCAAGGTGGAGGTGATAAGCGGCGCTTTCGGTTTGGAGGATGTGGGGCGGTCATCGCGGCTTTGCACCACGAACTTTGCCGATTCAAGGATGGCCAGCGCGGCGTCAGTGGTTTCCTTGTTGTCGGGGCGGAAATTCTCACCATTCTGTTTCAGCACCTGGCAACGCAAACCTGCATCGGCCGCGGAAAGCAACTGCGCATACACCTCCCAGTATTCTTCCGGCACGAAAGCGCGAATTTCCCGCTCGCGCTCCACTATCAAACGCACCGCAACAGATTGCACACGACCTGCGGACAAACCACGGGCAATCTTGGTCCACAGCAATGGCGACACCATGAAGCCCACCACCCGGTCAAGAAAGCGTCGCGCCTGCTGGGCTTGCACATAGCGCATATCCAGTTCGCCGGGTTTGGCAAACGCATCCTGAATAGCGCGCCGGGTGATTTCATTGAAGATAACCCGCTTGTAACGCGCGGGGTCGCCGCCGATGGCCTCTTTCAAATGCCAGGCGATGGCCTCGCCCTCACGGTCCAGGTCGGTGGCGAGGTAAATGGCATCGGCATCGCGGGCGGATTTTTTTAATTCGGTGACAACTTTTTCTTTGCTCGGCACAATTTCGTAGCTGGCGCGCCAATCATTATAAGGGTCTATGCCCATGCGATTAATGATTTGCTGTTTCTTTTTCCGCGCCTTGTAGGCGGCCTTCTCGTTGGGGCTCATCTTGCGCGTGACGGCGGCCTTTTTTGCCCGCGCCTTGCCGTCCACCGGCTTGCCACTGCGCGAGCCGGGCAAATCGCGGATATGCCCAACGCTGGACTTAACCACATATTCCGGGCCCAGATATTTGTTAATGGTACGCGCCTTGGCCGGCGACTCCACAATAACCAATGATTTCGACATGTTTGCTTTCCCTATACTTCCTTAAATCTCGACCTCATGCAGCCAGCCGAATTCATCCTCCAGCCTGCCCTGTTGAATGCCCGTTAGCAGGTCATACAACTCTTGCATAATGGGGCCAACTGCGGTGCCGCCTTCGCCGATGTTGTGCCATTTATCATCCAGCAGAATGCGGCCTATCGGTGATAATACCGCGGCGGTGCCACAGGCACCGGCTTCCGCAAAGTTTTTCAGTTCAGTTTTCAATTCAATCGCTCGCTCTTCGGTTTTCAATCCAAGTTTATGTTCCGCCAGCACCATCAGTGAACGCCGGGTAACCGACGGCAGGATGGCACTGGAAGCGGGAGTCACGAAGCCGCCGTCTTTCAAAGCAATAACGATATTGGCCGAACCCGCCTCATCCAGATAGCGATGCTCCAGTGCGTCCAGAAACAAAGCCTCGCTGGCACCAATATCCCGCGCGCGCTGGGTGGCCAGCAAACCTCCGGCGTAGTTAGCGCCAGCCTTGTAGTTACCGGTGCCACGCGGCGCGGCGCGGTCAATAGACGATACCGCCAAACTAATCGCCTCCAACCCGCCCTGCCCGTAATACGGCCCCACCGGACTCACAAAAACCCGAAACGCATACTCCTCCGCAGGCCTGAGCCCAAGATTCGCACCTACCCCAATCAACAGAGGCCGAATATACAACGATGCGCCACTGCCATACGGCGGAATCCAGGCATAGTTGGCACGCACCGCCTCCTTCACACCTTTCAAAAACAGTTCGGCAGGAACCTCCGGCATCAACAGGCGTTCTGCAGTATTCCGCATCCGCTCACTGTTAAGCTCAGGCCGAAACAACAACACCCGCCCATCCGGCGCAGTCTGCGCCTTCATCCCTTCAAAACACTGCTGCGCATAATGCAAGGCTGGCGCACCCTCATGCACAGGCACATACTCAGAGGCAACCAACTCCCCCTCATTCCACTTCCCACCCCTGTGCAAGGCACTGAAACGAAAATCGGTCTTCACATACTGAAAGCCAAGTTCCGACCAGTTAAGAGACTTCTTTTTCTCCTCCATTGCCATAGCCAACGCCAATTTCTACCGATAAGATATCAAAATCAGGATTACACAAAAGGCGGCTATTATCCGGTATTCAGCGACTAATATCCACAGCCACATAAACCCCTCTATTATCAATAAGTTATGCAAATCATAGACATCGGCGCCAACCTCGGCCACGCCTCATTCCAGCAAGATTTGCCCCAAATCCTCGCCAAAGCACAACAGGCAGGCGTGGCACACATCATAGTAACCGGCACCGACCTGGAATCCAGCACCACAGCACTAGCCCTTGCCACCAAACACCCGGGCTTCCTCAGCGCCACAGCAGGCTTCCACCCCCATGTGGCAAGCCGCTGTGATGAGGCCGCTCTCGCCGACATCCGGGCGTTATGCCAAAATCCGGCAGTAGTCGCCATAGGTGAAACAGGCCTCGACTTCAACCGTAACTACTCACCACGAGAAGACCAGTTGCGAGTCTTCGAAATGCACCTGGCACTAGCCGCAGAACTACAAAAGCCCATGTTTCTCCACCAACGCGACGCCCACAAAGACTTCCTCAACCTGCTATCCAACTGGCGCCCGCAACTCACCGGAGGCGTAGTACATTGCTTCACTGATTCACAAGAAGCACTCACAAGCTACCTCAACCTAGATATGTATATCGGCATAACCGGCTGGGTCTGCGACGAACGCCGCGGCACCGAACTACAACGCCTACTCCCCCAAATCCCCAATAACCGCCTGCTCATAGAAACCGATGCCCCCTACCTGCTCCCCCGCAGCCTGCAACCCCCACCCACCACCCGCAGAAACGAACCCTGCTATTTGCCAGAAATATTACGCACAGTAGCCAAGTGCCGCGACCAAGAACCCGATGAAGTAGCGGTAGCCACAACCGCCAATGCCCGTGCCTTATTCGGGCTTTCCTGAATGTGGCTGTTCATAAATCGGCATCGTTATAGCAGGACAGTAGTCTTACTACCTCGCCAAAGTTAGCAAGGCTCATTGATTCTTCTATCCTCTCCCCATCAGAATCTGTGGTGCGGAAATGCAGAGTCTCGCCTGTCAGCATTTCCCGAATAATCCTTTTAAGGGAAACAGAGAGATTTTGGTTAAAAGGAGACGAAAGCCGCATAGCAATTCCTCGCCAGATATCCCTATGAATCTCCCCTTTATCTACCTGCAACAGTATGGGTGTAGCATTAGAAAAACTTCTCGACAAATCGGTTAAATACAAGGTTATATTACTGGAACCAGCACATTCAAAACCGAAACTCAAATCTTCCTTCCCCTCCCCCATGATAAAGACAGTACTGTAGTTGTTATCATCATCAAAGTTGTCTATTTTCTCATAATATTTCCATAGTGATTCCCTTTGTGCGCTAGCACCAGTTGAAAATATAAGCAGAAGCAGGCCTATCAGTAATGTTGTTTTGGTCATGTTCATCGTGTTTCCTTGCCCGTGCTTGGTTTGTCTTGGTGTCAATTAGGACAATCGGTAGTACTCCCTCACAACGATGTAAGCAATTACACTTGCCCATAATATCCAAACGAAAATCCGCCCATGACGGGTGCGCTCAAATGCCCGCAATCGCTTGAGCAGTTTGCCTGCTCTCGTCCAAACTGTTTGCTGTATATTCATAGCCACTACTCCTACATTTAAGACTTCAGATGATGAGACTAGAGGGTTCATGATGCCCTCGTCAACCCCTTTCCTTCTTTGGGGTTTTCATACCCTTCGGCACCGGTCCCATTTTCAACTACTTCATGATAGTTCGGTGGGTAATTGAGGTATTGGAGACAGGGTTAAAGATTGAGAATTATGTAGATTAATTGACACACTCTAAAAACAGCAGGACTGAAGTCCCACCATGGTGTACCTGATGTTTGGTGGTGGTCGGTCACAAATTAGCGTTATTGTAGCAAGATAATTTTCGTATCGTGTTGCCAAATCCAGTGAGGCTAATTGCCCCAACCCGTATAGCACTACGCTCAATTTGGAATAGGTTATCTTCAAAGAGGACTTCTGCGCGGATATGCAATGTGTTGCCTGACAACATTTCTCGCATAATCCTCTTAAGGGCTGCGGGATAGGGCTGTTTTATCCCCCTGAAATCACGACCATCCAGCCAACCCATCCCGCTGTCATAAGGTATGTTTACTACATAAAGATTCTCTTTATCTACTCGCAGTTCCACGGATAACGCTCTATCACGCGAAAATTCTTCGCTGAAACTAGTGTAAGTGTATTCAGCAGGACTAACCCCGACTGCCATCTGGCCAGAAGGGAAACACCTAAAAACCATCCGAAGAGAGGAGACTTTTGTGCTGGTAACATAGCTGGTATCGATATCAGTAAAGGCATCTATTCGCTCCACATACTGCCATTCTGTTTCTGCCGCCTGGCACCCACTGAGAATAATAGATAGTAGTAGTCCTGCCAGTATCGCTCTCATCATCGTGGTCTCCTGATTGGAGAAGCAATACTGCCCCAGGCCAGCGTGAGTGTCAATTTCGCTATTCTCTGAACTTTAGGGCTTGACTGAATGTATAACCGGCAACACCCCAATACAAGAACCGCGATTCCACAACCATCTAATCATCAATGTTTTAAACTGAGATACTCCCTTACTGTGGAGATGAGGGCGGGGGGAAGGCGGTGCAGCACCATGCAGTGGCAGGATAGCCACTGCTGAGCCTACAGGGATGTGTTTATGGCGTGTGCGGCACCGCCTTCCCCCGCCCTCGTCTCCTTACCAGAAAGAAACTCTCAAAGCTGCTGCCGAGGAAGTTAGAGTATCTCCAAAGCATCGGTTGTTGTAAAAGGCCAGTTTAGTT
>JBPCXV010000119.1:0-2905 GCA_051008235.1 Pseudohongiellaceae bacterium | reverse complement strand
CGTGCCATTGTTGCCCGCTATGTCGGTGTAGGCATTGTCGGCTATGGCGATGACGGCATCGTTGCCGCTGGTAGAGGTAAAGGTGGCCGTATAGACATCATCGGCGCCCGCGAAGCCGGTCAGATCGCCGTTGGTGGCGGTGATCTCGCTCGCCATCAGCCCGACGATGTTTTCACTGGCGGTGGCGGTGATGGCGGTGGCGCCGCCGCTCACCAGACTGGTGGACTCTGCCGTCAGCATGATGCTTGGCTCCACACTGTCAAGGGTAACCACAACAGGGGTGGCATCCATGGAGACCGTATTGCCCGGCGCTGTGCCTGTCTGCCTGGCGGTGACAGTCCAGGCGCCGTTGGTGTCGTCATCACTGGAGCCCTGTGCAAAGCCGCACTCAGAAGTGTTTTGTGTCCCGGGGGTTCCATCAGGATTGAACAGATCGCAGTTGCCGCCTGCACCGCCGGCCGGGTCAAACCCTACGGTTGCGGTCGTGTCCCCGGCAGTCAGCGTTTTCCTGATGGTGTAGGTGCTGTATGCGGCCTCAACAACCACCTCCGCACCGTTGACAAGGTTGCTGATGGTGAAGGTCGGGGCATGATCGCTGGTGATGTTGTCGGTATCGCTGCTGCCGGTATCCGAGGTGGCATCCAAATCCACCACCGGTGTTTGCGTTGCCATAGGCGCAGCGACAGTGACGGCATGTGCAGCGCTGGCGGCGGTATTGTCGTTGCCCGCCGCATCCGTGTAGGCGCTCGCGCCCACCGAGAGGGTGATGTCGCCGCCATTGCCGGTAACCGGCGCCGTGTAGGTGGCGGTGTAAACGGTCATGCTGGTCGGCCCGGCCAGACCGGATATGTTGCCGATGCCCGGTGGGTCAATGGCAATGTCGCCTGCCACAAAGCCACTCACTGGTTCGGGGAAGGTAAAGGTCAGGTCAAGGGTGTTGCCCGCGCCGACAAGCACGCTGTTGCCGCCCGCAATCACGGGAGCGCCAGGCGCCACTGTGTCCTTGTTCACCGAGACTGTCGCCGTTGCCGCATTGCGATCCATCTCCGAGGCCACTACTTCAATGGTAATGACGCCATCGGTCAGGCTGCTGAGGTCCAGGTCAACCGACCAGTCGCCGTTTGTGTCGGCCGTGTCGGTAACGGCGGTAAAGACAGCGCCCGCAATATCAACGCTGATTTCCGCGCCCATCGTAGCTGTGCCGGAAACGGTGAGGGCAGTCTCATTACCGGCGTTCACATAGGCGTTGTCCGCCGGTGTGCTGATAACCGGCGCGGTGCTGGCGAGCCTGTCATCTTCCGTGATAGTCAGGGTCAGGCTGGTGGCCGTGCCGAGGGTGTAGTTGGTCTGCCCTGTGGCCTGCGCCAGCGTTATGGTGACTGTGCAGTCCGGGTCGCCCGGGGTCGTGTTCGGCTTTGAGGTAACATCAAACTCGGCTTCGCCGGCGGTAACCGTCCTGTCGCCACTGGTCGCCGCCGTCGTGGTGCCTGAATCCACTATATTGGCGCAGTCGGCGGGCGACTGGGTGAAGGTCAGATTGATGGTCAGGTCCAGGTCAGTGAAAGATGAACCTGTTGCCGTTCTTGTATTCACAAACCATTCAGCATCATCGCTGGTGTCGTTGCCCTCCGGCAGAGTGAATGTAGTATTAGAGGTATCCAACTCCAGCACCGGCACAGTGTCGTTGTCCAGGATGGTGCCGGTGGCGGTGAGGCTGGTCTCGCCGCCGAAGGCATTCGCCGGGCTGGGGTTGGACAGCACCAGGGACATCGTCTCGTCCCCTTCATAGCCGCCATCGCCCGCAACAGCCACTGAGATAGTCATCACCGAAGTGCCAGCCGCAAACTCCAGATTGGTGGCGGTGGTGATTGCAGTGTAGTCGCCTTCGTCTGCCATGGCAGTGCCGTCCGAGGTGACATAGTCAAAGGAGACAACGCCGGTGGATGTCGGGTTCAGCGTTACCACAAACTCCAGATAAGTGGCGGCGTCACCCAGGTTGGCCGGCTCGGTGACGCTGACATCGGCAACATTGATAGTCGGCACTGCCGGCACCGTAACCATGATGGTATGCGTGTTGCTCGCCGTCGTGCTGGCGTTGCCCGCCACATCCGTGTAGGCACCTGCGGCCACGGAGACATTGACTGTCTCGGCGCTGCCCGCCGCCGTATAGACGGCAGTGTAAACCGTCGTGCTGGTCGCGGTCGGCGTGGCGAAAGTGCCGCCGCCGTCGTGAGTGATGGCAGTCGTCACAAAGCTGGCCGGCGCCTCGTCAAAGGTGAAAGTGAGGGTGGCATCGGCGCCCGCATCAGCGGTGTTGTCACCCGAAATTGAAACGCTGGTCGGGGCGCCGAGGTCTATCGTCACGGTGCCGCCCGGGCCCGCTTCGGTGGAGACAGTCTCGCCGGGGGACTGCTGGGTGGCGGTGATGGTCCATACGGTCGTGCCGTCGGTGGCGGCGGGGTCGCCTATTTCGCAGGCCGCGAATGTGTTAAAGGGACCGTCGTTGAAACTACCCTCGCAGGCTGTATGCGAATCCATAAATGTCACGGAGCCAGTAGCGCCGGTTGCCACCAGCGTTATTCTGTAAGTGAAAGAAACTGCATCGCTCGCGGCTGTAACAAGCACAGTCGCATCCGTCACCAGCCCGCTGAGGTCAAATGTCGGGCTGGCGTCATTGGTGATGAGGTCGGTGGTGAGGCCGCCGTTGGACGCATCGGCCAGCGCTATGGTTGGCGCGGCGGTCTGCAGACCCGCATCGGCGACAGTAATAGTCAGCGCGCTGGGCATGCCCACCAGATAAATGCCATTGGTCTGCGGCGAGGGGCTGGTGGGGTCAAGGGTCATGACTATGTCGCCGCCGCCATTGGCCGCCATGTCGTCGGTGAGGGTTATCGTCAGCGTTACC
>JBPCXV010000118.1:0-12683 GCA_051008235.1 Pseudohongiellaceae bacterium | reverse complement strand
AACAGCTGTCGTGCAGGAGAATGTGACCATCTCGGGCGGCAGTTCCACCGGCACCCGTGTCGTCACTACCAACAACCAGTATGGCGATGAAAATGGAGGCGGCTTATACCTTGAGGTTATCTGCCCGGATAATCATCAGACCAACTGCCTGACCGACAGCGCCATTGACACCTACACCTTCGTCGCGCTGAGCAAGGGTAACCAGGCCACCAACAGCGGGGCAGACAATGACACCAACTGCTCGGCGGCCGGTGGCGGCAATGGCGATGACCCAAGCGAATGCTTCGTGCCTATCCACTCGGTTGCCGCGCCGGTGATGTCCGTTACGGCTAGCCCCACCTCGGTAGTTGAGGGTGCCGCTGCTACATTCACCATCAGCGCCGGCAGTGCGCCGAACCACTACAACGATGGCAGAACTGCCCGCATAGTCCTGCCCATTACCTTTACAGTGGGCGATAATGACATGGTGCTTTCCGGCAGCACCACCGCTGGCTCCCAGATGCGAAACCTGGCATTAGATGGCGCCGATATAACAGTGCCGGTAATGACCCAGGCGAGTGGCGCAGGCGAGATTACCTTGACGCTTACCGCTGCCACCGGCTACTCGGTTGCCGCCGCACCCGGTGATGCCGCCACTGTTACTGTTTCGGAGCTTGTTGTGGCAGCGCCGACTGTCACTCAGCCGACATCGTTTGTGAACACTCTCAACGAGCGTGCTTTCCCCATCTCCGGCACCACCGCAGCGGACACGGCTGTCAACATCACTATTGCGGACGCTAACTCCGCCAACACCGTCACCGCCGTCGCCACCGTCACCGGCACCGACTGGACAGCCACCGTTAACCTTTCCTCGCTGAATGATGGCGGCATCAGTATCTCCGCCATAGCCTCGGTGGGTGCGCGTGAGTCAGTTGAGGGCGTGGGAGCAGCGGCTAAGGATACGGAAGTGCCGACTGTCACTATTGGTGGGCCCGCGACTGTTGCTATGGGCCGCACGATAGAGACTACCTTTAGCCTCAGCGAAGCGCCGGGCGCTTCAACCGCCTTTGAGATAGGCGATGTCACCGCTACCGGCGGCACTCTGGCAGCAGCTCTGGGCGGTGCCGGCACCGAGTTCACGGTTGACTTCACCGGCATGACCGCCGGTACGAATGGCGTCATCACGGTGGCGGCGAACGCCTTCACCGATGCGGCAGGCAACCCCAGCGCCGGGGCCACGCACACCATCACCGTTACGGATCTGCCGGCTACGGCTACCCCGGTTATTGGCGCCAACACGCCCACGGCCGGCTCTCTGGTGGGTGAGGCCGGCGCGGACAGCCTAACTGTTGCCGGCACCACCGTAACGGGCGCGACTGTTACCGTTACCGCCACCAGTTCGGCAGGCGGCACCCCGGTAACCGAGATGGCTACCGTTACCACCACCAACTGGACGGCCACGCTTGACATTTCCGGCCTGGAAGATGGCGACATCACCATCACCGCAACGGCACAGGTAACAGGCAGTGCGCTATCGGAAGAGGCAACGCGCATGGTGGAACTGGATACTGTGGCGACTGTTACTATTTCGGGAAGCACCGCGCTTGTGGTGGATACCACTACGACTATTACCTTCACCCTCAGTGACACACCGGCTTCGCCAAGTGCCTTTGACGATGCCGATGTCAGCATCACGGGTGACGCTGGCACCCTGAGCGCTGTAACGGGTTCCGGCACCAACTACACCGCTACCTTTACTGCCGGTAGCACCGATGCCACGGCTATCATCACCGTGCGTGACAATGCCTACACGGATGCGGCGGGCAACACCAGTGATGAAGTTATGCATACTATTGCCGTTAACACGCTACCGGCCAGCACCGTGCCGGTGATTAATGTGCCGGTGGCCGACGCTTATGTGAACGTTGACAATGAGGCTGCCTTCACTATTTCCGGCACGGCGACGGCGGGTGCAGACATAGCTGTCAGCATCACATCCCCGGGCGATACCACCGTCAACGAGACCACCACCGCTACCGGCGGCATCTGGTCAGTTACGCCCAACCTTTCCGGCTTTACGGAAGACAACATCATCACCATTTCTGTAACGGCCACCGAGGTGAGCATGTCCATATCGCCGACGGCAACAGTTGCAGTGCGGAAGGACGCAGAGCCGCCAACAGTCAGCTTCTCAAATGGCCCGATGACATTGCTGGTAGGCAACACCTCCACGCTTGATATCACCACCACCGAGGTAACCACCGACTTTGCGGAGGGCGACATCACCATCACCAACGGCACCCTTGTTGCCGGCAGCTTCTCCGGTTCCGGCACGGACTACACGGTTAGCTTCGTGGGCGGTACGAATGTGGGCAACACGGTTACCATCTCGGTCGGTGCCAACACCTTCACCGACGAGGCAGGCAACGACAACACCGCAAGCGCCACGCCGTTCACTGTTGTGCTTGACGGCCCGGCAACCCTTACGGCCAACGCGCCCACCGCGGAGGAGGGTAATGCATTAGGCTTCGTACTCTCGCTGAGCAAGGAAAGCCTTGTGTCCGTTGTTGTCTCCTACGCCACCTCCGATGGCACAGCCACCGCAGGCACTGACTACACCGCCGCCACCGGCACGGTTACCTTTGCGCCCAGCATCACCACCCGAAACGTTAGTGTGGTGACTGCTGACGACTCTATCTATGAAGGTTCCACGGCTGAAACTGTGATGCTGGTAATATCCGAACCGATGAATGTATCTCTCGGCACCAACGACCCGGCCACCCTCACCGCCACCGGCTCAATCACCGATAATGAAGACCCGCCGGTAATCTCCCTTGCCGCCACCGCCGCCGCCACCGAGGGCACCAACGATTCGCTGGACTTCGTGGTTACGCTGGAACAATCCAGCCTGCCCGCCAGCGTTGCCTACGCCACCTCCGATGGCACGGCCACGGCGGGCATGGACTACACCGACACCAGCGGCACACTTAGCTTCGCCGTCGGTGAGACGATGAAGACCATCTCGGTGCCTGTTCTTGATGATGGAGATTATGAGCCGGCTGATGAGAATATGACGCTGGTGTTGTCCAGCCCGGTGAACTCATCCTTCGCTGCAGGTAGCACCACCGCAATAAACGCTACTGGCACTATCACCAGTGATGATAGTCTTATGTATGCAGTCACCAACGATGCCGAGGTATCAGAGGGCGGCAATCTGGTGTTCGTGGTAACGCGTAACGGCGATGTGACCGGTTCTGCCGAGGATATCATGTACAGCATTGACCTCACCGGCGATGTTGAGGCTGCCGACTTTAGCGGCGGCAGCAACACCGGCACCGTAAGAATCCCGGTAGGGGAGCGCACCGCCACCTTCACTGTGACGACCAATGACGACACAACCAGAGAAGGCGACGAAGCCTTCACTGTCGAACTCACCGCCATGGTGGACGGTGTTGAGGTCACAGGCAGCGGCACCAGCACCATCGTAGATAACGACATACCAGCCGTTCGCATCACTGCCACCGAAGTTGCAATAGATGAAGGCGGGTCAGTAGAGTTCACCATCACCGGCGCACTACCCGGTGGTGGTCTGAACGAGGATGTAACCGTCCCGCTTACTCTGGTAAGCAACGGTGATTTCTTCGCCGCCGGCACCGCGCCGCCCACAGCAGTCTCAGTGACGCTGAATACGGCCAACCCCAGCGCGACGCTCACCTACGCCACAGTTGACGATGAGGACAATGAGGACGATGGCTTCGTCACCGCCACAATAACGGCCAATAGCGAGACTCCCCCCGCATACACGCTGGGGACACCCTCAACCGCCAGTGTTCTCATTGAAGACAACGACGGCCTCAACGAAGAAGAAGTCGCCACCATCAACCTCGCCATCCTCCCATACATCGGCGCAACCACGGTGGATATACTGGGCAACAGCATCAGCCAGCGCATTGAAAACGCCTTCACCGGCACCAGCACCGGCGGCTCAGGCCTCACCATATCCGGCTCCAGCGCCGCCGACTACCTGTTCGGCCAACTCCAGTCCCGCCACAACCAGCGCGAGCAAATGCGCGCCTCCGGCCAATGGAAAGCCGACGAAGCCTTCAAGCTAAACCCCCACGACATAAGCTTCGTCATAAACCTCGGCGGCGGAAGTGAGAGTGCCAGTGCAACCAACGCAAGCGCCAACACAACCAACGCCATCGGTGCAGCCATCAACGCCACCGGCACAAGCACCAACCTGCCCGCATTCTCCGCCAACACCTTCCAGGACAGAGGCACCGGCTCCGGTTCCCGCGTCGCCGGCCCGGTTGACGGCATCACCCTGTGGGGCCGCGGCTTCTATCACGACATGGACGGCATCAAAAACGCCGTTGACTATGAAGGCACTATTAGTGGCGGAATGTTCGGCCTTGATGTCCTCAAGGGCAACCTCGTCCTCGGCGCCGCCCTCAGCGACACCAAATCCGAAATAGACTTCACGTTTGATGACCTGCTCGGCATACACACCACCAACATGACAGGCATCAACCCCTACTTCGGCTACCGCTGGGATAACGACGCCCAACTCTGGGGCACCCTCGGCTACGCCGGCGGCGATGTAACAGTCCATGAAATAAACGACACCACCGACCGCTACACCAGCGACCTCACCATGACGAGCGCCAGCCTCGGCGGCTACGCTCCGGTCTTCAGCCGCGTATCCAGCTCGGGCAACAGCATAAGCCTCGGCGTCATCGGTAGCGGCCTGATAGCCGATATGAACGAGGGCAACGTGCAAGTGAACGCTGGCCGCGTAAGAGTCGGCCTCAAGCTGCAACAAAGCACCAGCGCCCGGGGCGGCTATGTGTTCTCCAGCAACGCCTCGCTGAACTACCGACAAGACTTCGGTGACAGCTTCACCGGCGGCGGCGTGGAAGTCGGCGGCGGCCTGGCACTGGACCTGCCCAGCTCCGGCGTACGACTGGACATCAACGCCCGCACCCTGGTCAGCCACAGCGACGAGGTGAATGAGTGGGGCGCCGACATCGGCATAGCCTGGACCGCCCGCGCCGACGGCACCGGCTTCTCCCTCTCCTTCAAGCCGCAATGGGGCGCCATGAACAGCCAGGAACAACGCTTCTGGGACACCGGCACCACCAACTTCACCCAGTCCGGCACCAACATAGCCGGCCACTACAACCTGGAAATGAAGTACGGCATCCAAACCACCCGGGATAAACTAATAGAACTCTTCGCCACCGGCGACGAAAACAAAAACCTCACCCTGGGCGCCACCTTCGCCCTAACCCACGCCCAAGGCAAAGACGCCAACGTAGAACTCTTCGCCCGCAGCGCCACCGCCCTTGGCCAAAACCTAACCCTCGGCGCCAACTACGCCCTCGGCGAAACCCTGAGCATAGGCTACGAAGCCACCCTAATCTCCGAAGCCATAACCATCCCCGAGGCATCCGGCACCCCCCTCACCGCCCCGGACGCCATCCAGCAGGCCACCGCCCGCTACCTCCCCTACCTGCGCCAAAGCACCCCCGAACTATCCCCCTTCGGCCCAGGCAGCAACCTCCTCCTCCCCGGCCTCACCGGCGGCACCGGCACCGCCACCCCGGGCCTAACCCACCAAGCCTACCTCCGCTATGAACGCCGCTTCTAAGAACAGCACCTCCACCACTTCCCCTACAAGGGGGAGTTGGTGGTGCGTTCCCCTAAAAACTTGCAATCTCCGAAAAACCTATCTACTCTATAAGTAGGAAAAAGACCCATAAAGACCCATATAGTGGTTATTATGCTGCCTTGCAAGGCTTGGAGTTGAAACATGAGACAGAAGCGACGTGCTAAATGCGGTAACAAAAAACGCGAACTGCGGAGTTGGTCAGCCGAGGAGGATTGTCGTGTCTTTGGTAAAGATTTGGCTGGAAGAATAAAGTACACCGGGAACCCGCAACACAAGCGTAATCCTGGAAACTTTCACTTGACACCTCCGGCCGCACCGTGTTTGGATAAGAGTCTGTGTGATGATGCTGAAGTTTGTTGCAAGCAAGAAGCGGAGGATCTTCTGCTTATGGGAGCGTCTCTTGGTTTGGTTGATGTGCGCGAAAGAAAGAACTATCCAATTACGATTTGGAGCGTAAGAGAGCATGACAAAACAGTATTTGAAGCGCAGTTGGAGAACCCCGAACAGGGGCAGTATCACGGTTATCCCTTGACAGATGATGATGGGTTCAAAAATATAATCTTGAAAGCATACGAGGAGCGACTATCATGATTAGTTTTGAAGTAAATTGGATTAAGGGTGACGGCACAAATCCGCTATATGCGAATACCGCATCAGAACTCAAAATAGTTAGCGACGAAAACGTATTGACCAGAGTTCTTAATAAGCGCACAGAGACTATGGCAGATAGTATAAAAGTGTCGCTATACCCTCTTGCCGAGTGGCTTGCCTTTAACTGGTGGCGAATTCACAAAGAGCCCCGCCCAGATTCCTGCCCGCTCCCAACTGATTTGTTGCTGGCACACAACATGGCATCGATCGGCGATGGGTTTGTGTGGCCTAATATGGAATTTTTTTCTGATGACCAATCAATGCTATTCTGGTTTCGAAAAACCGGAATGGCACGATGGGAGTCGATCAAGTATGAAGCTGATTTTCCGCTGTGGCCTTCTTCAATTGGGCTCAAGGAATTTGATGAGGAAATAAAGAGTCTTATCAATCTAACCATTAATCGTCTCCGTGATTTGGGGATTCAGGAAATACCCTTGGCTACAATATGGTCCGATGTAGAAGCAGAGATGTCAGACCCGGAAGTAAGGGCCTGGAGAGAAGTGGAAGCTCGGCTCGGCTATGACCCAGATGAGGCACCGGAACCCCTTATGCGAGAAATAGAAGAGTTCAGCATGGAAGTTGGAGAGAATGCCGCTGAGGAAATCCTGCCGATTCTAAATCAAGCCGAAACTGCTAGGCTTAAAGAGTTGCATGACCTGTCGGAATCCCCAGGCATCAAGGCGAACTTCCAGTTGGTAAGTAGCGAAGCCTATGCTTTGAACGGTTCGCCACCTTGGGAGATTGGACGTACCCTCGCATACTCTGTGCGCGAACAAGTGGACAAAAAACGTGGACCTATTGATAACTCCGTGCTTGCCGAAGTTTTGGGCATCCAGTCCAAAGATTTTGAGCGCACTGATTCCGCAAATGGCCTTATCGGGTTAGGTACCCGAAATGAGGCTACCAGTAGTGTTGATTTGCACTTTCGTAGGAAGTGGTCCACAGGCCGAAGATTTGAAGCTGCAAGATTTATCGCAGATTATATGACATCCCCAGCAGAGGATAAATGGCTCCCACTAACAGACCACGCAACATTCAGACAAAAAGTTCAGCGAGCCTTCGCCGCCGAGTTTCTGTTGCCAATTGAAGAACTGAAAGACTTCATGTCTGAAGATTTCTCCCACGACAACATTGAAGCCGCCGCCGATAGGTTTCATGTGTCACCGCTCGCAGTTAGTAGCCATTTGGCTAACCACAGACTAATCCAAGAAACTCCGCACTGATAAAATACCCCCCATTTCAGGGCAACAAAAAAGGGCTTGACAAGCATTTTCAGGCTTGAAAGAATGCCGTAGTTATTGGCTTTGCCGGATATGCCATAGTCTGGCACCTGCCACCCACACCCCACTGCTGGCGTTATTGAAGGTGTTATTTTGCAGTATATATCGGATTGGTTACTCAAGGCGATGAGCATGAGGCGGGCGCTGTTCAGGCTCCCCGCTGTCTTTGCTGCCTATGCGCTGTCGCTTGCTGTGCCGCTACTCTTAGCCTTTGCGCCGCAGGTGCAGGCGCAGTTTCCAGCATTCTCGTCGGTGCCTGAGCTTGATTTGCTGAGGAGCTCGGATACCGGCAATCCGACGGATAACAATACCAGCATCGGCACGCCGGTCTTTAGCGTCGGTAATCTTGAAAGCGGTGGCACTGTCACTGTTACCGCCACTTGGAATGACGCTCCAGGCGGCTCTGCTTATGACAATATCAGCAAAAGCTTTGTCGTCCCGGCAGGCGTCCGGGTGATACTTGTAGGGTTCGGCTCGGACAGCACGAGTGACCCGGGCCCGGGCGGCCAGTGCCGGTTGAACAGTGGCGCGAACCTCGGCATTCTCACGAATAACTGCTCCCTGCATAGCGCGGCCCGTGCGGCCCTCGGCTCATACACCGTCCATGCCGTCCAGAGCTCGCGCGGAAACCCGGGACTTAGCAGTAATCAAACTTTCATCCCTCAAACCTCTGCCACAGTCAATCTCACCATTTCCGAGAGCCCGCCGGCCACCCCCGATGCCGTAACATCGCCATCGCTGACCGTGCAGGTGCTGGGCAATGGCAGCGGCCAGGTGGCGGTGTTTGAGTTGTTGAATTTCGGTACGGAATTTGACTCGATGGCCGGCGGGGTAATCACCATGACCGATACCTTTGATTTCGGCACTAAATCCTTCTTCTCGTATATTGCCGTCGCCCAGCCGGACGCAGGCCACACCCTCAGCGCCAGGGATTGCGCCGTGGTTGGCGGTTCATTCGCCGTTAGTTTCAGAAACCCGCCAATCGCTAATGCCGTTATCGCTGCAGGCACCCTCGGCGTTGCCCAATCCGCACTGGTAGCAGACAATGCCTGTCATATAGGCCTTTCAGAGGAGACCACCAACACCGACCAGACCATCGCCTTCACCTTCACCGACCCGAATGCCCCGGTACTGCCCGTAGTCAGCATCCGCGCCGATGCGGTCGGCGTGTCGGAAGGCACAGACGCCACCTTCACCATCACCGCTGCCAGGGGGCAAATCAACCGCCCAGAGTTGATCGTCAATCTAACTGTCACTGACTCCGGCAGCTTCATCAGCGGCACCCCGCCCGACTCGGTAACCATCGTAGAGGGCTCAAACGAAGCCATCCTGACAATCACCACCGACGATGACTCAGAGGACGAGCCGAACGGCGCCATCACGGTTGACATAGCAAGCGGCGACGACTATGACCTGGGCACCACCGGCACCAGCGCCCGCATAGAGATAGACGACAACGACGAGCCCACCCCCCCCCACATCACCATTGACTATGACGCCAGAGTCAACGCTGGCAAAATGTGCGCCGCGTCGCTGATAACCAACAAGGCCGGCATCTGCGAGGGCGACACCCTCATCTTCACCCTCTCCGCCGACCCGGTGCCCGACAGTGATTTGTCAGTCCGGCTGGGGCGGCTTGAGGCGGGCATCTCCGGCCTCAACTATGGCCTGACCAGCCCCGGCAACTATGTGCCGGAAGCCGACGACCGGGGCAACTACACCGTGACCATCGCGGCCAACACCTCATCCATCACTTATGAGATAGACACCACCAATCATTACGGCAGCAATAGCCTGGGCGGCTACTACCTTGAAGTGGTCTGCGTCAACCAGCCGGATAATGACGGTGTGGCCGGTAACAACAGCTTTGAGTGCCTGACAGACGACACCATAGACACCGACTACACCTTCGTTGCGACCTCCCGTGGCAACCAGAGTGCCGGGGCTCTCACCCCCGCCAACAGCCATTGCGACGGCGGCGCCGGCAACGACGGCGATGAATCCAGCGAATGCCTGGTGCATATCCACCCGGTAATCGCATCCGTAATATCTGTCGCCGCCGTAAGCACAGGCGCCGTCGCCGAAGGCGGTAACGCCGAGTTCAGCATCGCCACAAACAGGGCACCGAACCACTACAACGCCGGCCGCACCGCACTGGCCAACCTGCCCATCTCAATAGCCATAGGCGAGGCAGGCGATGTAACCGATGCCGCCAGCCCGATGTTGGTGAACATACCCGCCGCCGGCAGCACCGCCAACTTCAGCATCAGCCTGAGCGACGACAGCACCGGCTGGGATGGCGCCACCCCGTCCGTCTCCGCCACCGTAGCCGCGAGTGGCGACACGCCAGTGCGCTACATCCCGCACGGCATCAGCAACAGCGCCAGCGTCACCGTCACCGATGACGAGACAATCACCGTCGTAATGGGCGCCGACCCGGCCGGTGTGGCAGAAGGCGACACCCTCACATTCACAGTGGCAGCAAGCGGCGCCACGCTGGAAGCCGACCTGATGCTGTCCTACACCACCACCGGCACCGCCACCTCCGCCACCGACTACACCGCCCCGTCCGGCACGGTAACCATCACCGCCGGCACTTCCACGGCAAACATCACGGTAGTAACCCTCGCTGACAACGAGACGGACGCAGGCGAAACCGTCATCATCACCCTGACCGATCCCGGCCTGACAACCGTAAACCTCGGTGGCAACACCGCCGCCACCGGCATGATTGCCAACGACGCCCCCTTCAGCAACCCGACCCTCAGTGTTGCAGGCGACGGCGCGGTGTTTGAAGGGCGCGATGCCGTCTTCACCATCACCGCCAATGGCCCCCCGGCCAATGAACTCACCGTGGCTGTCACCGTCGCCAATGTAACCGGCATGGGCGACTTCCTCGGCGCCAACGCACCCACCTCGGTAACCCTGCCCAACACCGCCGCCACCTGGACAGTCTCCGTGCCCACCAAAGACAGCACCGGCGGCGATGGCAGCATAGCCACCGACGGCGCCATCACGCTGACACTTACCGACGCCGATGGCTACATGGTAAGCACGGCCGAAGGCGCCAACAGCGGCACGGTAACCGTGCAGGATGTGCCGGTCATTACCATTGACTGGGACAGCAAGGCAAGGCCGGGCACCAAAACCTGCGCCGCCGCCAAAAACGGCACCGATTTCAGCGGCGTTTGCGAGGGCGATGCAATCATCTACACCATCACATCCACCCCGCCGCCCGCGGCTGATATGTCGGTGGAGATAGAGCGCTGCTCGGCGGGAGGCTGCGACGCCCTGGGCCTGACTTCACCCTATTCCTACGGCCCCGCAGATCAAGACAGGATAGAACTGGAAATCACCGCGGGCACCGCCAGCATCACTTACGAGCGAGTGATGAGCAACGAGTACGGCGCGCAAAACGATGGCGGCTACCTCGTAGAAATCGCTTGCCGCGATGGTTCCAATGGCACTAACGCCGCTGGCACTTGCCCCCCTTATCCGGGTGGCTTCCTTAGCACCATCGCCCCGGCTTACCGCTTCACCGACACCACCGAATCGCCGGCCGTCGGCCCCGATGACAATGACGACAGCGAAGCCTTCGCCAATGTTCGCTCGGTAGCCGCGCCGGAATTAACCGTTGCGGCTGACAACGCCTCGGTAGAGCAGGGCACCGATGCCGCCTTCACCATCACCGGCACCAGCGTACCAAACCATTACAATGCAGACAGAACCGCCCTCGCAGGCTTGCCAATCAGCATCACAGTGGGCGAGAGTGGTGCTTCCCTTGCTGGCACTGCGCCTACCATGGCGACTCTGGCTGTGGCCGTGACCACAGTGGGTGTCTCCATTCCCACTCAGGCGGGCGATGCGGGTGACGGCAACATTACACTGACGCTTGCCGCCGCCACCGGCTACTCGGTGGGCACACCCAGCTCGGCCACTGTTTCAGTTACCGAACCGGTGGTCTCCGCAACCCCAACCATAGCGCTGGCCGCGGCCTCCAACAGCGGCGCCACTGACGACCTCATCACCAATGACGGCAGCCCGACATTTGACCTCGGCAATCTGGTGGCCGACGCCACTGTCATTGTTACAGCGGAGAGAGCCGATGCTTCCGCTTACAGACTAACGCTGGTGGCAACCGGCGCTACTGGATCTGTAACATTTATGAATGCCCATACAGCCTGCGAGTTCAGGCCCACAACCTTTGCCTTTACCGCATCCACTACCTGCGAATTAGGCGATGAGACTGCCACCGATGGCACGATCGAATGGACCATCACCGCCACCCAGCAGTCCCCCGGCGAGATTGTCTCCACTGCAGCCGACCTGGGCACTGTGACGATAGACCTCGGCGCACCGACCGTTACACTAACGGGCGATACCACCACCGAGCTTATGGACGGCGAGACCACCACCATCACCGCCACTGTCAGCGAGGCAAGCACTCTGGCCGCAGATGACTTCACTGTTACCGGCGGCACCCTGAGCAGCTTCACGCAAGTTACAGATTCCGACACCGAATACACGGCTGTCTTCACCGCCGCCAATGCCACCGCCAGCCCCATCACCGCCAGCATCTCAGTGGGCGCAAGCACCTTCACCGACACGGCAGGCAACGACAACGATGCGGCAAGCAATGCGCTGCAAATCACTGTGGCGGCGCTTGACCAAACCGCAGCGCCGACCATAGCACTGGCCGATGCGTCCAATGGCGGCCTTAACACCGACCTCATCACCAATGACGCCAGCCCGACATTTGACCTCAGCGATCTGGTGACGAATGCCACCGTCCTTGTTCAGGCCACCGCCGGCACTTTCCGTTACAGGATAACGCTAACGGCAACTGGTGCCACCGACTCTGTGACATTCAGCAATGTCCCCGCAGACGGCGGTTGCGAGGCCAGTTTTGATTCCGGCTCCGGCTTTGTAAACTACTTTGAAAGCCCCAACTGCCGACTGGTTGACCCCGCTGCCGGCGCTACGACCGAATACACCATCACCGCCACCCAGCAATCACCCGGCGAGACAGTCTCCACCGAAGCCGACCCGGGCGGCACCTTGACGATAGATGTCGGCGCACCGGGCGCCGTTGTGCTAACAGG
>JBPCXV010000117.1:0-79842 GCA_051008235.1 Pseudohongiellaceae bacterium | reverse complement strand
AAGCCCAGGCCTTCTTTGGGTTGTTTGAAGTTGCGGCCGATGATGTCGGTGAAGTCGTCTATATCAACTTTTACGCCTTCTTCAAAAGAGTACAGGTCATTCAGGGTGATTAGCCTTGAGGTCATGTACCAGCGGTGCTTGCGGGCTTTTTCGTGGGCTTCAATGATGTAGGGTTCGGGCTTGTAGTCTGCGCCGAAGTAGCGGATGTAGGCTTCCGGGTATTCGTAGTTTACGGCGGGGTCGGGGAAGAAGCGCAGAGCCTGGTGGGCTTCAATGGCCCAGGCGATTTCTTCGTCAACGTATGGGCGTACCATTTGTGCGCACCAGTAGCCGTGGTCGGTGCGAATCAGGTTGGTGACGCTGATGTCGTGTAGCAGGCAGGCCATGATGACTTTTTCATTCATGCCGTTGATTCTGGCCAGCCTCGCGCTTTGCAACACATGGTTGGCGGGGGCGAAGCGTAGTTTGAAGAAGTCAATTAAGGTTGGCGCCTCGGGCATCTTTGGCAAGCGCGGGTCTTCGTGTTGGTAGTAAGGCTTGTTGCTGTAGATGCTGTCTTCCTGGTCGTCGCCGATGTTACACATCCAGGGCATGGCGAAGCGTTTGTCAAGCTCCTCTATCATAGCTTCTTCCAAGGCATCGGCTTTCTGGCTTAGGGTGGCGGCACCGGCGATGGAGGCGGCGGTGGCGGCGCTCATATTGCTGAGAAATTTGCGGCGGTTCATGATGTTCTCCTCATAGCGGACAGCGGTTGCGGCATTCTTTGCTGCCTTCCTTTGCTGCAATGTGCCGCAGGCTGCGGGGGTTGATGTGTGCTGCCTGAGACTGCCAGACAGCCTGAAACTTGCCTGTGGTTATATCACAGATTTCCAGCCAATGCCACTAGGTGTGGCGGATAAGCACATTTGAGACAAATCAGGAAGTCCCCCCACCGGTGGCTCGCCACCGACTCCCCCTCAAGGGGGGAGTCGCAGAAGGCGAAGCCTGATGCGGTGGGGGGCTGGGTAACTACCCCCCGGAAATGGCGCCGATGATGAGTAGTGGCTCAGTGCCGTTGCACACTGTTTCGGGTAGAGGTTGGTCAAGGGATTGCAGGGATAAGTCGGTGCCGCTGGCGAAGAAGCGCACTTTGGGGCGGCGCTGGTCTGTGTAGTGGTCTATGACTGTGCCTTGTAGCACGGGGAACTGTGTTTCAAGAGCGCGAATCACGGCGCGCAGGGTGATTGGTGCGGGCGCATTTGCAGACACATCCACAACCACCTCCTTGCCGCAACGAGCCAGAGTCTGCAAATGAAAGGGTAATTGTATGCGAATCATATCAGCAGGCGGCGCAGCTTGGTTCACGCCAGCGTTTGCACTTCAACCGACAACACCGGAGGCAAATCCCGCGCAGCAGCAAGCCAGTTGTCGCCGCTGTCCGGAGAACAATATACCTGACCGCCGGAAGTGCCGAAGTAAATGCCGCAAGAGTCCAGCGTATCCACACACATCGCATCGCGCAGCACATTGTGATAGCAGTTTTCCTGGGGCAAGCCTTTGGTCAATGCCTCCCACTCGTTGCCACCGCTACGGCTGCGATAGACACGTAACTTGCCATCGGGCGGATAGTGCAGGGAATCGCTGAGGATGGGCACCACATAAATAGTTTCCGGTTCGTGGGCATGCACAACAATGGGGAAGCCAAAATCCGAAGGCAGGTTGCCGCTGACTTCGGTCCAGGAATCGCCGCTGTTATCGCTACGCATCACATCCCAGTGCTTTTGCATATACAATACATTGGGATTGGTGGGGTGCATGTCAATACGATGAACGCAATGGCCAACCTCGGCGGTGGGGTTGGGCAGATAGTCCGACACCAAACCCTTGTTGATTATTTTCCAGGTCGCGCCGCCGTCATCGGAGCGGAAGGCACCGGCGGAAGAGATGGCCACGAACATACGTTGCGGATTATTCTTGTCCAGCAGGATGGTGTGCAGGCACATACCACCGGCGCCCGGTGCCCAATCGGCTCCGCTGCCGTGGCCTCGCAGGCCGGGCATTTCCTGCCAGGTTTTGGCGCCGTCGGTGCTGCGGAACAGGGCTGCGTCTTCCACGCCGGCGTACACGGTGTCGGGGTTGTCCGGTGCCGGTTCCAGATGCCAGACTCGTTTGAATTCCCAGGGGTGCGGTGTGCCGTCATGCCATTGATGGGTGGTGAGTGGCTTGCCGGTTTCTTCGGAGGTGTCATAAACAAACTTGTTGCTTTCGCCTGTGGGCATTCCTTCCGCGGTGGTTAATTCGCCGTCGGGTGTGCCGGGGTGTTCCCAGGTTTTGCCGCCGTCGTCGGAGCGCTGAATGATTTGTCCGAACCAGTCGGAGCTTTGGGAAGCGTAGATGCGGTTGGGGTCTGCCGGCGAGCCTTTGAGATGATAAATCTCCCAGCCTGCGAAGTGGGGACCGTCCACTTGCCATTTTTTTCGCGTCTGGTCTGAGGTGAGAATGAAGGCACCTTTGCGCGTGCCGACCAGTAATCTGACTTTGCCTGTGCTCATTGTATGTGTTCTCTTCGGGTGATAGGATTGGTGGGCCCACCAGGACTCGAACCTGGGACAGACGGATTATGAGTCCGGCGCTCTAACCAACTGAGCTATAGGCCCTTTTGCAGAAAACAACTCGCAGAAAACAACATTGGCACTTTATGACGACGATGACGATGATTCGTCCAAAAACGAGCGCAAGTTTTCCGACCGGGCGGGATGGCGCAACTTTCTCAGTGCCTTGGCTTCAATCTGGCGGATGCGTTCCCGGGTTACATCAAACTGCTTGCCCACTTCTTCCAGTGTGTGGTCGGTGTTCATATCAATGCCGAAACGCATGCACAGCACCTTGGCTTCTCTGGCGGTCAGGCCGCCCAGCACTGTTCGGGTGGCTTCTTTCAGCCCTTCATCAACGGCCTCCTCTGCCGGTGAATCGGCGTCATCGTCCGGAATGAAATCGCCGCGGCGGGAATCTTCATCATCGCCAATGGGGGTTTCCATTGAGATGGGTTCCTTGGCGATGCGCTGCACCCGGCGCACTTTATCTTCGGTCATCTCCATGCGCTCGCCCAGTTCTTCGGGCGTGGGCTCGCGGCCTTTTTCATGCACCATCTGACGGCTGACGCGGTTGAGTTTGTTGATGGTTTCAATCATGTGCACCGGAATGCGGATGGTGCGCGCCTGGTCGGCAATGGAACGGGTTATCGCCTGACGAATCCACCAGGTTGCATAAGTGGAGAATTTGTAGCCGCGGCGATATTCAAACTTGTCCACCGCTTTCATCAGGCCGATGTTGCCCTCTTGTATGAGGTCAAGGAATTGCAAACCGCGGTTGGTGTATTTCTTGGCGATGGAAATTACCAGCCGCAGGTTGGCTTCCACCATCTCCTTCTTGGCGCGGCGGCATTTGGCTTCGCCGATGGACATTTGGCGGTTGATATCCTTTATCTCGGCCACGGTGAGCTCGTTTTCCTCTTCCAGCAGCCGCAGTTTTTTCTGCGCGCGTTGTACTTCCGTTTTCACGCTGAGCAGCAATTCGGAATAAGACTCTTTGGCCTTGATGTGTGTTTCAATCCATTTCTCGTTTATTTCGTTGCCGGGGAAGCTGGCAATGAACTCCTTGCGCGGCATCTTGGCGCTGCGTACGCACAGGCTCATGATGCCCCTTTCGTGGCGCCGCAGGCGGAACAATACGCCGCGCACATAAGTTAGTATCACATCAAACTGGCGCGGGGTGAGTTTGAAAGTTTTGAACAGTTCGCTCAGGGTTTCCAGTTCGGCCTGGGCTTTGACATCGTTGCGGCCTCTTCTGTTGACTGCGGAAGTGGCTTTCTTGTATTGCTTGCGTAGTTCGGTGAAGCGGTTTTTGGCTTCTTCGGGGTCGAGGCCGCTGGCGTTGTCGTTGTCGTCGTCATCGGTGTTGTTGATGTTGGTGTCGCTGCCGGTGGCTTGTTTGTTGTTTTCGCCGCCTGTTGGTGAGAGGTCGTCGGCGATGTCCAGATAGCCGGCGATGAGTTCGTTCAGGCGGCGTTCTCCGGCTTCCACCGAGGTGTATTCGGCGAGCACATAGTCCACGGTGCCGGGGAAGTAGGCCATGGCTTTCATCAGTTCACGCAGGCCTTCTTCAATGCGTTTGGCGATGGCAATCTCGCCTTCGCGGGTGAGCAAATCTACCGTGCCCATTTCGCGCATATACATACGCACCGGGTCGGTGGTGCGGCCAACTTCGTTTTCTACGGCGGCCAGGGCGGCGGCGGCTTCGGCGGCGGCCAGTTCGTCGGCGGTGTTGCCTTCGCTGTCGTCGTTCAGCAGCAGGGAATCGGCATCGGGGGCGGTTTCAAATACCTTGATGCCCATGTCGTTAATCATCTGAATGATGTCTTCAACCTGATCAGGGTCGGAGATGGATTCGGGGAGATGATCGTTGACTTCGGCGTAAGTCAGATAGCTTTGCTCTCTGCCTTTGGCAATCAGGAGTTTCAGGCTGGACTGTGGTGTAAGTGTATCGGTCATGGACTCTCAACCTCTCCGGCGCGGCGGCTGGCGGCTTAGTGGGCGTGTGTACGAGCGAACCGGGCATTGTGGCAGCAATCGCGGGGCTTGTCAAGTCTGGCGTTCTGGCTCAATGCTTGTGAGGCAAATCAGGGGGTCGCAGAAGACGAGGCCTGATGCGGTGGGGGTCAATGTCAGACCACCCGGATTGTGGCAAGCGCTCTTGCTCATAATAACGGCTAGACAGGGGCTTTCTTTTGGCCTGCTGTCCTTGCTACCTCTTACTACCCTACTCTATCTACTGCTTTGCTGTTCTGTTATCCCGCTATCCGGTTGCCGAGTTGTGTTTTCAGTTTTTCTATCATGTGTTTGCGCTCAATACCGGCTAGGATTCTGGTTACGATGTCCTTGAACTCTTCTTCCACACCTTCAATGGGTGTAATTTTCTCGCTGTTTCGTAACTGGATGAACTGTTTGGCGAAACTGGAGCCGTGGCAGTAGCCCATAATTGTGTTGGCATCAATGTCGGGTTTGTTTCGCACCATTTCAATGACCGATAGCAGGAGTTTATCTTCCTCTGCGGATTGCTGTAGCGGGCTAATGTCTTGCTCCAGATTGAGTGCAATTTCCGGATTGCGCCGTAGCAAATCAATGGCTATCAGGCTGGCGGCTGGGGCGCGCCGGGCTCCCCGGTTTTTTGATGCTCCGCCACGGCTTCCGGCGCTGTCCCGGTAAGTTCCCCCGGCTTCCGGTGGTGGTGCCGGTGGTATGTCTGCTTGCGGTTGCTCCCAGTCGGCCATGAGCTGGTTTAGTGCTTCGCTGTCCATGTTGAGAGTTTCTGCCAGGCGATCGCGCATGAGTTGGGCGTAGATACCGTGTGGCAATTTTCTGAGTAGCGGTTTGGCGCGGCTGGCGAGCGTGGCTTTGCTTTCAATCAGAGTGGGATCCAGGCCTTCGCCGAGTTTGTCAAAGAAGAAGTCCTCCAGTGGTGTTGCCTGTTCTATGGCGGTATCAAACTGTTCCTTGCCCTTGTTGCGCACGAAGCTGTCCGGGTCTTCGCCTTCCGGCAGGAACAGGAACTTTATCTGGCGGCCATCCTTAATCTGCGGCAGGCTGACTTCCAGTGCTCGCCAGGCTGCCTTGCGTCCGGCTTCATCGCCGTCAAAGCAGAACACCACTTCGCTAACCTGACGGAACAGGCGTTCCAGATGCGGACCGCTGGTGGCGGTGCCGAGGGTGGCTACTGCGTTGCGTACGCCCATCTGGGCCAGGGCTATGACATCCATGTAGCCTTCAACGATTAGTATTCTGTTTGTTTTGGTGCCGGAGCGTTTGAATTCGTAGAGACCGTAGAGTTCGGTGCCTTTGTGAAAGACCGGGGTTGTGGGGGAGTTCAGATATTTGGGCTGGTCATCGCCGAGCACGCGGCCACCGAAGGCGACGACACGGCCACGGCTGTCGCGGATGGGGAACATGATGCGGTTGCGGAACCGATCATAAAAGCCTACGGCTTGTTGATTGCTTTCTTTGTCGCTTGCCTGATTGTCTTGCTGGCTACTTTCCTTATCGCTTGCCTGATTATCCCGCTGATTGCTTCTCTTATTATCCCGTTTAATCACCAGCCCTGCGGTGAGCAGTAGCCTACACTTCTCGGGCTCGCCGCCGGTGGCGGACAGCAGGTTGTCCCAGCCGGGCGGTGCGTAGCCCAGGCCGAAGTCGCGGGCTATTTCTCCGCTTACGCCGCGGGCTTTCAAGTAGTCCACTGCGAGATTTTTATTTTTGTGCTGGCGCAACTGTAATTGATAGAAGGCGTCGGCTTCTTTGACTACCTCCAGCAAGCGTGCGTTTTCCGATTGCTTGCGCGCTTCCGTTTCGCTTTGTTCCCGTGGCACTTCAAGCCCATACTCTTGCGCCAGGGTTTCCACGGCTTCAACAAACTCCATCTTCTGGTAGTTCATAACAAAACCAATGGCATTGCCCGACACGCCGCAGCCGAAGCAATGGTAAAACTGTTTTTCTTCGTTGACTGAGAAAGACGGAGTCTTCTCGTTGTGGAAGGGGCAGCAGGCCATGTGATTTTGGCCGGATTTTTTTAGTTGCACTCGCTTGTCAATCAGGTCAACTATGTTGACCCGATGTAGCAAATCGTCAATGAAGGATTGTGGGATGAGGCCGGCCACGGGTGCTATATATGGTAGTTGTTAATGGGTGTGCTCCCATTATAGCCGATGAATCTATCAGGTCAGCGCATCCTTTACTTGCTGGCTTACCTGACCCATATCGGCGCGGCCTACTACCTGGGGTTTGACTGCGCCCATAACCTTGCCCATATCCTGCATGGAGCTGGCGCCGGTGTCGGCAATGGCTTTTTTAACTATGGCGGCGAGTGCGGCGGCGTCCAGTTGCTCGGGGAGGAACTCTTGTAGCACATCAATCTCAGCTTGTTCTGCGGCGGCCAGTTCGGGGCGGCCGCCGGATTCATATTGCTTGATGGATTCGCGTCGCTGTTTCATCATCTTGTCAAGAATTGTGGTTACTCGCGCGTCATCGGGTTCAATGCGCTCGTCCACTTCCACTTTCTTTATCTCGGCCAGCGCCATGCGAATGGTGCCGAGGCGCTCCTTGTTGCGGGCGCGCATGGCGTCTTTCATGGCTTCGGTGAGGGAGTTCTTGAGGGGGCTGTCGGGCATGGGGAAGGCACCGGCTGGGCGGTAGTGCGGGTGTTAGTAGAGGCGCTGTATTCTGCGATTTTCCCGCATCACTTTCTTGATATGACGCTTCACGGCGGCGGCGGCCTTGCGCTTGCGCACGGAAGTGGGCTTTTCATAAAACTCACGGCGACGCACCTCGGCCAGCACACCGGCTCTCTCGCAACTTCTTTTGAAGCGGCGCAGGCCAATATCAAACGGCTCATTCTCTTTCAATTTTATCTGGGGCATATCTGGCAATTACCTCGGGTTAATGGGTGGCTCGGGAATATTCTCAAGCCCTCCAAGTCAGGGGGGCGCATCTTACTCCCCTAATCGGGAAAATGCAAGCCCAAAAAGGATGCCGAAAGGGGGCGGAAAGGGGTATCATACCCGCCCTGATGCATACGGGGTGTAGCTCAGCCTGGTAGAGCACTGCCTTCGGGAGGCAGGGGCCGTGAGTTCAAATCTCGCCACCCCGACCAATTTGATACTGGTCGTTTCCATGTGTGTTGGCATGGCCAACAGCAAGCCTGTGCAAATAGGTGTGTTCCCACTTGAGATGGCTCACAGAGAGAACAGGATATGACACAGAAAACAATCGTGCTGGACGGGAAGTCTCTGGCTCAGCAAGAAGAAAAGAAACTCGCCGCTCAGGTATCTTCTTTTGTGAAAGCTGGTGGCACTGTTCCTCTGCTCGCCACTATTCTGGTTGGCGATGACCCGGCCTCTGCCACTTATGTGAAGATGAAAGGCAATGCGTGCAAACGCATTGGCATGGAGTCGTTGAAAGTTGAATTGCCTGCGAATACCAGCACGAAACAGCTTCTGGAACAAATCGCCGTGCTCAATGCCGACTCTAATGTGGATGGCATCCTGCTTCAACATCCGGTGCCCGCGCAAATTGATGAGCGAGCTTGCTTTGATGCTATCGCCGCGGAAAAGGATGTGGACGGGGTTACCTGTCTCGGTTATGGGCGTATGGCTATGGGCGACGAGCAAGCGTATGGTTCCGCCACGCCCAGAGGTATTATGCGATTGCTTGTATCTTATAATATAGACATTGCAGGCATGGACGCTGTGGTTATCGGTCGCAGTCCTATTCTCGGCAAACCAATGGCAGCCATGCTGCTGAATGCCAACGCCACAGTTACTATCTGCCACTCCAAAACCGCCGACCTCTCGGATCATGTGCGCCGTGCTGATCTCGTTGTCGCCGCCGTAGGCCGCCCCGAGTATATTAAAGCGGAGTGGATTAAAGACAATGCCGTAGTAGTTGATGCAGGTTACCATCCGGGCGGTGTCGGTGATGTGGAACTGGAGCCGCTTAAGAACCAAGTTCGCGCCTACACCCCGGTGCCTGGTGGCGTAGGCCCGATGACTATCAACACACTGATACACCAAACCGTCATGGCCCGCATGAAGAAACTTGACCAGGAACATTAGTTCAAACGCGGTAGCGGTTGACGAAGTTTTTCAGGATTTGGTGGGCGTGGGGGGTGTGTTCGCCTTGCAGGGAGGCGGATAGTTGGTCGGCGGTTTCGGGGGGGAAGTAGCCGTGGTCTTTGTAGATGCCGATGCGGAAGGTGAAGCTTTCGGGGTCGCCCTCCGGGTGGAACTGGGTGGCGTAGATGTTTTGGCCTACGCGAAACATTTGCACCAGGCATTGGCTGCCTTTGGCCAGTAATACGCTGCCCGGCGGTGTGTCGTCGCAGGCTTCCTTGTGGCCGAGCAGAACGCGGAACTGTGTTGGTATGCCTTGTAGCAACGGGTCTTGTTTGCCGGCGGTTGTGAGTTGTAAGTCCACGCCGCTGACTGGTTCGCCGTATTTGCGTGAAATACTTGCGCCGAGGTAGTTGCCGAGCATGGCGTTGCCGCAGCAGCTGCCGATGAAGGGGAAATCCTGTTTTATCAGTTTGTCAAACAGGCGGTTGAAGTCTGCTTCAACCTGGATTTGGGTGGGGGATTTTTTGTCTTCGGGTGTGCATACATCATAAGGGCTGCCGCCGGCGATGATGCCGCTGTAGCGGCTCAGGTCCAGTTCGGGTATGCCCTGTTCGGCGCGCAGGCGCACTACTTCCGGCTTGCTTAGCCCGGCGTAGTGCATGATGGATTCCAGTTCATTATCCGCGGCGGCATCTTCCGGGCGCAGATGAATTACGATGAATGGCTTACTCAAAACATTAATACCCTTGCGGCGTTTTCCGGTCGCAGTTGAGTTGCAAAACAAATATTATACTTAAAGCGCAAACACCTTGATTGCGGCGCCGGTTCTTGACATTGTTTCAAGCACATTGCCCGGGCCGAGAAGCATTTGCATCGTCCCTATAAAAACGTTGGCATGGATGCTTGGCTGGCCGATTACCACGCTCACATATTGTTTGCCATCAACGCTGTAAGTGGTGGGGAAGGAAGTGGGTATATCGCCCAGTGGTGTGCTCCAGAGTAACTCGCCTGTTTCAGCATCAAAGGCCTGGAAGCTGCCGTCAAGGGAACCGCTGAAAATGAGATTGCCGCCGGTGGCGACCAGCCCTGCGGTGAATATCATTTCCTGGCGGAAATCCCAACTCAGGCTGCGGGTTTTCATGTTGATGGCTTGCAGGCGGCCAAACATACCATCGCTGTTGGGTAAGGGTGCCGGCGTGAGTGCCACGCCGGTGGAGAGAATGCTGCCGCGGCCGGTGGTGAGGACGCTGTCGCCGCCGGCGGGGCTGCCATCCATGCAGACATCTGAAATTGGCAGGTATAGCACATCGGTTTCCGGGTTATATACGCTGGCTTGCCAGTTGCGGCCGCCGTTGGCGAAAGGACAAATCATAACCGGGCGTTCGAGGCTGGGTTGTGATGCGGGGTCAATAGTTTTGGCGCCGGTTTCCGGGTCAATGGCGGTTATGACATTTTGCAGGCCTGAGTCAATGGAGAACAGGTATTCGCCGGTGGCGGCATCCAGTGCGTCAAGCAAGGCCATCTTGCCGGCGGTGAGAACAACTTTGCGCGGGTTGCCGTCCACGTTCATTTCTATGATTGTGCGTTCGTAGGTCCAGTCCAAATCCCATTGGTCGTTGGCTACGTGTTGGAAGTGCCATGCCAGTTCGCCGGTGGCGGGGCGTAATGCCAGGGTGGTGTTGGTGTAAAGTGCGTCGTTGGATACGCCTGTTATGTTGAGGTTGGGTAATAGTGGTGCGGTGTCGTAGGTTGGTGCGGCGCCGAAGTAGGCGAGGTCAAGTTCCGGGTCGTAGCTGCCTGATACCCAAACTGAGCCGCCGCTGCGTTCGGCCAGGCTGATGTTGTTCCAGGTGTTGCCGCCGGGTTCGTCGGGGCGTGCTACTGTGTGGAAGCGCCAGGCTTCGGTGCCGGTTTCCAAATCAAGGCCGATGATGAAACCGCCTTCGGGGAGCATGGTGGCGGTTATGCCCTGAACTACCATATCACCGGCGACAAGTGGTGCGCCGCGCAATGAGTAGGAGAAAAACGCCGGTGTGGGGGGGGTGGTGATGGTGTGGTCCCAAAGTAGTTCGCCGTTGCTGGCGTTTAGTGCGAGGATGTGCATGTCTGAGGTGGGCACGATGAGTTTGTTGTCGTGCAGTGCCATGCCCATTTTTGCGCTGGGTGGTGTTGATAGTTCGTGTTGATAGCGCCAGAGTTCTTCGCCGTTGCTGGCATCCAGTGCCAGCACGATATCGGGGATGCTTAGCAGATACATGATGCCGTTGTGAACCAGCGGGGTGGCCATGTTGGGGCCGGGGTTTAGTGGCATCTCCCAGGCGAGGTTGAGTTCGGTTACGTTGTCGCGGGTGATTTCTGTTAGTGGGCTGTAGCCGAAAGCATTGTGGCTGCGGCGCCACATGGGCCAGTCGGATGCTGGTGGGTCTTGTGGTGTGGCATCGCTGGGCTGGTTTGTGGTGTTGGTGCGGATTGCTTGGTTGACCTGGTCTGAGACATTGGCCGGGGTTGGGGTTGGGGTTGGGAGTTGAACATTAACTTGTGCGGTGGCGGGCGGCAGGGTGTGGTAGCTCAGGCTCAAGACGACGAGCATGGTCATTAGTAATCTGGTTGGTTTGGGTAGTGATATTGGTTGTGTTAGTTGCATGGTCATTTCCTCTGTCAAGATGTATGAGAGTTTCTGGTTCGTTTATCAACTATCAATATAGTCCACCGCACTAGCCTGCGGCTTTGGTTGCTGATACATATTATACGCCCTTTCAGCGCGGGCTTGGTCACCTTACCAGCCCTTTCAGCACAGGCTTGGTCACCTTACCAGCCTTTTCAGCGCGGGCTTGATTACTTTGCCAGCCCTTTCAACGCAGGCTTGGTTACTTTGCCCATGGCGTTTCTTGGTAGGGCATCAATAATTTTGAGGTGCTTGGGGATTTTGTAGGATGACATTTTGCCATCGCACCATTGTTTGAGGGAGGCATGGTCCAGGCTTGCTCCCTTGTTCAGCGCTACGATGGCGGTTACGGCTTCGCCCCAGGTTTCGTCTTCCACACCTATTACTGCAACTTCGGCGATGGCCTCGTGGGTGAGCAGCACGCCTTCAATTTCCAGAGCGGATAGTTTGTAGCCGCCCGACTTGATGATATCTACCGACGAGCGACCCATGATGCGGTAGTAGTCATCCTCTATTACGGCCACATCGCCGGTGCAGAACCAGCCGTCTTTGAAACTCTCTTTGGTTGCCTGTGCATTGTCCCAATATTCCAGGAACACATTGTCGCCCTGAATGCGGATTTCACCGGCAACGCCTTCTTCGGTGATGGGCTTGTCGTCTTCGCCGAACAGTTGTGCCTGCACGCCGGGCAATGGTTGCCCCACATGGCCGGCGCGGCGCTCGCCGTTATAGGGGTTGGAGATGCCCATGCCGATTTCGGTCATGCCGTAGCGTTCCAGTAGCACCTGCCCCGTTAGCTCCTGCCACTGGTTGAACAATTTTACCGGGCACGCTGCGGAACCGGAAATGTTCAGCCTCATTCGGCCAAAGCCCTTGCAGATGTTGCTCACCTGTTTTGACTCAAGAGTATCAAAATGTTGAATCAGCTTAACATAAATAGTGGGCACTGCCATAAACACATTGTAAGTATCGCGCATTACCTGTTCGGTGATTTTTGGAATGTCAAAGGTGGGGAAGAGATGCACCGTGGCTCCCGCCCACAGGCCGCAACTGAGGATGTTGATGATGCCGTGGATGTGGTGCAGTGGCAGGAACAGGGGGATGACATCGTCGCTGCTCCAGGCCCAGGCATCAATAAGGGTGGTGATTTGGGCGCGGATGGTTTTGTGAGTGCTGACCACGCCCTTGGGCTTGTTAGTGGTGCCGCTGGTGAATAACATCATGGCGCGGCGTTCCGGGTCAATGGTGGGTAGCGGAGCGCTTGCATCGGCGAGGGTGTCGTTCACTGTGAGCAGTTTGATATTAAGTTGGGTGCACAAGTCTTTCAGGGTTTTGTGGTGTTCGGGGTTAGCAAACAATCGGGTTACACCGGCGCAACTCAAATAATGTTCCAGTTCAGACACCGCCGAGGCCACATTCAATGGCACCGCAATGCCGCCAGCGCGCCATACGCCGTGCATAACGGTTACATAATCCAAGCTGGCGGGCAGGAAGAAGGCGATGCGTTCTTCCTGTAAATCTTTCGTGTCGGCCAGCAGGCCGCTGGCGAAGCGATTGATACGATCATTCACTTCAGCGTAGCTGTGCTGCTGCTCGCCTTCAACGAGGGCGATTTTTTTGTTGCTGTCGTTTAGTTCGGGGAAGTATTTATGAGTCATTGGCGATATGCTTTGTTGATGTGGAGTGATGAAGGTATCTCATGTGGTTGCTCTGTGCTGATGTTTCACACTGGTATAAGGTGAGTATCAATAAATACTGCCAACGATGAGAAACAGAATAGAGGGACCGAGCAGGCAACCAACGCCGGTGTAGAAAGTGGCGGTCATGGCGCCGTAAGGAACCAGTTTGGGGTCGGTGGCGGCCAGCCCTGCGGCTACGCCACTGGTCGTGCCCATCAGGCCGCCGAACACCATGGCGGATTGCGGATTATTCAAGCCGATGAATCTTGCTACCAGCGGTGTGCCAATCATAACCAGAATGGATTTAACCAGCCCGGCTGCCACACTCAAAGTAATCACGGCATCGCTGGCACCAATCGCTTCGCCGGTAACCGGGCCCACAATGTAGGTAACCGCTCCGGCGCCGATGGTGGTGATGGATTCCGCATCGGTGTAACCAAACAATATCGCCACCACAGCTCCAACAATAAAAGATACGATAACACCGGCGAATATGGAAATCACACCGGCGATTCCGGCTTTCTTCAATTCACTGAGATGCACACCGAAAGCAGTGGCAACGATGGCGAAGTCACGCAACATTCCGCCACCCATTAAGCCGATGCCACCGAGCAGGGCAACATCCGCCAGCCCGGTGCTACCGCCCGTTGCCATTCCACCGAACCAGGCGGCCAGCAAACCCAGCGCGATGGCAATGGCCGAGCCGTGAATGCGACCTGCGGTAAGTTTGTCTGCAAGAAAATAGGATAGCCAGATGGTGGCGCCCACTACGGCGAAGGCCACTATGAGATTGTTGCGCACGAAAACTGTTTCAAGGATGTCCATGTCAGTTGTCTCCTTTCTTGCCACCGATGCGGCTCAGCACCGGCACCAAAGCGAAGCTGACTGCCACCGCCGCGGCTCCCGCCAGCAGGGCGAGCAAACCGCCATCAACGGCAGCCACCACATTCTGCCGCGCCGCCATAGCCACCACGATGGGGATGTACATGGCACTCCAGAACTTGATGCCGGTACCTGAACTGCCTTCGGTGAGGGCTTTGAAACGGTCGGAGTTGCTCGCCAGCACCAGCAACAACATGGCGATGCCCACGCCACCCACATTGGCCTCCACACCGAGCGCCACGCCGAGTGCTTCTCCAATCAGCATGCCTGCAATCAGGCAGGCGGATAACAGGGCTACGCCGTAGACAATCATTGTGTTTTATCCTCTGGTAAGGGGTCAGGTGCCTGATGATATGACGGGTATTTTATTTCTGCAATTGCTGGTTAAATAAATTAAACGGGTTAAGTGAACAGGAACAGCAGCAGATAGAGTGTTGTGCTGCTGACGACTGTGATGATGAAGTAAAGCACACTGATAATGAGGAAACGAATGCCAGTGAGAAAATGGCCGCCGCCATAATAATTTTTCAGGCTCAGATACAGATAGATTATGACCCAGAAGACCAGAGCTATTGAAGCCAGCCTTGAGATGCTTGATAGCACAGGCACTTCCTGGTTAGCCACTGTTATCGTGATTACTCTCATCATGACGGCGAGCAGCAAGAAAGAATGATTGTGCAGTGTGAGCATCATGTGTTCAATGTAATATTTGCGTGAGGTGAAAAATGCCACCTTCTGAATCAGTGCCAGCATCGGTATCATCAGTAACAGCAAGAGGGCGGCCAGGGATTCCAGCGCATTAAGGAAGAGGTCATTGAGGAAGTCTTCCGGGTTTTGTCGCAACTCGCGCATATTTGACCTTCCCAGGTTTCGTATTATGTTACGCAGGTTTTCGTTATTCGGGGCCGACAGGAATGGCAGACTGAATTGATCAACAGAGTCAATCATGAATTCTATCAAGTCATCAATGTCACCCTCTGTGCTATCTGTGTCTCCGGCATTCTCTGTATCACCAGCATCTCCTGCAACTTCCGCATTCTCAGCATCTTCTGTAGTTTCCGCATCGTCAGCATCGGGCTCATCGCCTATCCCAAAACTAATCTGGAAGCTTGGCTCGGTTGAGTCGGATGAATCGGCCACCACTGAATCAGTTTGAACATTTTCCGGCGTCGCACTCATTGACTCCCGAATAGATTGAAAACTGCTCCCCAGCGCAAATGCCACATAGAAAAGAATGCTGATGACAAGGAACAATCTGAGCGGATGTGTATAGGAAGCGCGACGTCCGGATACATATTCTTTGGTCAGGAACGCAGGTCGGGTGAGTAGATAATACAGAGTGACATAGGCGCGGCCATCCAGCTCACACAGCTTGTTCACCCAATCTTTTAACAGCCGGTAAAACGGGCGCCGCACTTCCTCTGCTTTCTGTCCGCAATGGCTACAGAACTGACCGCTCATAGGCTGTCGACAGTTGCGGCACAACGCTGTTTGTTTGTCGCTCTGGCGAAATAGCCGCGACTTTATCCAGTAGTCTCTGGGGTTGCGGCTCAGGGCTGTTTGCTGGTTGTCCTGAGTTGGTGTTGCGTTCCCTGTCTTGTCTGGCGGAGGCTTGGTCATGCCCTAACCCCGTGATATTTGTGAGAATTGCCCCATTATAGTGTATGATTGACTCACTGCAACATAACGGGAGCCGCGCTATGACTATGCAAGAAAAGGTAATCAGATATGCCCCCTGGGTGATGGCGGTGTTTATTGCCATCGTGTTTGTTCAATCGCTGTTTTTCAAGTTCAGTAATTCTTACGAGACCATACATATTTTCAGCACCATTGGTGGGTGGATGGCGAGTATTGGCTTTCCACAATCCATTGCTGACGGGTTTGCTGCTTTCGGCGGTTACACGGTTGGCACGGTGGAGTTAATTGCTTCTCTGCTTTTGCTGATGCGGCGCACTCAGTTCATTGGTGCTGCGGTTGGTTTCTGTGTTATTTCCGGGGCTATATTCTTTCATCTGTTTACACCGCTTGGGGTTAGTGTTGTTATCAACGAGGCGGGCGACAAGGATGGCGGGCAGTTGTTTGCTATGGCGGTGGTGGTGTGGGTTTTTGCTTTGGGGATTATGTGGTTGCGGCGTGGTGATGTGCTGCGAACAAACTAGGCGCATGGCAGGCATATAACAGACACATGATAACCACTCGGTGGTTACTTGCCGAAAGCAGAAGCAGAGGCAAGAAGTACTTTAAGTTTGTCTCCCGGATTGGGCGCGCGCATGAACAATTCGCCGATGAGAAAGCCATATACACCTTGAGCAAGCATGGTTTTTATATCGTTGGCTGTGTGTATGCCGCTTTCGGTAATCACCAGTCGGTCTGCCGGAATGCGGGGCAGCAGTTTGGTGGTGGTGGCCAGATCGGTTTTGAAACTGTGCAGGTCGCGGTTGTTGATTCCGATTAGCCGGGTTGGTAATTCCAATGCTCGTTCCAGTTCCGTTTCGTTATGTACTTCCACCAGCACATCCATTTCTAGTTCATTGGCATAGTTGGCCAGTTCCAGCAATTCGGATTGTTGTAGTGCTGCGACTATCAGCAGGATGCAGTCTGCACCCATCAGTCTGGATTGGGCAATCTGATAAACATCAATGATGAAGTCTTTGCGTAACACTGGCAAGTTGCAGGCGACCCGGCCTTGCCTCAGGTGATTGTCTGAACCTTGAAAGTATTTTTCATCCGTTAGTATGGAAAGGCAGGTGGCGCCGTTGGCCGCATAGTCAGCGGCGATGACTTGTGGCTGGAAGTCGTCCCGAATAACACCCTGCGAAGGTGAGGCTTTTTTTATCTCAGCAATAATAGCCAGTTGTTTGACCGCGATGCGCTTTTCCAGTGCCGCGGTGAAACCACGAACAGGTTCCGCTTGTTTACACTCATACTCCAGCTCCGTTTGGCTGGCCTGTTGCTTCGCACTATCCACCTCGGTGCGTTTGTGTGCGAGTATCTCTTCAAGAATAGTTGTTGTCACGAGGCTACTCTCCGGGTGAAACTCGCCAGTTGGTTTAGTTTGTCTGTGGCGGCGCCGCTGGCCAGAATGTTTTGGGCTTGCTTTACGCCGGTGGCAAGGTCGGTGCTCAGGCCGGCGACATAGATTGCGGCGCCGCTGTTCACTGCAATCATATCTGCGGCGGCGGCGTGCTTGCCACTGAAAGCAGCCTGGATTATGGCGAGGCTGGCTGTTGCGCTGTCGGCTTGTAACTCCTTATAGTTTGCGTGGGGTTTTATGCCGAGCGTTTCGGGGGAGATTAACTTGTGGCTGGTCTTGCCGTCTTTCAATTCGCCGATGTGGGTGGCGGTGGCGGTGCTTATTTCGTCCAGGCCGTCTTCGGCGTGTACTATCAATACATGATGGCTGCCCAGTTGCCGGAACACTTGCAACAAGGGTTCAATCCAGACTTTGTCATACACGCCCATTAATTGATTGGGTGCGGCGGCAGGATTGGTTAGTGGGCCCAGCAGGTTGAACAGGGTTCGCACTCCCACCGCCTTGCGTGCGGCAATCACATGACGCATGGCGCTGTGGTGGGCCGGGGCGAACATGAATCCTGCGCCGACTTCGGTGATGGTTTGCGCCACTTGTTCCGGGGTGAGGTTGAGATTTACTCCGGCGGCTTCCAGCACATCGGCGCTGCCACTCTTGCTGGTGGCGGCGCGATTGCCGTGCTTGGCCACGCTGGCACCGGCGCAGGCGGCTACGATGGCGGCGGCGGTGGAAACATTGAACAGGTTTGCGCCGGTGCCGCCGGTGCCGCAGGTGTCTATCAGGTGCGGGCTTGGCGCCACTTTAACCGGGGTAACCAGACGCCGCATTACCATCGCTCCGCCGAGAATTTCATCCACCGTGATGCCTTTGGTTTGCAAGCCAATCAGGAAGGCGGCGTTTTCCATATCGCTGGTGTTTCCCGCCATGATGTCGTTCATCACGGCGGTCATGTCGTCGCGGGCGAGGTGCTGGTGTGCGACGACTGCTTTGATGGCTTGTTTGATGTTCATCTTAACCTGTCAGGTTTGAAGAAAGTTTTTCAGCAGCTGGTGGCCGTGTTCGCTGAGGATAGACTCGGGATGAAATTGCACCCCTTCAACCGTCAACTCCTTGTGGCGCACTGCCATGATGTCCTCCATCTCGCCGTTGGTGTTTTCAGTCCAGGCGGTGATTTCCAGGCAGTCGGGCAGGCTGTCCCGTTCAATGATTAGTGAGTGATAGCGGGTTACCTTGAACGGGCTTACCAGTTCGCGGAACACGCCGTTGCCGCTGTGATGAATGTGTGACAGTTTGCCGTGCATAACCTTTCCGGCGCGCACCACCCGGCCACCGAATGTCTGGCCGATGCTTTGATGCCCCAGGCATACGCCGAGGATGGGAATCTCGCCGGCAAAACGCTTGACGATGGCGCAGGAAATGCCCGCCTCATTCGGTGTGCACGGCCCTGGCGAGATAACGATTTTTTCCGGCGCGAGGGATTTGATGTCGTCCATGCTCAGGGCATCGTTGCGATAGACTTGTACATCGGCACCCAGTTCTCCCAGGTATTGCACCAGGTTGTAGGTGAAAGAGTCGTAGTTATCAATCATTAGTAGCATGGTGGTTTACTCTGGTTACTTTAGTTACTCCAGATCCAGGTTCAGGTCCAAACCTTTCTCTGCCAGTTGCACGGCGCGCACGATGGCGCGAGCCTTGGTTTGAGTTTCTTCCCATTCCTTGTCCGGCTGCGAGTCGGCTACGATACCAGCGCCGGCCTGCACATACAAAGTTTGTTTGCTGATGACGGCGGTGCGGATGGCAATGGCCATATCCATGTTGTTATGCCAGCCCAGATAACCCATCGCGCCGCCGTAGATGCCGCGCTTGTCCGTTTCCAGTTCGTCAATGATTTCCATCGCCCGCACTTTGGGGGCGCCACTCAGAGTTCCTACCGGCAAGGTGGCCTGCAATACATCCAGCGCGGTTTTGTCGGGGTGCAGTTGGCTTTCAACGATGGAGGCGATGTGCATAACATGGGAATACCGTTCCACAAACATTTTTTGCGGAACGCGCACTGAACCGATTACCGACACCCGACCGGAATCGTTGCGGCTCAAATCAATCAGCATAAGGTGTTCGGCCAATTCCTTGCTGTCGGCCAGCAGTTCGGCTTCCAGTGCCTGGTCTTCCTCCTCGGTGGTGCCGCGGCGTCGGGTGCCGGCCAGCGGGCGCACTGTGATGTGGCCGTTTTCCACACGGGCCAGAATTTCCGGCGAGGCGCTTACCACATGGTGGTCTGCCATGTTGAAATAAACCATGTAGGGGGACGGGTTCAGGTAGCGCAAGGCGCGATATATATTCATCGGGTTGCCGGTGAATGGCACCGACATACGTTGTGCTAGCACGACTTGCATGACATCGCCGGCGATGATGTAGTCCTTGATGCGTTGCACGCCTTGTTCGTATTCAGCTTGGGGGAAATGGTGGTAGAAGCTTCGCTCGGTAATTTTTTGCCTAGGCTGAGCGGTGGCCTTAGTGCTGGCCTTAGCGGTGGCCTTGTTGGTAGCCTCGGTATTGGCCTTAGCGGTAGTCTTGGCGGTGGCCTCGGTGGTGGCTTGCCGGGTTGATGATGGCGCTGGCTCACGCAGCTGGCGTTGCAGTTCATCCAACCGCGTTTGGGTGCGTTCATAAGCTTGCGATGTTTGCGGATCGGCATTGATGATGAATGATATGGTGCCGCACAGATTATCAAACACCACCAACTCTTCGGATAGCATTAGCAAAATGTCGGGAGTGCCAATGTCATCCTTGCCCGGGCCGGGGCCGAGTTTGGTTTCCACATAACGCACAGTGTCGTAGCCGAAGTAGCCAACCAGACCTCCGCTGAAACGCGGCTCGCCCGGCAACTGCGCCACCTTGTATTGGCTCTGGAATGATTCAATGAAAGCAAAAGGGTCGGTGGTTTTATGTTGTTCAATAACAGTGCCGCCCTGCTCCACACGAATCTCGCCGTTCGCATAGCGCAACACGGTGTGGCAAGGCAGGCCGATGATTGAATAGCGTCCCCATTTTTCACCACCCTGCACCGATTCAAAAAAATAACTGTAAGCACCGCTGCCCAGTTTGAGAAAAGTGCTCAGGGGTGTTTCGGTATCGGCCAGCACTTCACGCAGCACCGGAATGCGATTGTATCCGGCGGCGGCCAGTTCCTGAAAAGTGTCGCGGTTCATTTGCTTAGTGAGGCACGCCGCGTTCTTCACCCAATTCGGTGCGCATGGTGCCAATGGTGGTGGCGTAATCTTTGTTGCTGAAAATAGCGGAACCGGCGATGAACATATCGGCTCCGGCATCGGCTATTTTGCGGATGTTATCCAGACCTACGCCGCCATCCACCGCCAGACGCATTTGCTGGCCGCTGTCGTTGATAATCTTTCTTACCTGCGCCAGCTTGTCAAGCGTGGAAGGGATGAATTTTTGGCCGCCGAAACCGGGGTTGACTGACATCAGCAACACCACATCAAGTTTGTCCAGCAGGTAATCCAGATAGCCGAGCGGCGTGGCCGGATTAAACACCAGGCCGGACTTGCAACCCTGGTCGCGCACCAGTTGCAGTGAGCGGTCAATGTGCCCGGTGGCCTCGGGGTGAAAACTTATGTAAGTGGCACCGGCCTTGGCAAAATCCAGAATGAGTTGGTCCACCGGCTGCGTCATAAGGTGCACATCTATTGGCGCGGTTACACCATAATCCCGTAGCGCCTTGCACACCAGCGGGCCGATGGTGAGGTTGGGCACATAATGGTTGTCCATCACATCAAAATGAATTACATCGGCGCCGGCGGCGAGTACCGCATCCACTTCCTCCCCCAGCCGGGCAAAGTCCGCGGCCAGAATGGAAGGGGCTATCAAATAATCAGGATGGTCTTTTTTCATGGCGGGCATTCTATCAGGAATCCGTTTTGAATGCGTGTTTTGTGTCTTAGCTCAATAAGACAAGCTATCGGGCGAAAACTATCAGTATCTAATGGCACTTATTCACTAACTTTTGGTGATTTTTGCCCTTGTAAAAGCTTCTGTGTTTGAAGTGGTATTTCCAATTTATTAGATATCCACTGCATATCTTTATATTCAACATACCTTAGGTATAAATGCTGAACTATTAACTCTTTCAGCAACCTTTTGGCATATCTATCGTTTTTAAACTTTTGGAGCAATTTTTCTACCTCCTGTTTAGGAAAATTTATATTACTCCTTAGTAGAATAGACAATATGATTAGGCTGACCGCAGGCGTGTTCTTTTCCTCTTCAATTCCCTTGAATATCTCTATTAATTCTTTTGCCCCTATAGACTGGGATATTTTCTGGATGACGGCATAAATAGTTCCATAGCACATATACATAAATTGCCCTCTTGCTACTCTTTCAATTTTATCATCATCCATTTTAGTATTTTTACTAATTTGTTTTGAAATTAATGTGGTAATGTCGTTTTTTAAGAAATCAGACAATTTGATAAATAAGCTTAAAGATCTCAGGCCTACGGAAAAAGCAGAGTTAGACATTTTCGTCAATCTGGGTTTTTTTAGTGACCCATACCTATTTTTTAAAACTTGGCCAATGATTTCCACACTTTTTATCGATTGAACAACTTCAATAAGAAATGTATCCTCCTCAATTTCATTTTCAAATTCAGGTTCAGACATTTTATTTTCAATATCATCTTTTCTTTGTAGCGTTTTATGCCTCTCTTCATCTACATTCCTTTGTTCAATGACAAGCTGTGGAATATCTGACAAAAAATTCTCTAAAAACTCTATTTCATCTTTTCTTAATGTCGCCTCCGATTGAGACCCCAAAATACCAGATACGTGCTGATGCATCTGGTCAAATACATACTGATTATCGGTATGGTGTGTAATAAAAATGAGGATGTTAGCAAATTTCTCTTGATGAATTTTTTCACAGAAATTATTTATATGCTGTTGAACAGTATCATCATTTATATTATTCGCCAAGTATTTGGCAACGTAGAAATAATATATATATTTGTATCCAAATTGGATATTCCCAGAATCATTTTTTAAAATGTTACAGTCTACTAATTTTTGAATATAGTTTTCTTCCTTATTAAATAGATAGCTACCATCATAAGCTTCAATGAATCGATTGATTTGTGTTGGGTCAAGATATGTCGCATCTTCAGAAAACATGAAATAAGCTAATTCTGTCAATAAGTTTGTGATGGAATCAAACTTTGTTCTTTTAACGTTTGCTCTTTCTAGAGTTTGAAGTATAAGGTACTGATAACACTGCCCGTAAGAAGTTAATTGATATTGGTCTGGATGAAGTGCTTCCAAAGTCTGTAGCATTGCCAAAATATAGATTGGTCTTGGTGGAACGATATTTTTAGATAATACAGAATCTATATGATCGCATATTTTATCATGAGCGATATGTCTTTCGTCATCAGATAATGTATCCTCCACTCCAATACTATTCCATTTATCAACTAGTTTTCCCCTTAATACATGGCCAAATGGTAAGATTTCAATTTGTTGGAAATCAGTGAGATACGCATACTCTTCATCGTAAATTTTATGGTCGCTATCTACTGTTATAAAAATATGGTTCAACTTAAATGCGCCTCTGATTTGTTCGAATAACTTAGATTGTGCTTGTTTGTTCAGCCTTATTTCATGAAAATCATCAATAAACAAAATTTTGTTCTCTTTTTCTATGTAGGTCTTGAAATCCATATCTGTATATTGCTTTTTTAATGGTTTGGATACTGCGTTTTTAAAATTTGACGATTTAATCTCACCACATTCTAGGTAAATAGGGCAATATCCATTCTTAATTAAATTGGAAAATAAAACTTTAATTAATGTTGTTTTACCAGACTGTTCATCACCTCTAATGATATACAGCTTTGTCTCTAAAAATCTCTCATATAGTAGATTGGAGCTAAAAATAACATCTGGTTTTTCAAGTTCAAATTCAGATTTTCTGATATCTGGATAGATAAAAATATCCTTCAGAGTTAAATTTGATTTATTTTTGTGTGCGTATTGAATTTCAGTATCATTTAAAAATTGGCGGAAGCTATCTTTTAGATTCAACTTATCGTCCCTATTTTTATGATTCTCACATTGAGAATTTTCAATTTTGTTAACTATCTTTTTTATTGCGTTAATTACATCCACCCAAGCAGCATCTTCATCTTCCCACTTAGATATTGGCTTTCCATCCTTTGGAATCACTTTTATTTCTTTTATTGCTGTTTCCTTCCATGAGCAATGCCTGATGATTATTGGAACAACTTCTTTTTTATTCTCTTTCTTTTCTTCCAATGCTTTATTAAGTTCTTGTAGGTAACAAAAATCAGATGCAATGTAATCAGGGCTTATTAAAGGAACCATTATTCTTGATTCAGCAAAATGCTTCCAAACTTCATCATCCACAACCTCGCCAGGGCTAATTTCTTCATCATGCCACTCTTGTATTAACCCTTCTGTTTTCAAGGGCGATAAGTGTTTTATAAATTGATTTTTATACTCCCCATCTTCGTGAGCATAGCTTATAAATAGCTTGATATGATGATTCTTACTCATGATTTAATCAACCGGTATCACACAGGGCAAACAGCCAGTATAGGCGAATTGTCACGGCTGGAGAGATATTTATCATCGGCCCGAGCGAGAAATTTACAGTAACTTATTTTATATTGCAATGCCATTGTCCTGACCCAATATATGTGAGATGAAGTGGGAATTATATAATCACCGACCCGATAAACATTGCCAGAGCCATCACCATTAGAACACCTATAGTTCTTGCTAAAAAGTTAATCATCACTGCTCTCTTGTCGTTTTCTCGTTTGTTAAATTGCTTTTGGTAATTCAATATCCACCAATCTTAATATCAACCAGTGAGCCGGTATTAAGGTTGACAGTGCAGTCAGTTTGAGCTTTAACCCTCCCGCCGAACACGTTTTGATATTGAGCCACATTGTCTATGAGGGTAATCACTCCAGACTGAATATCGCTACTGGTTCCGTAATAATCAAAATTTGGCGTGAACCAGCCACCCCAATCCACATCGCCATATTTGGCTTGGCTTTCTGCCGTCCTCTTGCATCTTGCCACATATTCAAACCACAAATTATTTTCCCTCTTGAATTGAGAAACAGTGACACAATCACGCCAGTCTTTCTCGCAAGGGGTTCTTGTTGCAACCCGTTCGGCTTCTGCCTCTTCACGTTCCTCCTCTGTGGGTATGATAGCCCACCATACAAACAATCCTAACACCACTAACACCACTAATCCACCGATAACTTCCGATACTTTTGGCTGTGGTGGCAATGGCTGTGGTTTCTTCAGCCCGCAATGAGGGCACACTTTCGCTCTTGGCGAAACTTCATTCTCGCAGTCCCTGCATTTCACCAAATTACTCATAATATACTCTCCAGTTGAGTGTGTTAAGTATGTAATTCCCGACGAAGCAGGGTTATCGCATGTATTGCTGATGATACCCCTTTGGGGTATCAAATTCAATAATATCACTTGGGCGGCGGTGTGTCGGGCTTGTTGTTCCATACCGTTTGCCAGGCTTGAAACTTGGCCAGCGTTACCTGATAACGGGCGTAATTCCCCTCATGCAGTGCCAACACTTCATCTTCGGTGACTTCCCTGAATTGCTCCACCTCATCCGCTCCAATGTGTTGCTCGGCAAATTCGGCAATACGAGCATAGGTGCTTTTTCTGTTCAGGCGTTCAATTACGATGGTGTTGACAATTTCCTTCAGGGCGTTGCGATGTTTCAGGCGAAACGGGTCGGCCTCGCCGAGTGTTTGCCGAACTACCTTATAGTGTTCGGCGGAAAGTTCGTAAGCCCAGATAAAAACCTCTTTGAGCAGGTCAATCCGGTTCATTTCATACACGCCTAACATGGCTTCCGTATAGATTCTGGTTGGCATACGGGTGAATGAGAGCGGAATCAGGTTCGCTTTTATCAGGGGTATGTTTGCGGCCAGGCGTGAGACTCGTTTATTCACATCCTCAAAGGGTTGCAGGTAGGGCAGTTGCGCCAGTGCGAAGAGTGCTTGCTCAAAAGGGTTGGTGATTGCGGACGCTGTGGTCAAAACTTGATTGAAACATTCATCAATGAATTGTGGAACTGCCGAGGGATGATATGTGGACATTCCAATTTCCACCATAATCCGACGCAGGTCGCCAACTGCCCTGGAATTATCCAGCAGGTTGTCCGCCAGCAGTGCGTGCAGGTTCAGGATGGTATGGCGGTTCAGGTTAATCTGCTCGGCGGATTCGACGAGAAACTCTATGGCATCCTTGTGGTTAAGAATCATTTGCGCCGCTGTTTTCCCTTTCCCCGCAGTTTCTTCGCTGAATTCAATCAGACGTCTCGTTTCAAGCAGGGAGTAGGTGTTACCTTCCAGACGGCTGGAGTTCCATGACAAATCAATAAGCAGTCGGTCAAGTATTTGTCGGGCGAAGGTTCCGGCGGGTTGTTCCGCCGTGGTCAACATACCGATTTGCTGGAGATGGGTGCATTCCTTATCGGAAAACCAGGCATCTGTATTCGGTTTGTAGGCATCCAGAAACTCGCGCTTGTAAGACACCGGTGTCCTTTCTGCCATGGGTTGCCTTACATAGTTTTGAATTTCAATGGCACTTTTTGAGAGTTGCAATGGGGTTGCAGGTTCTTTCTCGGTTCTGCTTTTACCTGTGTATGCCACTTGAACGGCAGGCATCCGATATTGAGCCCAGCGTTTTTCACCATCCATTACCAGCCGACCCGCGCCGACGAGGCGCTTCAGGTGAGACTGTAGCGTGCGTCTGGGCAGGGGCGGTTGCAGCTGGTCCTGGATATCCTGATAACTGATTCCACCGGGGTGGGCAGCCACCAGCAGTTCAATGGTTGCCAGGGCTTCTTCGGGTACAGGTTTTGCCATGTTCGGGTTCTCGCTTGCAAAGGTGGATGGTGCGTGTATCGTGCGTATGACGGGGCTGGAGGCTGGTTCCGTGCCAAGTGCTATGCGCAGTTTACCCTTCTATGCGCATTTAAACAAGCTTGATGTGCATGGTAGATTGCCTTGCTGTGCGATTTGTCTCTTTGTGTTTGATTGAGCGAGTTTTTCTTTTTAATATCAATTAGTTATATGTGGGCTTTTCTTCCCTGTGAGCCGTTAAAATAGCTCTATGCGCATTTAAAACCGCTTCTATGCACATTTATTGTCTATGCGCATTTAAAGCATGGCGTTGGCTTTCTTGAGGCGTTCCGGGGTGCCTATGTCCATCCAGCGGCCGGTGTGGAGTTCTCCGGTGATGAGGCTGCGTTGCATTGCTTCTTGCAGTAGTGGCACCACCGGGCACGGCCGGACTGGCAGACCGTGGAACAGGTTTTTGTGCAGGACGCTGATGCCGGTGAATGTTAAGCGCTGGTGTTGGGGGTCTTGCTGGTTTTTTGTTTCGGGGGTTGATGAGGGTGAAGAAGGTGGCGCGGTGTGAACTCTTCCGTTTGAGTCAAGATAGAAGTCGCCTTGTGGATTGTGTTCCGCATCTCTAACCAGAACGAGATGACCCAGGCAATCTTTGTTGGTGATGGCCTTCAGTCTGGCGTAATCAAAGTCAGTCCAGACATCGGCGTTGGCGACGATGAAGCAATCGGATGCAAGCAAGGGCATTGCTTTGATAATGCCGCCGGCGGTTTCCATAGGGATGTCTTCTTGGGAATAACGAATGTGTGCGCCGTAGCGGGAACCGTCGCCGAGGGCTTGTTGAATTTTATGTCCCAGGTGAAAGAGATTGATGACAATATCGCTGACACCGGCCGCCACCAGCCGCTCAATCTGGTGTTCTATTAGTGCCTTGCCGCCTACCTGTAACAGTGGCTTGGGCAAGTCATCGGTTAGCGGGCGCATACGTTTGCCCAAACCGGCTGCGAGTATTAGTGCTTGCATTAGTTTTCCGTGAGATGTTTGAAATGGGGGTGGGTTGCTGGCAGCAATGTTTCTTCAAACCAACTTAACAGCGCCTGTAGCTGGGGCTGCGGCGGCTGAGATAGAGCGTGCCGGCGAGCCACATCAAGAAAATAGTTCATCACCAAAGGCATATCGGCCAGATAGTCCGGTTTGTTGTCGCGGATATGCAGGCGGGCGAAGATGCCCAGCACTTTAAGATGGCGTTGCAGACCCATCAGGTCAAAGTCGCGGCGGAATTCGGTGGCGCGGGCGGGCGGTACAATTTTTAGTGCCGTGGCCTGTTTGAAATAATATTCCGCCCAGTGCCACATCAGGGATTCATCCCAGCGAATGTAGCAATCTCGCAACAGGGATACCAGGTCATAAGTGTAGGCTCCGGTTACCGCATCCTGGAAATCAATTATGCCGGGCATTCCCGTATCCGCTACGGGCAGGAACAGGTTACGGGAATGGTAATCCCGATGAACGGCCACCTGGGGTTGTGCCAGAGCCGCATCTTCAAGGAAGGTGAACACTTCATCCAGCATACGGCGTTCGCTTTTATTCGGTGTTACTTTGAGGAGGGCGTGGCAGAACCATTCCGGGAACAATTCCAGTTCACTTCTGAGTTCCTCCCGGCTATACGGGTTCAGGCTTTCGCCGGGCACTCCGGTTTGGATGCGTAGTAGTGCATCAATCGCTTGCTGATATAGTGTGCTTGCTTCATCATGGTTGGCTTCCGTTTGACAAGCCAGTAGTGCAGGCAAGTAGAGGGCATCGCCAAGGTCTTCCAGTAACATAAACCCGGCCTTCGCGTCTGTGGCGATTACGGCGGGGGTGTGCACACCGGCGGTGGCAAACAGTTTGGCGATGTGTATGAAAGGGGCGCTGTTCTCATTCTGCGGCGGGGCGTCCACGGCGATATAATGCCAGCCATCGCCACGCACCCGGAAATAACGCCGGAAACTGGCATCGCCACTGACTGCTTCCAATGGTGCCGGATTGGCCGCATCGTGTGGTTGCTCTAGTTGCTCCAGTTGCGCCAGTTGGGTGTGGCACCAGTCGCGGAGTTGATTGAGACGGATATCGGTCATAGTCTTGTTACAGTTATGGATTAGTTCACGGCTTAGCCTACGAGTCAGCCCACGAGTTAGCCCACGAGTTAGCCCCAAAGGTCAGTTACAATCATGGTGGTAATGATACCAAGCCACAGGTTACTCTCAACTATGAATATGATTTTTATGGGTTGCGCCTTGAAGCGGCCATTTCATTTCAGCATGGTGCTTGCTCTGGTTGGCAGTTGCCTGTCATCGGGCTTATCGGCTCAAACTACTGATGAATCAGAGGATGTAGCCGAGCCGCTCACGGCGGCGGCGCTATTGGAGTCGCGACCGGTTTATCCGCTGGACTGGGTGCCCCGTGAAGAGATGACTGTCGCCGAGCAGGAGGCACTGCCCGCCAACTGCTGTGGTGCCTTTATTGATCCCCTTGCCACACCGGAATTGGCGGTGCCGGACAACCCGGATATTCAGATTGACGCTCCCGGTGGCTTGAGTCAGTTGGGGCCGGGGCAATTTATGGTGGATGGCGACATCACCGTCATTCAGGGCAGCCGCATTATTCGTAACGATAATCAAACCAGTATTGATAGCAACAACGACACAGTATCGCTGGAAGGTAATGTGATGGTGCGCGAACCGGGGCTGTTGCTTGAAGGCAGCGCGGCTCGGGTTGATAATGCTGCCGGCATCAATCAGGTGGATAAGGTTCGTTATGTGTTGCACAACTACAGTATTCACGGCGAGGCAGCCAGTATAATTTATAACAGCGAGTCCGGCCGGGTGAGCATTGATAACGGTGCGTACAGCCGTTGCGAACCGGGGCGCGAGTTCTGGCAGTTGCGGGCTCGTTCAATTGTGCTGAATCAGGCCACGGGTCGGGCTTACGCCACTGCTCCGAGTTTGCGAGTGGGGGATGTGCCCGTTTTTTATTACCCTGGCACCCTGCCCTTTCCTCTAGGTAACCAGCGGCTCTCCGGCCTCCTGCCGCCAAGCATTGGTTCCACCCGTAGCGGTGGCTTTGATTTTGAGCTGCCCTACTACTTCAATTTGGCGCCGCATTACGATGCCACTTTGTCGCCGCGTTTGATTTCCGACCGTGGCGTGCTCACCAGCACTGAGTTTCGTTATCTGGCAAGCTGGTCAATGAACACAGTTAACATGACTTATATGGATAACGACAAGTTGTATGACATCGGCAACACAATCACAATGGATGCAGGTAACACTAATCAGATTGATACTAATCAGCCGCCCGGCTCGGAACAGCATATCAGCAAACGCTGGCTCATTGATTATCAACACACCGGCACTCTGGGTAGTAACTGGAGCACATTTGTGGATTACAACGCAGTCAGCGATACAAACTATTTCCACGACCTCGGCAGTAGTGGTCTCAATGTGGCCAGCCAAACACATTTGAACCGCCAGGCTCGGCTTGACTTCAACACATCCTGGCTGAGTGTTGGCGTGAATGTGCAACGGGTGCAAGTTATTGACCCCTTGCTTTACGCCAGCACACTGGAAGCCGCCGCGAACAAACCTTACGACCGTTTGCCACAACTCCATCTGCACACTAATACAAAGCTGCCGGGCGGCTTTCAGTTGGGGCTGTCCGGACAGTACAGCATCTTTGACCGGGAACTGGATGAACTGAGTGTGCCAGGGCAACCCCCGGCCAACTTGTCTCTTGCTAATGTTGCCGGTATTAATGTCACCGGGCGGCGGCTTAATGTGCAACCTTTTCTGGCATGGTCGGCGGAAACTCCCGGCTGGTTCCTGCGCTCCCGCGCAAGCTACAAGCACACCGCATACAAGCTGAAGCAACAACCGGCAATGACTAGGGACAATCCAAACATCGGAGCAGCCGTCTATAGCGCCGATGCCGGGCTGATATTTGAACGCACTCGTCGCGGTGGTGGCAGACAAACGCTGGAACCGCGAATCTTTTATCTGCACAGCGAATATGAAGACCAAAGCCTGCTACCTCTGTTTGACACCGCCGAGCTCAACTTCAGTTTCAACCAGCTCTTCCGTGATGACCGCTTCGCCGGCGGCGACCGCATTGGCGATGCCAAACAACTCAGCGTGGCACTTAGCACTCGTCTGCTCAATAACGCGGGGCGAGAACAGGCACGTTTCAGCCTGGGTCAGATTCGCTATTTTGAAGACCGTCGGGTGAGCCTGAACAACTCCCTGTTACTCCAGCCATCCCGCTATTCGCCGCTGGCCGGTGAGTCTGCACTGGTGGGCGAGTTAGTCTGGCAGCCGGGTCGGCACTGGCGCCTGAGCGGCGATGTGCAGTGGAATCAGGACAACAGAAAAGCGGATGAAGGTAGCTTCCAGCTTCGTTATCAACGGGATGCCGACCGATTGTTTAATCTGGCCTATCGCCATCACACACCGGCACACCGCGCATCGTTCATCAACATCCCGCCTGCAACAAGCACTGGCAACAATCTTGCACACATCCCGCTTACCTCTGCAGATGCTCAATCCGGCGACGCTGCTGCCGAGATGGATGAACGCATCCGGCAAACCGATGTCTCCATGGCCTGGCCTCTGACCGCCAGCTGGCGCGTGCTGGCTCGCTGGAACTACGACCACAGCAACCACCGAACCCTTGAAGGCTTCGCCGGCGTTGAATACAAAAACTGTTGCGCCACCATTCGGGTAATAGGACGGGAATGGGTTGACAGAAATCAACTGTTCACTTCCGGTATTGAACCCAGGCGCGGATTTTTTGTCCAATTCACTCTGCACGGCCTCGGCGACCTCGCCGGCGGCGGACTAAGCAGGCTGCTGGGCGACCAGATTCAGGGTTTCAACCCGGATATTCCGCCGGAACGAACGCGGTGATGAGAACAGCGCGACTCGCCTGACAGGTATCAAGCCGGAGCGGTAGCGGTGCCGACTATATGATAGAATGCCGCAAAAGCAGGACATACGACTATGACCAATCTTCTTGCCACTACTAACTCTTTGAGCCAGACTGCATCGCGCACTTTGTCAGTCGCGCTGGTTTTGTGGGTGTTACGATTGTTGCGCCTGATTAGCCTGGCTCTCATTAGCCTAATCCTGAGCCTGGGCATCAGCCCCAAGTTATTAGCTCAGCGTGTGTTGCTGGACCGCGTTATTGCCATCGTTGATGAGGATGTGGTGTTAGAAAGCGAACTGGCGCAACGCCTGAACGATGTGCATCAAGCCGCAGTCCGTGCTGGACAGGAGTTGCCGGAAGAAAGTGAATTGCAAGAAGAATTATTGGAAACACTGATTCTGGAAAACTTGCAATTACAATTCGCCGAACGAGTCAGCATCCGTTACGACGATGACACCATCAACCGCGTGCTGGCCAACATGGCTAGCAACAACAACATGAGTTTTGAACAATATATCGCCGTCCTTGAAGAGAACGATGCCTATCTGCTCACCCGCGAACAAGTACGCAAGCAACTCACCATTCAGGAATTGCAGCGCGGCGTGGTGAACCGTCGTATCACCATCACCGATCAGGAAATTGAAAACTTTCTTAATTCCGAAAGTGGCCGCGAAATTATGGCGGCTGAATATTTTGTTGACCATATTCTGGTGCAACGCAGCGAAACCGATTCAGAGGATGATGTGACCACCAAGCGCACTTATGCGGCCGAACTGGCCGCGCGTATTGAAAGCGGCGAGAACCTGCTCACTTTGCGTTACAACGAAAGAAATATTGGCAGGTTTCCAATCACCAACACCGATTTTGGCTGGCGCAAGGCGACAGGGTTGCCGAGTTTGTTTGCCGACATCGTTGAGGATATGGATGTTGGTGAAACCGAAGGTCCCATTGAAGCATCCAACGGCTTCCATGTTATTCAGCTTGTGGAAAGGCGGGGCGGCACCGAGCAAATGGTGGAGCAAACTCATCTGCGCCACATCATGCTCGCGCCCAACGAGATACGCACCAACCAGCAAAGCGAAACCGAGATTGCCGAATTTCACCGGCGCATTGTTGCAGGTGAGGAAGATTTTGCCAGCATCGCGCGGCAGCATTCGGATGATATGTCCTCGGTGGTGGCCGGGGGCGACCTGGACTGGATTAGCGAAGATGGGCTGCCGCCGCAAATGCAATCGGTAGTGGCCGCGCTGGGGGAGGGGGAGCTTAGCGAACCGTTCAGCACCGAGGCGGGTTGGCATCTCGTTGAAGTGCTGGGGCGGCGAGTGAGTGACCTTAGTGTTGAATTTGCTCGCAATCAGGCCGAGCTTGCTCTGCGCGAGCGCAAGTTTGATTTGGAACTGCAAAACTGGCTTATAGAGATCCGCGAGGAAGCCTTTGTGGAGTATGTGAATTAAGCGGCCAGGCCAATGGTGTTCTCATGCTTCAGCGTATTGCTATCACTCCCGGTGAACCTGCGGGCATAGGTCCCGACCTTTGTATTCAACTTGCGCAACGACCGTTGCATCACACTGAACTGGTTGTGTTTGCCGACCGCACTCTGTTGCAGGAACGTGCGAAGCAACTGAATCTTCCGCTCACGCTGGTGGACTATAACCCGACCGCTGCCACGCCTGCGGCACCGAGCCAACTCACGCTGGCGCAGATAAATCTTGCGGCGCCGGTGCAGGCCGGGCAGCTGGAACCCGCCAATGCCGCTTATGTGCTGGACAGTTTGCGTCAGGCCGTAGCCGAGACTCGCGCTGGCCATACCGCAGCATTGGTAACCGGTCCGGTTCACAAGGGCAACATCAATGACGGCGGGTTCAAGTTTTCCGGCCACACTGAATTTCTGGCCGAACTTTGCAACGAGGAACTCACTGTGATGATGCTCGCCACGCCCGGCCTGCGGGTGGCACTCGCTACCACGCATCTACCGCTGTGCGAAGTGCCTGCCGCGCTTTCCCAACCGTTGCTGGAACGTGTTATTCATATTTTGCACAAGGACCTCAAGACAAAGTTCGGCATCAAGGCGCCGCGCATTCTGGTGTGCGGGCTGAATCCTCACGCCGGTGAAGGCGGCCATTTGGGGCGGGAAGAAATAGACACTATTATTCCGGTGCTGGAACGCCTGCGCGGTGAGGGTATGAAACTGGAAGGGCCGTTGCCTGCTGATACCCTTTTTACCGACAAGTATCTGACCCGTGCCGATGCGGTGTTGTCCATGTATCACGACCAGGGCTTGCCCGTGCTCAAGTTCAAAGGTTTCGGCAAGGCCAGCAATATCACTCTCGGTTTGCCTTTCATTCGCACTTCGGTGGACCACGGCACTGCGCTCATGCTGGCCGGCACTGGCAACGCCGACATGGGAAGCTTGAAGTATGCCATTACCGCCGCCGAAGAAATGGCTGCCCATTGGAGTCAATAATGCGCCCGAATGAACCCGCCCTGCCGCTGCGTGATGACTTGCCGTTACAAGCGCGCAAGCGTTTCGGGCAGAACTTTCTTCACGATGCCGGGGTTATTGAACGCATCGTTGATATCATTAATCCGCAAACGGATGAACACCTGCTGGAAATCGGTCCCGGTCGCGGCGCGCTTACTGACCTGCTTTCCAACTCCGGCGCTAGTCTGGATTGTGTGGAACTGGATCGTGACTTAGCCGACCACCTGCAACAAAAATTCAGCAATCATTCCAACGTACGGGTGATGCAACAGGACATTCTCAAGTTTGATTTGACCTCATTATCAACTTCAAACGCAACACACAGGCTGCGAGTTATCGGCAACCTGCCCTACAACATTTCCACGCCGGTGCTGTTTCATCTGTTGCACAACCACCATCTGATTCAAGATATGGTGTTTATGCTGCAACTGGAAGTGGTGCAACGGATGACCGCCGACATCGGCACAAAACAATATGGTCGCCTTGGCCTGATGTTGCGCTATTACTGCGCGGTGGAGCATCTGTTCAATGTGCCTGCGGCGGCTTTCTCGCCTCGTCCGAAGGTAATGTCCGCCATGGTGCGGCTGGTTCCCCATCGCCCCCTGCCCTGCCCGGCCACAACTCCGAAGTTGCTGGCCACTGTCATTCGCACCGCCTTCAACCAGCGCCGCAAAACTTTGAAAAACAGCCTGAAAACCATCATCCCCGAAACCCTGCTAAGCACAATACCTGTGGACTTCAGCCAACGCCCGGAACAACTTCCACTGGCCGACTATGTGCTCATCAGTAATATGCTCGCCGCAGACGAGGCATAATTATTTTGCTATACTGATTTGCCATACAACACACCCCGTTGAATCAGCGAAAGCACCATGGCCGACGAACATAACATCAAAATTGAAGTGCAATCTCACTATCTGGAGGAGCAGTCCTCCGTGGAGGCGAACCGCTATGTGTTTGCTTATGCCATCACCATTACCAATGGGGGCAAGGAATCGGTCAAGCTGCTTACCCGCCACTGGTACATCACCGATGGCAACAACCGGGTGGAAGAAGTATCCGGCGATGGCGTGGTGGGTCAGCAGCCGGTAATCAAGCCGGGCGAATCATTCCACTACACCAGCGGCGCCATCCTGCAAACGGAAACCGGCACCATGCAAGGCAGCTACGGCATGATTTCCGCCAACGGTGAAGAGTTCCGCACCGACATTCCCCCTTTCCTGCTGTCGCCCCCGCGCGTGTTGCACTAAAACATGAACTCTGCAACCCACAACAACATTGTCAGTTTTATTTGGGGCATTGCTGATGATGTGCTACGTGATACTTATGTGCGTAGCAAATACCGCGATGTGATACTGCCGATGATAGTCATTCGGCGCCTTGATGTGCTACTGGAACCGAGCAAGAAAAAAGTTCTCAGCACAAAGAAGCAACTTGATGATGCCAAAATCGCTAATCAGGATGCTGTGCTTTGCGAAGCCAGCGGCGAAGCTTTTTATAATATCTCCTCTTTCACTTTGCGTGACATCAAAAATTGCACCACACGCCAGCAACTCAAGACCAATTTTGAGGATTATCTGAACGGCTTTTCGGATAATGTTCAGGAGATTCTTGACAAATTCAAGTTTCGCGATCAAATCCCTAAGCTTATGGAAGAAGAAAATGACATACTCAGTTATCTCATCGAAAAGTTCCTTGATACTCGCATTAACCTCAGCCCCAAACCAGTAAAGGATGCGAAAGGGAATGAACTACTTCCGGCACTGGACAATCATTCAATGGGCACTATCTTTGAAGAATTGATTCGCCGCTTTAATGAGGAAAACAACGAAGAGGCCGGGGAGCATTTCACACCTCGCGATGTGGTCAAGCTAATGGCCGATTTAATTTTCCTGCCAATAGCCAATGATATTAAATCCGGCACCTATCTCGTCTATGACGGAGCTTGCGGCACTGGTGGCATGCTGACTGTAGCCGAAGAACGCTTAATGAAACTCGCCAACAGCCATAACAAGAAGGTTTCCATCCACCTCTATGGACAAGAGATACAACCGGAGACTTTTGCCATTACCAAAGCTGACCTTCTGCTCAAAGGTGAAGGCGCCAAGAACATGAGGTATGGTTCCACGCTTTCCAACGATGCCTTCCCGTCAGATGAGTTTGATTTCATGTTATCCAATCCGCCTTATGGCAAGAGCTGGAAAATTGATTTAGACCGCTTGGGTGGCAAGGGCAGCATCGTGGACCCGCGATTCATTACCCAACACGGCGGCGATCCAGAATATAAAATGATTACCCGTTCCAGTGATGGACAACTTATGTTTCTGGTCAACAAATTATCAAAGATGAAAAAAACCACCAGACTCGGTAGCCGCATTGCCGAAGTTCATAACGGCTCGTCTCTCTTTACCGGCGATGCCGGTCAGGGCGAGAGTAATATCCGTCGCTGGATTATTGAGAACGACTGGCTGGAAGCTATCATCGCCCTGCCGGAGAATATGTTTTACAACACCGGCATTGCCACCTATATCTGGTTGTTGACCAATAAAAAGAGTAAGCAGCGGAAAGGTAAAGTTCAACTTATTGATGCTTCTGAGTGGTTTGAACCGTTGCGCCGTAACTTGGGTAACAAAAATTGCGAATTTTCAGAGAAGCATATTCGTGCGATCTGTAATCTGGTGGTAAACCCAACAGAGACCAAGCAATCCAAAATCTTTCCTAACGAGGCTTTCGGTTACTGGAAGATGATAGTGGAGCGCCCGTTACGCCTTGCCGTGGATTTAAGCCCAACTCGGTTGAAACAGTTTGAAAAAACATGCGCCGAAACAAAAGAGACTTCTCTCGTCAAGCTAATCCAGCGTATGGCTTCAAACCTCAGAGCAGGCCCACATCTGGATTTCAACATCTTTATGGAAGCCTGCGAAGCCGATGCTAGCCAACGGGACATCAAGCTAACAGCCAAGCGCAAGAATCTACTACAGAGTCAACTCTGCGATATCAATGAGGACGCCGAGCCAGTACTTAAAAAAATTCACAAACCGGGTAAGGTAACACCTGATTCTTTTCACGGTTTGTTTGAGAGCAAATTCAAGGGAAAATCTTGTGTGGTTGAATACGAGCGGGATACTAACCTACGAGATAGTGAGCAAGTGCCACTACTTGAAGAAGGCGGCATTAGGGCATTCTTTGAGCGAGAGGTGCTACCTTATACACCCGATGCCTGGATTGATCCCAGTAAAACCCTGATGGGTTATGCTGTTTCTTTTACCCGATATTTTTACCGACCCACACCAATGCGTACAGTGGAAGAAATTAAAGCTGACATTTATGCAGTAGAACAAGAAACTGAAGGGTTACTGGAACAGATTGTCGGGGAGGTCAAGCAATGAAACTTGTCCCCTATCCAGAGTACAAAGAAACGTATGATAGATGGTTTTGTAGGTTGCCTTCGCATTGGAAAATATTGCCTCTTTGTGCAATTGCAAAAGTCAAATCGGATGTGAACTGCCAAGACCGAGAACTCTTATCAGTTTATTTGGACTTAGGTGTTATTCGCTTCTCCGATGCTAAGGAAAAAAGAGCAAACGCTACTAGCGAAGATCTTTCAAAATACCAAGTAGTGGATTCTGGAGATTTTGTCCTCAACAATCAACAAGCGTGGCGTGGTTCTGTTGGCATTTCAAAATTTTCAGGAATTGTAAGCCCGGCGTATTTGGTATTGAGTATCCATGATGAGCTTGATACCGATTATGCCAACTATCTTTTTCGAGATAGAAAGATGATTGATCAGTACCTCATCTGTTCAAAAGGTGTGGGATCAATACAAAGAAATTTGTATTGGCCACACCTGAAACGTGTGACTATAGCTGTTCCTCATTACAGCGAACAAAAACTCATTGCAAGGTTCATTAGGTGGAAAACTTTCCAGATAAACAAATTCATTCAAAACAAACGGCAGCTGATTGAATTACTCAATGAACAAAAGCAGAACATCATTAATGAAGCCATGACCAGAGGGCTGAACCCCGATGTTAAACTCAAATCTAGCGGCGTGAAATGGATTGGAGATATTCCAAAACATTGGGAAAGTCAACGTCTGAAGACTCGCTTAATCCAGAATGATTCCGGTGTGTGGGGTGATAATTTCAGTGATACAGGCACTATCGTTCTCCGCTCTACTGAACAGACGATGTCCGGTGGTTGGCATATTAAAATTCCAGCCAAAATAGAGTTATCTCCTCGAGAAATAGAATCTGCACGACTTGAGACAGGGGATCTCGTGGTAACCAAATCTAGTGGAAGCCAAGCTCACATTGGAAAGACCAGTCTAGTAAACCCTGAAATTGGTACATTGGGATGCTGCTTCTCAAATTTCATGCAACGCCTTCGCGTCAATAGTAGGACTGACCCTGAGTATGTCTGGTATAATTTAAACTCCATCACAGGTAGAGAGCAGCTTGTATTTCACTCGACCACAACTACAGGATTAGGCAACTTGAATGGAACAATCCTTGGAAATTGTCAATTTGCTTTCCCGCCCCTCTCCGAACAGGTCATTATTGTTGAATATCTAAAACAAGCTACAACCAATATTGACCAAGCCATAACCCGCGCTGAACGCGAAATTGAACTAATCCAAGAATACCGCACCCGACTGATTTCGGATGCAGTTACAGGCCAGATAGATGTGCGCGGTATTGAAGTGCCGGAGATTACGGAAGAAGATATGCCAGCACTAAATGAGGATGCTACCAAAACAGAACACGATGCAATTGCGGAGCTTCATGAATGACTGTTCCCGTTCCCCCACACCCTAAAATCTATCGCATTACCCACGTTAATAGTTTGCCTTCCATCATTGCAGGTGACTTTCTTTGGTGCGATGCTGAAATGGCAAAACGCCCTTCATCTGGAACCCCCATTGGGATAGATAAAATAAAACAGCGACGACTTACAGAATTGAAATTGAATAGCCACCCGGATTTGTATGTCGGCGAATGTGTGCCTTTCTACTTTTGCCCACGCTCAGTGATGCTTTATATGCTCCATGTAGCTAACCATTCAGATCTTTCATACCGAGGTGGACAAAAACCTATCGTACATCTGGAATTTGACCTCCGTGATACTGTGTCTTGGGCGGACAAGAATAAAAATCGCTGGGCTTTCACCAGCTCCAATGCAGGTGCCAGAGACTTTGGCGACTGGTGTGATTTGAGCCAGCTGAACGAGATTGATTGGGATGCTGTTAGGGCAAGGGACTGGAGGACCTGTAAATACGGCAAACAAGCTGAGTTTCTTGTTGAGAGGAACCTGCCCTGGAGCTTGACAGAGCGAATTGGTGTGTATGACAATGCCGCATACCAGCAAGTGAGCCAAGCGATTACCGAAAGCACCCACAAGCCAGAACTAGAAATAATCAGAGATTGGTATTACTGAGGGATGCATCAAAATGATTAAATACAAAACCGGGAACATTGTCGCTGAAGATGCCGAAGCCATCGTCAACACCGTCAACTGCATTGGCGTGATGGGGCGTGGCATTGCACTACAATTCAAGAAAGCATTTCCTCAAAACTTTGAAGCTTATACCGTTGCTTGCAAAAATGAAGAGGTTAAGCCCGGACGTATGTTTATTTACGACACAGGCGGTTTAACCAATCCCAAATACATCATCAACTTTCCTACCAAGCAACACTGGAAAGAAAACAGCCGTATGGAATACATTGAGTCAGGGCTTGAAGCACTCAGAAAAGAAATCATGAAACGGCAGATTCATTCTATTGCCATCCCGCCATTAGGTTGTGGTTTGGGTGGACTGGACTGGGCAACTGTGAAACAGCATATTGAACGGGCTCTTGCCGGTTTGGAAGATGTGCAAATCCTTGTCTTTGAACCCAAAGGTTCGCCAGATGCTGACAAAATGGCTCGTAGCCAGAAAGTACCCAATATGACACCAGGCCGGGCGGTACTGGTTGCGTTGATGCATCGCTATCTAACCGGATTACTTGATCCGTTCATAACCTTACTGGAACTTCATAAGTTAATGTATTTTATGCAAGAGGCGGGAGAGCCTCTCCGTCTTGAATTTCAGCAAGCGTCTTACGGTCCTTACGCCGAAAATCTACGCCATGTATTGAACGCTGTTGAGGGCTATATGATAAGTGGATACGCAGATGGCACAGATGCACCTGATAAGCCACTTGAACTTGTGCCGGGGGTTAAAAAAGATGCTGATGCTTTCCTTGATGAACATGCCAAAACCAAAGCACGTTTTGAGCAAGTCGCCAAACTGGTAGATGGGTTTGAGTCATCTTTCGGTCTGGAACTATTATCTACTGTTCATTGGGTAATGAAACATGAAAAACCCGGCACCAAAGATGACATAGTAAACCGTGTTTATGCCTGGAATGAACGCAAGCGGCAATTCACCCCTCGCCAGATTCTTTTAGCAAGGGATGTGCTTGTGAATAACAGCTGGTTAGGCCTGCATTAACCGGAGAATCGGTGATGCCAACTGACACCAGCGAAAAGGGACTAGAATCCCTCATTGTTGCCTCCCTTGTGGACGAGGCCGGATATGTTCAGGGCGACTCGCAGGACTACGATCCGGAACACGCTGTTGACCTGCCTAAGCTACTGCAATTCCTCGCTTCCACGCAACCCGATGCTTATGAAAAACTTGGTATTGACCAGGATGGGCCCAAACGCGACCAGTTTCTGCATCGTCTGCAAGGAGAAATCACCAAGCGTGGTGTAGTGGATGTTTTGCGAAATGGCCTCAAGCATGGTCCAATATCTGTCAACCTGTTCTATGGTACCCCGACTCCGGGGAATGCAGAGGCTGCCAAACTGTTCAAAGCTAATATCTTCGGCATCACCCGTCAACTCCACTATAGCCAAACCAAAACTGCACTGTCTCTTGACATGGCCGTGTTCATCAATGGTTTGCCTATTGCCACTTTTGAGCTTAAAAATAATCTTACCAAGCAAACAGTTCATGATGCCGTTCATCAATATAATCGCGACCGCGACCCCAAAGAACTTTTATTTCAGTTCAAGCGTTGCGTAGCGCACTTTGCTGTGGATGACAAAGAGGTACGTTTCTGCACTCGCCTTCAGGGCAAGAACTCCTGGTTCCTGCCTTTTAACAAAGGCCACAAAGACGGCGCAGGGAATCCACCTAACCCTCAAGGCATAGCCACTGACTACTTGTGGAAAGAGGTTCTGTCCAAACAAGGCTTAACCGATATTCTGGAAAATTACGCACAAGTAGTTGAAGAAAAGGATGAGAAAACCAAAAAAAAGAAGTACAAGCAAATTTTCCCTCGCTATCATCAACTGGCTGTGGTGCGGCTGTTGCTGGCAGATGCCCGCAACAATGATGTCGGCAAACGCTACCTGATTCAACACTCGGCAGGTAGCGGCAAGAGCAACTCCATTGCCTGGCTGGCACATCAGCTTGTAGGGCTTGAGCGGGATGGCGAGGTGCTGTTTGATTCTATTATCGTGGTTACCGACCGGCGTGTGCTGGACAAGCAAATCAGAGACACCATTAAGCAGTTTGCTCAAGTGGCAGCCACAGTCGGTCATGCCGAACACTCTGGAGATTTGCGTAAGTTTCTCAAGGATGGCAAGAAAATCATTGTTTCTACAGTGCAGAAATTCCCGCTTATCCTTACTGAGATTGGCAACGAACTTCAGGATAAGAAATTTGCAATTATTATTGATGAAGCTCACTCCAGCCAGGGTGGAAAAACCACCTCTGCCATGAATGTTGTGCTTGGAAAATCTAACAAGGAAGCGACAGATGAAGATAAAATTGACACAGGTGATGCGGTAACTTACGGCCACGGAGAAACAAGTGCAGAGCTTAATATCCATCAGGATGATGGCGTGTCACAAGATGGTGAGGATAACGAGGAAGAAACGACAGAAGATAAAATTAATAAGGCCATGGAAAGCCGTAAAATGCTCACCAATGCCAGCTATTTCGCCTTTACTGCAACTCCCAAAAATAAGACTCTGGAGATTTTTGGTGAGGCGAGTTCGCAGCCTGGTGGCATGGTGAAATATAGCCCGTTCCACGGCTACACTATGAAGCAGGCCATTCAGGAAGTTTTCATTCTTGATGTGCTACAACATTACACCCCGGTGCAAAGCTATTATCGTTTGGTCCAAACTGTAGAGGATGACCCCGTTTTTGACAGCAAGAAAGCGCATAAAAAGTTGCGCCGTTATGTGGAATCCCATCAACACGCCATACGCGAAAAAACTGAAATCATGGTGGACCACTTTCATACTCATGTCATCGGCCACCACAAAATCGGTGGAAGGGCTCGGGCTATGGTTATAACCAAAGGGGTTAAACAGGCTATCCAATACTTCCACGCCTTCTCAGACTATCTTAGGGAGCGCAAGAGCCCATACCGGCCAATCGTGGCTTTTTCCGGTGAGCGCGAGCATGACGGCAAGCGTTTCACCGAAGCGAAACTCAATGGCTTCCCCAGCAATAAGATTACTGAACAAGTGCGGCAAGATCCTTACCGCTTTCTGATTGTCGCCGACAAGTATCAAACGGGTTACGATGAACCGTTGCTGCACACCATGTATGTAGATAAACCGCTTTCCGGCATCAGGGCAGTGCAAACACTTTCACGACTCAACCGTGCCCACCCAAAAAAGCACGATACTTTTGTGCTTGATTTCTATAATGACTCAGATATGATTCAAAAGTCATTTGAACCTTACTATCGCACTACTATTCTCAGCGATAAAACCGACCCCAACAAGTTACATAATCTTCAATCTACTTTGGATAGTCATCAAGTTTATTCAGAGCAACAGATTAGCAATCTGGTGGAGCTTTATCTGAATGGTGCGGCCCGCGACCAGCTTGATCCGATTCTTGACACCTGCGTGAATACCTACAAAACTGACCTCAAGGAAGATGACCAGGTGGATTTCAAGGGCAAGGCCAAGACATTCGTTCGCATATACGGCTTTCTGGCTGCCGTTCTGCCCTACTCTTATGCCGAATGGGAAAAGCTTTATACTTTTCTCAATTTCCTGATTCCCAAGCTTCCCGCTCCAAAAGAAGATGATCTGTCCCGAGGCATTTTGGAAACTATTGATATGGACAGCTATCGCGCTGAAATACAAGCCAGTCAGAAAATTGGGCTGCCAGATCAGGATGGCGAAATTGATCCTGTGCCCATTGGTGGTGGCGGCGGTGGTGAGGAAACGGAAATGGATATATTGAGTAGCATCATCAAGGCATTCAATGACCAGTTTGGAAATATCAGCTGGCAGGATGCCGATAAAATTCGTAAGGTCATCACTGAGGAAATCCCAGCCAAGGTAGCGGCGGATCCGGCCTATCAGAATGCCATCAAAAACAACGACAAGAAAACCGCCCAGATTGAGCATGATGCAGCCCTGCAAAAAGTCATGAACGCCTTGCTGTCTGACCATACCGAACTGTTCAAGCAGTTCAGTGACAATCCATCGTTCAAGAAATGGCTGGGCAATGCCATCTTTGAACTAACCTACCAGCAGCAAATAAAGCAATCTGCCATGAAATCCGATAATATTCTTTAACCCACAATCATTCTGTTGTAATTTGTTATGAGCACTTATGTTATTGGTGATATTCAGGGCTGCTACAAGCCGCTGAAGAAGTTGCTTAAGAAAGTTGGCTTTTCGCCTGCAACTGACAGGCTCTGGTGCGTGGGTGATTTGGTTAATCGGGGGCCGCGTTCGCTGGATACTTTGCGTTACTTGCAAGATATGGATGAGGCGTTGGTGGTGGTGTTGGGTAATCATGATTTGCATTTTTTGGCGCTGCATGAGAATTGTGCGCCGAATCGGAGTAAGGATACGCTGGATGAGTTGCTGGAATCTGCTGATTGCGAGGGGCTAGCCGGTTGGTTGCGGCACAAACCGCTGGTGCATTACGAGGCGGTGGAAACCACGGTGGGGCCGCGAAACTTTTTGATGGTGCATGCGGGTGTTGCTCCCACCTGGTCGTTGCAGACAACTCTTAATCTGGCGGCGGAGGTGGAGTTTGTGTTGCGGGATGAGGATTATGGGGGTTATGGGGGGTATGAGAGTCATGGGGGTTACGCAAGCCGCAAGAACTATCAAGCATATCTGGCCAATATGTATGGCGACACGCCCATTCGCTGGAGTAAAAAGCTGGAGGGTTATGACCGCCTGCGCACTATTACCAATTACCTGACCAGAGTGCGCTTTTGCGATGATGTGGGCAGCCTGCGGCTGGATGTCAAGGAAGGTTTCTGTGCGGCGCCGAAAGGCTACAAGCCCTGGTTTGAGTTTCAGCGTATCACGCCCGAGGCTATCATTCTGTTCGGCCATTGGGCGGCTATTGAGGGCGTTACCGGACGGGATGATGTTATCGCGCTGGACACTGGTTATGTGTGGGGGCGCGAACTAACGCTGATACGGCTGGAAGATGGCAGGCGGTTTAACATCTCCGCTCGATGAGTAAACTATGTGTGGGGGCGCGAACCGATATTGCCGCGAGTGGAAGATGTGGGCGGTTCAATGCCTCGCTTGATGAATAAACTATGTGTGGGTCATAAACTTATGAAAACCTATCTCGTCGGCGGCGCTGTGCGTGACAAATTGCTTGGCCTGCCGGTAAAGGAAAATGACTGGGTGGTGGTGGGCGCAACGCCGCAACAGATGCTGGATGCTGGTTATAGCCAGGTGGGTAAGGATTTTCCTGTCTTCTTGCATCCGGACAGTAAAGAACAATATGCGTTGGCGCGGCTGGAGCGCAAGACTGCTTCCGGCCACAAGGGTTTTGCTTTTGATACCACTGGTAGCGTTACTCTGGAAGACGACCTCAAGCGCCGCGACTTGACTATCAACGCCATCGCGGAGAGTGCCGATGGCACGCTGATAGACCCTTACGGCGGACAGCAGGATTTGGCGCAGCGGCGGCTTCGTCATGTGTCTGATGCTTTCGCGGAGGATCCGTTGCGGGTGTTGCGCGTGGCCCGGTTTGCCGCCCGGCTGGCGCAGCAGGAGTTCAGCGTCGCGCCGGAAACTCTTGCGCTTATGCGGCAGATGAGCGAGAGTGGCGAGCTTGCTTCCTTGCCAGGAGAACGGGTGTGGCAGGAGATTTTGCTGGCACTGCAAACCAACCACCCGGATGTGTTCATCAGTGTGCTGCGCGATTGTGGCGCACTGTCTGTCTTGCTGCCGGAGTTGGACAAGTTGTTTGGCATTCCGCAACCGGAACATCATCACCCAGAGGTGGATACCGGCATACATATTCTGTTGTGTCTGCAACAGGCGGTGAAACTGTCGGAAGATTCAGTGGTGCGTTATGCGGTGCTGGTGCATGACCTCGGCAAAGGCCTTACCAATCCGGCCAAATGGCCCAGCCATGTGGGGCACGAAATGCTGGGGCTGCAAGCACTGGATGCCGTGCATAAACGCATCCCGGTGCCCAATGATTATGTGGCGCTGGCACGTCTGGTATCTGAACATCATCTTAATTCGCATCGGGCGCTTGAACTGCGCTCCACCACTTTGCTGCGGCTACTGGAAAGCCTTGATGCCTTCCGCCGCCCCCAACGCCTCACCCAGTTTTGCCTGGCCTGCGAAGCCGACGCTCGCGGCCGCACCGGCCTGGAATCGCGCCCTTATCCGCAGAGTGCTTATCTGCAAAGCGTCTATAACGCAGCTTGCGAAATAGACATCCCTGCCCTGTTGAAAGAAAACCCCGAAAGCAAACCGGAAGATGTAATTCGCCGTGCCCGGCTGGAACGTATCGCTAGGGTGCGGGACGCTCAATAACAACACCGGCATCTTTGGCATTAGGCAGGGCATCGGGTTTGCTTACTCGCAGGCGAAGCCAAGGGGCTTTGAATTTTTTGAGTATTAGTTGGGCGATGTGTTCGGCCAGCGTTTCTATCAACTGATAGTTGGCTGCTTCAACGAACTCAGTTACACGGTGGACAACGGCATCGTAATCCAGTGCGTCCTTGATGTTGTCAGACGCAGCGGCGGGGCGAGTGTCTGCTGCCATTTCAATATCTATGCTTATTGTTTGCTTTTGTTTTCGTTCATGGTCATGGATGCCGATGATGGTTTCAACTCGCAGTTCGCGGATGTATATGATGTCGTTCATAGTGCGCTGATTTCCTGTTGATGTTTTGCTTGCTTCGCCTGTTAGGGATTGTGGTGAGTGTGGGCCTGATTAGATTGCCGGCAAAGTTTCAAGGGACCAGCGGGGTCGGGCATTGATGGCGAGGGGTTCCTGATGTCCGGCTAGCAGGCGTTGGCAGCCGGCGTAGGCAATCATGGCGCCGTTGTCGGTGCAGAGGTGGGGGGCGGCGTAGAATAGTTTGGCGTTTAGTTTTTTGACGGCTTGTTCCAGTGTTTTGCGTAGTTGCCGGTTGGCGCTTACGCCGCCGGCGATGATTAGAGAGTTCAGGCCGGTTTGTTCCAGGGCGCGGCGGCATTTGATGACGAGGGTGTCCACTACGGCGTCTTCAAATGCCCGGGCGATGTCGGCGCGGGTTTGTTTATCAAGTGTGTCATCGGTGTTGGTGTGCTCGGCGATGGTGGTGCGGACGTGGGTTTTCAGGCCGCTGAAACTGAAGTCCAGGCCCGGGCGGTTGGTCATTGGTCTGGGGAACTGGAATCGGTTTGGGTTGCCGTCTTCGGCCAGTTGCGCTACATGGGGGCCGCCGGGGTATGGCAGGTTGAGCATCTTGCCTACCTTGTCAAAGGCTTCGCCGGCGGCATCATCTACGGATTCGCCTAGTAACTGATATTGGCCTATGCCGGACACGGCTACCAGTTGGGTGTGGCCGCCGGATACCAGCAGGGCGATGAAAGGAAACTGTGGCGGGTTGGATTCCAGCATTGGTGCCAGCAAGTGGCCTTCCATGTGGTGTACGCCGACGGCGGGTATATTTAGCGACAGGGCGAGTGCGCGGCCTAATGAGGCACCGACCAGCAAGGCGCCGATGAGGCCGGGGCCAGCGGTGTAAGCTACGCCGCCGATGGCGGTGCGTTTGATTCCGGCTTTCTTTACTACCTCGTCAATCAGGGGCAAGGTTTTGCGGATGTGGTCGCGGGAGGCAAGTTCGGGAATCACACCGCCGTAACGGGCGTGGATGTCCACCTGGCTATACAGAACATCGGCCAGCAGGCCTCGCTCGCTGTCATACAGGGCAACGCCAGTTTCATCGCAGGAAGTTTCTATGCCTAGTACAATCATGTAAGTAGAATCACGCAGATACAGTCGTGCCGAATACAATCAAGACGGCACACCTTAACTAATTTTGTTCAAGACGTTGGCTAAGGTAATCAAGCGGCAATGTACTCATAGCACGCACTCCCGACAACAAAGCACTCTCATCCACATAAAACAGCGGAGAATGGTTGGGAATGGCCTCGCTTGCGGGTATTTCCGGGGGGCGGCCGCCGATGTAGAAGTAGAACCCCGGTACTTCTTCCTGGAAGAAAGAGAAATCCTCGGCGCCGGTTATGCGTGGTGTTTCAAACACCTTGTCGCCGCCGTAAATGCGGTTCAGGCTTGGGCCCATTTGTGCGGTGAGTTCGGCGTGGTTGTAGGTTACTGGCACGCCCGGGTCAATAGTCAGTTCGGCGCGGGCGCCGCCGGCTTCGGCGATGGATTGCACGGTGCGGTGCATGCGTTCGTGGATTTGTGCTCGCATGTCGGCATCAAAGGTGCGGATGGTGCCGCTTAACTCCACTGTATCCGGGATGATGTTGAAGCGTTGTCCGCCGTGAAAAGTTCCTACGGTGATTACTGCCGGGGCCAAAGTAACATCCACCTGGCGGCTGATGATGGTTTGCAGGCCCATCACGATTTGTGCGCCGACAACCACCGGGTCAATCCCCTGCCAGGGTCGTGCGCCGTGGGTCTGGCGTCCGTGGATGCTAATCCAGTAGGTTTGTGCGCTGGCCATCATGCCCAGTGCGCGGTAGCCGGCTTCCCCGGCGGCCAGGCTCTGGCTGATGTGCAGGCCGAAGATGGCTTCCACATCGGGGGATTCCAGTGTGCCTTCGTCAATCATCATTTTTGCGCCGCCGTCTTCACCTTGCGGCGCACCTTCCTCGGCGGGCTGGAAGATGAACTTGATGGTGCCGGGGATGTCGTCGCGCATTGAGGTTAAAACTTCTGCGGCGCCCATGAGGATGGCTACATGGTTGTCGTGGCCGCAGGCGTGCATTACGCCCACATCAAGGCCGTTGTAGGTGGTGCGTACGGTGGAGGCGTAGGGTAAGCCGGTGCGTTCTTCCACTGGCAGGGCGTCCATGTCGGCGCGCAGTGCAACTGTGGGGCCGGGGCGGCCGCCGCGTAGCACAGCCACAACGCCGGTGTGTGCTACGCCGGTTTGTACTTCCAGGCCGAGTGCGTTGAGGTGTTCAGCCACCAGTGCGGCGGTGCGGGTTTCGCGGTTGCTTAGCTCGGGGTGTTGATGAATGTCGCGGCGCCAGGCGATTACCTTGTCTTCAATCTCGGCGGCTCGTTCGGCGACTAGTGTGTCGTATGCTGTTTGAGCGATGGCGAACGCTGGCAACGTGGTGAGTAAGAGTGTTAGTAACTTTATATGATATGACTGCATGGTTTGTAACCTCTTTCTGTTACAGGCGGGGGCGTTCCAGCGTTACATCGGCGTTGCGCCACAGGGAATCAAACTGGCGCTTGGCGATGGCGGCTTCGTGGGTCATGCCCTGGGCTTCCAGTGCCTGGTATAGGCCGAAGGTGGCCCAGCCGTTTTGCTGGCTCCACTCCAGCTCTTCGCGGAATACTTTTTCCGCTTCCTCACCGCGGTTGGCTTCCAGCAGGGCGCTGCCCAGATAGAGGCGCATGGATTGAGACCAATCCGGCGGCTCGGTGTAACTCAGGTTGTCCTGATAGCCGACGGCGTGGCCGTAGTGCAGAATGGCGCCGTCCCAATCGTCATTGGCTTCTGCGATTTCACCGAGCAGGGCGTGCAGGGCCAGGTTCAGCACATGAGAGGCGGGGGTGGGGCCAACGCCCAGGTCATCCAAACCGGGTGCGGCAATTTGCTCTTGCAACACTGCCAGTGCCGCCTGGGCTTCTTCGGTTTGCCCCTTGGCGAGATGTGCGCTGCCCACCACATAACTCCATATTCCTTGCAGATAGGGTGACTCCAGTTGGCTGTTGGCGGCATCGTCGGCAAGAATCTTGTCCCATTTGCCGAACACCTTGTCGGTTATGAACTCGTGGGCGATGGTTTTCTGGCTGCGGCGCGCCATCGGGTTCTGTCTGGCTCTTTGTGCGTTGCTGTGGGCGGCTTTTTGGGATTCGGCGTAGTTGCCTTGCAGCATGTTGGCATAGCGCACAAAGTCCAGGGCGTGGGGTGCGTGGGATTTGTGGGACAGTGAGTAGGTGCCAATCATGGGCAGGTTGGTTTCGCCCCAGATTTCGGCGAACTGTTGGTCCACTATTTGTGAGCGTTCGTTGATGTCGATGGCTTTCTCATATTCGCCCACCCGCAGATAGATGTGGCCGGGCATGTGCACCAGATGGCCGGAGATGGGCATGCTGCCTTCCAGTTTCTGCGCCGAAGGCATGGCCAGTTCCGGCTGGTTGGACATTTCCATCAGGTGAATGTAGAGGTGGTTGGCGCCGGGGTGGTCGTGCTCCACCGCCATGGATGCTTCCAGCGCGGCCTTGGCTTCGGCGGTGCCTGCTTTGGCGGTGCCGTCGGCGTTCCAGTAGTCCCAGCGGGTGGTGTTCATGAATGATTCGGCGAACAGGGCGGCGATGTCGGCATCGCCGGGGTATTTTTTGTGCAGCGCGCGCATGGCATCCACGTAGGCGAAATCCCGCTCGCGGTCATCGGAGATGGCATCCTTGTTATACAGCACGAACAGGGCGTTGATGAGTTCGCGTTCGCGTTCATCGCCGTTGTTGGCCAGTTCCAGCGCCTGGCGGATTGCCTTGAGCCCCGCTCCTTGCGGGTCATCGGGCATGCCGGCGTAGCGGCTGTTGGGGTTGGGGCCGGCGGCGTGGGCCAGGCCCCAGTAGGGCATGGGGTGTTCGGGGTCAAGCCGCGAGGCCTCCTGATAGGAGGCGATGGATTCCGGGAAATAGAAGCCCCAGGCCATTCTTAATCCCTGGTCAAAGAATATCTGGGCTTCGGCGGAATCGGTGGAGATGGCGCGGCTGTAGGTGCCTCCGCCGGGGACTAGTACGGCTAGTGCGTCTTCATCGCTCTGGGCGGTGGCCGGGGCCAGAAGCCCCATACTTGCCGCCATGGCGGCGATACAGGTGAGAATCTTTCGCATTTGCATAATTGACTCCTTAAATCGGGGTTATCTGTGGTGTTGGTAATAGCCTGCCGGGAGTATAACGCAACAGCGGGGTTTATCCACCCCCCTGAGGGGTCGGTCTTTTTTGAGTCCGGTCGGTTGGGGTAAGGCCGTGCCGCATACGTCATAAATATATCCCCGCAGGCTCGGCAGCCAATGGGGGATAGCCAACGGCTGGTGGGATGGTAGTTGTGGTGTCTGAATGCCAGAACTGATAGAAGCGGTAGTGGAGCTACCTAAAAGTTGTGGCTGACAGGGGTGGGAGTGATAGTGCCCGAAGGCGTTAACTCCGTTGTCCTGCCAGCCACAGCTTAGAGACGTTCTTTGGTCTCAATTTGAGCTATACTGCAAGCAGCTCAAAGATTAACCCACCGATAAGGAGTAGGGCAAGGACCAGGCCAAGGTACCGTGACCGGTCCGGGTGGTGTTATCCTCGGGAAAGGGCGTGGGAAAGGGCCCGGGAAAGGGCTCGGGAAAGGATGCCCCGGGCACGGTGTTGGGAACACACCACCGACAACCTGATCTGTTTCATTAATAGTAAGAATACGCATGATAAACCTCCGTTAGTTAAAAAAAGTTAATGCATTATTTGCATTAACAGTATTATCGGTTTCTTCACGTATGCAAGTTTTTCCCTAAAATAATTTTGCTGGCTCAGTTCGCTTGTCTGGTTTCTTCAATCCAGCGGTCCACGCGAGCGTGCATGAGGGGCATGGGGACTGCTCCGGCACCGAGTACTACATCGTGGAACTGGCGGATGTCGAAGGCATCGCCGAGGGTGGCTTCGGCTCGGGCGCGTGCTTGCTGGAGATTCATCATGCCTACCTTGTAGGCGGTGGCCTGGCCCGGGGTGGCGAAGTAGCGTTGTATTTCGGAGCGCACTGCGCCTTCGGGGACGGGGGAGTTGTTGAGGAAGTATTGCACGGCTTGCTGTTCCGACCAGCGCTTGGTGTGGATGCCGGTATCTACTACCAGCCGGATGGCACGCCACATCTCGCTGGCGAGGCGGCCGAACTGGGAATACGGGTCTTCGTAGCCGCCCATTTCCTGCGCCAGCCATTCGGAATATAGCGCCCAGCCTTCGGTGTAGGCGGTGGTGCGATATTGGGTGCGGAAGCGCGGCACATCGGTGAGTTCCTGCTGGATGGATATCTGCATGTGGTGGCCCGGGTTGCCTTCGTGGTAGGCGATGCTCTCAATCTGGAATATGGCCAGCGTGGACATATCCGACATGTGGGAATAGAACACGCCGGGGCGTGAGCCATCGGGGGAGCCCTGTCGATAGTGCTGGGCGGCGCCGGGCTGTTCGCGGAATGCTTCAACGCGGCGCACCTCTAACGGGGCTTTGGGCAGGGTGCCGAAAAACTCCGGCAGGCGGGTGAATAGGGTGTCCAGGTATTGATTGTTTATATCCAGGTATTCTTGCCGCCCCTGGTCAGTGTCGGGGTAATAGAACTGTTCGTCTTCGCGCAGGAAGGTGAAAAACTCTTGCAGGGTGCCGTTGAATTGCACCTGCTCTTTTATTGTTTCCATTTCATCGCGTAGCCGTGCCACTTCGCTGAGGCCGATTTGGTGAATCTCGTCGGCGGTTAGATCCAGCGTGGTCATGCGTTGCAGGCGATGGGCGTAGTAGGCATCCCCGTCGGGCAGGGCCCATACTCCCTGCGATTCGGTGCTGGCTTGCTCGCGGTCGGCGGCAAGCCAAGCCTGCACCTCCTGATAGGCCGTTTGCACCGGGCCCGACAAAATATCGCGGGCTTCGCTACGGAATGCTTCCGCTTGCTGGTTGCTAATCACGTTTGCGGTTAGCAGGCCGTCTATCTTGCCTTGTACATCGGTCCATATTGGCGAGTTGGGTGTGTCATCGCTGGTGTTGAACGGCACGCCGGAGGTGACGCGTTGAATCTCGTCGGTGGCAAAATCGTAGTTGAAGCGCGGCTGGCGAATGCCCCGCTCGGCGGCGGTGCGGACGCGCTCAAGCAAGGTGGTCAACACATAACTGAACCCGCGCAACCGGGCGATGTAGGCTTCCATATCCTCGCGCGTGTCCACCTCGTGAAAACTAATCATAAAGCTGGGCAGGCCGGACTGCGGCCCACCGCGGCCATAAACATAGCCATGATAACGCCACGGCACCACCGCCTCGGCCTGATTGAGCGAATACTCCCACATCTCCCAGGACAGCTTGCCATCTTCGCTGAGCGCATCATAGTCAAACTCACCGCGCATGGTAGCAACGCTGTCTCGCAGCCACTGCAACTCGGCATCATAAGCTTCCTGGCTTGGGTCGTTGAGCTTGTCGTTATCAATCTTCTCGCCCAGCACGCTACGAGTTTGCGGCGAGAACGCCAGACTTTCCTCAAACTGGGCATCCAGCCACTGATTAAGCCGCTCGGTTTCGGTTTGAGTCGGATTCTCGCCGCAAGCGGCGAGGGTGAGACTAAGGAGAATGGTGAGGACGGGGCGGATAAGAGTTAGCGGGTATCGCATGGGGGTCTCCTGAGGGGGCTGGCAGGTAAGTTGCTAAGTTGGGCCTGGTTCAAGCGGGCGCAGATGTGGCGGGGCGGGCTGACCAAGCGTTAAATGTTAAGCATCAACGGCCGATTGTCGGCGGCACATATAGCGATGTCAAGCATTTTCGGGTTGTGTGGAGGCGTATATGCAGAATGGCATACACAGGGCGAATGAGGATTTGCTATAAGAAATCGGCAGTCTGTCCATGATCTGGGTGGTCACAATGACCATTCCAGACTGGCAGACTGCCGATTTGCTAGTTACAGCTGGTACAAATAGCTATGAACGCGCTCGAGCATTGGCATAGCAATCAAAGTTACTATAACCAGTACCATAGTCTGGCTCGCTGGCAAATTCATAGACAGCGTAGCCGATGGCGGCACCTGCAACGATTCCGATACCTATTCCGATACCGACCGGACCAAGCAACGCAAGCCCAGAGACATTCGCAGCCACGCCCATAGCGAAGCCAACGGTTGCACCCGTTGCGCCACCCACTATAGCTCCGTTGGCCGCTGCGTCTCCTCTTTCGGCGCCACTGACTATTTGCACTTCATTGAAAGTAAGATTTCTCATGATTGAACTCCTTATTAAGTTAAAAGTTAATGTTGTGTTGCATTATCAGTATTGGCGGTTTTTTTGAATATGCAAGTTTTTCGCAAAAATTATTCTATGCGAGTTTAAACGAATATTTATAGCGCAGATAAGTGATAATATTTGTAACCATAAGAACAAACACTGCCACACCAACTATTAACGCTTCTGTTCGGTGGCCATAATCCAAACCCAATATCAAGCAAAAGAATATGGCGGGGCCGCCTGTAATTGAGCCGATTAGAAGGGTAAGCAGCATGTCTCGCTTGAACTTCCCCATATCCACTCTGAGTGGAACACTGCATTTTGGACAGTTAACCACTTCATCTATTGCCACCTTGGTAAAGAAAGTATTGGGCAACCCGTAGTTACATTTTGGACAAAGCATATTGAACTCCTCGTTCAGTTTCATAGAAATAGAGCAATCCGTCAGGCTTGGGTAGCCACAATGACCACCCGGCCTGACAGACCGCCGATTTGCCAGTTACGGCTGGCGTTGAGTGCTATGACTGTGGGTCCCTGTGACAGGCCTCCCAATGGTCGTAGTAGCTCTGCTGCAGCATAGCCTCTCCAATCATATAGGCACCTATAGGCGTATTAAAAAGAAGGGCGCTACCGCCGTTAACTGCTTGAATTTCTGTTGAATTAAGATTTCTCATGATTACACTCCTTTTGAGTTTGAGTTAAAGGTTAATGTGTTGTTGCATTATCAGTATTGGCGGGGTTTTTTGAATATGCAAGTTTTTGACGAAAACTCTTATTCTGCGATTTCATACTCAGCCCTATAAACCACATAGGACAATGTAAACAGGCACGAAGACCCCAACGTTAAAGAGCCCAGCACAATCGCTTCCATCAGAAGGCCGTGCTCAGTAACCAACCCCGCGCAAATGAGTAAGGCGGGGATACCTACAGACATGCCGAACAGAGTACTAAACAGCGTGTTGCGCTTGAACTTTGCCATATTCATTCTGATTTTAACACCGCAATGTGGGCAGTTAACTATGTCATCCGTATTCGTCTTGTAGAACTCTTCCATGGGCAATCTGCGGCCACATTTTGGGCAAAGTATATTGACTTCCTTGAACAGTTTCATGGCAATGGTCGGTTTGCCTACTGATGCGCTACCAGTGTGGCGGGATTTTAATTCTCCCTCTGCGATTTTAACCGTTTGTTTAGAGCGTAGATAAGTAGTCATAAACTTATGCCCACCAAATGCCAGCCCCAAACCCAGCATAAACCATACTATTAACTCGCCACCATAAATCTGCTCAACGTAAGGAATTGTGATACCAATGCCAGTCAGCAAAGAGTGAGAAATTACGACGAGGAAAACTATGGGAAAGTATATCAGGAGAGAAAGTCGCGAGGCATGATTGAACTTTTCCATATCTGCAGTGAGTTCAACACTACAGTTGGGGCAGTTAGCTATATTATTTTTTACTGTGGCAAAAAAACCATCGGGCAATTCGTTATTGCATTTGGGGCAAAACATGTTGAGTTCCTCGTTCAGTATTGGCGGGTTGCAAGTTTTTGGCGAAAATTCTTCTATGCGACTTTAAACGCAGACTTGCTCCATGTGTGGATAGCCGTATATAGCAGCACAAGACCCAGTACTCCCCCGCCCTGAATAAGTGCTTCTATTCGGTAGCAGTCATTGAAAGCCAACCTGTAGCAAAAGAATATGGCGGGGGAACTTATGACCGAGGCTACCAGAAAGGAGAACAGTGCGGCTCGCATGACCTTTGCTATATCTACCTCAAGTTGAACGCTGCAATTTGGGCAGTTAAGTGCTTCGCCCTTTTCTGCCGTGTTAATGAAATTATGGGGCAATCCGCAGTTGCATTTTGGACAAGTCACATTGGAAAATCTCAATTTTTGATAATGATCTTCCTCTACGATTTTAACTGCTTGCCTGAAGCGTATATAGACATCCGTACACACAATCATAATGATTCCCAATATCACACCAAACGCAACCGATATTAGTAAATTGTTGCCATCGGGCCGTATAGCATCAATCAGCACGCCGTAATAGCCCGCGATGAGAACAGTCAGGACGATAAAGATTAAACCGGAGAACAGCAAAGTTCGCATGAACTTTTGATCATCTGTAGTGAGTTTAACATTACAGTTTGGGCAGTTAGCCACTCTGTTCACGTTTTTTTGTGCGGTGGTATAGAAACCTTTGGGCAACTTGTGGTTGCATTTTGGACAAATCATTTTGAATTCCTCTATGCGGCTTTAAACGCATACTTGCGCCATACATACATAAACATATTCATATACACAAGAGCCAGCACTGACGAACCCAACAGAAATGCTACTCCCGGGTAGCGGTCATCAAGAGACAGTCTGTAGGCAATGAATATCATGGGGGAGCTTATGGCCGTGGCGACCAGAAGGGAGAGCAGCGCGGTTCGCCCGAGCTTTGCCTTATCCACCCTGAGTTGAATATTGCAGCCTGGGCAGTTAACTATTTCGTTCATTTTTACCATACCGACGAAATAACGGGGCAATCCGTGATTGCATTCCGGACAAGTCGCATGGGAAAATTTCAGGTTTTTATAATGATTTTCCTGCACAATGTTGAAGGCTTGCCTGGAGCGTGTATAAACAGTTAGACACCCGCCCCCGATAGTTCCCAATATCAAACCCAACACAATTGATGCTATTGCTCTGCCACCATAAATCTGATCAATGTAAGGGATTGTGATGGTGCCAATGTCAGGGTCGGTTAGCAAAATGTAGGAAATCACGATGGGGGTAGTTATGGCTATGATAATCGCAACAGAGAGCGTCATAGCCCGTTTGAACTTTTTCATATCTGCAGTAAGTTCAACATTACAGCTTGGGCAGTTAATCACTTCGTTCACGCTTTTCTGTGCGGCAGTAAAGAAATCTTTGGACAATTTGTGGTTACATTTCGGGCAAATCATTTTTAGTTCCTCCTCTTGCAATGCTTTGTGCTAATCTTCTTGTACGGCTTTAAACGAATGTTTCATGCGCATATAAGTAAATAAGCATAAGCTTATAAGAATAATAGTCACCACTTCCACCACAATCGCTTCCGTTCGATAACTTTGCTGAAGATCCGCCGCAGAAAAAGTGGGTATGCTGATGAAGATGAAGAATGCGGCAACAACGAACGGGAGCCACATAACTCGCCCGAACTCTTTCAAATCCACTCTGAGTTGGGTGCTACAGTTTGGGCAGTTGACTACTTTTCTTATTCTTGCCTTGTAAAAGAAATTATCGGGTAAGCCGTGCTTGCATTTTGGGCAAATCATGTTGAATTCCTCGCGTTTTAGTGGGTGCTGTGGTGGGTGCTATAGTGAGAAATTGTGCCAATCGTTGTTCCGAATGCCATATCGCAAGTATGGCAAATTTTTGGGGGCTGGCAAAGTATTTTTGCAATTTTTCCGGGATTTTTCCACACTCTTTTTGCTCGGGGGATTAGCGACTCAGGTGCCATCCAGACAGCCGTCCAGCAGCCTTTGCCAGTTGTAGGTGGGGTCGGCGAGGGCGAGGAAGTGGGGGTTTAGGAGGTTGTCTTTCTGGTTGTAGGTTAGGGGGTTGAATGAGATGTCGGTGATTTGGCCGCCGGCGGCGAGGAGTACGGCGTGGGCGGCGGCGGTGTCCCATTCGCTGGTGGGGGTTAGGCGGGGGTAGAAGTCAACCTTGCCTTCGGCCAGCAGGCAGATTTTGAGGGAGCTGCCTATGCACACCAGTTCGGCTTCTTTGCCGAGTGCTGCCTTGATGTGGTCAAGCACTGTGCGTAAATGTGGCGTGGTGTGGGTGCGGCTGGCGGCGATGCGTAGCGGTGTTTTGTCCTGCATTGCTACTGCCTGAATGGGCTGTGGCTTGTTGCCCGGTGTGCACTTCCAGGCAGCAGTGGTTTTAGAAATAGTTCCGGCAGTGGCTCTGGCAATAGCGCCAACATAAGTTACACCGGACACTGGTACATGCACCACGCCGCAAACCGGTTTGCCGTTGGCAATCAAGGCGATGTTTACGGTGAACTCGTCGTTGCGTTTGATGAATTCTTTGGTGCCGTCAAGGGGGTCAACCAGCCAGTATTGCTGCCATTGTTTTCGGGTGGTGTATGGGATGGGGGCGGATTCTTCCGATAGCACGGGAATATCGGGGGTCAGTTCGGCCAGTGCCGCGATGATTAGTTCATGGGCGCGCTGGTCGGCCTCGGTTACGGGGGAGTCATCGGCTTTGTGGCTGACTTCCATCGTCGCCTCGTGATAGACCTCCAGTATTGCCTCGCCTGCGGCGACGGAGATTTCCATGAGTTTGGTGAGTGTGCTATTCAAGTGTTTTTCCTCTGCGCCAATCCTACCAGCAAGTTGTTACAATATCCTCACATGGTGTAATAATACAGCAACTGGCACATCCCCCTTGCTGCCATCGGAGACTGCGAATGATGCCCTGGGCTGATATTGACACAATTCTGTTTGATATGGATGGTACGCTGCTGGACCTTCATTTTGATAATTACTTCTGGATGGAACTGGTGCCGCGCGTTTATGGGCAAAGCCGGGGGGTGACGGAAGCGGCGGCGAGGGAGATTATTACCTGCAAGTATGCTGAGGTGAGAGGCACTCTGAACTGGTATTGTCTGGATTACTGGTGCCGCGAATTGCAACTGGACATCCCCGAGATGAAACTTTCGGTGCGGGACAGGATTAGTGTGCGGCCTAATGTGGTGGCTTTTCTGGAACGGTTGGGTAGCACTGGCAAGCGGATGATACTGGTTACCAATGCTCACCCAAAAAGTATGCAGCTGAAGATGGATGTTACCGGCATCGCCGAACATTTTCATCAGTGCGTGAGTTCGCATCGCTTGCATTTGGCCAAAGAGAATGCGGGGTTCTGGGCCGCGCTGAAAACGATTGAGCCTTATGACGCGGAGCGAACCCTGTTGATTGATGACTCCCTGCCGGTGCTGCGGCAGGCACAGCGGGAGGGCATTCGCCATCTGTATGGCGTTGCCCAGCCTGACAGTCGGCAGCCACCGACGAAGCCAGCGGAGTTTCCCCGGATAGAGGACTTCGCTCACATCATGCCCGGTGGCAGTGAACAATCATCAACCGCTCGCGGCGGCGTTTCCCCGGATTGAGGATTTGCTCACAATGCCCGACAACAAAGAAAAACTTAATCGCCTGCGGCTGGATAAGTGGCTATGGGCGGCGCGCTTTTATAAAACCCGGGCTATCGCCAGACGAGCCATTGAAGGTGGCAAGGTTAGTTGCAACGGCACACGCTGCAAGCCCAGCAAGGAAATTATAGCTGGTAACGAAATCAGTTTGCGACAAGGATACGAAGAGAAAACCATCATCATAAAAGCCTTGAGAGAGCAGCGACGCAGCGCAAGTGAAGCCCAACAACTTTATGAAGAAACTCCGCAAAGCATCGCCCGCCGTCAACTCTTGAGCCAACAGCGCCGCATGCAACCGCGCCCGCTCCAACCAGACACCAAACCCACCAAGAGACAACGCCGGCAGATAAAACAATTCAGGGATTACACCGATTAGTAATCCGTGTAAAATACCCTGCCAGCCGCAATCAATCTGAACACAGGACTCAAGTTAAAGAGGAACCAGCGCATGACATTTATCATTCCGGGCAATCGCCTGCTTAATCTGGCTGTATTTCTGGCCTGTGTTGTTGCTATTGGCATCGTGTTGTATATGGAACATGTCATGTTGCTCCCGCCTTGTGGGCTGTGTATTACCCAGCGGATATTTATTATTCTTTGCGGCCTTGCTTGCCTGACGGCGGCTATTCATAATCCGCAATTGCAGGGGCAGAAAATTTACGCTTTCACGGCGGCGGCGATGTGTGTATTTGGCGGTTACTTTGCCGGGCGCCAGATTTGGTTGCAGCACTTGCCGGAAGAACAGGTGCCTGCCTGCGGGCCGGGTCTCGGTTATATCTATGAGAACTTCCCGTTTGTTGAGGTGATGAGTTTCTTGCTGGAAGGCGACGGTAACTGTGCGGAAGTGCAGTTTCGTTTTCTTGGTTTGCTTACTATTCCTGAAATGTCCTTGCTCGCTTTCGTGTTGTTGTTCGGCACCTGTGTGTATATGGCGTTCCGTCAGCAACCTGTGGGGCTGGACTAAACTTGCCGGGCAGTAAATAGTGGCGACTGTTAATGCATCCCTGTTAACTACGCCCCGCGTCGCCAGTTGAAGTAGCGTTTTAGCAGGGGGAAATATTTTTCGGGCAGGCGGGCGCTGCGCCAGGCGTTGGCGGCGAACTTGTTGGCTTCCAGCATGGTGGGGTAGATGTGGGTGGCGGCGGATATTTGTTTCAGGCCCATGTTGTGGGTCATGGCGAGGACGAATTCGCCGATTAAGTCGGCGGCGTGGTGGCCTGTTATTGTTGCGCCGAGGATTTTATCTTTGCCGGGTTCGGTTAATACTTTGACGAAACCATGGGCTTCGCCATCGGCCAGGGCGCGGTCGTGGTGGCTGAGTTCATAGCGTGTTATTTCAAAGGGTATGTTTTGTGTTTTGGCTTCTTCTTCGCTCAGGCCGACGCGGGCTACTTCCGGGTCGGTGAAAGTGGCCCAGGGGACAACACGATAGCTGGCTTTGGAGCGCCACCAGCCGCCCAGTATGGCATTGAGGGCGGCGAACCAGGCTTGATAGGAGGCGATGTGGGTGAACTGCCAGGGGCTGGCCACATCGCCGCAAGCGTAAATGTTGGGGTAGGCGGTTTGCATATATTGATTTACTTCCACTGTGCCTTGTTCGGTTAGTGGCATTTGTAATTGTTCCAGGCCGAAACCTTCTACATTGGCTTTGCGGCCTAGTGCGAGCAATACATAATCAAACTCAACACGTATGGTTTCGCCATTGTGTTCTGCTTCCGCGAATGGTCGACCGTCTCCCGCATCCACGGCTGATTGACCATCTCCCGCGTCCACAGTTAATCGACCATCTCCTGCGTCCATGACTGATTGATTCACATCACTGCCCTCCCCCGCTTTTGCATTTATCACCGAAGCATCTTTACCAAAACGCAATAACTTGTGATTGGTTAGCACCTGAATTCCCTGGCGTGTAAAGCGGTCAGTCATCAGCACAGAAACTTCGGGGTCTTCTCGCGGTAGGATGCGGGGTGCCATATCAAGTTGCACTACTTCGGAACCCAGGTTGCTGAATGCCTGTGCCAGTTCGCAGCCGATGGGGCCTCCGCCTACTACCAGCAGTTTGCGTGGCAGGGTAGTTAGGGACCAGATGGTGTCTGAGCTTAGCCACGGCACTTGTTCCAGGCCGGGTATGTTTGGTACCAGCGGGCGCGCGCCGGTGGCGAGGATGATTGCCCGGGTGTGGATGTGTCGATCGCCTACTCGCACTGTCCAGGGGGATTCAATGTTTGCTTCTCCGGCCACGCACTCTACTCCCAGTGAAGTGAAACGTTCTACTGAATCGTGCGGTTCAATGGTTTTGATGATGCCTTGCACGCGCTGCATCACACGGGCGAAATCTACATTGCCGGTGGCGTTGGTGATACCAAACTCTTCGGCTCGCCGGATGCAGGACATGATGTGTCCGCTACGCAGCAGGCTCTTGCTGGGCACGCAACCGGTGTTGAGGCAATCGCCGCCCATTTTGTTTTTTTCAATCAACACTACTTTTGCCTTGGCGCCGGCGACAATTAGCGAAGCCACCAAACCGGCGGAGCCTGCGCCGATGACTACCACATTGGCATCAAAGCGCCGCGGCCTGGTGAGGCGCCGCAGTTTGAGAAGATGTCTTGTATGTCGCCTGCGTTGCAGCCGGTTAATCAGCAGGCGGGCAAACAGGGGGAATAGGCCGAGTAACGCCAGGGCGAACAGCACTGAGCCGTTCACCAGGCCCGCCAGTGAATCTATCTGTGCCAGTTCCGAGCCGGCGTTCACATAAACCACCGTGGCCGGCAACATGCCAAGTTGGCTCACCCAGTAATAAGTGAAGGTGCGGATGGGCGTTAAACCCATGAGCAGGTTGATAACAAAAAACGGGAACAGCGGCACCATGCGAATGCTGAATAGATAAAATATGCCATCCTTCTTGATGCCGCGATTGACCGGTGCAAGATAATTGCCGAATTTGCGTTGCACCCAATCTCTGAGTAGCAGGCGTGAAACCAGAAAGGCGAGTGTCGCGCCGATGCAACTGGCGAAGGACACCAGCAAGGTGCCCCATAACAATCCGAAGATGGCGCCGCCGATGAGCGTGATAACGAGCGCGCCTGGAATTGATAGCGCGGTTATCACCACATACAATGCGAAATACAGGGCGGCGGTTAGTGGGAAGTTGCTGTCTCTGAAAGCGTGGATGTTGGCCAGTTGTGATTGGGCGTAGCTCAGGGTGAGAAAGCGGCCCAGGTCAAACATAAAATAGGCTGCCACTGCGGCGAGGATTAGTGCCGCTATGAGAAATCTTGTTTTGTTCATGGTTGTTGGCCTGTGTTAATCTTGCCGATTCTACTGGATTGTGAGTTTTGATTCATTCATTATATGCACCTGATGTCCCCCCACTGCGGCATGCTTTGCCTGTTGCGACTCCCCTCAGGGGAGAGTGATAACGAGTAGTGAATATGAACCGACAATTTCCCGATAGCCGCATGCGCCGTATGCGCCGCGATGAGTTTAGCCGCCGTCTTATGCGTGAGACGCGGCTGGCTGTTGATGATCTTATCTTGCCGGTGTTTATTGTGGCGGGGTCAAAGCAGCGTCAGCCGGTTGCGTCTATGCCGGATGTGTATCGCCTTAGTGTTGATGAACTGGTGAAGGAAGCGGCTGAGTTGGTGGCGCTTGGTGTGCCTGCCGTTGCCTTGTTTCCCTGTACGGATGCCGCACTGAAATCGGCGAATGGGCGTGAGGCATATAACTCCAAAGGCCTGGTGCAAACGGCGGTGCGGGAGTTGAAGTCTGCTCAGCCGGAGCTTGGGGTGATTACTGATGTGGCGTTGGATCCTTATACCACTCATGGGCAGGATGGTGTGATTGATGATAGTGGCTATGTGCTGAATGATGAAACGGTGAAGGTGCTGGTGAAACAGGCGTTGTCCCATGTGGCCGCTGGTGCGGATATTGTTGCGCCTTCGGATATGATGGATGGCCGGGTTGGTGCCATCCGCCGGGCGTTTGAAAAGGATGGGCTTGTGCATGCGCGCATTCTGGCTTATTCGGCGAAGTATGCTTCCAGTTATTACGGGCCGTTTCGGGATGCGGTGGGTTCCAGTGCCAATCTTGAAAGTGGTGGCGGCGGCAAGAGTAGCGATGGTGGCAATAGCATCAGCGGCGGCAACAAATACAGTTATCAAATGGATGTGGCTAACAGCGATGAAGCTCTACACGAAGCCGCGCTTGACCTGGCTGAAGGTGCGGATATGATTATGGTTAAACCGGGCATGCCTTATCTCGATGTGGTGAACAGGGTCAAGCAGGAATTGAAAGTGCCAACATTTGTCTATCAAGTAAGCGGCGAATACGCCATGCACAAGGCGGCGGCGCAACACGGTTGGCTTGATGAACGGGCGGTGATGTTGGAGTCGCTACTTTGTATCAAGCGCGCCGGGGCCGATGCCATTTTGACCTACTTCGCCAAACAGGCTGCCGAGGCATTGGTCAGGTGAGGGGCACAAACCGTTTCCGATGCACTCTGGTGCATCTCGACACGCTCCGACATACCCCGACATGCCCCGACGCGCCTCTGCTACATCCCCGACACACCCCTGCCCCGCCCCCGGCGGGATGAAAATCAGCTGAAAATAAAGTGATTTTTTGCTTGCATTTTGGAAATCAGGCCTTATCATACTACCTTGATTACCCCCCTGAACTTGAAGGAACCCCCTATGAGCGACAACATCGTTCACACTTCCGATGGCAGATTTGCGGAAGATGTACTCGGTGCGGACTGCCCGGTGCTGGTTGATTTCTGGGCGGAATGGTGCGGCCCGTGCAAGATGATAGCGCCGGTGCTTGAGGAAATTGCCGGGGGCTATCAGGGCAAACTGAAAATCTGCAAGATGGATGTGGATGCCAACAAGGAGGTTGCTGCAAAATACGGCATTCGCGGCATCCCTACTCTGATTCTCTTTAACAAGGGCGAAGTGGCCGACACCAAAGTGGGCGCACTGTCCAAATCAGAGCTAACAGAATTTATTGACAAAGCCGCAGGAACAACCTATAGTGAGCAAGCTGCCAGCAGCGCATAAGTCCGTGCAGCCCATATTCCCCGCATAGCCCCTATCCGACACACAGTCTGATACCTGAAAAATCATCTAAACCCATACACACGAAATTCTGACAATCCACAGTCACAGTAACGATGCTCACAGAGCACTATCCTCTTAGTTTTATCACTCGCTAATGCGAAACCAGAGTCAGAGCTCTACGCTTGACTTTAACCCGCACCAATATCCAAATCACACCCTAACCGGCATGTCTATATGCCATTTCCACAATATCTACTAACCCACAGAAGACTTCACAATGAACCTCACAGACCTTAAGCAAAAACCAATCACCGAGCTGCTTGACACTGCACAGGAGATGGGGCTGGAAAATGTCTCACGCACCCGCAAGCAGGACCTCATTTTTATTATCCTCAAAAACCACGCCAAGAACGGGGAAGACATTTACGGCGATGGTGTGCTGGAAATCTTGCAGGATGGTTTCGGATTTCTGCGTAGTGCCGATTCCTCTTATCTGGCCGGGCCGGATGATATTTATGTTTCACCCAGCCAGATTCGCCGCTTTAACCTGCGCACTGGTGATACCATATCCGGCAAAATCAGGCCGCCGAAAGAGGGGGAGCGTTACTTTGCTCTGGTTAAGATTGGCGACATTAATTTCAGCAAGTCTGACAAGCCCAAACACAAAATTCTGTTTGAAAACCTTACTCCCCTCTTTCCTCAGGATCGTCTTACGCTGGAAGTGGGCAATGGCAGCACCGAAGATTTGAGTGCGCGGGTTATTGACCTCACCGCACCCATCGGCAAGGGGCAACGTGGCCTGATTGTTTCTCCGCCCAAGGCCGGCAAGACGCTTATCCTGCAGAACATTGCACAGTCAATTACCAAGAACAATCCTGAGTGTCGCCTTATCGTGTTGCTCATTGATGAGCGTCCGGAAGAGGTAACTGAAATGCAGCGCTCGGTGCGCGGTGAAGTGGTGGCAAGCACCTTTGATGAACCACCGACGCGCCATGTGCAAGTGGCGGAGATGGTTATTGAGAAGGCCAAGCGTCTGGTTGAGCACAAGGAAGATGTGGTGATTTTGCTGGACTCTATTACCCGGCTGGCGCGCGCCTATAACACGATTGTGCCCTCCTCCGGCAAGGTGCTTACCGGCGGCGTGGATGCGCACGCGCTGGAACGACCCAAGCGTTTCTTCGGCGCGGCGCGTAATATTGAGGAAGGTGGTAGTCTGACCATTATCGCCACTGCGCTTATTGAAACCGGTTCAAAGATGGATGAGGTTATCTACGAGGAGTTCAAGGGCACGGGCAATATGGAATTGCATCTTGACCGGAAGATTGCCGAGAAGCGGGTTTATCCGGCCATCAATGTGCGGCGCTCGGGGACGCGGCGTGAGGAGTTGCTTACTACTGATGAGGAGCTGCAACGGATATGGATTTTGCGCAAGTTGCTCAGTGCGATGGAGGATGTGCAGGCTACCGAGTTTATTCTTGACAAGCTGAAGGGCACGAAGACTAATAATGCCTTCTTTACCGCTATGAAGAAGAAATAGTTTTGGGCAGAGGCAGGCCGGGAAGCGTGGTGCCGGTGGCTTTGCGATATAGTTGCAGATTATCTTCGGCTGCCTCGGTATGACCCAGTGCCGCGAGCAATTCGGATAGTTCGGCGTAGGCTTCTATTGAGGGTTTGGTTTTGATGCTGGCTTCGTAGTAATCTCTGGCTTTGCCCCATAACTCATTGCGGCGGCAGATTCGGCCCAGGCTTAGCAGCAGATTCGGGTCAGTCGGGTAGTCTTGCAACCAGCGTTCGGCTTTGCTGAGTTGCTGGTGTGGCAGGTCAAAATCTTCGGCGCTATAAAGCAACACCAAATTATCACTCCAATTTTTTCTTAGTGTGGTTTCAATAACTTTGGCCGCTTCTGTTTTTGCATTCAGGCTTAGCAGCAGTTTTGCGTAATGGTGTACGGCGGCGGCATCCTTGCGTAGCGCGGCGGGGGCTTTCTTCCAGCGTTTGGTGAGGCTGGCAAGTCCTTCGTCGGCGGCGGCCTGTAGGCCTGCTGTGAGAGTTTGTCGGCGGCGTTGTTTGGCCTTAACAGGGTCCTGCGTGGCTTTTCTACGCTGCCGCGCCTTGTACTCAAGACGGCGAGCATTGCTATAGCGCACCAGTTGCCAGGGGTTAAGCGTGTTGATTATTAGCAACAGAATACGCCACAACAGAATGAGAATGAGAATGGCGGTCAACAGGGCAAACAGGCTGGTCTCAAAAGTGTAGTTGCTGAACGCAATCAGAAAATAACCCGGGTCGGCGGGAAAGCCCATCCACACCGACAAGAGCAGGGCTGCCGCGATGGCTAGCAGGCTGAATATGTATAGCTTCATTGCGAATCCATCAGGTTAATGTGTTCGTGTTCGCCCGTTTTCTGAATGCCTGTTAGTTTTCGGCTGCTATCAGTTGCGCTATGCGTGTTGCGCTGCGTGTCAAGTTTGGTAGTGTGGGGTTCACATCAATGTTTATCAGTTCATTCAGTTCGGCGATGGTGGCCTGTTTGGCTTGCTCGTCAGCAGTCGTGTAACGTTGCAGTTCAGTAAGGATGTTGGTCAGGCTGCTGCGATAGAGTGCATTGTCTCTGCTATAAAGTGCCAGCCGGGCTTGCTCCAGCATCAAGCGCAGTTGTTGTTTGATGAGCATTTCCTGATCCGGTGCCAGCGTGGACTGACTTGCAACTGCGGTCGCATTTTCCCGCTCGCGCCAGACGAATACGGATGAGAGGAAGTTAAGGCTGCCGGCGATGAGGCCATTCTCTGCCGGAGTTTCGGTAGTGCGCCGTTGCTCATAGTTCTGGCGCATTGAGTTGAGAATGTCTATCTGTTCCAGGTCTTGAAGTAGTTCGCCAAGCCTCAGGTAAAGGTCATTGCGATTGGGCTGTGTTATTTCACGCAGGCTTGTCAGGTCGGCAGCCAGTGCTTCGCGTGCCTGGAATATATTGGGGTTAGTGGAGCTTACCAGAGCTGCATCGGCGGCGGTGAGCAGGGCTATGGCGGTGCTCACATCGCCATCCAGTTGCAGCTTGCGGCCGGCTATGCTCACCAGCAAATCGGCTTCGCGCAGTTTCCAGCTCAGGTCGGGCTTCGCGCCTCCTGTTATTTGCGCCTGTAACTCTTGCAGTGCCTGTTCTTCTTCGGCAAGTTGCCGGTCAAGCCGGGTTATTTCCCGTCTCAGGTTTTGCTCGCTTGCTTGCAACTCCGAGTCATCAACCGTTGCGGATTCGTTAATGCGCTGGTTGAGGCTCTCAAGTTGCTGTTGTAACTCAGCGATAGTGGCCGACTGTTCGGCAAGCGTGTTGGTAAGCGTGGTGTTGTCGGTGTCGCCCCGGCTCAGACGGTCTTGCAACAACCACTGCTGGTAACCCACATAACCCGTTATTGCAAACAGGGGCACGACTATCACCAGAAATAGAAACAGGCGACGCATAGCCTTGCGCTTACGTCCTGATGAGGATGTGCCGCTGCTTTTGGCAATGTCATCCAAAATCTCGGGGGCTTTTTTCGGAGCGGCCTTTTTCTTTGCTTGAGTCAATTCTGATTCCTCCGGTTCGGTGGGTCGCTTTTGGATGATGTGTGCTTTAGGCAGAAGCAGATAATGTAGCCAGAGCAGCCAGCAATGACTGCGGGTCGCTACCATCGGCACTGATAACCCGCCGAAAACCCGCCTTGCCCGCCTGGTCTGCTATCCGCGCCGAGGGCACCACCAATGGTATCAAACTCGCGGCACCTATGTTAGCGGGACTATTAGTAATAGTGCCACCACTGGCATTGCCAACATCAACAACATCGGCATCACCAGTCAGCGCTGCCTTGAAGCTTATCAGAGATTCAGCGCTGGTAATAACAATAGCATTAACACCTTCCTGCTTAATGCGGTTGGCAACTTCGGCGGGCGGGTAGCGACAGGGAGTGCGACGATAAACTTCTATATACTCCACCTCGGCACCACGCTCGCGCAAAGTGTCCGCCAACAATTCCCGTCCGCCACAACCGCGTATGATAGCAACCCGCTGACCCGACACCTGGAACAGCGCAGGCAACTGCAACACCGCCTCACTGCCCGTGCTATCCGCCGCACTAACAACAGGCACACCAAGCCGCTCTTGCAGCACCGCACCCGTAGCGGGGCCCACACCTATTATAGTCAACTCTTTCGGCAATCTCTGCGGCAATTCATTCAATAACCCAGGCCAAAACTGTTCAATCCACCCGACACCAATTTCAGCCGCATTAGCACTAACAAAAATCAACATATCAAATCTTTCCAGTTCGTTAATCTGACTACGAATCCGGGCAACCGCCTCCGCATCCTCCAAGGCCTCTATCTCAATCATCGGCAAAGACACCACCCTCCCCCCGGCCTGCTCAATAGCGGCAGTTAACTGCGCCTGTTGCCGAGCGGGGCGAGTATTTAACACAACAAGATTGGCGGGAAGTGTGGGAGGCATCATAGTAACTGCTCAAGCTTGGCGACTGTCTTGACTAATCCATGTTGCTTGAGATTTTCAAGGTATTGTTCAGTGCTATACGATGGATTTTTTAGACGATTCCGAGCTTTATGCAAACCAGCACAAAACTCTTTCTGAAAGAGTTGCAGATGTTTGTGAAGAAAATCATCAGGATGCTGAGCATCAATCCCGTGGGGAGAAAGAGCCGTCTGAGGGAAGTCCTTCAGGTTTTGTGTGACAATCACATCGCAACGGGCTGTGATTGCGGCGGCGAGAACATGATAATCATCGGGGTCAGGAAGTACAAGGGTAGGGATGATTTGTTTGTATCCGCTTACAAGACAATTGGGGATGGCATCGTTCATTTCGTCATGCGTGCGTTCAATCGAGGCCCGTTTGAGATCTGGTCTTTTGCGAAGCAAGTTTTCAATCCATTCTTTATGAATATCCTCTGTCCACCGCACATCAAACAGACCGGCAACTGCAATCTGTATTAAAACATCCCGTATTGGTGCTGAGTAAAGTACATTAGCATCAATAATAGCAATGTGGCGACTCACTATTAGTCAACCTCATACAAACCCATTTTTTGGGATTCGGCAACTATCTGATCAAGTATCGTCTCACGCCGCTCAATCTCATGCATATACTTTATGAGATCTTCAATGAGAATTCGTCTGTGGGTGCCGACCTTGCGGTGGGGGATTTTGTTTTCATCAATGAGTTTGACGAGGAATGGTCGTGATACATTCAGGATGTTAGCCGCCTGGGCGGTAGTAAGTTCAGCACCCTCCGGGATAATGGCAATACCGTGGCCTACTGCCATTTTTTCAAGGATGTCTTTAAGCAGAGGTACGGCACCGGCGGGAAGTTCAATTGGTTCCGTTTGTTTGCTGCCAGTAATTTGAAGCTTGAGCGGGGCTTTTGTCTGCGCATGATGGCGAGATAATATTCGGGCAGACTCCCTTGCGGTGGCAGTATCCCGGGCGCTGGGCGCGAATTGAACGATATCGGTAACCGTGCTCATAGCGAAATCCTCGTCATTTCCCGTACTAATAGTATAGCGACTTGACAGCATAGCGCATAAACGAAATAAACGCAACGAGTCTTTGGCTTAATAAATACAAGGCAAATCAAGCATCTGGCGGCCCAGACCCTCAACCACCAGACCTTAAACACTAATCCCGACAGGCGGCCAGAATTGTCTCGGCGCCTTGGGCGAGGAGGTCTTCGGCTACTTTTATTCCCAGTTGTTCGGCGTGGCGGGTGTTGTCGGTGCGTTCGGCTTTGAGGATTTGGCTGCCGTTCGGATTGCCTACCAGGGCGCGCAGGTAGAGTTGTTGGCCGTTTAGTTCGGCGTAGGCGGCGATGGGGGTGTGGCAGCCGCCTTGCAGGCGGGCGTTGACGGCGCGTTCGGCTTGTATGCGGGTGGCGCTGGGTTGGTGGTGCAGGCAGTCTATGAGGCGCAGGGTGTTCAGGTCTTCGGTGCGGCATTCAATGCCTATGGCGCCCTGGCCGGCGGCGGGCAGGCAATCGCTGGTGTTTAGTGTGTGGCGGATTTGTTTGGCCAGGTTGAGGCGTTGCAGGCCGGCGGCGGCGAGGATGATGGCGTCGTATTCGCCTTGTGCAAGTTTGTTGAGGCGAGTGCCTACGTTGCCGCGGAGGTTGGTGATGTGCAAGTCGGGGCGTAGTGCGGCAAGTTGGCATTGGCGGCGCAAGCTGGATGTGCCAAGGCGGGCGCCGGATGGTAGGTCTGAAAGTTGGGGGCAGGTGTTGGCGATGAAGGCGTCGTGGGGGTCGCCGCGTTCGCATATTACGGCCAGGCCGAGGCCGGGGGGGAAATCCATTGGTACATCTTTCATTGAGTGGACGGCGAGGTCGGCTTGTTCATCCAGCAGGGCTTGCTCCAACTCTTTTATGAACAGGGCTTTGCCGCCCTCTTTTGCCAATGGGGCATCAAGCATTTTGTCGCCGCTGGTGGTCATGGGTAGTAGTTCAACTGTTAGTTTTGGGTGGTGGTGTTGTAGCGTTCGCCGGGCATATTCGGCTTGCCATAAAGCCAGTGGGCTTTCGCGGGTGGCGATTGTTAAAGTGTTATTTGTCATTATGGGATTCCTTTAAGCCTGTGTTGGAGCGGGATGGATATGGCTTGTTGATGTATTATAATACGTTCTTTCGTGTGGTGTGTGATGAGTAATGAATTATGAGTGACAAGAAGCAGGCACATAAATTCTGGGCTGGCAGGTTTAGCGAGGGCACTGATGCCAGTGTTGAGCGTTTCACTGCGTCGGCGGGGTTTGATTGGCGGTTGTATCGGCAGGATATTGAGGGCTCGCTGGCGCATGCCCGAATGTTGGCTCGGGTGGGGGTGCTCGGTGCGGCGGAGTTGAAGGAGATTGAGGTCGGGCTTGCGGCTATTGGTGGTGAGATTGAGCGTGGTGAGTTTGAGTGGTCGGTGGCGCTGGAGGATGTTCATACTAATATTGAGGCGGCGTTGATTAATCGTATTGGGGCGGTGGGGCGGAAGTTGCATACCGGGCGGTCGCGTAATGATCAGGTGGCTACTGATTTGCGCTTGTATGTGCGTGATGAGATTGATGATATTTTGAAATTGCTAGGCGGATTCCAGCACAATCTGGTTGAACTGGCAGGGCGGGAGGTTGACACTATTATGCCGGGCTTTACTCATCTGCAAGTAGCGCAGCCGGTTACTTTTGGTCATCATATTATGGCCTGGTATGAAATGTTGGAGCGGGATTATAGCCGCCTTGTTGATTGCCGCAAGCGGCTTAATGTTTCACCGCTGGGTGCGGCGGCGTTGGCTGGTGCCGGTTATCCTGTTGAACGTGAGTTTACAGCGAAAGAGTTGGGGTTTGATGGTGCTACAAAAAATTCGCTTGACTCGGTGTCTGACCGGGATTTTGTTATTGAGTTGGCGGCTTGTTGTAGTTTGTTGATGATGCATTTGTCGCGATTTTCTGAAGAGTTGGTGTTGTGGACATCCACGCAGTTTGGCTTTATTGAACTGCCTGACAGGTTCTGCACTGGTTCCTCAATAATGCCACAGAAAAAGAACCCCGATGTGCCGGAGTTGGTGCGTGGCAAGAGTGGCAGAGTTGCCGGGCATTTGATGAGTTTGCTCATGTTAATGAAGGCGCAGCCGTTGGCTTATAATAAAGATAATCAGGAAGATAAAGAACCGGTGTTCGATGTGGTGGATACAGTTAAGGATTGTTTGGCCGTGTTTGCCGATATGATGTCCGCGGTTAGCTGCAAGCGCGAGCGAATGCGTGAAGCCGCTGCTCAAGGTTACGGGACGGCCACTGACTTGGCCGATTACTTGGTAAAGAAAGGGCTACCGTTTCGTGATGCACATGAGGTGGTGGGCAAAACTGTGGCGGATGCTATTGCTCAAGGTATTGATTTGGCGGCTTTGCCATTGGAAACACTACAAACACATTCCAACCTTATTGAAGAAGATGTATTTAAGGTGCTCACTCTGGAAGGTTCAATAAACGCCCGCAACCACATTGGCGGCACTGCACCCGCTACAGTAAAGTCAGCCATCACCGCCGCCAAAGCCACCTTAAAGGCGCGATGAAAGCAGGTACCCCCATAAAGGACTAAGGATTTGCTTTGCGCCGAGTACGCAACCAATTCGTGAGCAAGGCCAGGATGGTTAGCAGCGCGGGAATGGCCAGAGTGTTTAGCCATTTCAGGTTGCTGCCCAGGCGTTCTATGTCTGCTGTTAGTTCGTATTGTACTTCGCGCAGGCGGCGGCGGGTTTGTAGCAGGTCTGCGTTAAGGCGGTCCACCTGGGCCTGAATTTCTGGTGTGATTTGGGTTAGGGGTTGGCCTTCTTCGTCCTGGCTGAGTTGGGCTACTTGTGCTTCGGCGTCGGCTACGTGTCTTTGTAACTCGGCTTCGTCTTGTCGTAGTTGGTCGTCTGCCTGGCGTTGCAGTTCAATGACTGTGGTGAAAGGTCGGGAATAGCGGCCGCGGCTGCGGATGCTAACCAGATCGGCACCGCCGGACAAATTATCCAGAGCGTTAACTATCAAGTCGCTGTTGTTGGCGAAGGCTTGCGGGATGCGTTGGCCGAGGAACTGGAGTATTTGCACCCAGAGATGGTCGCTTAACATATCGCTGTCGGCGAAGATGAACAGAGTGGTTTCATCATCGGTTGTGGTGAGGTGTTCTGCGGCGGGGATGTCGTCTTCCGCAGTATTCTCGTCTCCCGCTTCTGTATCAGCTTGCTGATTTGTCGTGTCATCTCCCGCCCCTGCTTCATCACCGGATGTCGCTTCCTGATTCTCTGTGCCACTATCCCCCGCATCGCTCTCTGCTTCATCCTCCACCGGCTCCGGCGGGCGGCCATCGGGGAAGGCGGTGTTGATTACTCCGTTTATTCGCGCAGCGATTACATAGCTTTGATTCATGGAGGCGAACTGGTTGAACAGGGTGGTGGGGTCGGTGAGGTTTTCCAGTATGGTGGCGTCCATTAGCATGGCGTCGGTTGAGGATTGAAGTATTGGGTCAAAGCTGGTGGTGGCGTTTTCCAGTGGGCTTATGACGCCGGTGGATGACAGGTTGATGCTTTCCAGGTTGTCGGTGACGATGTCGTCAATGGCGAGATAGTCGCGTTGTATGCCGAGCATGCTCAGGTGGGGCATGGCGCGGCCGGTTTGGCCGAGGGTTACGCGCAGGGCGAGTTGGTTGTCGGTGAGCACTTTGCTGCTGTCGTAGGCGACGCCCCAGGCTTGTAGCAGGCCGGGTAAATCGGAGCGTGTGCCGGCGGGGACTAGTGTGCCCTGGGGTGAGCGGCCTACCAGTGAGTCTGCGTTCGGGTCAAGGAATGCCATTACTTTGCCGCCGCGCATCACATGCTGGTCAATGGCGTATAGCATTTGTTCGGAGAGGCCTTCGGGGTGGATTAGTAGCAGGATGGTGATGTCGTCGTCAATGGTGTCGGCGTCGGTTTCTATTCGGCGCACGGCGTAGAGTTGGCGGATGATGTCCATAATCATCCACGGTTCGGTGGGTTGGCTGGTGGTGGGGTCAAGGCCGCCGTCAATATCAAGCGGAGTGAGCAGGCCGATGATGGGGCGTTGCGGGTAGGCCGCGTTGGTGACCAGTTTCATTACTTCATATTCCAGAAACTGTTCCTGGTCGGGGCGGATGAGTGGCAGGGTGTCGGAGCTTACTGAGGCGAACGGGTTTTCTTCTGAGACTGTGGGGTTGCTTACGGCCACGAGGCCGAAGTAAATTTCTTCCCTGCCCTGGACTATGGCGACTTTTTGTACGCCGTATTGGGAGGCCATGTCTTCGCCTTCTGAGAAGGGTTCGGGGTCAATTGTTTGCAGCGACAGGTTTCCTTCGCCGGCGATTACAATTTCTTCCAGCAGCTCCTGGACTCTGGTGGCGTATCCTCTGATTTGTGGCAGGTCTTCGGTGAGGCTGTCGGAGTAGAAGAATAGCAGGTCTATGGGTTGTTCCAAGTTGCTGACGATATTGCGTGTGCCATCCGACAGTGTGTAAAGTTTATCCTCGGTGAGATCAATGCGCCATCCGGGCAGGAAGGCGATGACGGCAACGAGCAGCACCAATGCCGCCGCAACTGCGGCGAGGCCGATGCCTGATACCAATGTTCTGAACTGTTTCACGGTTGCTTCTCCTGCGTTGCCTATTTATTACACTCGTTCGTTGTTCTCAACTTGCCTTCTTCATCTCAATGACAATAGCGGTGGCTGTTAGCCAGGCGGCCATGAATACGGCGAAGAATAGTATGTCGCGGATGTCCAGTATGCCTTTGGCTATGGAATCAAAGTGGGTCATGAAGCCGAGTTGTGCGAGGGCATCTACCAGCCATTGTGGTAGCCAGTCGGGGAAGATGCTTTGCAGGACGGGGGAGCCCAGCAGCACGAAAAGGAAGCACAGGCTTACGGTGAGGATGAAGGCGATTACCGGGTTGCGGGTGGAGGCTGACATGCAGGAGCCTACGGCCAGGAAGCTGCCGGCCATGAGCCAGCTGCCGATGTAGGCGGTTATGATTACGCCGTTGTCGGGGTTGCCCAGGTAGTTTACGGTAATCCAGATTGGGAAGGTGAGTAGCAGGGCGACTCCGGTGAGTGTCCAGGCGGCGAGGAATTTGCCAAGCACGGCGTCGGACAGGCGGATTGGCAGGGTGAGCAGTAGCTCAATGGTGCCGGTTTTGCGTTCGTCGGCCCATAATGTCATGGCGACGGCGGGTACCATGAACAGGTATAGCCAAGGGTGGAAGCTGAAGAATGGCAACAGGTCGGCCTGACCTCTGGCGTAGAAGCCGCCCAAGTCAAAGGTGAAGAAGCCATTGGTTACCAAGAAGATTACGATGAACACATAAGCCAATGGTGTCGCAAAGTAACCCATTAGTTCACGCTTGAATATGATGCCTAAATTTCCCACGGTGATCTCCTGTATATCTGTCTTACTTTATCTTGATGTCTCGTCTGGCTAACTCGTCTCGCTGTCTCGTCTGACTAACTTGTCTTGCTGTTTCGTCTGGCTAATTCGCCCTGTCTGTCTAACATTACTTCACGCAGGATTGGTTACGTTGCGGAACACATCTTCCAGTTGTCCCTGATTAACATGGAACTCTTTAACCGGCCATTGCCGCGTCTGGGCAACTTCGGAAACTTTGGCGAAGATTGATTCGCCTTCGCTGGAAAAAACGGTGAAGCATAATTCATCTGTTGCATCTTGTTCCACGGTGCCGATGGTGTTGATGTTCTCGAGGTCGGGCGCGGGGTTGTAAGGTTCGGTCAGGCGCACGGTTACGGCCTGGTGATAGCGCGAACGGGCTTCCAGTTCTGCGGGGGTGCCATCGGCAACTATTCTGCCTTCGTCAATAATGATGGCTCGGGTGCACACTGCGGTAACTTCTTCCAGGATGTGAGTTGAGATAATCACAATCTTGTCGCGGGAAAGATGGCGGATGAGTTCGCGAACCTGATGTTTCTGGTTAGGGTCAAGCCCGTCGGTAGGCTCGTCCAGAATCAGCACCTTGGGGTCGTGCATGATGGCCTGGGCCAGCCCTACCCTGCGCTTGAAACCCTTGGACAGCGTGTCAATGATTTGCCCGGCAACACTGCCAAGGTCCACCTCATTAAGCACCCACTGCACCCGTTCGTCAGCTTCCTTGCCGCGGAAGCCCCTTATCTTGGCGATGAAGTGCAGAAACTCCAATGTAGTCATATCACCGTAAGACGGCGCACCTTCCGGCAGATAGCCGATGAGTGCCTTGGCGGCAAGAGGGTTTTTGTCAATGCGGTAGCCGTCAATAGTTACCGTGCCCGCACTGGCGGAAAGAAAGCCGGTAATGACTTTCATAGTAGTAGATTTCCCGGCGCCATTAGGCCCGAGAAAACCCAGCACCTCGCCCTCCGCAACGCTGAAACTCAGGTCGTCCACGGCGATGAACTGGTTAAACTTTCTGGTAAGGTTGATTATTTCTATCATGTTTCGTGAGATTTTGGGAATGGTTGTGTTAGAAGCGCTTGTGGTAGCGGATGTAAGCGCGGTGGTTTAGTTGTTGGGTGGGTGCCGCCGGGGATTGGCCGTTGGCAGTGGCCTGTTGCAGGGGGGAGGTGTAGGTGCTGCCGGTGTTGAAGTATTGGTGGCCTGCGGTACCGGGTTGCAGGTTGCGCATTATGTAGTCCAGGGTGCCGGGGGTGGCGGAGGTTATGGAGGATATGTTGTTTTGGCCGGTGCTTGTGCCGCCGTGGCCGCCGTAGCCGAGGGCGGCTTCGTAGCCGGCGGTGAAGGTTTCGCCGAGGCTGAAGTTGGCGCCGAGGGACATTCCGCGGTAGTTGATGAGGTTGCCGCGGGCGTATAGTTCAAGCAGGTCTTCGTTCTCGAGGATGGAGAGGCCGTATTTTATTTCCAGGCCGTAGCTGCCTTCGTAGTTGTTGGCTACGCCAAAGGCATTGCCACCGGCACCATCCTGATTGAACGCCCCGAGGGTGGCCTGCCAGAGTTTGTTGGCCTGGCCGCTGGTGGGGCCCCATTGGGGGTTGAAGGTTAGGGAGAGGCCGCGGTTGTTCGGGTGCGCCATCCAGGCGAAGTTGATGCCGATGCCCCATTCCCTGAGGTCGCTGCTGTGGAATAGCAGGGTGCGCAGGTCAACGCCTACTACCAGACGCGAGCTTGGGATAACGATATCCACACCGCCGCTGATTTCCGCGCCGCCGCCGCTGAGGCCATCACCGAAGTCCTGACGCCAGGTTGCCTCGCCGGTGAGGCGTAAGGTGTTGTTGAAATCAAGCACCCGGTCGTGGCTTATTTCCATGCCCACTCGTGCGCGTCCGCTGACCGCCCTTATGCCGCCGGGGCGGTCTTCCTTGGTCTTGGTGAACATGGTATCGGCGATGAAGCCCAGTTGCAGCGGGGTGTCGGTGTCGCTACGCAACTCGCGGAACGGTCGGGAGCCGCCGAAGCCGTAGGAGCGCATATTTATATCGCTGGTGTAGCGGCTATTGGGGTTGTCGCTCTGGGCGATTGTAGTCTTGCCGTTGTTAATGCCCACACTGCCCCACAGCCGCAGGCCGCCATCCAGTTCAACGCCGAAGTAGGGGTGCAGGCCGCTGATGCTGGTTTCGTGCACGCCGCTAACATCGCCGACCTTGTAGCTCAGTTCAGAGTTGGCGCCGAGTACGCCCAGGCCCCAAATCTGATTGGTGGTGGTGGTCACATCAATGCCAACCATCAGGCCGCTTAAGTCGCCGTCCAGAGTCACATTCTTTTTGGCGTTGCCTTTCATGTCCGTTTGGAAGGTGCGGCCCCAGAGGACAATCGGGCTATCGGCGTTGATGCTGGTCAGAGCAACAGCGAAGCCAATATCACTCGGCATAACAAACTCCGCCGCACGACGACCATTGGCGTAGGCATCGCCCCGTCCCCGCGCCTGATTTGCCAGGAACTGCATGGGGCTGGCACCTTGTAGCGTAAGACCCGACTCCTGCCCGCCGGTGCCGCCGTTAAAGTTCGCCATAGTCATTCTATGCCGGATTATATTGTCAACCTCCATGGCAACGCTGCTGTTAACCCATGCGAGAGCACCGTGATTGGCCAGCTGCAGAACAACCATGTCGGTGCCGGCAGTAATCGTAATAGGCAAATTATTGCTGGCAGTGTTGCCGTTGTCCGCCGCATCAGTGAGCGCATCCGCAGGCACGGAAATGGTGACCGTGGCGGCGGTGGCACCGGCGGTGAAGGTGGCCGTGTATCTCGTGCCGGAACCCGCAAAGGCAGACAGTGTGCCGGCGCCAGTCGCCGGGGCAAGTGTGATGTCACCCACAGCGAAGTTGCTGGTCGCCTCGCTGATGGTGAAAGTGATGGTCGCAGTGTCGCCGCTGTTGAGAGTGGACTCTCCGGTGCTGATGGCGACAGTCGGCCCGGTCGTATCCGGCGCAATGCCAGCCGAAGTAGTCCCATTGGCGTTGCCCGCCGCATCCGTGTTGGCGTTGCCTGCCGCGTCCGTAAAGGTGCCTGTAGCCACAGAGACAGTAGCCGCGGCACCGGCGGAGGCCGCCCTGATATCAACAGTGTAGTCCCTGCCGGAACCGGCAAAGCTGCCGGGAACCACAGTGCCGCCGGTAACGTTGACATCGCTCTCCGTCAAACCGATGGGGTCTTCGTTGGTGACCAGAGTAATAGTGGCGTTCAAGCCCGCAAAGGTAGTAGCCCCGCCCAGCATAATAGTCGGCCCTGTGGTGTCAATGGTTACAGTCAAAACATCATTGCCGGAGGTAGTGGCAGATGTCGCGCCGCTAGCAATATACAAAGCAGTGACAGACCACTGGCCCTCAGCCAAAGTGCCCAAAGTCACCTCCGTGCCAGTGCCTGAAACAGAAGAAGCACTCGCCGACACGGCGGTAGCGCTGGCATGGGTCGCCATGACCCTGACCTCAGCATTGGTAACACTCGTGCCAACATTGACAGTGATAGTCGGCGTGTCGTCGTTGGTGATAGAGTCGCCGACGATGCCGCTATCCGAGCCCGCAGCCAAACCCACAGTCGGCGCGGCAGACATTTCATCATCATCCATCACATTCACTGTGACGGATGTGGCATCCGGGTCCAAATCAAAGCCGCGGGGCGCGCTGATGGTATAGACAAGCGTACCATCAGCCTCATCCATATCATCGTCATCAATGGTAACCGAGAAGGTCGCCATTGAACCGCCGATACTTATCTGTACATCCCTGCCACCCTGCTGCGACTGCGGCAACCAGCCATCATCCCCGGACGGTACATAAGAGACAGCCACACCGGTATGCGGTTGCTCCTCCATTGCCAGCCCTGTCGTAATCACCTCCGTTGATGTAACCGTAAAGACAACCGTTGCGTCTGCGGCGCCTTCTGTCACTTCCGTCTTGTTGGCTGTGATTGAAAGTATGGGCGGAACAGGCACACCCGCATCGGCAACAGTGATGGTGATGGTGCTGGGGTCGCCAACCACCCAACCATCGCCGGAGACGATAGAAATGGGAGGAATAGTCAGCACTATGGTGCCGCCGCCGCCGACCATCTCGTCGTCATGAAGGGTGACGGTGACGGTTATCATGGTGGCCGTGGCAGTCGGATTATTGAAAATCATACGACCAGACTCAAGCTGGCTAGCCGGAATAAACTGGCGCGACTGGGATACCACCACCTCGGAAGAAAAGGTAGTGCTTTGACTGGGGTCCGCAACAACAACGATGTTCAGCGTATCGCCTTCGGTAACCGAGGTGGGGATGCTTGAGCTGAGGCTGATTCGGGGGTTGCCCGAAGTGAAGTCATCGTTAAGCACCAGCACGGAGGCGGCACTCGGGTCGCCGAGTATGTAGCCGGTGCCTGCGTCCACTGTGGCAACAAGATAGCCGTTGCTATCCACCGCCATGTCATTCTCGGTCACAACCCTCAGGGTGGCGTTGGACGCATCAGCGGCGATGGTTACCGCGCTGGGCGACATGCCGTCCATCAGGAAGCTGGTAATGCCGGAGACATCCACAGTCACCACCAGATCAGCACCGCTCGGGGCCGGGTCGGCGGTGAGGGTGTAGGTGGCATTAGTGCCCTCGCGAATGGGCGAGTTGCCTGCGGCGATTGTGACTGTGGGCGACACGCCCGCATCGGCGACAGTGATGGTGAGCGTAGTGGACTCACCGATGGTGTAAGTGCCGCCTGTGTGTTGCGCCTCAACGATGGTCAGCACAATGGTGCCGCCGCCACCGGTCACCATGTCGTTATCAATGGTGAACTGTCGGGTTTCAGTAGAGGCACTACCGTCCGTCTCAAATCCCAGTACGTTTGCAGTATGGTATTCGGCACTGTCAATAAACACGCTGGTCTGCGACGGTGCTGCGCGAGTCTCCAATACCGATACCTCAATGGTATTGCCGGTGCTGGCAACGGCGGTCAAATTAACTGCGACCTCAAGAACATCACCTTCGGTTACCGAGAGGGTGGTCGTGCTGAAGCTGGCCCGGGGGATAGCCGCGGTAGGTGCCGCCACTTCAACAGTAATTTCCAGCATGTTGCTGGCTTCATTGCCATCGGCTGCCCTGTCAACGGTTATCCCATCAGTATCATTGAAGGAATTCGCCGGGACGGAGAGGGTAGCGGTGGTGGCACTGCTACCGGCAGTGAAGGTAACTGTGTAGTTGGTGGAGCCTGTCACCAACGCAAGGTCGGTGCCCAGGGTGCCGCCGCCGCTGACAGTGATGTCTCCCACTACAAAGCCAGTGACTGCCTCACTGATGGCGACGGTAATGACAGTGGTAGCACCGGTATTGATAGTGATGTCCCCGGCACTCAGCGTGACGGTTGGAGGTTGGTCAATGCCGCCAATCTGATCGCTGGTCCCCCCCGCATTGGTGACATCGCTGAGGTTGCCTGCCAGATCAATAGAATAGAAGCAGCGATAGGAGCCGTTCTGGTTCTCGGCGGTTACTACAACGTCAGCCCCCTCTGTGTATGGGAGACTGCTGAACGGGTTTGCCGGGCAAATGGGGTCTGCGGGATTCGTGGGCGGCCCCTGTTCCCTGACCCGCATCAAGGTCAGGCCGTCTGCGTCAGCGTCGGAGGCGGCATAAGTTTTTGATGTGGCAAAGCTCATGTCAGGGTTCTTGTCAAGGGTGACAACCGGCGCGGTGGTGTCAATGGTGATCATCAGGCCATCGGCGGCGGAACTGGCCGGCACTTTGCCCGGCTCGGTATGCGTGGCGATGATGGTCCAGACACCATCTGGTGTGAGCGCGGTGAAATCAACATCTTGACTCGTGCCTGCAACAGTAGCGGTAACAGTAACTGCGGTTGAATCTGTGTGGGTTGCAACAAGCGTAAGCATGGCAGCATCCGCAACATTGCCAACCGTGATAGTTGGCGTAGTGTC
>JBPCXV010000116.1:0-11767 GCA_051008235.1 Pseudohongiellaceae bacterium | reverse complement strand
GCGAACTCCAACGACTACACCATGACCTTCACCACCGTCCGCCGCAACACCAGCCTTACCGCCAGCATCTCCGTGGCTGCGAATCGCTTCACCGACCGGGCGGGCAACGGCAATGCGGCAAGCGATGAACTGAGCATTGTCGTTGCGGCTGACAATCCGGTCATCAGCATAGCCGCAGTCAGCGATGTGAGGGAAGGCGGCGGCGGCAATGCTGCCGTTCATGCAGTCTTCACTCTTGCCTCCGACCTGGCGCCGGATGCGGCGCTGACCGTGAATGTGGCGGTAAGTCAGAACGGCGACTATATCGCCGCCGCCGATGTCGGGCTCCATCAGGTCAGGCTGGCGGCCAGCGCCAGCACCGCCACCCTGAGCATTGCCATAGTCAATGACGATATGGAAGACGCCCTGAACGGCAGCGTGACTGCCAGATTGCAGGATGACACAGCTTATGTTGTCAATGCCTCGGCGAGCAGCGCCACCATCAATGTTGCCGATGACGAAGCGCTGCCGAATCTGTTTATTGTTCCCGATGGCCCGACTGCTGTCACTGAAGGCCTTCCTCGCCCTGTGCTGGACTTCAGGGTTTCTGTTTGGGGAGGGCACCCTACCCTGGGCGGCGGCGCGCCACCGGCGCTCAGGGAGATTCAGGTTATTCTGGATTATGCGGAGTCGCGCCGCCAATGCCTTGACCATAACGCTATCCCGCTATTCCCTCCAGAGTTTGACGGCGGTGGCAGCACCGTCATTCTCGTTGAGCCGCATGCGGATGCCCTATACCGTGGCAGCTGCACAATTACCGTAACGCTGCTGCCCACGAGCGATTACAATGCACCTGCCAGTGGCATTATGAGCAATGGCGCAACCGGGTCCAACAGCGTCACCTTCACTCTCGTAGATGACGAGGCCGACACGCCCGAGAACAGTCCTCCCTTGATTTCTGTATCGGCGCCCGACTATGTTCTCGCTGGCGACGCCATCGTCTTCACCATTAGCATTCCCGGACTTGGGGCACAAAGGTTTCTTGACATGGAGTTCTCCTCCGTCGGCGATCTGGTGCCAGGCCCCCTTCCTTCCAGAGTCTTCCTCCCATTCGGCGACACCAGTTCGACGCTCACTGTAAACACCAGAGACCCGGGTGGTGCGGACCCAGGCAGCCTGACCTTAACGATGCTGTCTGGCGCCACTTACGATGTGAGCAGCACTGCTGGCAGCGCCAGCGTTGCGATACTAACCCCGTCAGCCAAACCAACAATAACCCTGGCCTCGGACAATGGCGCCAGCAATAGCGACCGGCTCACCAACGCCATTGCCCCTGAGTTCACCCTCGGCAACCTCGGAGCCGATGCGACCGTTACTGTGCAGGCCGTCTTTCCCGACAATACCGGATTCAGAAAAACACTGGTGGTTGCCCCGGGCGCCACCGGCGCCACCATTGCCACTGTGGTGTTCGGCAACCCGGGCACGGGCGGCGACTGCGAGTTGCTGGATGCGCAGGGAATGTCCACCGGCTCAGGCAGCGCCTGTGCTTTCAGCGACAGCCTTGCCAACCACGCCTACGACGGCGACTGGCGCATCAGCGCCGTCCATGCGGACAGCGACAGCAGAAGGGCGCCCACCAGTTCCGACGGTCTGACAATAACCCTTGAAACCGTGGCGCCGACCATCACCCTTAGCGTAACAGCCATCACCGTCGCCGGCGGCCTTGCCACCCGCATCACCGCCACCCTCAGCGAAGTCGGCAGTCTGGCGGCGGACGACTTCACTGTCAGTGGCGACGGCAGTCTGTCCGGCTTTGCACAAGTAACGGGCAGCAACAGCTATACCCTTGACTTCACCGGCATCAGAAGCCTGACCGCCATCACCGCCGTCATCGCCGTTGCCGCCGACAGCTTCACCGACAGGGCAGGCAACAACAATGAGCCCAGCAATCTGCTGCATATAGTTGTTGCGGCCATTCCCCCGTCGGCAAAGCCGGGCCTGACGCTGGCCTCGGACACAGGCGCCAGCGCCGACGACAGGCTGACCAATGCCACCCAGCCGAGCTTCACCCTGAGCAATCTGGCGGCGGGCGCGACTACCACAGTTGAATTCACGGCGCCGCCCGAACTCGGCGCCAATCAATTCGGCTACAGGAAAACCATCATCACAGAGGCCGCGGCGACCAGTGCGACGCTGGTGTTTGGCCAGCCGGGCGCGGGCGGCAACTGCACACGCTTCTACCCCGGACAGGGCAGGACGCCCCTTGCCAACCAGACAAACTGCGACCTGACTGCCGCCACCGCCCAGGCTTATGACGGCGACTGGACCCTCACCGCCAGGCATATAGACGGCGACAAGCTGCCCACCGACGCCGATGCCCTGACCATCACCCTTGACACCAGGGCGCCCACCATCACCCTTGCCAGCGGCGTCAGCAGCCTGGCCGCCGGGGGCGCCACCAGCATCGTCACCATCGCCATCAGCGAGGCCAATGATTTTGCGGCAGACCAGCTGAGCGTCAGCGGCGGCGCCCTGTCAGGCTTTGCCCGGGCGGCGGGCAGCGACACCGACTACACGATAACCTTCACCGCCGCCACCACCAACACGGCCATCACCGCCGCCATTAATGTGGCCGCGGGCACCTTTGCCGACCTGGCGGGCAATGCCAACCCCGAGGCCAGCAATGAACTGCGCATCGCCATAGCGGACAGCGTTCGTCCGGGCATTGTGATAGCCGCCGGAGCCACCAGCCTGGCGGCCGGCAGTTCCACTGCCATCACCCTGCGCATCAGCGAGGCCAATGATTTTGCCGAGGAAGATATCAGCGTCAGTGGCGGCAGCCTGACCGGCTTTGCGGCGCCGGAGGGGGACAGGCTCTACACAGCCACCTTTATAGCCGCCGTTGGCGCCACCGGGTTCACCGCCAGCGTCTCGGTTGCCGCGAACACTTTTACCGACGAGGCGGGTAGGGGCAATGAGGCCAGCAATCTGCTGAACATCGTCGTGCTGGGCGTGGTGGCATCGGCCAAGCCCAGTGTGACGCTGGCTTCCGATACGGGGGTCAGCGGTAGCGACAGGATTACCAATGCGGGCGGCCCGCGCTTTGTGCTGGGCAATCTGCTGGTCGGCGCCACTGTGGTGGTTGACGCCCGCTACCCGGCTGGCACGGAGCTTATCTACCGGAAGGTGATAGTGGCGGCGGGCGGCAGCGCGACTGTGGTCTTTGACAGCCCGGGTCTGGGCGGGTCATGCGCCTACATTGACGCCACCAGCGGGGATGTTGCGCTGGCCGCCGCAACCGCCTGCCGCTTTGAGGGCAATGCGGGCAGCAACGGCGACTGGACCATCGTTGCCACACAGATAGAGAGTGGCGGCATCATGCCGCCGACTGATTCCGACCCGCTGACGGTGCGCTTTGACAATGTGCGGCCTGGCATCACCCTGAGCCGGGACGGCTCGGGCAGTCTGGTTACCGGCGGCAGTGTCGGCGTTACGGTGGTGGTCAGCGAGGCTGGCACTTTGGCTGCCGGGGACATTGCAGTCAGCGGCGGCAGCCTGATGGGTTTTGCGCCGGTGGCCGGGTCTGCCACCCGCTATACCGCCACCTTTACCGCAGGCAGCACGGCCACCACCGCCAGCATCTCGGTGGCGGCGGACAGCCATACGGACATCGCCGGCAACGGCAACGAGGCCAGCAATGTGCTGGACATCCTTGTTGTGGAACCTGCGTCGGCCAAGCCGACCCTGGATTTGATTGCGGCCTCGGATACAGGGGTCAGCGATAGCGACAATCTCACCCGCGAGATTAGACCGACCTTCACCCTGGGCAACCTGACGGTTGGTGCGAGGGTTGTGGTTGATGCCCTGCGCCCCAGCCGCGAGACTATTAGCAGAAAAACGCTGGTGGCCGCCGCCACCACCGAAACCGTGCAGTATGGCAACCCCGGCATGGGCGGGCAGTGCCAGGGTATTTTTGCGGCTGGCGGCAATGCCTCCGGGCCGCCGTCGGATGTCTGCAGGCTGGGCACTGTCGGTGGCCCGGCCGAGGGCAACTGGACCATCACCGTCACCCAGACGGAGGACGGCAGGCTGCCCAGCGCTGCCGAGCCGCTGACGGTAACCCTTGACTCTCTGTGGCCGGTAGTCAGCCTTGACATAGACAGCCTGGCCATTGTTGTCGGTGCGACTGCCAGCATCATCGCCGCCGCCAATGAGGATTTTGTCTTGGCTGCGGATGGTATAGCGGTTAGCGGCGGCGACATTGCCGGTGTTGCAGCGATACCTGATTCCAGCAGCTACACCCTGACCTTCATCGCCGCCGCCACCACCACCACCGCCACAGTTTCCATCCCGGTGGGCGGCGCTACGGACTTGGCCGGCAACCGCAACGACAGGCCAAGCAATGTGCTGCGCATTGCCATTGTGGAGGCTGGCTTCGGGCCATCGCAGAAACCGACTGTGGACCTGGCCGCGAGTTCGGACAATGGCGTCAGCGCCAGGGACAACATCACCAACGAGAGAACGCCGGTGTTTGTGCTGGGCAACCTGGTGGTTGGCGCGACTGTGTTTGTTGATGCCCTGCGCCCTGATGGCCGCATTTTCATCAGGAAAACCATCACCGCATTGGCTGCCAGCGAGATTGTGGTGTTCGGCGAGCCGGGCGCCGGCGGCAGCTGCCGGGACTGGCGTGCGCTGGAGGGGCGCCCGCGGACACGCGAGCCGATGGATGAATGCTTTTTCAACCCTGCCGGCAGCGACATCAGTGACGGCAACTGGCGCGTCAGCGCCACGCAAACCGAGATTGGCGGCAGCCGGGCGGCCACGACTTCCGACTCTTTGCTGGTTGTGCTTGACACTGTGCGGCCAACGGCTGTGCTGGTGACAGGGGGCTTCACCGCATCCACGCCTGACGCCGCAACGGTGATAGTGGCCAGGCTTGAGGGCGGCGAGAGCACTGGCATTACCGTTAGCGCCAGTGAAGCCATTGATATTGGCATTGATGACATCAGCGTGAGTGGCGGCAGTCTGTCCGGCTTTGCCGCCGTTGACGGGTCGGCCACGGATTACACTTTTACATTCACTTCGGCTTTCAGCAGGACTGCGATTACTGCCAGCATTGCCATCAATGAAAATGCCTACGCCGATACGGCGGGCAATGGGGGCATGGCAAGCAATGTGCTGGAGGTGGCGGTTGAGGCCAGCCGCTCGGCCAAGCCAAGCCTGGACCTGGTGTCGGACGCCGGCGCCAGCGCTACCGACGGGCTGACCAACAGCGTCTTTCCGGTGTTCACCCTGGGCAATCTTGTTGCCGGGGCGACGGTTGTGGTGCAGGCGGCCGGGCCGGGCGGCGGCGTCAGGAAGACCATCACCGCTTCCGGCTCAACCGCGACTGTGGTGTTTGGCAGGCCGGGCGCGGGCGGCAGTTGCGAGACGCTTGATACGACGGGAGTCAGCACCGGTTCGGGCGATGAATGTTTTTTCAGCAGCGGCCTGGACAACCACGACAATGACGGCGCCTGGAGCATCACCGCCACCCAGACGGAGGCGGGGGATGTGAAGCTGCCCACTGCTTCCGAGACGCTGGCGCTCAGACTGGAAACCGTGGCGCCGACTGTTGCGCTGGCTACCGGGGCTGCTGCGCTCAATGCGAATGGCGCGACTCTTGTTACCTTCACTGTTAGCGAGGCGACTGACTTTGCTGCGGATGACATCAGGGTTGGCGGTGGCGTCTTGTCTGGTTTCGTGCTGGTTGCCGGCACTAACACTTATACGGCCAGGTTCACGGCTGCTGCCAGTTTGACTGCGCTTACTGCCAGCATCTCTGTTGCTGCCGGTGCCTTTACTGACCGGGCGGGCAATGGCAATGAGGCCAGCCTTGTGCTGGAGATTCCGGTGGCGGCGCTGGTGTTGTCGGCCAAGCCGACGGTGGCGCTGGCTGTTGGCTCGGACCTGGGGGTTAGCGATGGCGATGGGATTACCAATGATTCCAGCCCGGCTCTTAGCATCGGCAATCTTGTGGCTGGTGCGGCGGTTGTTGTTGAAGCCTTGCATCCCGCCGGGACATTTTTACGGAGGAAGAGTCTGAGGGCGGGCGGCGCCACTGAAACTGTGGTGTATGGCAGGCCGGGTGCGGGTGGGCTGTGCGATTTTGTCGTTACCGCAACCGGTGCGGTTACTGCGAACCTGGCCACTTGCAGCTTTGTGGAGAGCAGCGATTCATCTGATGGCGACTGGACTATTACAGTTACCCAGACGGAGGCGGGGGGTGCCAAGGTTGCCAATGTTTCCGACCCGCTGACCGTAACCTTTGATGCCACGCCGCCGGGTATCGCCATTAGCGCGGGCGATACCAGTCTGGTTGGCGGCAGGGCTACCACTATTACCTTCGCTGTCAGCGAGGCAAGCAATTTTGCTGAGGAGCACATCAGTGTCACTGGCGGCAGTCTGTCTGACTTTATGCAGTTGGCGGAGACCAGCGTTTATACGGCCAGCTTTACTGCCGAGCTTAGCTTTAGCGCCATCACTGCTGAGATAGATGTGTCGGAGAATGTCTTTACCGACCTGGCGGGCAACGACAATGAGTTTGCCGATGCGATACTTTATATTCCCGTTCGGGCGGTGATTCGTTCGGCCAAACCAAGTGTGCGGCTGGCTGTGGATGGTGGCGTCAGCGCCAGCGACGGGGTTATCAATGATCCCAGGCCGGGCTTGACCATTGGCAATCTTAAGTCTGGGGCGACGGTTGTTGTGGATGCGGTGTTTGATGATGTTTCTGGCATGGGTTCAAGTGTTTGGTATAGGAAAACGCTGACGGCGGTGGGCGCTACAGCGGAGGTGGCGTTCGGCAATCCGGGGGCGGGTGGCAACTGTGAGACGCTTGATGCCCAGGGCGTAGTGGTGAGTTCGGGTGGCACCGACTGTGCGTTCAACAGCAGCGATGCCGAGGATGGCAATGATGGCGACTGGCGCATCACTGCCACCCAGACGGAAAGTGGCGATGTGTATTTGGCTACAGCTTCTGACCAGCTTAGGGTGAACCTTGACACTTTGGCGCCGACTGTCGTTTTGGCTGCGGGCGCGTCGCTGCTGACTGTTGGCGACAGCACGCGCATTACCTTGACTGCCAGCGAAACGGTTAGCCTGGCGGTGGGCGACATCACGGTTAGCGGCGGCAACCTGTCGGACTTTGCGCTGGTGGCTGATGCTGGTGCGACTATATACACGGTTACTTTTACTGCCGCCGCCAGCAGCGCCACCAGCATAGCGACTGTGTCGGTTGCAGCGGATGCCTTTACCGATATTGCCGGCAATGGCAATGAGGCCGGCAATCTGCTGCAGATTGCGGTGGCTGTGCCGTCCCTGTCCATCAGTGCGACGCCTGCTGCCGTTATGGAAGGGGCGGCGGCTACTTTTACCGTTGTTGCTGTGCCGACGCCGCTGCGGGAATTGAGCGTGGCGTTGAGCATTGCCGATGGGGACAGTTTGATAGACGGCGCGGTTGCCATGCCGCCTGACCATTTGACTCTGGCGGCGGGGCAGACGGCGGCCAGCTTCACGCTGACGGCGGTGGACAATGGGGTGGATGATCCGGGCGCGAGTCTTGGCAGCTTTGCTGTGTCTTTGGCATCGGTCGCCGACATTGGCGCTGCCGGTTATGTGGTGGGCGCGCCTGCCAGCGCATCGGTCAATGTGCTTGATGATGAGGGGACGGCGGCGCTGTCGGTTAGCGATGTGGCTGTTGGCGAGAGTGAGGATTTGGTTTTTGTGGTGGCGATGAGTCCGGCGTCTGGGCAAACAGTAGAGGTGGATTACGCTACATCGGATGGACCGGATGGTGGCGTTGGAATGCGCGCTGCGACTGCGAGTTCGGATTACACGGCTGTTGACGACAGACTGACTTTTATGCCGGGCGAGACAGAGAAACGGATAACGGTGAGCGTAACCGATGACTTGCTTGATGAAGATACAGAACAGTTCACCCTAAGCCTGTCCAATGCCAGCGCTGCGGCCAGCATTGCCGATGGTTCGGCCATAGGCGCCATCAATGACAATGATGTGCCGTCCCTGTCCATCAGCGCGACGCCTGCTTCTGTTATGGAAGGCGGCGCGGCCACTTTCACCCTTGCCGCCGACCTGGCGCCGCACCGGGAATTGACTGTGGCCTTGAACCTCACGGATGCGAACAGCCTGATAGACAATACTGTTGCCATGCCGCCGGAAAGTGTGACGCTAATGGCCGGGCAGACCAGCGCCAGCTTTGCGCTGACTGCCGTGGCCAATGGTTTGGATGATCCGGGCACCAGCCGCGGCAGTTTTGCGGTAACGCTGGCGCCGGTGGTCAATGTGGCGGTTGCCGGTTATGCCCTGGGCACACCCGCCAGCGCATCGGTTACTGTGCTGGATGATGCGGGGATGTCCATGCTGTCAATCGCCGCCGAGCAGGTGGCGAGTATGGGCAGCGTAACCACAGTGGACAGTGTTGCCGAGGCGACGCCAGCCAAGCCGTTGAGGTTTGTCATCAGCCTGCTGCCGCCATCGGCGCAAACCATCATCGTGAGCTATGCCACAACCGACGGACCGGGCGACGGCGCCGGAATGCGCGCGGCGACTGCGGGCACTGACTACACAGCCGCTGTCGGCAGGCTGACTTTCGCCCCGGGCGAAACTAGCATGACTATTGCTGTGGACATTGCCGACGATCGGCTTGACGAGGACAGCGAAAGATTTACGCTGAACCTGTTCAATGCCAGCGCCGGGGCTAGCATTGTCAATGCGTCGGTCATAGGCACTATTCATGACAATGATGTGCCTGTGCTGTCCATCAGCGTGGCGCCTGCTGCTGTTATGGAAGGCGACGCGGCCAGCTTCACCATCGCCGCCGACATAGCGCCTGTGGGCGACCTGACTGTTGCCCTGAACTACACAAGTGCAGACCTTCTTGCCGCCGCGCCGCCCGCGACTGTAACCCTGACGGCTATGCAGACCAGCGCGACCTTCAGCATCACCGCCCTTGACAACCAGACGGATGAACCGGGCGCCACACTCGGCACTTTCATTGCCACCCTGGTGCCTGTTGCCGATGTTGATGTCAGCGGCTATGCGCTGGGCATGCCGACCAGCGCTTCGGTGAGCGTTATGGATGATGAGGGGATGTCCATGCTGTCGGTTGCCGCCGCCCGGGTAACGGAAGCGACACCTGCCTTGCCGCTGGAGTTTGTGGTGAGTTTAATGCCACCTTCGGCGCTGACGGTAACAGTGAGCTACGCCACCTCGGATGGCCCGGATGGCGGCGCCGGAATGCGTGCGGCGACTGAGGGCGTTGACTACATAGTAGAGAGTGGCACACTGACTTTTATGCCGGGGGAGAGCAGCAAGACCATCTCGGTAGGCATTGTTGATGATCGGCTTGATGAAGATGCGGAAGTCCTGACCCTGACCCTATCCAATGCCAGCGCCGGGGCGAGCATCCTTACCGGTTCGGCCATCGGAACCATCAACGACAATGATGTACCGGCCTTGTCTGTCAATGCACCGTCTTCCGTGCTGGAAGGGGAGTCGGCCATCTTCGTTATCGTTGCCGACATAGCGCCGCGTCGGGATTTGAGTGTGGACCTGAACCATACCGATGCGGACAGTTTGATAGACACCGCCATTGCCGTGCCGCCGGACAGCCTGACCCTGACGGCTGGGCAAGGCGCGGCCAGCTTCACCCTGACCGCCGTGAACAACGAGCTGGATGACCCGGGCGACAGCCTCGGCAGTTTCACGCTGGCGCTGGCGCCGGTTGTCATCAGCACCGAGATGGCTGGCTATACTGTTGGCACGCCATCCGCCGTTACGGTCAGCGTGTTTGATGACGAGGGCATAACGCTGCTGTCAATCGCCGCCGACACTGTGACGGAGGCGACCCCAGCCCCATCACTGGAGTTTGCGCTGAGCCTTGACCCGCCGTCGGCGCAGACTGTGACAGTGGCCTACGCCACATCGGACCAGACTGCCAGGGCAGACGCAGACTACACGGCCATCGCCGATGTGCTGACTTTTATGCCGGGCGCGACTGGTGCCACTATTACTGTAAGTATTGCCGACGACGATGTTGACGAGAATGCCGAGATGTTTGCGCTGGTGTTTTCCGAAGCGGGCAACGCAACCCTGCCGGGCGGCGCTGTCGTTTATGCCGCCATCGGCACCATCAATGACAATGATATGTCCCTGCTGTCAAGCAGCGACAGCGCCGCAGCCGAGGGCGGCCAGCTGGCATTCACTGTGGCATTGAGGCCGCTGTCGGAACTGACTGTGGTGGTGGACTATGCCACGGCGGATGGCACCGCCATAGCGGGCGAAGACTACACTGCCGCCACCGACAGGCTGACCTTCGCACCTGGTCTGAGCAGCAGGCAAATCACGGTGAGCGTTATTGACGATAAGCTTGACGAGGATGCCGAGACGCTTGTCCTGACCCTCTCCAATGTGCGGGACGCAATGCTGTCGGGCGGTGTTGCCAGTGTTGAGCTGGTCGGCACCATCAATGACAACGATGTGCCGGTTATGTCCATCAGCGCGGCGCCTGATTCTGTTCTGGAAGGGGAAGCGGCCACTTTCACCCTTGCCGCGGACACGGCGCCCTATCAGGATTTGACTGTGGCCCTGGCTGTTATGGATGCGGACAGTTTGATAGACACGGCCATCGCCATGCCGCCGGACAGCCTGACCCTGATGGCTGGGCAGAGTGCGGCGAGTTTCACCCTGACTGCTATTGCCAATGTGAAGGATGATCCGGGCGCCAGCCTCGGCAGCTTTGCCATGGCGTTGGTGGCGGTTGCCGATGTTGATGCTGTTGGTTATTCAGTGGGCATGCCATCCAGCGCGTCGGTCAGCGTGCTTGATGATGAAGGCATGGCGATGCTGTCTGTCGCTGCCACCGACAGGGTGGTGGAAGCGACGCCCGCCCAGCCGCTGGAGTTTGCGGTGAGCCTGCTGCCGCCCTCGGCGCAGACTGTGACAGTGGCTTACGCCACATCGGACGGCACGGCCATTGCCGGCGAAGACTATGCCAGCGCCGCCGGCATTCTGACCTTCACCCCGGGCGAGGTGGGCAAGACTGTGTTGGTAACAGTGGCCAGGGATGCCGCTTATGAAGATGACGAGACGGTGCTGCTGAACCTCAGCGGTGCCAGCGGGGCGGGCATAAGTGGCGCTCAGGCGAGCGGCGTCATCGGCGATGGCAGCGAGATAGTGTTTGGCGTGGCTGCCTCTGCCACCGAGGTCAGCGAGGTGATGGAAGATGTGCTGCTGTTCACTGTGGAACTGAGTGTCGGCAGGCTGGAAAGGGCGCTTGACCTGGGCTACGACCTGGGCGGCACGGCAAGCGACGCTGACTATGCGGCGCCATCTGTTGCGGCCATCGCCTTTGCTGCGGGCGACAGCAGTCAGACAGTTACGCTGACGGTGCTTAACGATGATGATTACGACCCGAACGAAACCATCAGCCTGACGCTGACCAATCCCGGGGCGCGGGTGAGCTACAGTCCGGCCACTACTTCGGTAACCATCATTGATGATGATCCGTTGCCGCTCATCGTGCCGGATGTCAGCATTGACGGCGGCGCGAATGTAACCGAGGGGGACCCCGGCGATGCAACCGTCCATGCCACTTTCGTACTGGCGGCCAGTCCCACGCCGAACAGGGATATGGTGGTGAGTGTGGCCGTGTCGCAGATTACCGGGCTTTTGCATGGCAGCCATATTGTCGCCGCCGACAGCAGAACCCACTCGCTTGGTTTTGCCG